>JAGBDE010000001.1 GCA_017937655.1 Clostridia bacterium | reverse complement strand
GACAGCAGGAGCTGATTGAACAGGAGGGAACGATGCTCCCGTAGATAGCGCATGCGCATTCTGCCGTACTTGCCAAGCGGGCGCATGTCCTCGGCAGGGATGCCGATGTTGGGCAGGTAGTAGTTTCCGCAACGCCGATAGGTCAGTTTCATGGGGTATCCTCGCTTTCTGCTGCAATAGAAAAAGCAGCTATGTACTTGAAGGTTTCCCTTCAAGCCATAACTGCTTGAATTACTTGTATTTCCCGCGACTCATGACGAGGAGGGGTAAACCTTCCTCTACATAATAACTCCCACAGGGAGGGGGCTTTTCTTTTATTTCAGCCGTTTCACAAAGAAGTATTCCGCATAACCGTCCAGGGTGTTTTCGTAGCTTCCGGCTACCTGGTAACCAAGGGCTTCGTAAAACTCCTTGCCCTGCCAGCTGAAGGTGTCCAGGCGGATGGTGTTCACACCCATAGCCATGGCGCGCTTTTCCAGCTCTTCCATCAGCCGTTTGCCCAAGCCGCGCCTGCGGTAGGCTTCCTCCACAAACATGGTGGACACGTACAGGATCTTGAACGTGGTGATGCAGGCATCCAGCCCGGCCACGATCTGTCCGTTTTCCTCTATGCCGATTTGGATGCTGCCCTCCAGCTTCTGCGGGATAAACCGGTCGTCAAACGCGGTCAACTTTTCCTCGATCTGCTCCACTTGCTGCTCATTCAGCTCGATGATGTTCACAATATCACATCCTGTCTGCGTGATCATCCCCGGACGATGCCCTCAAAGCTGAAGCGGAATTCCAGCCGTTGACTATTGTCAATCAGGTATTCGTCGTGGGTGCGTGCGCCCCAGGTATCGTCGCCGGCGATGCCCATCTGCCGCAGGGCCGTGCGCACCACCGTGTAATGGATGGGCGGCAGCTCGTGCTCGTGGAGGGCGTTCTCCAGCTGGTGGGGCGTGTAAGGGAGGACGGAGCATTCCATCTCGTCGCCGGTAAAGCGGATGCCACGGCCGCGGAAGTCCATCACCTCAGCCCAGCGGACTCCGGTGCGGTTGCCGCATTCCTGGGGCCTGAGGTAGTGGGAGATGTTTTCTTTGGCGGTGGTCTTCCAGATGCCCAGCCGTGCGCCACGGTTGCGGTCGATGTAGTTCTCATCCGGGCCCAGGCCGTACCAGCGCCATTGGTCGTAGTCCGCGTCCAGCTTGAACAGCATGCCAAACTCGGGCAGGGAGCTGAGGCCTTCCACGGGATCCATGGAAAGAGCCACGTCCACCTTGCCGGAGGGATGCACCGTATAGGTGACCTGGCATTCGGCGGCAGGGGTGGTGGGCAGGCCGTACACAAAGGTGAGGGACACGGAGCCGTCCTCCTTGCGGATGGGAAGGGCGCTATAGTTCTTGTCGGAATGCTCGGGGGTATCGGTGCCGGAAAGGTACATAGAAGCCAGCTTCCACTGGCCGTACCGGGCGGGCATGGCGTTGCCCCGGTCGTTGTCCGTGGGGGCGCGCCAGAAATTGGGCATGGGCGCAGTCTTGAACATGTCCACGCCGCCGTAGCGATAGGACGCCAGCGTGCCGCTGACGGAGTTGAACAGCAGGTCGAAGTTCTCGCCAATGACGCCGATGTTGGCAGCGCCGTGTACCACTTGCAGGGGCTTGTGTTCCACGGGGGCGGATTCGCCTTCCACCCGGTACACGCCCTGGATGAAGGCCACCTCATGGCCCCGTCCCGCGTAGGCGCAGTCCTCCTTCAGGCAGAATGAGAGAGTGACGGCATACTCGCCGGGGAGGGTGTTCATGCGGAAGGGCAGCTTCACGGTGCAGCTTTCCATGGGTTCAGCAGACACATCCGCCAGCAGATGCCGCTCCACTTCCACGCCGTCCCGGAGCAGAATGGCAAAGCAGTCATAGGTGCTGAGGTTGGTGAACATGTGGCGGTTGTGGATAGTGGCTTCGTCCTTGCCCACCGTGCCTGCGATGTTCTGGTAATTGTAGCGCACTTCCTGCATCTTGGGGCTTGCCTCGCCGGTGGTGTAGACGATGCCGTTGCCGGAGAAGTTGCCGTCATTGGGATGGTCGCCAAAGTCGCCGCCGTAGCCGTAGAAAGTCTCGCCGTAGCGGTTCTTGGTGCGCACGGTCTGGTCGATGTAGTCCCAGATGAAGCCGCCCTGGAAGAGGGGTTCTTCGTAGGCCAGCTCGCTGTATTTGTGCATGGCACCGGTGGAGTTGCCCATGGAGTGGGAGTACTCGCAGAGGATGAAAGGCTTGTTGCGGTTTGTTTCCAGGAACTTGCGGATGTTCTTCACCGGGGGATACATCTGGCTGACCATGTCCGAGGTGTCCGGGAAGCGGGCGTCCCAGAACAGGCCTTCGTAGTGCACCAGCCGGGTATCGTCCAGGGCGCGGAACAGCTGGCTCATATCGTAGATGACCTGCCCGCCGAAAGACTCGTTGCCGCAGCTCCAAATCAGCACGCAGGGGTGATTCTTGTCCCGCTGGTACACGGAATTGACCCGGTCCAGCATGATGTCCCGCCAATCCATGCGGTCGCCGGGCAGGGCGTATTCCCTGGGCTTCCGGCCCCGGATGATCTGGTCCCAGATACTGTGGGTTTCCATGTTGTTTTCGTCGATGACGTACAGGCCCAGCTGGTCGCAGAGGCGGTAGAGGGCGCTGCTGTTGGGATAGTGGCTGGTGCGCACGGCGTTGATGTTGTTGCGCTTCATGGTCAGCAGATCCCGGCGGATGTGGTCGATAGACACGGCCCGGCCGAACTCGCAGCAATAATCGTGGCGGTTCACGCCCTTGAACACGATGCGCCTTCCGTTGAGGCACATAACGCCGCCCTTCATTTCAAACCGGCGGAAGCCCACGTTTTCCTGGGTCACTTCCAGAACGGTGCCGTCTGCGGCGGTCAGGGTCAGAAGCAGCTGGTACAGCTTGGGATTTTCGCTGCTCCAAAGGGCGGGCTTTTCGATGGGCAGAGAGAAATGCGTCTCGTTGCCGTCGCCGGATGCATCCGTCTGGGTGATGACTTTGCTCCCGTCCAGAAGCTGCAAATTCAGCATCCAGGCTGCGTCGCCCATCAGACGGATGGCAACGTCCAGCGTGGCGTTTTGATAGGCATCGTCCAGCAGGGTCTTGATGGCCACGTCCTCCAGGTGCTTTTCCGGCACGGCGTACAGGAACACCTCTCGGAAAATTCCGCTGAGCCGCATGAAGTCTTGATCCTCCACCCAGCTGCCCGAGCTGAAACGGTACACCCGGCAGGCCAGCTTGTTTTCGCCGGGGAGGAGGTAGGGAGTCAGCTCAAACTCGTGGGGGGTGAAGCTGTCGGAGGAGAAGCCCACGTACTGGCCGTTGAGCCACAGCGCCACGCAGCTTTCCACGCCCTGAAAACTGATGAACACCCGCTTGCCTTCCATGTTTTTGGGCAGATAGAAATACTTCACATAGCAGGCCACCGGGTTGAAGGTGGTGGGCAGCTGGCCGGGATCCACCTGATGGTAGCCATCCCAGGGGTAGGGGATATTGCTGTACTGGGGCACGCCATACCCCTCCAGCTGAATGTGAGCGGGCACAGGGATATCGGCCCAGGGATGGCAGTCGTACCCAGCGGCCTCAAAGCCTTGGATCACCTGGTCTTCATTCAGGGCATGATGAAACTTCCACAGGCCGTTCAGGGACCAGCGGAGGCTGGATGTTCCGCTGGAAAGTTCTTCCATATTGGCGTAAAGAAGATGGTCAGAATGGGCGGGGATTCTGTTTTCTGCAAAATAGGTGGGATCGGACAGTCTGGCAAAAGAGAAGCTCATGTGTATTTCGCTGCCCTCGGCAGCTTCCTCCTTTCAGATGCGGGGGTATGAATCTCCTTTTTTGATGATGATACAACAAACAGCCCCATTAGGGAAGAGAATTGCAAAAAAAGTTTTTTTGTTCATGTAAAATACACATTCTGCGAATATAGTGAATGTACAATAAGTCAAATATGGATTTACGGAGGAGCTTATGATTTCCCAACGCATTAAGAAATTACGCCAGACGCTTCACATGACCCAAACGGAATTCAGCAAAGCCCTGGGCCTGACCCAGGGACATATGACCAGCATTGAAAACGGCAAGCGCAACATTACGGAGCGCACGGTCATGAGCATCTGCCGCACCTACAATGTCAGCGAAGAGTGGCTCCGCGAAGGCAAGGGCGAGATGTTTACCGTTTCCGGCAAGAATAATCTCAAGCAGCTGGCCAAGGACTATCACCTCAGCGAGCAGGAGCAGCTTTTGCTCACCACCTTTTTGGAAATGCCCGCCAAGCAGCGGAAAATCTGCACCAAATTCCTGGTCAGCTGGGCGGAAGCCATGATGAAAACGGAAAAGGCCGACAGCATAAAAGAAGTTATGTAAAAACGTTTTGGAATTTTCTTAAAAAATTGCCCCGTTTTGGTTTCTTTTGTCAAAAAAATGTGGTAAAATAACCTTGTTTACAACGAACGGGGTGAAAAAATGGTTACGAAGATTTCTATCGACAAAATTGCGGTGCCGGCGGATATTAAGCTGGTGAACCGTCAAAAAATCCTGGAAACCTTCCTGGGCGGACAGAAGCAGACTACAGCAGCCATTCATGAGCTGACCGGCATCAGTAAGCCTACCATTATGCGCGCTTTGCAGTATTTTTGTGAGCAAGGCGTGTTAAAGTCTGCCGGTTTTGGCGGCGTTACCAGCAGCGGTGGAAGAAAGTCCGAGTATTTCGTCTTTGCGGATACCCGGCGGATCCTGTCCATCGCCCTGTGGCCAGACGCCATTACTCTGGCCCTGTCCGGCCTGGTGGGCAGCGACGTTTATGCCATCGCCCGTTATGAACACCGGCTGGATAACAACCTGGAAGCCGCCTTTACTTACCTGAAGGAATGCGTGGAAGGCTACCTGGCCGAGCAAAGCGTTCCCATGGATGAACTGTACGGCGTGGTGCTGTCCGTTGCCGGTACGGTGGACTACTCCACCGGCGTGCTGCGCTACAATTCCCATGCTCCTGGCTGGGGCGTGGATATTCCGCTGGAAGAGCACCTGCGCTCCATTTTTGGCGACAAGTGCATGTATTTTGTAGAAAACGCCGGTAAGGCTTCCGGCCGCGCCATGCTGCTGGACAATCCTGAGTACGCCGAAAGCCGCCTGCTGACTGTGTTTACCACCTGGGGCGTGTCCGCCTGTATGATTGAGCGGGGCCACATCCTGAACGGCCGGGATTCCCTGATTGGCGAAATCGGCCATATGCAGATCAGCGACGTGCATACCGGCCAGTGCGGCTGCGGCAAGCACAGCTGCCTGGAAAGCGCCATCAGCCTGGAACAGGTCCGCAAGATTCTGGAACAGGAACAACCCGTCTGGCTTGCCGAGGAAGAGCTTTCCTTCCGCAGCCTGTTTGCCCATTCTGCCGAGGGGGACCCCGCTGCCCGCAAGGTGGTCAAGTACCTGGCCCATTGCTTTGCCGCGGCGCTGCATAACCTGTCCCTGGCCTATAACCAGGAGCTTGTTGTGTTCCAGGGCGATTTCGCCTGGGCGGACGACTATTTTGACAGCTGCCTGAAGCAGGAACTGGAAGAGTTCCGCTACTATCCCAGCGGCGAGTGCTTTGCCACCGTTTACGACAAGCGGGAGCTGCCCACCCTGGCTGCTCGCGGCGGATCTTCCCAGCTGCGCAAGCGCTTCTTCTCCGGCATGGCCTTTGATTGATGAAAACAAAACCCGTCGTCATCCATTTGTGGATGACGGCGGGTTTTTCTTATGTCAGCAGGGTTTGCGTTTCAGGGATTCCATGAACCCGGGCAGCGCGGCCCGGCCTTCTTCCGTCACGGGCTTGATCCATTTGCCGGAATAAAGGTGGGTATGCATGATCACAAACCGGATGGGCTCGTCGATGTAGCAGCACAGGAAGATGACCAGGAAAGGCGCGTGGAGCACCAAGCCGGTAAGACACACGGCGGGAATCAGCAGCAGGTACATAAAGGCGATTTCCAGCATCGTGCCGATGGTGGGGTCGCCCGCAGAACGGAAGGTATCGTTCTGGGTCCAGTTGCACATGCGGATCACCGCGGCCACGCAGTAGATGCACAGGATTCCCGTGCCGATTTTCAGGGATTCTCCGCTGAGGCTCATGACCGTCAGGATGGGTTTGTTGAAGATGATCAGTCCCAGGCAGATCAGGAAAATGAATCCGCCGCAAAGGTACACGATGCGCTTTGCCCGGTCGTAGGCGGTGCGCAGCTCGCCGGAGCCCACGCATTTGCCCACCAGCACGGAGGACGCATTGGAAAAGCCTGCAAAGAAGCCGATGACCAGGCCTTCCAGGGTGCGGAACACAGCCGTTGCGGCGATGGCTTCCTCTGCCTGGCGGCCCAGGACGATGTTGATGACCATGTTGCCCACGCCGATGAGGATCTCATTGCAGAGGATGGGGAAGCACTTTTGGAAATACTCCCGGACAAATGTGCCGTTCCAGCGGAAATGGCGCTTGATCTTGAACAGATGGGGGTGACGGTTGATGCGACCGCAGATCAGCACCACGGTCACGTTGACCACAGCGGCGATGACCGTAGCGGTTGCAGCGCCCCGGATGCCCATGGCGGGCAGGCCCAGCTTGCCGTAGATCAGGATGTAGTTCATGACAATGTTGGTAGCCACGGATGCGATGGACGCATACAGGGGAATGCGCACGCGCTCGGTGCAGCGGAGCAGCGCGCTCATGGCCATGGAATACACCTGCAGGGGATAGGCAAAGCCCACAATGCGCAGATATTCCACGCCGATCTTCTGCAGGTTTTCCTTGTCGGTGTATATCTTCATGATGGTTTCCGGGAACAGCACCGCCGCCAGACTGAACAGAATGCCTACGGTCATCATGCACAGCAGGGTCATGCCGTAGGAGCGGTTCACGCCGTTGTCGTCCCGGGCGCCCCAGTACTGAGCAAAAAACAGCATGCCGCCGCCCACAAAGCCCCAGTAACCCGCAAACAGCAGGGACGAAAACTGCGCGCAAAGGCCAATGGCGCCTACGGAATTTTTGCCAAGAGGGGCAATCATCATGGTGTCCACCATGCTGCCGGTGGTGGTCAGCAGGTTTTGCAGCGCCACAGGGATGGCGATCACCGCCACCTTGCGCAGAAAATCAGGCCAGTTGAACTTTTGTGTGGTCTGCATGGGTTATCCTCCGTGAAAACGAAAAAATCAGACTTTGAGAATTGTTTTGAGGCATTCCATCAGCCGGGTGATATGGCCTTCCGTGGTATGCCGGCCAAGACTCAGGCGGATGACCTGGTCGGCCTCATCCACATTCAGTCCCATGGCCCGATAGACGTGGCTGGGCTGGCCGGTGTGAGAGCCGCAGGCCGCGCCACCGGACACCTGCACGCCCATCAGATCCAGCTGGGCGATGAGCCATTCCGAGCCGATGCCGGGAAAACGGACGGCGGTGATGCCGGGCAAGCGGTCGGCCATCTCGCCAAAGATCTGGCAGGAGGGGAAGGCCTGGTGCAGCTGCTTTTCCAAAGACAGGCGCAGCGATGTTTCCCGATGCATCCGCTGGGACAGATCGTCCTTTGCCAGTTTTGCAGCCACGCCAAACCCGGCGAAAGCAGGAATGTTTTCCGTGCCGGAGCGCATGCCGTTTTCCTGGCCGCCGCCGCTGAGCAGCGGACGGAGGCGGGTTCCCCGGCGCACGTAAAGACAGCCCGCGCCGCGGGGGCCGTACAGTTTATGGGCGGATACGCTGACCATGTCCGCGCCGCTTTGTTCCAGATCCAGGGGGATCTGCCCGGCGGCCTGGACTGCATCCACATGGAAAAGCAGTTTCCGGGCTTTCACGGTTTTTGCAATTTCCTTGATGGGGTGGATTACGCCGGTTTCGTTGTTGGCATACTGGACGGACACAAGGGCGGTGTCCGGCCGGATGGCGGCTTCTACGGCTTCCGGCTGGATCACCCCGTTTTCGTCCGTGGCAACCAGAGTGACCTGGCAGTCAAAGCCTCGGGCGTTTTCCAGAACGGAGGGATGCTCCACCGCGGACAGCACCACATGCTTTCCCGCCGCCTGCCACAGGGCAAGGGCGTTGGCCTCGGTGCCGCCGGAGGTGAAAACCAGCTCCTCCTGGCGGGCGTTGAGCAAATCGGCCAGGGCCTGCCGTGCCAGCCGCAGCTCCTTCCGGGCTTTGCCTGCGGCGAAATAGCCGGAAGAAGGATTGTTCCAGGCTTCCGTCAGGCAGCGGGTCATCTGCTCCACCACAGCCTCGTCGGGCAGGGTGGTGGCCGCGTGGTCAAGATAAACAATGGGGGATGTCATGGCGGCACTCCTTTATCAGACGGCAAACTGGCTGTTGAACAGCTTGTGGTAGAAGCCGCCCAGCTTCAGCAGCTCTTCATGGCTGCCCTGCTCAATGACGTTGCCGTTGTTCATGACCAGAATCACGTCGGAGTTCTGGATGGTGGAAAGGCGGTGGGCAACAATGAAGCTGGTGCGGCCCTTCATCAGGGTTTCAAAGGCTTTCTGGATGTGCTGCTCGGTGCGGGTATCGATGGAGGAGGTCGCCTCGTCCAGGATCAGCATGGGGGGCAAGGTCAACATGATGCGAGTGATGCACAGCAGCTGCTTCTCGCCCTGGGACAGGTTGCCGCCGTCCTCGGTGATCATGGTGTCGTAGCCGTTGGGCATACGGCGGATGAAGCTATGGGCATGGGTGGCCTTTGCCGCGGCGATCATCTCTTCCTCGGTGGCGTCTTCCCGGCCCATGAGGATGTTCTCCCGGACAGTGCCGGTCTTGAGCCAGGTGTCCTGCAACACCATGCCGTAGTTATCCCGCAGGCTGTGACGGGTCACGTCGGCAATGCACTGGCCGTCCAGGCTGATTTTGCCTTCGTTCACATCGTAGAAGCGCATCAGCAGGTTGATGAGGGTGGTCTTTCCGCAGCCGGTGGGGCCCACGATGGCAATGCGCTGGCCGGGCTGCACTTTTAGGTTGAAGTTCTGAATCAGCTTGCGCTCGGGCACATAGGAGAAGGACACGTTCTCGATGTCCACCTGGCCTTTGGCGTCGGCCAGCACCTGATGGGGCTCCTTGTCGGGCATTTCTGCGGGGGCTTCCATCAGCTCAAAGACCCGCTCGGCACAGGCCAGAGCGCCCTGCAGCTCCGTCACCACGCCAGAGATTTCGTTGAAGGGCTTGGTGTACTGGTTGGCGTAGCTGAGGAAGGCAGACAATGCGCCCACCGTCAGGCCGGCACCGCCCGTCAGAATGGCGATCAACGCGCCTGCAACGCCGGCGCAGGCATACACCAGAGAGTTCACAAAGCGGGTGGCGGGATTGGTCAGAGAGGAGAAGAACACCGCTTTCAGGCTGGCGTCCTTCAGACGGCCGTTGATCTCGTCAAACTTCTGCTGCACCTCGTCCTCCATGGCAAAGGCGCGGACCACCTTCTGGTTGGTGAGCATTTCGTCGGTGAGGGCGGTCTGCTCGCCTCGGGTTTTGCTTTGCAGGGCGAACATATCATAGGTGCGCTTGGCAATAAAGGACGCCACCACCAGAGACAGAGGCGTGATCACCACCACGGCCAGAGCAATGATCCAGTTGACGCTGAACATGAAGCCCAGCGTACCCAGAATGGTCAGAACGCCGCTGAAAAGCTGGGTAAAGCCCATGAGCAGGCCATCGGCAAACTGGTCAACGTCGGTGATGATGCGGCTGACCACGTCGCCGGAGGGATGGGTGTCCAGGTAAGACAGGGGCAGGATTTGCAGGTGACGGAAGGCATCGTTTCGCATATCCCGGACGGTGGAGAAGGTCATTCGGTTGTTCGTGAGGCTCATCAGGTACTGGCACAGGGCGTTGATGCCAATCAGCAGGCCGATCTGCCCAAGAATAGGCAGCAGCATATCAAACTTGACCTGGCCCTTGCCCAGCAGCTGGTCGATGGCCCGGCCGGTCAGAATGGGAATGTAGAGCGTTGCCGCCACGGAAATGATGCAAAGAAGCAGGGAAACGATGAGGCAGCTTTTGTAGCGGCCCACGTAGCGCAGGGCCTTTTTCAGGGTTTTGCCTTGATTTTGCTTCTTCATGCTTTCACCTCCTCGGGGTACTGGGTGCGGTAGATTTCCTGATACAGGGCGCAGCTTTCCAGCAGCTGGTCGTGGGTTCCCAGGGCGACGAGCTCGCCGTCGTCCAGAACCAAAATCTGGTCAGCGTGCCGGATGGAGCTGGGCCGCTGGGAGATGATGAACACGGTGCTTTCGCCGGGCAGTTCCCGCAGGGACTTGCGCAGAGCCGCGTCGGTGGCAAAGTCCAGGGCGGACGCGCTGTCGTCCAGGATCAGAATTTCCGGCTGACGCACCAGCGCCCGGGCGATGGTAAGCCGCTGCTTCTGGCCGCCGGAGAAATTGCGGCCGTGCTGTTCCACAGGTTCATCCAGCTGCAAAGGCTTGCCGCGAACCACTTCTGCGGCCTGGGCGCGCTCCAGGGCGGTCCAGAGTTCCTCGTCGGTGGCGTCCTGCTTGCCCCAGAGCAGGTTTTCCCGGATGGTGCCCTTGAACAGGGCGGCCTTCTGGGGCACCAGGGCGATTTTTTCCCGCAGCTGTTCCAGATTCTGCTGCTTTACATCCACGCCGCCGATGGACACGGTGCCCTGGCTGGCGTCGTAGAAGCGGGGGATCAGGTTAATGAGGGTGCTCTTGCCGCTGCCCGTGCCGCCGATGATGCCGATGGTCTGGCCCTTCATGGCGCAGAAACTGACGCCCGTCAAAGCGTCGTCGCCCGCGCCGAAATAGGAGGCGGACACATTGTCAAAGCGGACGCTTTCCCGGCAGGTGGGGTCGGGGGCGATGGGGGAGGAAGGCTCGGTCATGGAGGGGGCCTTGGTCAGCACGGTCTCGATGCGTCCGGCGCAGGCCAAAGCCTTGGTGATGGTGATAATCAGATTGGCCAGCTTGACCAGCTCCACCAGAATCTGGCTCAGGTAGTTGACCAGCGCCACGGTTTCGCCCTGGGTGAGGGAGCCCAGGTGCACCTGCCATGCGCCGCTGTAGAGCAGCACGATCAGCGCACAGTTCACCAGCACGAAGGTCAGCGGGTTCATCAGCGCGGAGATGCGGCCCACCTTGCGCTGCATCTGGCTGAGGAGGTCGTTGTCGGCTTCGTAGCTTTCCACTTCGTCTTCCTGCTTGTTGAAGGCTCGGATCACTCGCACGCCGGTCACGTTTTCCCGGGTGTGAAGCAGGGCCTTGTCCAGCTGTTCCTGCACCTTCTTGTGCCGGGGCAGAGTGAGGGCCATCACTCCGGCTACCACCAGCGTCAAAAGGGGCAGCAAAGCCAGGAAGATGAGCGCGGCCTTGGCATTGACGGTAAAGGCCATGATGGTTGCGCCCACCACCACAAAGGGGGAACGCAGAAGCAGACGCAGGGTCATATTGACACCGGTCTGCACCTGGTTCATGTCCGTGGTCATGCGGTTGATCAGCGTAGGAGCGCCAATCATATCCAGGTCTGTATAAGAAAACTTCTGGATGTGGCCAAACAGGGCGGATTTCAGCCTTGCTGTAAAGCCGGTGGCTGCCTTGGCCGCAAAGAACTGCGCGGTCACGGAGCAGCCAAAGCCCAGCAGGCCCAGGCCCACCAAAAGCGCGCCCATCCAAAGCACATAGCGCACATTGCCCGCGCCTTCGCCTAGGATGCCTTTATCGATAATGGCGGCCATGATCAACGGCACAAACAGCTCCAGAATGGCTTCCAGCAGCTTGAACAGCGGGCTGATCACGCATTCCTTCCGGTAGGGTTTCAGAAAAGGAAACAGGGTTTTCAAGGGAAATCGCTCCTTTATCGGGTGGTAAGGGTTCAAAGAATGACCGGGCTTTGGGTAAACATCAGCCCAGCGGGCAGTCCTGCGCCAAGAGCCCACAGGTCGTAGGCGCGGATGTCCAGCCGGTACAGCGGGTCGGCCAGGTTGCCGTCCGCAGGTTTGGAAATGATGGGAATGCCGCTTTCGCTAAGCCGGGAAAGAAGCGGTTTTGCGTCCTTCCTGAGGCCCAAAAGCCGCACATAGGCGGAATCCGGGTTTGCCTCCAATACGTCCTGCCGCATGCCCAGCAGAATGTGGCTCAAAAGCCGGTTGAGCCTTGTGTAGGGGTACCGGCGGGTTTTCAGCTGGGCCAGCAGATCTTCCCGGCTGGTGGCCTGCCTTGCACAGGCCAGCGCCCGGTTTTCCAAACCCTCGCTGCAATGGGGATACGCGGCGATTTCCTCCGGCTGCATGCCTCGCAGCTGATACAAAAGCGGCATGTCCAGGCTGTTTGGCAGGCACACGGGCTCCCGGGGCAGGGGGTAACCCGCCGCGGCTTCTGCCTCCTCGAATTGCCCATCCAGGAACGCCCGGCGGATGGCCGTGGCGGACGGGTACGCCTCCGGGGATAGTTCCCCGGCGTGGTAGTCCCCCTGGCGACGAACCGGCAGGGGAATAATCTCGCTCTTCGGGCGATACAGCGCCCGCAGATACTGGATTGCCAGGATATTGTTGGGCTTTGCCAGGGCTTCCCGGCACTGGGGCAGGGACTGGGCCACGGCTTCTTCCAAAGCCGCCGGGTAAGACAGGCCTTCTTTCAGGCCCGGCAGGAGGGTGTCATCGCAGAGGAGCTTTGCCACAGGTATCAGCAGGTTGACATCGTCCTCCGTGCCAAAAGAAAGGTGGGTGATAAAGCCCAGCTTCTCGAAAATCGCAACCGCTCCATCGGCGAAATGCTCCGCATCCCGGAGAGAAAACGCTACGGGAAGCTCCAGCACCATATCGCATCCGGCCTTGAGAGCAGCCTCGGCCCGGACCTGGGGCAAGTGCAGCGCAGGCATGCCCCGCTGGGTGAAGCAGCCGCTCATCAGGCAGACGATGTACGCATCCGGCTCCGTTTGTCGGATCAGCTCAAACTGCCGCCTGTGCCCCCGGTGGAAGGGGTCGTATTCACACACAATGCCTACAATCTTCATTTTTTGGCTGGCTCCCCCTTCCATTTCTTTCGCGGACGGTGTATACTATATAGGTTGAATCACACACATACACGCATGGTGTATTGTAGCACATAAGGGAGGAAAGTACCATGTCTGCGATTGATAAAATCAAAGCAAAAGCCAAAAAAAATCTGAAGCATATCGTTCTGCCCGAGGGCACTGAGCCCCGCACCGTGCAGGCCAGCCGCAAGATTGTGGATGAAGGCATCGCTTCCGTGACCCTGCTGGGCAATGTGGAAGAAGTGAAGAAGGTTGCCGCCGAAACCGGCACCGATCTGACCGGCGTTGCCATTATCGACCCCAAGACCAGCGAGAAGAGCGCCGAGTACGCCAACCTGCTGTTTGAACTGCGCAAGGCCAAGGGCATGACCGAGGAACAGGCTTCCGAGCTGGTTTGCGGCAACACCCTGTACTACGGCGCTGTGATGCTCAAGTCCGGCGATGCCGACGGTATGGTGGCTGGCGCTATCAATTCCACCGGCAACGTGCTTCGTCCCGCCCTGCAGATCATCAAGACTGCCCCTGGCATCAAGGTGGTTTCCAGCTGCTTCATCATGGAACTGCCCGACCAGAAGTGGGGCGACAACGGCGTGATGGTCTTTGGTGACTGCGCTGTTATCCCCAACCCCACCGCCGAAGAACTGGCCAACATCGCCGTGGCCAGCGCCGAGTCCGGCCGTCAGCTGGTGGACCTGGATCCCCGCGTTGCCATGCTCAGCTTCTCCACCAAGGGAAGCGCCAAGCACGAGAACGTGACCAAGGTGCAGGAAGCTACCGCCATGGCCAAGGAAATGGCCCCCGACCTCCAGCTGGATGGCGAGCTGCAGGCTGACGCCGCCCTGGTGGAGAGCGTTGGTCAGCTGAAGTCCCCCGGCAGCAAGGTTGCCGGTCACGCCAATGTGCTTGTTTTCCCCGACCTGCAGGCTGGCAACATCGGCTATAAGCTGGTGCAGCGTCTGGCCGGCGCCGAAGCCATCGGCCCCATCATCCAGGGTCTGGCCAAGCCCGTCAGCGACCTCAGCCGCGGCTGCTCCGTGGAAGACATCGTCAGCGTTGTGGCCATCACCGCCGTGAAGGCTCAGGGCTAATTCCAATATTGCAAGGAGAACGTAGCAAATGAAAATTCTTGTTTTGAACGCAGGTTCCTCTTCCCTGAAGTATCAGCTCATCGATATGGACAAGAACGACGTTCTGGCCAAGGGTCTGGTGGAACGGATTGGCCAGGAAGGCAGCAAGATCACCCACAAGGCCAACGGTCAGGTGCTGGTGATTGAAAAGGCTTGCAAGGATCACACCGATGGTATTCAGCTGATGCTGGATGCTCTGCTGGATCCCGAAAAGGGCGCCCTGAAGAGCATGGACGAGATCGGCGCTGTGGGCCACCGCGTGCTCCACGGCGGCGAGCTGTTCAGCGCCAGCTGCCTCATCAATGAGGAAGTCAAGGCCGCCATCCGCGCCAACATTCCTCTGGGCCCCCTCCACAACCCCGCCAACCTGCAGGGCATCGAGGCCTGCGAAAAGGTCATGCCGAACACTCCCAACGTGGCCGTGTTCGATACTGCTTTCCATCAGACCATGCCCGCCAAGGCCTACATGTACGGCGTTCCCTACAAGTACTATGAAGAGCTGCATGTGCGCCGCTACGGCTTCCACGGCACCAGCCATCGTTATGTGAGCAAGCGCGCCTGCGAGTTCCTGGGCCTGGATCGCAACAACACCCGCGTCATCACCTGCCACCTGGGCAACGGTTCCTCCATGGCCGCCGTCATGAACGGCAAGTGCGTGGACACCAGCATGGGCATCACTCCTCTGGAGGGCGTCATCATGGGCACCCGTTCCGGCAACATGGATCCCGCTGTTGTGCAGTTCATTGCCAACAACAAGAACATGACCGTGGATCAGGTTCTCAACATGTGCAACAAGGAAAGCGGCCTCTTGGGCATCAGCGGCGTGAGCAGCGACATGCGTGACGTTGACACCGCTGCCGACGAAGGCAACGAGCGCGCCATCCTGGCCCGCGATATGCTGCACTACGGTATCAAGAAGTACATCGGTTCCTACGCTGCTGCTATGGGCGGCGTGGACGTGATCGTCTTCACCGCAGGTATCGGTGAAAACGGCGACGACTTGCGCGCCAGCGTCATGAGCGGCTTTGAGTTCCTGGGCGTCAAGATTGACCCCGCCAAGAACAAGGGCTGCCGCAGCGAGGCTGTGATCTCTGCCGACGACAGCAAGGTCAAGATCGTGGTCATCCCCACCAACGAAGAGCTGGTCATCGCTCAGGATACCCTGTGCATCGTTACCGGCAAGGCCATCGACTAATTGGCTGATCTTTTCTCTGCCCGAATCCTTTGTGGGTTCGGGCAGTTTTTGATGTTTTTGATAAGGAGGGTATGCAGATGAAAATGGTTCCCAACCTTCGTTTTGCGGGCCAGGGCGAGGCGGCTGTGAAGCTGTACCAGAAGGTGTTTGGCTGCAAGGTGAACTACCTTTCCCACTATGAGGACGCCAACCCGGAGGACAACGCTATCAGCCACCTGACCCCGGAGCAGCTGAAAACCTGCGTCTACCACTGCGAACTGGAAATGGCAGGCAACCGCGTCATGCTCTGCGACGATCTGTACAATCCTCCAGAGCGGGGCGAGATGGTTTCCTTCAACGTGTGCTTTGAGGACGCCAAATCCGCCCGGGCCGCATACGACGCCATGGTAGAGGCCGGGGCAAAGGTGCTGGTTCCCGCCCACGAGGCCACTTTCGCGGCCTTTGTTTCCTCGGTGGTGGATCCCTTTGGCATCCGCTGGGGACTGATGGTGGAAAGATAAAGAAAATTCCTGCTTGACTTTCCGGCCCAACTTCAATATAATGTCCACACAGGCCGTGATGGGAAAGAGTAACCCGCACATGCGCGCCCGCAGAGAGTTCCCGGTTGGTGAAAGGGAATGGCGGCAGGCAGGCGAATACATCCCGGAGCCCGACCGTGAACTGACAGTAGCGGCTCGACGGTGCGCCGTTTACAGCGCAAGGCGATAGCGTTTTTCTGCCGTCGCTGATGAGGGCGCAATAGCGCCGAACGGAAGTGGTACCGCGATATTCAGTCGCCTTCCTCCCATTTGTATGGAGGAAGGCGCTTTTCATTTCAAAGGAGGTTTACCCATTATGCTGCCGGAAGGTCTGAAATTTGCATCCCGGTTTGACAACGTGACCGGAAGCGCCATCCGCGAGATTTTCAAGGTTTTGGCCAAGCCCAACATGATTTCCTTCGCCGGGGGCAATCCCTCGGTGGACGCCCTGCCGGATGAGGTCTGCGCCCGCCTGGCCAAGCAAGTGCTGGAAAACGACGGCAAGCGCATCCTGCAGTATGGCGCCACGGAAGGCTATCCGCCCTTTTTGGAAAGCCTGATCCAGTATCTGAACAAGACCTACGCCTTCCCGGCGGACAAATCCACCGTGTTGCCCACCACCGGCAGCACCGCCGGCATGGAGCTGGTCTGCAAGGCCATGCTCAACCCGGGCGACACCGTGCTGGTGGAAAGCCCCACCTTCCTTGGCAACATGCAGACCCTGAAGCTGTATCAGGCCAATCTGGTGCCCATCGCCAGCGATGACGAGGGCGTCATCCCCGAGGAAGTGGAAAAGGCCGCCAAGGAACATCATCCCAAGCTGTTCTACGTGATTCCCAACTTCCAGAACCCCTCCGGACGCACCCTGTCCGCTGAGCGGCGGAAGGCCATCGCCCAGCTGGCCAAAAAGTACGGCTTCCTGGTACTGGAGGACGACCCTTACCGCGATCTGCGCTACGAGGGCCAGCACCTGCCCACCATCAAGGAATTCGATGAGGACGGCTACGTGGTCTACATGGGCAGTTTTTCCAAGATTGTCAGCCCGGGCCTGCGGGTGGGCTACCTGGTGGCACAGCAGGACATCCTCCGCAAATGCGCCATCGGCAAGCAGGGAACCGACCTCCACACCCCCAACCTGAATCAGGCCATCGTGGATCAGTTCCTGCGTCAGGATCTGCTTGCGCCCCATATCCAGAGCATCCTGCCCGGATATCAGCAGAAGATGGAAGCCATGCTCCGCGAGCTGGAGTCCTTCCCGGAGGGCACCCGATATACCAGGCCGGAGGGCGGTTTGTTCCTGTTCGTGGAAATGCCCGAAGGCTTCAACGCTACGGAACTGTTCAATGAAGCCGTGGAGCAGGGCGTGGCGTACGTGCCCGGCACCTTCTTCTACCCTGACGGCGGACATCACAACACCCTTCGGCTGAATTTCTCCAACTCCACCATGGAGCAGATCCATGTGGGCATGACCAAACTGAAAGAACTCTTTGCCAAGAATATGAAATAAAAGGAGACTGAACCCAAATGGCACAGCATGTACTTGATATCCTGAAGGAACGCGGATTCCTGGCCCAGATGACCTTCCCGGAAGAACTCTACGAGCAGCTGAAGGAGCCCACCACCTTCTACGTGGGCTTTGACCCCACCGCCGATTCCCTGCACATCGGCCATTACATTCCGATCATGGCCATGGCCCACATGCAGAAGGCCGGCCACAAGCCCATCGCCCTGATGGGCGGCGGCACCGCCATGATCGGCGACCCCTCCGGCAAGACCGACATGCGCAAGATGATGACCGTGGAAACCATTGACAACAACGTGGAGTGCATCAAGAAGCAGATGAGCCGCTTCCTGGACTTTTCCGAAGGTCAGGCCATCATCGTCAATAACGGCGACTGGCTGCGCAACCTGAACTTCATTGAGTTCATGCGGGACATCGGCTCCATGTTCTCCGTCAACACCATGCTCCGCGCCGATTGCTACAAGGCCCGTATGGAGTCCGAGAACGGCCTGAGCTTCCTGGAGTTCACCTACATGCTCATGCAGAGCTATGACTTCCTGGAGCTGTTCAACCGCTACGGCTGCCGTCTGGAAATGGGCGGCAACGACCAGTGGAGCAATATGCTGGGCGGCGCCGATCTGGTTCGCCGCAAGGAGCAGGAGAAGGCCTTTGCCTGCACCTTCCAGCTGCTGCTCACTCACGACGGCCGCAAGATGGGCAAGACCGAGAAGGGCGCCCTGTGGCTGGATCCCGCCAAGACCACTCCCTACGATTTCTACCAGTACTGGCGTAACGTGGACGACAAGGACGTGGAGAAGTGCCTGGGCCTGCTTACCTTCCTGCCCATGGACGAAGTCCGTCGCCTGGGTGCGCTGAAGGATGCCCAGATCAACGAAGCCAAGGCCATCCTGGCTTACGAGGTCACCAAGCTGGTTCACGGCGAAGAAGAGGCCATCAAGGCCCAGGAAGCTGCCAAGGCTCTCTTTGGCGGCGGTGCCAACAGCGAGAACATTCCCACCTTTGAAGTGACCGCCGACATGCTGGCTGAGGACAACCGCCTGACCACGCTGCTCAACCTGTGCGGCCTGTGCGCCAGCCGCGGCGAAGCCCGCAAGATGGTTCAGCAGGGCGCTGTGACCGTGGCCGACGAAAAGTGCACCGATATCGACGCCCGCATTGAGGCAGAAAAGATCGGCGCGGACGGCCTGCTGCTGCGCAAGGGCAAGAAGAGCTACTGCCGCCTGGTGCTGAAATAACCCAAGATGGACGTTTACAAAACCCTTCTCAGGGAAGCCCAGGACGAGTATATCGTCAACAAAAGCCGATTCATTGGCAGCGCCGCTCCGGTAACAACGCCGGAGCAGGCGCTGGCCTTTCTGGAAAAGAAGCGCCAGCAGTACCGGGATGCCACCCATAACTGCTACGCCTACATCATCGGCAAGAATGCGGGCATCATGCGTTACAGCGACGACGGCGAGCCCGGCGGTACTGCCGGCATGCCCATCATCGAGGTGATGAAAGCCCGGGGCGTTGTGGACTGCGCTGTGGTGGTCACCCGGTATTTTGGCGGGGTGCTGCTGGGCGCAGGCGGACTGGTTCGCGCCTATTCCCACAGCTGCGCCCTGGCGCTGGACGCCGCCAAGGTCTGCCAGATGCACGCAACACAAAAATACATGCTGGAGGTGGCTTATCCCTTGTGGGACAAGCTCCAGCATGCAATGAAGACCATGCCTATCAGGCTGGACAATACCGAGTTTACCTCGGCGGTGGCTTTTGAATTGAGCGTCCGGGAGCGTGACGCCCAGGCGGTTCTCAGCGAACTGACCCGGGTCACCGACGGACGGATTGAATCCTTGCTCATGGAAGAAAGCTATTCTCCCTGGGAGGAAACGTAAAGGAGGAACCCACATGCGCTGCGGATGCCCTCACTGCGAGGCGTTCATGATCCATTCTGAGACCGATCATCAGGCCTGTGTGTGCCCGGAATGCGGCTATCGCTGCAATGCCTGCCTTGGCACGGCCTCCATGGTCAGCCGGGAGGAGCTGAGCAAGCTCAAGGACGTGGAGTGGTTCACCCCGGTTTTCGACCGTCCCCTGAACGACGAAGAAGCAGAAGCGTCAGAAGGGGAATGACACCAGCTCCAGATGCTCCAGAAGAATTTTCAGACCGATCAAAATCAGCACTACGCCGCCCGTAATCTGGGCGGCTTTTTCGTATTTGCTGCCAAAATGGAAGCCCACGGAAACGCCGATAAAGCAAAGCGCCAGCGTGATCAGGCCGATGAGCGTGACCGCCGGAACAATGGGGGTTTTCAGCACCGCGAAGGTGATACCGGCGGCCAGTGCGTCAATGCTGGTGGCAATGGCCAGAATGACCAGTTCCTTCACGTCCAGCTTGGATTCCACCCGCTGGGCTTCTTCGCTGTCGTCGCCGCGGATGGCGTCCCAGAGCATCTTTCCGCCGATGTATGCCAGCAGGCCAAAAGCGATCCAGTGATCCACGGACTGAATATACTGCTCAAACTGGGTGCCCAGGAACCAGCCGATGAGGGGCATCAGCGCCTGGAAGCCGCCGAAAAACAGCGCGATAATGAAAGCGTGCTTCCTGTTGAGCCGCTTCATGCCAAGGCCCTTGCACATGGACACCGCAAAGGCATCCATGGAAAGGCCGATGGCAATGAGACCGATCTGCAGAAAATCCATATTCTTCACTCCAAAACTTACTGGGTATCCACGCTGGAAACGGTGCCGTGCTCAGCGCTCAGCTTGACCACCGCGCCGCTTTTCAGGATCTTGGTTGCATTTTCCGCCCCGATGATCACCGGCAGGTTCAGGCTCATGCCTGCAATGGCGCCGTGGCCGTTGGGGTCGTCGCTTTCCAGGATGAGGCCGCTGGCTTTGCGGATCAGGGGCAGCAGCTGGTTGCTGGTCTGGGGGATGACCAGGATATCGCCGTCGGTGAAGGTTTTCAGCGCTTCTTCGGCAGCCCGGCACACGCACAGCTTGGCGCAGCACTCCTGCTCCGTCACGCCCTGACCGGTGACCAGGATGTGGCCCACCACGTGTACTTTCATCAGGTTGGTAGTGCCGCCGATGCCCAGAGGCACGCCGGCAGTCATGACCACCAGCTCGCCGTCGTGGAGCAGCCCGGCCTTTTCGCCGGCTTCCACCGCGGTCTCGAACAGATCGTCCGTGCTGTAAACCTCGTCAATCAGAAGCGGAATCACGCCCCAGCTGAGGCACAGCTGATGGAGCACCGTCCGGTCCGTGGTGCAGCAGATGATGGGGCAGTCGGGCCGGAATTTGGAGATCATCTTGGCGGTCTTGCCCGTCTTGGTCACGGTGATGATGGCCGTCGCGCCCAAATCCTGGGCGGAAGTGCAGGTGGCGTGGGAGATGGCGTTGGTGATGTCCGGGCTTTCCTCTGCGGCCCGTTCCTTGAAACGCTTGACGTAGTTGATATCGCCCTCTGCGGTCTTGGCAATGCGGGCCATGGTCTGAACGGCCTCCACCGGGTACAGGCCCGCGGCGGTCTCGCCGGAAAGCATGATGGCGCTGGTGCCGTCATAGATGGCGTTGGCCACGTCGGTGGATTCGGCGCGGGTGGGGCGGGGGTTTTTCATCATGCTGTCCAGCATCTGGGTGGCGGTAATGACCTGCTTGCCGCTGCTGTAAGCCTTGTGAATCAACATTTTCTGGATGACGGGCACCCGCTCCAGGGGAACTTCCACGCCCAGGTCGCCGCGGGCCACCATGATGCCCTCGGACACGCGCAGGATCTCGGAAATGTTCTGCACGCCCTGCATGTTCTCAATCTTGGCAATGATGGAAATGTTCTTCTTGCCGATGTCGCTGAGCAGCTTGCGGATCTCCAGGATGTCCTGAGCCGTGCGTGTGAAGGACGCGGCGATAAAGTCTACGTCATGCTGGGCGCCGAAAATGATATCTTCCCGGTCTTTTTCGCTGATGAAGGGCATGCTCAGCTCCACGTCCGGCACGTTGATGCCCTTGTGGTTGGAGACCACGCCGTCGTTGTCCACCCGGCAAAGGATCTCGTCCTCAGAAACGCTTTCCACCGTCATGCCCACCAGGCCGTCGTCAATGAGAATCCGGCTGCCGGCTGCCACATCGGAGGGGAGATTTTTGTAGGTGATACCGGCCTTTTCGGCAGTACCCTCCACCGGATAGGTGCACAGAGTAAAGTGTTGGCCCTTGGTCAGGGTCACCTTTCCTTCCTTGAAATTGGTCAGGCGGATTTCCGGGCCTTTGGTGTCCAGCATGATGCCGATGGGCCGGTTCATGCTTTCACTCATGGAGCGCACCCGCTGGATGTTTTTCAGATGGCCCTCGTGAGTGCCATGGGAAAAGTTCAGGCGGGCGACGTTCATGCCGGAAAGGATCATCTCCCGCAGAATGCGATCGTCCTCCGTTGCAGGCCCCAGCGTGCATACGATTTTCGTCTTGCGCAGTTTTTCCATTGATCATCTGTCCTTTCCGGTTTCAAGTTGCAGCAGAAATTGTTTGATGCCGATGCCGCTGCCGTAGCCTGTCAAAGCGCCGTTTTTGCCGATGACCCGATGGCAGGGAATGATGATAGGCAGCGGGTTGCGGTGGTTGGCCATGCCGACGGCCCGGCATGCCTTGGGGTTTCCGGCCAGAGAAGCTTCCTCGCTGTAGGAGATGGTCTGGCCGTAAGGAATCCGGCAGAGGACCTGCCAGCATTTCTGCTGAAAGGGCGTGCCGGATGGGTGAACAGGAAGGTCGAAGTGGCGGCGCGTGCCTGCGAAGTATTCGTCCAGCTCATGGGCGGCTGTCAGAAGCAGGGGAGTGGCCTGGTTGATGCCACCCGCTGGTCTGGTCGCCCCGAAGGTAAGCGCAGTCAGCGCGCCGTCTTCCTCTTCCAATGTGATGACTCCCAGGGGAGTGTTGTGGTGGATGAATGAAACCATGATTTACTCAGGATCGACAGTTTTCAGGCCGCGCAGCAAGCCCAGAGGCAGCGCGGCAGAAGCGATGCAGATCAGCGCCAAAATGCCGTACAGATGCAGTTTGGTCAGATCGCCGGTCACCATGCGGCCGTCCAGGGCGAACTCCATCAGCACGCCGGCTGCCACGCAGGCAAGGAAAGCAAGCCAGGTAAGCAATACCGCTGCGCCGCCCTTCTTTTCCTTCGCATAACGCCGGGTGATCACAATCAGGCAAACCAGGATCATGATTACCGCGCCAAGCTGGCCCACCCGCAGGAAGATGAGCAGCATATGGCCGTCGTCCCGGAGGCTTTCCAGCAGGATTTCGCCTGCGCCCAAAAGGGTGAAGAAGCTGAGGGCCACATTGCCGGAGCGGCGCTGCTTTTTGCCAAGGAACAGGCACAGGCTGACGGCCAGCAGAATCAGGCAGAAAATGGCCTGGTAGAGGTAAACAGCCAGCCGGTATTCCACCCGGCCCATGCGGCGGGCGATGAACAGGAAGGGCAGGTTTTCCGTCAGCCAGTTGGATTCCACCACCTTACCCACGCCCAGTTCCGTGTACTGATGGCCAAAATACACAAGCGCAAGGAACGCAGCCAGACCCACGGCAAATACGTCGAACAGGTCGCTGAGGGGGGCTTTCATGATCTTCGCGGCGATGAGAACCGCCAGCACAAGGCCCAGAAGCAGGCCGGTCATGGAGAAGCCGCCGTCAAAGAAGCGGAGCATCAGCCCGGGGTTTTCATAGGTGCCAATGAAGAAAGGAAGATTCATCAGGCAGTAAACCAGTCTTGCAAAAAGAACGCCCATGGGAACGGCAATCACGCCAAATACGCGCACGGTGCCTTCCGGCAGACGGCGCTTCATGCCAAGCACGCCCATCAAAACCAGCATCACAAGGGCGGCCATGGTCACAAACAGGCCGAAAGGATAAACGGTCAGACCCAGAAATTCAAACGTACCTTCCATGTGTTATTCCTCGCTGATAGCGCTGCAGAAGTAGATGATATCGCTGACGCCGCGGTCGTCCTGGGGCTTCAGGCTGAACACCTGGCCGTTGAAGGCCAGCGTGGCGCTGTTGCCGCCGTCCAGATTGTAGGCCTGCACCGCGCCCAGATCGGTCACGATAGAAGCCAGCTCGTCCATGGTCACGCCGATGGAATGATCGGTGCGGCCATTGACCACCACCAGACCGTAGGTCAGGGGGCCAAACTGCAGGATGGCAGCGCGGGGGTTGTCGTCATGCTGGGCATAGCCGTAGCCGTCGAAGGTCTCCTGGGTCTGGCGCACGCCATCGATGACCAGCGCGGGGCCAAAGAAGAAGCAGTTTACCACTTCGCCGGAGGACTCGATCGCCTTGATGCCGTTCTGCTGGTTTTCTTTGCCGCGGGCCAGGATGTGGAAGTCGCCCATATCGTCAATGGCAAGGATATCGTAGTTGTTGGAGAACTTATCGCGGTACAGCTGGCCCTGACGAACCATGTATCCGCCGGATTTTTCGGAGTTGGAGTAGAAGTCGCCGTTAATGGCAACGATGCCGTTATAGTTGGCGCTGAGCTTGGCAACGGTGTTGCTGCTGGAAGAAGAGGACTTCAGCTTGGATCCGGCAATGGCGGTACGGATCTGGCTGGGGGTGGCAATGCGGATGTAGGCAATGAACACATCGCTGTCATACATGCGCTTGCGCTCCAGCTCCACGATGATGGAGTCATCCCGGTAGGCCACCACGGGAGTGTCGTAGAAATCGGTCAGCTGAGCGATCTCGCTGGACTTCATCAGCTCGCCCATGTAGGGCACTTCGCTGAAGCCTTCGGGCAGGGGGGTGCTGCCGCCCATGAACAGGTCACGGTCCAGCATCCGGCAATTGGAGACGGGCAGAATGTCGCTGAAGGCGGCGCTGGCCAGCACGGCGCGGGGCTTCACCCGGGCTTCGTCGCTGTAGAACTCGTCTTCCTCTTCGTACATCATTTCGTCGTAGGCGTAGAGGGCGTCTTCGGTCACGGCGCCGGAGGGAATAACGAAAGCCAGAGAAAGAACCATCAGGACAAGAACCGCAGTAAGAAGGGAAAATTTGTTGATGCGCATGGGAACGTTCCTTTCCGCTGTGTTTTTTCTTTAGAAATAGCGCATGCCGCGGCAGCGCATACAAAGACAATTTATTATACCATACCACCCATTTGCGGGCAATAAGGGAAGCGTTAGGAAATGTTAACAATTCTGATTTGCCACGCAGTGGAGAATATGATAAAATAGTAAAAACTTTCCGGGGAGGTGCCGCCGTGTCTGACAATCGCAACACAACTGAAAATCGGTCCGGGCGCATGCTCAGCGGAGACGAGTATCTGGCCCGGAAAAATCAGCATTATCAAAATTTAGAGAACGCTTATTCCAAAAAGAAAGAGAAACCGGTTCGTTTTCCTATTAAGTCGCTCCTCTTTATTATGTGCGCGCTGGTGTTTTTCTTCAGCGGCTATCACCTGGTCCGATATTTTTCCGATATCAGCCGCGCTAAGAACAGTTCTCAGGATCTCAGGGAGATCTATGCGTCTTCCCAGACGGAGGTTTCTCCCTCGTCCGATGTAACCGCAACCCCGGTAGCCACAAGCACGCCCGGGACGACGGCTACCCCTGCGCCCAAACCGTCCCCTGCTGCCAAAAAGTTTTCCGAGTACTGGCCTTCTCAGTATGCAAACAACCCGGAACTGGTCATTGACGATAGTTTCCAGAAACTGCGCCAGGAAAACCGGGACATCGTGGGCTGGTTGAGCATTGACGGCGTGCTGGACGAGCCCGTCCTCCAGCGGGACAACGCCTTCTATCTGACCCATGACGCCAGCCAGGCCAAGAACGTGACCGGCGCGCTGTTCCTGGACGAGGAATGCAACCTGCGCACCATGACCCACAATCTGATCATCCACGGGCACAACATGAAGGAAGGCGCCATGTTTGGCGTGCTGAAAAAGTACAAGCTCAAGGACGCTTCCTTTTATAAGGAACATCCGTTTGTGGAGTTCAACACCCTCTATGAAAAAGGAACCTACGTGATCTTCGCCGTGACGGAGATCAGCCTGGATCCCTACAACCATTACTACCTGCCTTTCTGGGTGTACAAGAATTTTGACAGCGAGCGCGCCTTCAACACCTACATCAACCGCCTGAGGGAGTACAGCCACTTCCAGACCTCGGTGGACGTGCAGCCCGGCGATCGCCTTTTGACCATGGCCACCTGCACCGGCATCAACGACTCCGAGCGCCTGCTGGTGGTGGCCCGGAAAGTCCGGGACGGCGAGGATACCATCGAGCTCAAACGCGGCATCCTCAGCACCACAGTCAAATAACAAATCATGCCAGAAACCTTCATACATGGAAATGCTCCGTTTTTCACATGCTACCCAAAGGAAAGAACGGAAAACATCTTCCATGAATGGGGGTTTCTTCTTTGGTCAGCTTGATTTTGTTTGCCATTCAGATGCTGGTGACCACCATCGTCGGCGTCTATTTCTACACCCAGCTGCGCAACCAGCGCAAAACCCAGCCCGCCGCCCGGCGGGAAAGTGGGCGGGAGCTGGAAAAGCTCCACAAGATGCGGGCGCTGAAGCTGAGCGAACCGCTGGCGGAGCGGGTTCGGCCCACCAAGTTTCAGGACATTGTGGGCCAGCAGGACGGCATCAAGTCCCTGAAAGCCATTCTCTGCGGCAAAAATCCGCAGCATGTGATCATTTACGGGCCTCCCGGCATCGGCAAAACCTGCGCTGCCCGCCTGGCCCTGGAAGCCGCCAAGAAAAGCCCCGGCACACCCTTCCTGCCCACCGCGCCTTTCATTGAGATGGATGCCACCTGCGTCCGTTTTGACGAGCGGGCCATCGCCGATCCGCTGATCGGCAGCGTGCACGACCCCATCTACCAGGGCGCGGGTCCGCTGGGCGTGCAGGGCGTGCCCCAGCCCAAGCCCGGCGCGGTCACCAAAGCCCACGGCGGCGTGCTGTTCCTGGACGAGATCGGCGAATTGCATCCCATTCAGATGAACAAGCTGCTGAAGGTGCTGGAGGACCGGAAGGTCATGCTGGAATCCGCCTATTACAACGCGGACGATACCTCCATTCCCCGGTACATCCACGATATTTTCAAGAACGGCCTGCCTGCGGACTTCCGCCTGGTGGCGGCCACCACCCGCAGCCCCCAGGAGATGCCGCCCGCCCTGCGCTCCCGCTGCATGGAAATCTATTTCCGGGGTCTGGAACAGGATGAGGTGGCGGACATCGCTTTCCATTCTGCGGAGCGGGCAGGGTATGAAATGGCCCGGGAGGACGCCAAAATGGTCGGTCGATTTGCCTCCTGCGGCCGGGATGCAGTGAACATCGTCCAGATGTGCGCCGGGCTGGCACAGATGGAAGAGCGGAAGCATATTACCCGGGAGGACGTGGAGTGGGTCATCTATTCCGGCCACTATTCCGCCCGGCCGGAGCAGCAGGCGGACACCCGCAATCGTGTGGGAGTGGTGCACGGCCTGGCGGTCATCGGCAGCGCACAGGGCGCCACCCTGGAGGTGGAGGCGGTGGCCCGGCCCGGCAGCGGCAAGCTGTTCATTACCGGCATCGCGGAGGAAGAGGAAATCGGCGGCGATTCCCGCAAGATCCGCCGCAAGTCCATGGCCAGAAGCTCCCTGGAAAACGTGATGACGCTGCTTGGCTCCATGGGTTATCCCACGGAGGAATATGACATCCACATCAATTTCCCCGGCGGCACTCCGGTGGACGGCCCCTCCGCAGGTGTTGCCATGGCGGTGGCCACGGTCAGCGCGATCACCGGCCGGCCGGTCAATGGCAGCCTGGCCGTCACCGGCGAGGTGTCCGTACTGGGACAGGTGAAGCCGGTAGGCGGCGTACCTGCCAAGGTGGAGGCCGCCGAGCGGGCCGGTATTACCGAGGTGCTCATTCCCAAGGAAAACCAGCTGGAACGCTTCGAACATACCACCATTCGGGTGACCCCTGTCGGCCTTTTGACCGAAGCGCTGGAGAAGATGCTGCTGCCTGTTTCTCAGGCGGCAACGGTGGAGGAGACCATCGTCACCAATACCGGCGCGGTGGACGTGCTGGCGGCAGAGGAACAAAGCGCCGCAGGAAAAGCGTGACATCGGCCGAAAATAAAGGAAAAGCAGCTGATCATGGCTGCTTTTCTTCATTTATATATTGATGATTGTAAAAAATGCAGTATGAAATTCTTTGCAGCGAAGAAACCATATATATCCCTTGCATTTGTTTTTGTGACCGCTTATAATCAGGTAACGGCGGAAAGTTCCCGCCGCAGTGTGTGGCGCTCCTTGCGGGAGCGCTAAATGGAGGATGATTATGCAGGAATCGTTACGCAGGGACAGGTATGAGCGCCTTCCCGTTTTGCCTTTGCGGGGTATGATGGTTTTTCCGCACATGGCGCTGCACTTTGACGTGGGCCGGCCCAAGAGCGTGGCCGCCCTGGAGAAGGCCATGCTGGGCGACCAGCGCATTTTTCTGGTAGCGCAGCTGGACGCGGAAACCGAGGATCCCACCCAGAAGGATCTTTGCACCGTCGGCACCATTGCCGTGGTGAAGCAGACCCTGAACCTGCCCGGGGACAGCATCCGGGTGCTGGTGGAGGGCGCGCAGCGGGCCACGCTGATGGACATCGTGGAAAGCGAGCCCATGCTTCTGGGCGACGTTCGCCCCGCGGTGGATACCAGCCTGAAGGACACCGCCGAGATGAAGGCGCTGGTTCGTACCACCCATGAGTTTTTTAAGGAATACTGCAGCAGCAGTATGCGAGTTTCTCAGGAGACCCTCTCTTCCGTCATGGAGATGGACAAGCCCGACCAGCTGGCGGATATCATTGCCGTGAATGTGCTGACCAAGCTGGAGGATCGTCAGGCCATTCTGGAAAAGCTCCGGGCCAAGGACCGGCTGGAAAAGCTGTGCGGTATTCTGCTCCGGGAAACCGAGCTGGCCGACGTGGAAAAGCAGGTGCAGGCCCGCATCAAGAAGCAGATTGAACGCAACCAGAAGGACTTCTACCTTCGGGAGCAGATCAAAGCCATCCAGACCGAGCTGGGCGACGGCGACGGCACCGAGGTGGAGGAACTCCGGGAACAGATTGAAAAAACGCCCCTGAACGACGAAGCCCGGGAAAAGGCCATCAAGGAGTTGGAACGGCTGTCCCACATGGCGCCCGGCACGCCGGAAATCGGCATCAGCAGGACGTATGTGGAGTGGATCCTCAGCCTGCCTTGGGGCAAGCTGACCACCGACAACCTGGAACTGAAGCGCGCCCGCAGGATCCTGGATCAGGATCACTACGGCCTGGAAAAGGTGAAGGAACGCATCATCGAGTACCTGGCTGTGCTGCGCATGAAGCAGGACATGAAGGGCCCCATCCTTTGCCTGGTGGGCCCTCCCGGCGTGGGCAAAACCTCTATCGTCCGGGCCATCGCCCAGGCGGTGGGACGCAAGTTTGTCCAGATGTCCCTGGGCGGCGTCCGGGACGAGGCTGAGATCCGCGGCCATCGCCGTACTTACGTGGGCGCCATTCCCGGACGGATCATCTCCGGCATGAAGCAGGCGGGCACCATGAACCCGGTATTCCTGTTTGACGAGATTGACAAAATGAGCAGCGATTTCCGGGGCGACCCCGCTTCCGCACTGCTGGAAGTGCTGGATGCGGAGCAGAACAATGCCTTCCGCGACCACTACATGGAGCTTCCCTTTGACCTGAGCCATGTGATGTTCATCACCACGGCCAACTCCATGGACACCATTCCCGGCCCTCTGCTGGACCGTCTGGAGATTATTGAGGTGTCCAGCTATACGGAGGAAGAGAAGCTGCGCATTGCCCGGAAGCATCTTTTCCCCAAGCAGATTTTGCAGCACGGCCTGAAGCCCGGCAGCGTCCGCATTGCGGACAAGCTGCTCAAAGCCGTCATCGAGGGATATACCCGGGAAGCCGGCGTCCGTGAGCTGGAACGCACCCTGGGCAAGGTTGTCCGCAAGGCCACCGTGGAAATGCTGGACAACGATCTGGAAACCATCACCATTACGCCCACCCGCCTCAAGAGCTATCTTGGCGCGCCCCGGTACACCCGGGAGAAGCCGGAAACCACCAGCAGCGTGGGTGTGGTCAATGGCCTGGCCTACACCTCCGTGGGCGGCGAGCTGCTCAGCGTGGAATGCCTCATTATGAAGGGTTCCGGCGCATTGCAGCTGACCGGCAAGCTGGGCGACGTGATGCAGGAAAGCGCCAAGGCAGCCCTGTCCTGGGCCAGAGCCCACGCGCTGCCCTGGGGCCTGGATGATGAGTACTTCAAAAAGCAGGACATCCACATTCACGTTCCCGAAGGCGCGGTGCCCAAGGACGGCCCCTCTGCGGGCGTGACGCTGATCACTGGCTTGGTGAGCGCCCTGACCGGCATTCCCGTCCGCCAGGATGTGGCCATGACCGGCGAGATCACCCTCCGGGGCAAGGTGCTGCCCATCGGCGGACTGAAGGAAAAGCTGATGGCTGCCTACAGGGCGGGCATCAAGCAGGTGCTCATCCCCGCAGAAAACAAAAAGGATCTGGAAGAAGTGGCCCAGTGCGTGCTGGACGCCATCCAGATCACCCCGGTGGAAACGGTGGATCAGGTGCTTGCCATTGCCCTGGTTAACCCGCTTCCCGCGGAAAAGTAAATGTACAGAGGATAAAACATGGATATCAAATCTGCTTCTTTTGTAACCAGTATGAGCGAATATCAGGAAAAGCCGCCTATTTCGCTGCCGCAGCTGGCGGTGGTGGGGAAGAGCAACGTGGGCAAAAGCTCGCTGATCAATTCCCTTTGTAACCGCCACAAGCTGTGCAAAACCAGCGCCACCTCCGGCAAGACCCGACTGGTGAACGTGTTCCTTATCAATGAGGACTTCCACCTGGTGGACCTGCCCGGCTATGGCTTTGCCAAGGTGGACAAGGCGGAAAAGATCCGCTGGGGCAAAATGATGGACGACTATTTCCAAACCAGCACCAAGCTGTTCCATGTGCTGCATCTGGTGGACATCCGCCACGAGCCCACCCAGGACGACATCACCATGAACCGCTATTTCCGGGACATGGGCATTCCCTTCACCATCGTGGCCACCAAGGCGGACAAGATCAGCCGCGGCGCCCGGATGAAGCAGATCGCGCCCATCTGCCGCGCCATGCTGGTGCAGCCCTGGGAAGTGATGGTCTACTCCAGCGAGACCGGCTTTGGCCGGGAGGAGCTTTTGGGAAAGATCGGCAATTTGCTGAAGGAAGCCCGGGAGATTGACAGCACGCTGGATATGCCGCATGAATAATTGAGGAAACCCCTCCGCAATTTGGGTAAATGTGCGGAGGGGTTTTGCTTTTCTTATACGGCGTATAGGGTCAGCGCTTTTGCCACGGCGATATGCGTTCTGACCTCTTTGGGCAGAGGCGGTTTCAGCGGCAGGTTTTGCGAAAGGATCAGGGCGGATGTGTTCTGGATGATCTGTTCAGGAAGGGCGGCGGCGATTTTACTCAGGCTGGTGTAGCCGGAATCGCAATACAGCTTTGCGCGCACCGCTTTTACGCCGGGCAGCAGATACAGCTCGCGAAACGCTGCGGCTTCTGCTTCGTTTGCGGCAACCTTGTCTATTTCCTTTAATTTGGCTTCTTTTGCATCATACATGACCAGAAACTGCCGGAAAAGGTTGGCCAACTCGACGGTTGGAAGGCCCATTTCGATCAGAAGTTCATCTGAAAGCTGCAAGCATGCCGTTTTGGTCAAACAGTGATTTTCGATGAGGTTTTTGAGCAGTTGAGCTTTGTATGGAATCAGCGGGAAATATCGCTGCAATATGCAGTCCTCACACAGGAGAACCTCCATCGCTTCTATTCTGTAATCCACCTGCGTTCCTCCATTCCGGGAATCCTGATGCGTCTATCCTATCACGGCAGGCGGATAAAGACAAGAACCGGCCGCACAACATCGCCCATGGCGCATAGGATACCGTAGCTGCGAGAAACCAGCACAGAAAGGAGTGTTTCCATGTTGCAGCGATCCATCTGGATGCGTCCGGCGCTCCAGACCCGGGAGGCGGTGCTGCTGCCTGCGCTGACCAGCCGCCGGGTGGCGGAGCCGTTGTTTTCCGACAGATACACCAAGGTCAAATCGGCGGAGGATCCCTTCCGGCCCATTCCGGCGGAGGGAGAGCAGCCGGCCAGCGCTTGTACCGCTTTGAGTACATACGTCCGGCCCAGAGGAAGCATGGCGGGCCGCGGAGTGCTCAGGGCGGCAGGCGTGTGGTGCAGCCCCTACGGAAGAGGCAGGAAGCCGCAATACTATGCCAAAAGCTCCGCAGGCCTCCGGCAGCGCTGGGGCAGGCGCGTGTGACAAACATAAGGAAAAGACCGTGCACAGGGCGCGGTCTTTTCATATGCAATTGTGGCCGGGTCAGCGGACAAACAGCTGGGTGACGTAGACGTAGCCGTTATCGTCCACGCAGACGCCGATGCCCACCTTGGTCCACTGGGTGCCCAGGATGTTGCGGCGGTGACCTTCGCTGGACATGAACGCCGCCTGGGATTTTTCCACCGTGGCATGGTGGGCGATGTTCTCGCCCACGGAAGTGAAGCTGTAGCCGAAGGTTTTCAGCATGTTGGAGGCGCTGCCGTAGGTGGGGGATTCGTGGGCGAAGTAGCGGTTGTTTTTCATGTCGCAGCTCTTGATGCGGGCGATGGAGCACAGCATAGGATCCAGCTGGAGCTGGCTTCTGCCATTCTTTGCCCGGTCCTGAGAAAGCAAAAGAAATGCATTTTCTTCTTGCATTGTAATAGAAGGCGTAGTATAATCTTGCCCTGCGGAGGGGGTAACCGTTGGAACTGCTGGTTTTTCCGTGGGTTTTACCTCCGGCGTTGCGGTGGGCCTGGCAGTAGGCTTTGCAGTAGGAACTGCGGTAGCCGTTGCAGTAGGCTTGGGCGCAAGGGTCGCTTCTGGTGCGCTGGTAGGCGCAGGGGTGATCTCAGGCTCTTTGGTGGGCTCGGGAGACGGCGTCACATCGGGCGTTGCTACCGGAGTAGCGGTGGGCGTTGCCTGGATGTCCGGCGTCATGGTAATGGCGCTGTCCGGCAGAACCGGCGGCGGACAGACCGTGCTGTCATCCGGAATCACAGTCGGTCCGGGCGTTGAGGGCAAGGCTGGCGGCAGGCATTCCTGCTGACTGTTCTGGACGGTATCATTGGTGGTGCATTCGTTGTTTTGACGATAAGGCCAGCCGCTGAACCCAAACTGCGATCTGGGTGCTCCATCTGCCAAAGCGGCGCTTGTGAGCGTCAGGCTGAGGAGCAGAGCTGCCATCCATTTCGTTTTCATAAGTAACCTCCCATTTCAGGTTATTTGCGTCAATAACGCAACAAAATCGTAATACATTTGCAATAAATGTACAACCCTTTTGCCAACTCATATCCATGGAAATGAATGGCGTGGAAGGTTTCGCAATCTATGTCACAAAATTTTGGAGGGAAATGCATGAAGCTGGTAAAGTGCCCCCGGTGCGATCTCAATTACATTCAGGAAACCGAAAAATACTGTAAGGTCTGCCTTCGTGAAATGAAGGGGGAACCCAACAGTGAAGAGTTCGAGCTCTGCTCTGTGTGCAACGCTGCGCCCACCATGCCCGGCAAAGACGTGTGCCTCAGCTGCCTGAAGGAAATGAACGCCGGCACCACCACTGACGATCATGAAGAACAGGCCAACGTGGATGAAGCTTCCATCGGCCTGAATTCCGTCAGCTCCATGGACGAGATCATCCCCGAGATTGAAGAGGATATCCCTGCCAATGAGTACGGCGATATCCAGAACGAACTCTCCCTGGAAAGCGTCATTGAAGACGAAGACCGGGACGAGGACGAAGAGGAAGACGATCTGTAATTTCTCAGTAAATTTTCAGACAGCGAGGAAAGCATGGCTATTTACGCAATTGGCGATCTGCATATGCCCGGTCATCAGGAAAAGCCCATGAACGTGTTTGGCGCACATTGGGAAAGGCATTTTGACGTCATTCGTGAAAACTGGCTTTCTGTGATCAAGCCTGAAGATACGGTGCTGATCCCTGGCGATATCAGCTGGGCCATGCAGATGGAGGACGTCCGGGATGACCTGAACGAAATTGCCTCCCTGCCCGGCAAAAAGCTGATCCTGCGCGGCAATCACGACTACTGGTGGAACTCCATCGGGAAGGTGCGCGCCATGCTGGGGGAGAATATGCACGCCATCCAGAACGACGCCATCGAAATTGACGGCGTGGTCTACTGTGGCACCCGGGGCTGGAGCATTCCCTTTCCGGGGCAGCCCTTCTCGGAACAGGATGAGAAGATCTACCAGCGGGAGATCCTCCGTCTGGAAATGACCCTTCAGGCCGCCACCAAGTACCACCTGCCCATTGTGGTGATGATGCACTTCCCGCCCCTTTATCGGGACATCCTGAACACCGGCTTTACGGAGGTGCTGGAGCGCTACCCGGTGGAGACGGTGGTGTATGGCCATCTGCATGGCCAGGGCATCAAGATTGCCTTTGAGGGCGTGCGCCGTGGCATCATGTACCACCTGGTAAGCTGCGATGCACTGCAATTTATGCCGAAATACATTGAAAAAACAAGTTTTTCGACAGAAAATAATTAAATAATTGTTACAAATTAGAAATATAATTGTAATAACCACAAGAAAACGCTTGTTCGCATGCGTTTGCAAAGCAAGAAGCTGAAATAATTTTCAGCTTCTTCTTTTTTTGTGCTTTTTTTTGAGACAGAACAGCCGTTCGTAAAAAATGACTGCAAACCGTTATGTGGTAAGGGTTTGCGGCACTTGACCTTTTCTGGAAGTGGGTTAAAATGTATTTGAGTGTTGGTGAGTGTCAGATCAATACATAAAAGTGGGGGAAAGGAGGGGCCAAAATGGAGGACGAGGTCAAAACCAACGAACAGCAGGAATCCTCCGTGCAGAAGCCCCGAAAATTCACCTTCTTTGGTTCTTACGATCACTCCCTGGACACCAAGGGCCGCGTGATCATCCCCGCCCCTTACCGGCAGATCATCGGCACGTCCTTCACCCTCAGCATCACCCGGGACGGCAAGGGCATCGGAATTTATCCCAACGAGGTCTTCGATGAACTCTTCGCCGATGTGTGTCAGCTGAATCAGCGGCGCAAAGCCGTGCTGGCCTACCAGAACACAATGGCCAAGTACAGCTTCCGGGACATGGGCTTTGACAGCCAGGGCCGCGTGCAGCTTCCCCAGAAGATGCGCGAAGTGTTCCTGGGCAAGGATGTCAAGGACGTGGAAATCAGCGGTGCGCTGGATCACGTGCGCATCGTCTCCGGCACCGTGGCCGCCGAGGAAGAGAACTTCTTCTTCGAAAACCGCGAGGCGATTCTGGATGAGATCGCCGATATGCTGGATCAAGAATAAACTGCAATTTTGAAAGGAGTCGCCACCATGGAAAATTATGTATACAACTACGATGGCCTTTCTAATTCCTATAACCGGAGCTACGTTCCCACCACTCGCTTCACCATCAGCTCCAGCGTGCGCGTTCCCTTTGGCGAGATTGACTTCCGCACCGGCATGCTCAAGCCGGATCATCAGCGCCGCCGCACCCAGGCAACCCGCCTGGAGGAAGAGTGGAACATGCGCCAGCAGGAGAACATCCTGGACACCTTCAAGCGCGAGACCGCCAAGAACGGCGTGTGCATTTCCATGCGCGCCTTTATTCTGATTGTGTTCACCGCCATTTTTGTGCTGGGCATGATGCTGCTGTTCCAGACCGGCGCCATCGCCAATCTTCGCAACGAAACCACCATCATCGAGGAAACTGTGGAGGACTACAAGGCCGCCAATAACGAGCTGCTTGACTCCATCGCTGCCAATTCTACCGAAACCGTCATCATGACCGCTGCCCGGGACCGTCTTGGCATGGTCCGCCGTACCGAGAAGGACGCCATCCACCTGACCGCCCCCGAGACCCGTCCCCTGGAGACTGAAACCATCCAGATCACCGCCGGCCAGACCACGCCCTGGGTCACTTCCAGCGCCCTTCCCGGCATGCCTGACGGCTATATGACCAGCAGAAATTAACGTAGATACACACTCTTTTTGGCGAAAATCACATAAAGCTTTGGCTGCGTGCATACATCCCATTATCTCGTAAAATGGGGGAAGTAGTATGCCGACGGAGCTGCATATCAGAAAACGGGTTTTTGTGCTGCTGATCATTTTGTTTGCGCTGTTTGTTTTGCTGGTGGTCAGAATTGGGTTTTTGACTACGGTTCGCAGCCAGGAACTGACCCAGCGGGGTGTGAAGCAGTGGACCCGGGAAGGCACCGTCTATGCCCGCCGGGGCGATATTCTTGACACCAACGGCGATGTGCTGGTCACCAGCACCACCGCGTATATCGTCAGCGCAGATCCACGAAAAATTGACGACGCAGAGGCTTTTGCCGCTGTGGTGTGCCCCGTGCTGGGCCTGACAGAGGAAAAGGTCATTGAGAAAGTCAGCGATCGCAGCAAATCCTCTATTACACTCAAGCGAAAGGTAAGCCGGGAAACGGCGGACAGCCTGCGCATGTTGGGCCAGACCGGCAATGAAACCGAAAAGAAAGCCATCAGCGCGCTTTTGTTTGATGAAGACGTCCGACGGGATTACCGTAAGGGCGTTTTTCTGGTGCAGACGCTGGGACTGACCAATGTGGACAGCGTGGGGCAGTCCGGACTGGAGCTTCAGTACGATCATCTGCTGAAAGGCATCCCCGGCAAGAGCATCCGCACGGTGGACGCCCATTCCAACCCCATTTACGACAGCGGAAATCTATATATCGAGCCACAGGACGGCTGCGACATCGTGCTGACCATCAACGCCATCATCCAGGAAATTTGCGAAAAGGCCATGCGGGAATGCTACGATGTGAACAAAGCCCAGGCGGTGCATGTGGTGGTAATGGACGTTTACACCGGCGCCATCCTGGCCATGTGCTCCAAGCCGGACTACGATCCCAACGATCCGCCCCGGGAACACCTGGACGCCTTGCAGAATTTGATGCGCATCCGGCTGGTATCGGATGTGTATGAGCCGGGCTCTACCTTCAAAATTCTGACTGCGGCAGCCGCCCTGGACAGCGGCGTCACACACCCGGAAGAGGGGTTTTACTGCTCCGGCAAGATTCGGGTGGACGGAGATACCATCCGCTGCTGGGGAAATCCTCACGAATCTGAAACAATGGCAAAGGCCCTGCAAAATAGCTGTAACCCTGTATTTGTCGAGCTTGCGCTGCGCATGGGCACGGAAAAATTGTACTCTTATCTGCATGCTTTTGGCCTTGGAGCAAAAACCAATGTTGACTTGCAGGGGGAGGAAAGTGGTATAATGATATCGGCAAATTCTGTCAAGCAGGTGGATCTTGCCCGGATCGGCTTCGGGCAAAGCGTTGCAGTAACGCCTATCCAGCTGCTTACCGCCGCCTGTTCCGTCATCAACGGAGGCCGCCTGATGCAGCCCTATCTGCTGAAGGAAGTTTTGTCGCCCGATGGCCAGGTGCTGCATCGCACCACGCCCAAGGTGGTTTCCCACCCCATTTCGGAAGAAACCTCCATGACCATGCGGGAGCTTCTGGAACTTGTGGTCAGCGTGGGCGGCGCCAAGAACGCCAAAATCGATGGCTACCGCATCGGCGGAAAAACCGGCACGGCGCAGGTATACAAAAACGGCCGCATTGTCAAAGATGTACATATCGGCTCGTTTCTGGGTTTTGCCCCGGCCGACGACCCGCGGATTGCCGTGCTGGTCATTGTGGACGAGGCGGACACCCCGGTGGACTATGGCGGAACCACCGCCGCGCCCTTTGCCAGGCAAATTCTGGCAGATGTGCTGCCGTACCTTGGCTACGAAAAAGCCACGGACGCTGAAACAGAAACCGTTTCTGTGCCAAATGTGGTGGGCATGCCCCTCTGGGAAGCCAGAAAAACCATGTCCCAGCATGGCTTTTCCGTCCTGGACGATGGCCTGTCCGACACAGTCACCGCCCAGATGCCCAGCCCCGGCGCAAAGCTGGTGGAGGGCGGCCAGGTGATGCTCTACACCTATTCTGACGAAGTGCCCCAGCCGGAAACGTTGATCTGCGTGCCGGACGTGAAGGGCCAGTCCGTTTCCCGGGCTGCATCCCTGCTTCGGCAGCGGGGCCTGGGGATGGAAATTGACGGCAGCGGTTATGCTGTATCACAAACACCAGTCGCCGGTGATTTTGTTTCGCCGGACACTGTTATCAAGGTGACCTTTTCATTACCGAATCCATAAAGATGGGGGAGTACCAATGCTACTGAAGGATCTGTTGGTGGAAGTACCCGGAATATTGGAGACCCGAGGAAATCTGATTACGGAAATCAGCGAACTGATCAGCGACAGCCGCGAAAAGAACCAGAACGGCCTGTTTTTCTGCATCAGCGGCGCGCGTTTTGACGCACACAAATTTGCACCCCAGGCCGCGGAAAACGGCTGTGTGGCCTTTGTGGTGGAGCGCGTGCTGGACATCGACGCGCCCCAGATTGTGGTGGAAAACGTCCGTTCTGCCATGGCGTACATCGCTTCTGCTTTTTTTGGCCATCCCGCACGGGAGATCCGCATGATCGGCGTATGCGGCACCAAGGGCAAGACCACCACCAGCTTTTTGATGAAGGCCATTCTAGAAAAGGCCGGCTTCAAGACGGGCCTTATCGGCACCACCGGCAATATGATCGGCGAGAAGCGCATCAAGAGCAACCTGACCACGCCGGATCCCATCGATCTGCACCGCTGCTTGCGTCAAATGCGTGACGAGGGCGTGGAGGCCGTCAGCATGGAGATCAGCGCCCACGCGGTGGATATGCACCGTCTGGACGGCGTGACCTTCGAGGCTGCCTGCTATACCAATTTCTCCCAGGATCACCTGGACTATTTTGGCACCATGGAAAATTACTTCTATGCCAAGAAGGACTTCTTCATGCATGGTCAGGTGCTCAACGCTGCCCTTAATTCCGATGAGGAAACCAGCGCCCGCATCATTGACGACATCAAGGTGCCCTACCTGACCTTCGGCATCAGCTCCGAGGCGGATATTTACGCCCGGGAGATCGAGATCAACGAAAACGGCGTGTCTTTTGTCATTCATCTGCGGAACCTGGAAAATGCTCCTGTTTCCATGCATCTGACCGGCATGTTCAACGTGTACAATGCCCTGGGCGCGGCCTCTCTGGCCATGATTATGGGCATTGATCTGAATGCCATCCGGGAGGGCCTGGAAAGCGTCCAAAACGTGCCCGGCCGCGTGGAAATGCTGGACACTCACACCCCCTACAAGGTGTTCCTGGACTATTCCCACTCCCCGGATGCCCTGGAAAACATTCTCACCACCGCCCGCACTTTTACCCGCAACCGGCTGATTGCACTGTTTGGCTGCGGCGGCGACCGGGATCAGGGCAAACGGCCCATCATGGGCGAGATCGGCGGACGGCTGGCGGATTTCTCCATCCTCACCAGCGACAACCCCCGTACGGAAGACCCCAACGCCATTCTGGAATCCATCGAGAAGGGCATGAAGCTGACCGACGGCAAGTACATTGTGATTGAAAACCGCCGGGAAGCCATCCGCTACGCCCTCACCATGGGCCAGGAGGGCGACGTCATCATCCTGGCGGGCAAGGGCCACGAGACCTACCAGGACATTATGGGCGTGAAGCGTCCCTTTGATGAAAAGGTGATCGTCCAAGAATTACTTGAGGAAATGCAGACCGGAGAGTGACCTGTATGCTAAGGCTGATGATTGCACTGTTGGTATCTTTGATTGGAATGCTGCTGATTGGTCCCCGGGTTTTGCCGGTGCTTCGCCGGCTGAAATTCGGCCAGACCATTTACGAACTGGGCCCCAAGGCCCACCAGGTAAAGCAGGGCACCCCCACCATGGGCGGCCTGATGTTTGCGCTGACCACCATCGTGGCGACGCTGCTGCTCCACGGCACCTGGTACGGCTGGAATGACTTCAGCCTGGCCCTGATTGCCGTTTCTTTGCTGACCATGCTGGTGGGCTTTGTGGACGACTACATCAAGGTAGTCAAGAAGCGGAACCTGGGCCTGGTCTGGTGGCAGAAAGTGGTGGCACAGGTGGTCATCTCCGCCGCTTTTGCCTGGTATTGCTACCAGCATCCGCTGGTTGGCAGCAAGATCATGATTCCCTTCTTCAATGTGGAGTGGGATCTGGGCGTTTTCTACATCCCGCTGATGACCGCCGTAATGATCTTCATGGTCAACAGCGCCAACCTGCAGGACGGCCTGGACGGCCTGCTCAGCAGCGTGACCGTGGTGGGCAGCACTACCTGGGCGCTGATGGCCCTGTTTACCGTACTGGCTGCGGTTGCTTCCGTCAGCCCTGAACTCAGCGGCAACTACCAGAACCTGGCCATTTTTGCCATGGCTCTGGCCGGCGGCTGCATGGGCTTCCTGCGCTTCAACCACCATCCTGCCATGGTGTTCATGGGCGATACCGGAAGCATGTTCATCGGCGGCGCCATGGTGGGCATGAGCATGCTGCTCAGAATGCCCATCTTCATGATTCTGGTGTGCTTCACCATGCTGGCCTCTTCCATGAGCGTCATCATCCAGCGCATCTACTTCAAGGTGACCCACGGCAAGCGCATTTTCAAGATGTCGCCCATCCATCACCACTTTGAACTCAGCGGCATGAACGAAAACCAGATCGTGGCCATGTACACCATCGTGGAAGGCGTTCTGTGCCTGATTGCTCTGCTTTCCCTGCCGCTTGGCATCTAAACCATCGCTTTTTTCAAGGAGTAAACGGAAATGAGACTGGAAAAGAAACGGGTTCTGGTTGTGGGAATGGCCCGCAGCGGCATCGCCGCCGCCGAGCTTCTGCTCCGTCATGGCGCTGTTCCCATCCTTTCCGACATGAAGACCGAGGAAGCCTTTGGCGACCAGCTGAAGCACCTGCATTCCACCGCCTGCGAGTTCCGCCTGGGCGAGGACGCTGTCAAGCTGCTGGATGAGGCCGACGTGCTGGTCATCTCGCCCGGTGTGCCCATCGACGCGCCGGTGGTGACCGCCGCCAAGGCCAAGTCCATCCCCATGGTGGGCGAGCTGGAACTGGCCTATTCTCTGCTGAACGGCGACGTTCTGGCCATCTCCGGCACCAACGGCAAAACCACCACCACCACCCTGCTGGGCAAGGTGTTTGAGAATGCCGGACGCATCACCCATGTGGCGGGCAATATCGGTTATCCGCTTTCTTCCGTGGCCCTGTCTGCCCGGAAGGAGGACGTGTCCGTGGTAGAGGTTTCCAGCTTCCAGCTGGAGAGCATCAAGACCTTCCACCCCCGTGTGGCGGCGCTGCTCAACATTACCGAGGATCACCTCAACCGCCATGGCACCATGACCCAGTACATCAAGCTCAAACAGCGCATCTTCGAGAACCAGACCGCGGACGATGTGGCCGTCCTCAATGCGGACGATCCCACTCTGATGAAGATGGCGGACAAGGTGAAGAGCCAGGTGGCGCTGTTCAGCCGCACCCAGGAAGTGGAAAACGGCGCATTTGTGAAAGGCGGCAAGATCGTCTGGCACTGGAATGGCGAGATTACCAACGTCTGCGATGCGGACGCCATCCTGATCCCCGGCCCCCACAACCTGGAAAATGCGCTGGCAGCCACCGCGATGGCCTGCGCTATGGGCATTCCCGCCCCGGTGATCCGCCACACGCTGCTTTCCTTTACCGGCGTGGAGCACCGCATTGAGAAGACCCGTATCTTCCAGGGCGTCAGCTACATTAACGACAGCAAGGGCACCAACGTGGACAGCACCATCAAGGCGGTGCAGAGCATGAAGGCCCCCACGGTCATCATCCTGGGTGGATACGACAAGCACACGGACTTCATGCCCCTGTGCAAGGAAATCGTAGCTTCTGAGTTTATCAGCCATGCGGTGGTCATCGGCCAGACCGGCCCCCAGATCAAGAAACAGCTTGCAGAGGCTGGATTTACCGCCATCACCGACGCGGACAGCATGGAAGACGCGGTGAACAAGTCCCGGGATTTGGCTGTTTCCGGCGGCAATGTGCTGCTGTCTCCCGCCTGCGCCAGCTTTGACATGTTCAAGGACTACGAGCAGCGGGGCGAGGTATTCAAGGACATCGTCAGCAAACTGAACTAAAACAACATTCCTTCCCATCACGCGGAAGAGATGCACACCAAAGACGCATCTTTTTGAGACGGATGGGAGGGATTTTTTGTGGAAAGAGAAGTGGTCTACCGCACGCCAAAGGAACTCCGGCGCAGAAAAAACGCGGTGGATGTGACGTTGCCAGTGATCATGGTGCTGCTTTTGCAATGCGGCCTGCTGACCTTGTTCAGCGCCACATTCTACAAGGCGGTCAGCTCCAGCGGGGATTCTCTGCTGGAAGTGAAGCGGCAGCTGATCGGCATCGGGCTGGGGGCAGTGCTGATGTTCATCACCAGCCGCATCCCGTACCACTTCTGGCAGCGGCCCAAGATCGTGATTCTGGGCCTGGCCATCAGCTTTGTGCTGCTGGTGCTGGTCATCATCCCCGGGGTGGGCGTGTACCTGAACGGCTCCCGCAGATGGCTAAACATTGCCGGAATGAGTTTCCAGCCCTCTGAACTGGCCAAAATCGCCTCGGTGTTGTACCTGGCATCCACCCTCAGCTATCGCTGGAAGCAGGTGGAAAAGCTGTGGACGGGCATCGTTCCGCTGCTGATTGTCCCTGCGGTGATGTTCCTGGTGATCTTGCAGCAGCCCAACCTGTCCACCGCCGGCAGCATCATGATCGTGGCGGTACTGATGATGCTCATCGCAGGCGCGCCCTGGAAGCACCTGTCCCTGATGGGGGCGGGCGGCCTGGTGGTGGGCTTCATCTACGCCTGGACGGAGCCTTACCGCCGGGAGCGGCTGCTTTCCTTCCGGGATCCCTTCGCCCAGATGAGCGACGAGGGCTACCAGCTGGCCCAGTCGCTCATCGCCATCGGCTCCGGCGGATTGTTCGGCAGGGGGCTTGGCCAGGGTCGGCAGAAATACGCCTACCTGCCTTACCCGGAAAGCGATTTTATCTTTGCCATCATCGGCGAGGATTTTGGCCTGTTTGGCTGCATTGTGGTCATCCTTTTGTTCCTGGCGTTTACTTTCGCGGGCATGCGCATCGCCCTGAACGCTCCTGACCGTTACGGCTGCCTGCTGGCCGCCGGACTCACCACGCTGATTTCCGTGCAGGCGTTTATCAACATCGGCGTGGTGGTGGGCGTCATGCCGACCACAGGCCTGCCGCTGCCTTTCTTCAGCGCAGGTGGCACGTCCATCTCCCTGCTGATGGCAGCCGTGGGCATCATCCTGAACGTCTCCCGGGGCAATTCCTGAATTTTCACCATTTTTCCACCTCCGCATAGGATGGCCTATGACATCAAGCGGAGGTGGGAAGATGGATGCTTTTTTGATTCGGGGCGGCCGTCGTCTGGATGGAGAGTACCGGGTGCAGAACGCCAAAAACGCGGCGCTGCCCATTATGGCGGCCTCCATTCTGACGGAGGAAAAAACGCTGCTGAAAGGCTGCCCGGCACTCAGCGACATCCGGAACATGGGGGAGATCCTGAAAACTCTTGGCTGCAGGGTACATATGGATGGGGGCGACCTGACGATCGACCCTCAGGGGCTTTCCAGCTACGAGATGCCTGATGGCCTGGCCAAGAAGCTGCGCTCGTCCATCTTCATGCTGGGGCCCATTCTGGCCCGGTTCCACAAGGCTACTGTTACCTTCCCCGGCGGATGCGAGATCGGCCTGCGGCCCATCGATCTGCACCTGAAGGGCCTGAAGCAGCTGAACGTGAGCATCCGCAACGAGGGCGGCGTCATCTGCTGCGACGGCCACCACATGCAGCCGGGCAATGTGCATTTTGATTATCCCAGCGTGGGCGCCACGGAAAACATCATGATGGCGGCGGTGCTGCTCAAGGGTGTCACTACCATCCACAACGCGGCCCGGGAGCCGGAGATTGTGGACTTGCAGAACTTCCTGAACCGGATGGGCGCAAAGATCGCGGGCGCAGGGACGGATACCATTCAGATCCAGGGGGTATATCGGCTGCACGGGGTGGAATACACACCCATGGCGGACCGGATCGTGGCGGGAACGTTGATGGCCGCTGCGGCAGTCACGAGCGGGCATATTCGCCTGACCAACGTACCCGTGCAGGATATGGTGGCCATCATGGCCAAGCTGGAGGAAATGGGCTGCCTGATCACCCGGAAGCAGGAAGAAATCATCCTGCGAGCCCCCGACAGGCTCCGGGCTTTTTCCCAGCTGCAAACCCAGCCCCATCCTGGTTTTCCCACGGATATGCAGGCACAAATGATGGCGATTGCAACTTTGGCGAAGGAAACTTCGGTGGTTGTGGAGAATGTATTTGAGAACCGTTTTGCCCACGCGGGCGATTTGAACCGCATGGGGGCGCGGATCATCCTCAATGGCAGAACCGCCGTGATCCACGGCGTGGAGGGGCTTAACGGCCTCAGCGTCACCGCCCGGGATCTTCGCGGCGGCGCGGCGTTGGCCATCGCCGGTCTGGCAGCCCGGGGCGAGACCCTGGTGGAGAAGGCGGAATACATCGACCGGGGCTATGACCGCCTTGAGGATGCCCTTTGCAGCCTTGGCGGCGACGTGAGAAGAATCATTCTTCCGTAAAAATAAAGGAGGACATACGGATGAAAAAACGAAATCCGAATGACCAAAGACCTTCGTCCGATCTGGAGCATTTTTCCTATGAGGGCGCATTTGAGTACACCTATGAAGGCCAGAACGAGCCTCAGGCCCAGCCGGAGGCCGTGGAAGAAACGCCTGTATTGACGCCGGAAACCATTGAAAAGAAGCGGAAAAGCAAACAGGCAAAGATTTTTGTTGCAATGCTTTGCCTGCTTGCGGCCTTTTGCCTGTTTCTGATTGTGGTGCACCAGACTCTGTTCCGGCTTCAGAACGTTTACGTGGTGGGCGTGGGGGAAGAATACCTGGCGGAAGTTGTTACTAACAGCGGCCTGATGCGGGGCCAGCATATGTCCACCATCAGCGAAGACCAGATCCGGAAAAACCTGGATGCAAATAACCAGATCGTGTTCCGGGATCTGCAGATCCATTATCCCAACACAGTTTACATTTACGTGGAGAAGCGGCAGCGGGTGGCCGTGCTGCAGTGGGCTGGAACGCTTTACGAGCTGGACGGCACAGGCCGGGTGTTAAGCCGCCAGGAGACCAACATCCTTCCGGGCGATGTGCCTGTAGTCACGGGCCTTGGCGTGACCGGCGTACACGTGGGGCAGCAGGTGGCGGTATCCAACATGAAGCGACTCAGCTTTTACTGCGACCTGATGTACGAGCTGGACATGCAGGACTTCCGTTCGCATGTGAAGGTCATCTCCCTCAGCTCCCTGGACAATGCTTACCTGGAAATTGATAACGGCATGAGCGTGCGCCTGGGCAGCAACGAGTACATCCAGGCCAAGATCGGCGCCATCCGCGGCAGCCTTCATCTGGCGGATCAGATGGAGGGCGATTTGATCCTGAATGTGTCCATTCCGGAAACGCCCACGGTTTCGGTGGGCATTTATCGGCCGAATTCGGCAGAATAATGCAAAAATTTCATAAATATTTGCAAAATGATTCGGTTTTGGCTTGCGAATTCTTTCCAAAACGGTTACAATAAAGACTGGTACTTTGGGTGCCTGTTTTTCGTGCACATCGGATGCGTTGTATTTGCGAAGGACAAGCCTGACAGTACAATCCAGAATGAACTGGGGAATGCGAATTATGAACATTGCTGCAATTGATTTTGGAACATCCAAAATTGTGACGCTGGTGGCTGATATCAGCGGTTCCCAGCGCTGCGACATCGTGGGCGCGGGCATTGCCACCTACGATGGCTTCATGGACGGCGAATGGAACAACTCCATGGCCCTCAACGAAGCCATTCAGAAGGCTATCGTGGAAGCCGAGACCCAGTCCAAGCGCCGGATTCGTGAAATCAACGTGGGCGTGCCCAGCGAATTTACCCGGGTGTACGCCGTGGAGACCAGCGTGACCATCCAGGGCGCCGATCCCCGCGTTCTGCCCAAGCATGTGGACGCCATTTTTGAAAGCGCCAGCGAGCGTCTTTCTCCCATGCGTGGCATCGTGGTGCACCGCAGCCCCGCCTGGTTTATGGTGGACGGCGGCAAAAAGACGCTGGAGCCCGTGGGCCTCAAGGGCAACGAATTGAAGGCCCTGGTCAGCTTCGTGGTGGCCGACTCCTTCTTCCTGGACGATATCATGGCCCGGCTGAAGGATATGAACATCACCGTCAGCGGATTCTTCTCTTCCACCACCGGCGAGGCTATGCTCTACCTGCTGGAGGAAGACCGCGACCGTACCGCGCTGCTGATTGACGTGGGTTACCTGTGCACGGACGTTCTGGCCGTGGAAGGCGACGCCATTATTTACCAGAAGACCCTTCCCGTGGGCGGCGGCCATATCACCGCCGATATTGCGGACGGCCTGAACATCAACATGGAGGCCGCGGAGCAAATCAAGCGGGAATACGTGTATGGAATTTCCGCAATTTCGCAATCCTATACGGTGACCAGCGGCGACGGCGTCAAGGCCGACACCTTCACCCAGGAGCAGGTCTCCGAAGTGCTGGAGCCTCGGGTGGACGAAATTGCTGATATGATCAAGGACTGCATCGATGAAAGCGGCATGAAGCTCAGCGATTGGTCCAACATCTACCTGACCGGCGGCGGCCTGAGCCTGAACCGGGGTGGACGGGACTATCTGTCCTCCCGCCTGGAGCGCCCTGTGCGGGATACCGTGAAGCGTTCCATCAAGCTGTCCAGCCCCATCTATGCCAGCGCGATGGGCCTGATGGACCTGGTCATCGATACCATCGAAGCCCGGAACGCGCCCTCCAGCGGCCTGTCTGGCGGTATCAAGGATTTCTTCAAGAGTCTTCTTGGCGGCTGAGCCGTCGTTCATACTTGAGCAATCAACGAAGTAGGGGGATGCACTGTGCTTGAATTTCAGATTGGAGATCAACAGAGCTTTGCTACCATTAAGGTAATTGGCTGCGGCGGCGCAGGTAATAACGCCGTCAACCGTATGGTGGACGCCGGCCTGAAGGGCGTTGATTTTATCGCCATCAATACCGACCGTCAGGCTCTTGCCATGAGCAAGGCCAGCACCACCATCCAGATCGGCGAAAAGCTGACCAAGGGCCTTGGCGCAGGCGCTGTGCCTGACGTAGGCCGCCGCGCTGCTGAAGAAAGCCGCGAGGAGATCGCCCAGGCTATCAAGGGCGCTGACCTGGTGTTCGTGACCGCCGGTATGGGCGGTGGCACCGGTACCGGCGCTGCTCCCATCGTTGCGGAAATCGCCCGTGACCTGAATTGCCTGACCATCGCTGTGGTCACCAAGCCCTTTGCCTTCGAAGGCAAGCAGCGCATGAAGAACGCTGAAATGGGCGTGATCGACCTCAAGCAGCGGGTGGATACGCTTGTGGTCATCCCCAACGACCGTCTGCTGCAGGTGGTCAACAAGGGCACTACCATGCTCCAGGCCTTCCACATTGCTGACGACGTGCTTCGCCAGGGTATCCAGGGCATCAGCGACCTGATCGCCATTCCCGCTTTGATCAACCTGGACTTTGCCGACGTGAAGACCGTCATGGAAAGCGGCGGCCTGGCCCACATGGGCATCGGCCACGGCAAGGGCGAAAACCGTATGGTGGAAGCTGCCAAGAACGCTATTTCCAGCCCGCTGTTGGAAACCAACATCAATGGCGCCCGCGCCGTGCTGATCAACATTACCGGCGGCGAGGATATGAGCATCATTGACATCAACGAAGCCGCCAGCCTGGTTATGGACGCTGCTGACCCCGAAGCCAACATTATCTTCGGTGCAGGCATCGACGAATCCATGGACGACGAGGTGCGCATCACCGTTATCGCTACCGGCTTTGAGAAGACTCCCTTCCCCAAGCAGGAGGAGAGCAAGTCCCGCCAGAGCGCTGACAGCGACTGGACCCGCAGCTTCGGCGGCAGCTCCGGCTCTGCTTACAGCAGCTCCAGCTTTGCATCCACCCCTCTGACCCGCCAGGAGTACACCACTCCTGCTTATGAGGACATGAGCTTCAATATGCCCATGGACGACGAGATGCAGCATAGCGATTACGGCTTTATGGGCGCTTCTTCCATGAACTCTCCTGCCATGCCTTCCATGATGCAGCAGAGCGCACCCGCTTTCACCAATGGCTACAGCCAGCAGGGATATCAGCCCCGCCAGAGCTATCAGCAGGACTTTGCACAGCAGGATTACGGCATGCAGCAGCCCATGCAGGGCATGCAGTACGGTGCAATGCAGCAGCCCGCCGCTCCCGCCATGCCTCAGATGGAGTATGGCCAGCAGTATCAGGGGATGTCCGCTGCTCCTCAGATGCCCCAGATGCCTCCGGCCCAACCCGTGCCCGCTGCTCCCCAGCAGCCTGCAATGCCTGCCGCTCCCGCCGCGCCTGTGGCTCCTGCCATGGATCCCATGCAGAACACGGCCCCCAATCCTCCCTTATCCGCCGCTGCGGAACGTGATGACCTTGGCGTGCCCGCCTTCCTGCGCAGACCTACCAGAAAGTAATTTCATTATAAAAACAACTCCAAGGCTTCAACGATTGCCCTGGAGTTGTTTTTTTCTTATTTGGACATTACCGACAGTTTTTCTTCATCCAGTCAAAACAAAGCACGTCGCCATTTTCAACAACAATTCTTCTTGGTTCCATGGCGATGTACCCGCGTTTTAGGTAGATTTCCCTTGCAGGTAAAGATGAAGACAACTCAATGGCAGGATACTTTTCAGCAATGGTTTTTTCTGCAAAATCCAGAAGAAATCGGCCATATCCCTTGCGCTGATGAGACGGAAGAACAAACAACCTGTTGATTTCGTTTTCGTTGATTGTAACTGTTCCCGCTGCTTCATCATGGTCCATAAGCAGGTACACATCGCCTGAATGAATATCTTTCAGGATGTTCTCGTTTTTATGGTGAGCAAGAAAGAAATCCACAACGCCCTTAGGATAAAAATGGGGATAAACTTCTGAAATGGTTTGATGGGTGATCTCCTTGACGATTTCAAAGTGCTCGGCTTGAGCTTTGATGATTTCCATGCTTTGGCCTCCCGGAGTTTCCTATTTGCCCTATTTTATCAAACAGTTGCTATGTTTTCAAGAAAGCAGCATCCTTTTTCACCGCCCCTCATACCGTAATCAAAAAAGGGGCGATGAAATGAAAAAAAGGTTTTCCGGCGTGTTTGGATGCGTTGGGGCCGTCATTGGCGCGGGGTTTGTGTCCGGGAGGGAGGTTGTCAGCTTCTTTTCCAGATACGGCAGCCATTCCTGGTGGCTGATCGGCCTGGCGGTAGCGACGATGGTCGTTTTGTGCTGTTTATGCATGCACCGGGCAGAAAATGGGGGAGAGCGGGCAGTCTGCTGTCCTGAGCGACCACTGGCACGATGCTGCCTTTTGACTGTGCTGGTGGTTCTGGCAGGCTCTATGACCGCGGCGGCAGGGCATATGGTTGCTTTGCTGCTCCCGGTGAAGGCTGCATATCTGCTGGGAATTGTGGCAACGCTAAGCATTGCCTGGCTTTTGAGCAATGGAAGCATGAAGCCTTTCTCTGCACTCAGCTTTACGTTGACTGGCCTGTTTCTGGCCGTGATCCTTCTGGCGCTCAGAACGCCGTCAGCCCATGCGGCGAATATGGCGGAAGGAACGTCTCCCGTCGGACTGGCAAAGGCCGCGCTGTACGCCGTGGGGTATGGGGCCATGAACATCGCCGTGTCCATGGGCGTGATCTGCCGCAGCGGTCAGGGGTGCGTCCGGGATAGGAACAGGAAATCGGCCCTTTTAGGGCTGATGCTCTGCGGGTTGCTGTTTGTGAGCAATGCGCTCTACCTGAGAAACCCGCAGGTGCAGGACAATGCTTTTCCCATCGTGCCTTTTGCTGCAGGGCTTGGCCGGGCCGGGTATGTGTTGTGCCTTGCAATGCTTTACCTGGCGGTGCTGACCACGCTGATCGCCCTGGTGCTGGTTATGAGAAATGGACTTGAACAGGCGTCTCTTCCGGGAAAAGCGGTCATGCCATTGACCCTTGGCCTGCCTGCGGTCATTTCCTGCATTGGCTTTGCAGATATCGTGGATCATCTGTACGCCCCATGCGGGCTTTTTTGCCTGTTGATCCTGTTTTTTCCAATGTTTTTGCAAAGCAGGCAAAAACCATCTTGACAATTGTATTAGAAAACATTACCATGTAATCACAATACAAACGATTGCACATCGAAAGGGGATCGAGTCATGGCTTATGAAACGCATCCGTGGAAAGTAATTGAATCGGGTTTTGATGCTGCCAATATGCGCCTTTCTGAAAGCCTTACCTCCATTGGTAACGGCTACATGGGCATGCGCGGTAACTTTGAGGAGGATTATTCCGGGGATACTCACCTGGGCTCCTACATCGGCGGCGTGTGGTTCCCGGACAAGACCCGGGTGGGCTGGTGGAAGAATGGCTATCCCCAGTACTTCGGCAAAGCCATTAACTCCGTGCGCCTGAACGGCATCCATGTGGAAATCAACGGCCAGCAGCTGGATCTTGCCAAGGCCGACGTGCTGGAATTCCGCCGGGAGCTGGACATGGAAACCGGCGTGTTCTCCCGCCATTTTGTGCTGTGGACCCAGAACGGCAAGATCACCGTCAAGGCCGAGCGCTTTGTTTCCCTGGTGCAGAAAGAGCTTCTGGCCATCTCTTATTCCATCACCCCGGAATTTGAGGCGGATATCGTCATGAAGCCCTACCTGTGCGCCAACGTCCGCAACCTGGACAGCAACTACGACGAAACCTTCTGGGATATGCTGCAGGAAGAGCAGACCGAAGACGCGCTGGCCCTGCTGACCAAGACCAAGGAGAATCCCTTTGGTGCGCCCCGTTTTGCTGTGGGCGCAGGCATGAGCTGCTGGTGCGACGAATTGGATATGGTGGATACCAAGCTGGATGAGGGTTATGTGGAAATGACCTACTCCGGCAAGGCCGCCGCCGGCCAGACCGTCCGCCTGGAAAAGTTTGCCCTGTGCTTTACCGACCGGGATCATGCTGAAAACCTGCTGGTCACCATGGCGGTGAAGGCCGCCTCCCGGGCCCGGGAAACTGGCTACGACGCCCTGCGGGAAGAACATGTGGCCGCCTGGAAGAGCCGTTGGGCTGCCTGCGACGTGACCATCGAGGGCGACGACGCTGCCCAGCAGGGAATCCGCTTCAATCTGTTCCAGCTGCTCAGCACCTACTCCGGCGATGACGCACGGCTGAACATCGGCCCCAAAGGATTTACCGGCGAAAAGTACGGCGGCGCAACCTATTGGGACACGGAAGCTTACTGCCTGCCCGTGTATATGTCCGTGGCAGGTCAGGATGTGGCCAAGCAACTGCTGCTCTACCGCCACATGCAGCTGGACGGCGCATACTTCAACGCTAAGCAGCAGGGCCTCAAGGGCGCGCTGTATCCCATGGTTACCTTCACCGGCATTGAGTGCCACAACGAATGGGAAATCACCTTCGAGGAGATCCACCGCAACGGCGCCATTGCCCACGCCATTTTCAACTACGTCACCTACACCGGCGATACCGATTACCTCCAGCAGGAGGGCCTGGACGTGCTTTGCGGCATCGCCCGGTTCTATACGGACCGCGTGCATTTCTCCAAGCGCAAGGGCAAGTACATGATCCACGGCGTCACCGGCCCCAACGAGTACGAAAACAACGTCAACAATAACTGGTACACCAACCGCATCGCTGCATGGTGCATTTCCTACTTCCTGGAGCAGGCCCGCAAGAGCACCGATGAGCGCAAGGCCCTGCTGTCCATCACCGCAGAGGAAATGGCCCACATGCAGGATGTGGCGGAGAATATGTACTACCCCGTGGACGAGGAACTGGGCATCTTCGTGCAGCACGATACCTTCCTGGACAAGGATCTTGCGCCTGCGTCCGCCATCCCGGAGGATCAGCGGCCCATCAACCAGCATTGGAGCTGGGATCACATCCTGCGCAGCTGCTACATCAAGCAGGCTGACGTTCTGCAGGGCCTGTACTTCCTCAACCACCTGTACGATACGGAAACCATCCGCCGCAATTTTGATTTCTACGAGCCCATGACCGTGCACGAAAGCAGCCTGTCTCCCTGCGTGCATAGCATTCTGGCTGCCCAGATCGGTTATCACGACAAGGCTGTGGAAATGTACAAGCGCACCGCCCGCCTTGACCTGGACAACATCAACAACGATACGGTGGACGGCCTGCACATTACCAGCATGGCCGGCAGCTGGCTGTCCATGGCCCACGGCTTTGCCGGCATGCGTACGGTGGACGGCCTGAGCCTGAATCCCTTCCTGCCCGACTGCTGGAAGGGCTACGGCTTCCAGTTCCAGTACCGGGGCCGCACCATCCGCCTGGATGTGAAGAGCGGCGCGGCTACCGTGAAGCTGCTTTCCGGTGAACCCCTGGATCTGAAGCTCTGCGGCGAAACCGTTACCCTCAGCGGCGAGATCACGCATAACATCTGATTTTCACCCATCATCGCCTTCCGCATAGGATGCTATGAAGCATTCTGGCGGGAGGCGATTTTTTGTTGGAATTTCTTGTGGCTGGAGGCGACAGGCGGTCCTGCTTGCTGGCCGATGAACTGAAAAAGCAAGGCTATGCTGTACAAACGCTGGGGGTCAATCCGGGGGACGACGCGCCTACCGATGCCCCCAAAGCAGATGTTCTTTTGCTGCCGTGTCCTTTTTCTGTGAAGGATGGGCGGATCCGCAACCAGGCAGGTTTGGAGCTTTCCATGGAGGATGTTCTTTGCAGGGGAAAGGATGGCGCAGTCATTTTCTATCATGGCAGGTTGGAAAATCCGCGGGCCGATTTCCGCTGGGTACCCTACGACAGCGACCCGGACTTTCTGCGGGAAAACGCCAGGATTTCCGCGGAAGGCGCTGTCAGCGCGCTGATGCTTGCCACGGAGGACAGCCTCAGAAACATGCGTTGCCTGGTGACCGGGTACGGCGTTTTTGGGCGGGAGCTTGCGCGGATGCTGATGCATTTCGGGGGCAAGGTTACTGTGGCGGCACGTCGGCAGGAGGCGCTGGATCTGGCCCGGCTGGATGGCGCATCGGTTGTGGCGCTTCATTCCCTGGGGGATGTATCTCACGGCTTTGACGCGGTGCTCAACACCGTGCCTGCGCAGATCATCAGCGCGGATGTGCTGGAGAGGCTGCCGGCCCATTGCCTACTGATGGAGCTTGCCAGTCAGCCCGGCGGCTTTGACCAGCAGAAGGCGAGGGAACTGCATCTGGCCGTGCTGAACCTTCCGGGCATCCCCGGCAAATACGCACCCAGGGCCGCCGCAAAAGTATTGATGAAAACTGTCATTTCTGCATGTAAGGAGCTGGAAAAATGAAGAAAACCACCATTGGCTATGCCATGACAGGTTCCTTTTGTACATTTGAGCAGAACCTTCAGCAAATGGAGGAACTGATCCGCAGGGGGTACGAGGTTTTGCCCATTCTGTCCTACAACGCCGCCGATCTGAACACCCGCTTCATGAAGGCTGGGCAGCTGAGGCAGCGGCTGATCTCCATCACCGGCAACGAACCCATTGAGACCATCCCGGACGCTGAGCCCATCGGCCCGAAGAAAATGACGGACGTATACCTGCTCTCCCCGGCCTCCGGCAACACCATGGCAAAGCTGGTAAACGGCATTTACGATACTCCCGCCCTCCTGGGCGCGAAAAGCCATCTCCGAAACGATTTGCCCCTGGTGATTGCCGTATCCACCAACGATGGCCTGAGCATGGCCGCGCAGAACATCGGCCGGCTGATGAACTGGCGAAATGTGTATTTTGTTCCTTTCCGGCAGGATGACCCGGTGAAAAAGCCCCGGTCGCTAGTGGCAGATTTCAGCCAGATTCCCAAAACCATCGCTTCCGCCATCTGCGGCGTGCAGATCCAGCCCATGATCGCCCAGAAGGAGGAAAAAGCCGAAACATAATCTTTTTCGTAACATTCTTGCAACAAAGATGCTTTTGTTGTACACTATATATTGTAACAACTGCCAAAGATCATGAGGAGGTTTTGCGATGCGTAATCGGTTTGTTTCCGGGCTTCTGTGTGTGGTTTTCTGCCTGACCCTGTGCCTTGGCGCGTTGGCGGAACCCGCGGTGCCCGAAGTCGCGCCCATGGTGATTGAAATGGGAGAGAGCCGCGTTGCCTATCCGCAGCTCAAATCCCTGCCTGACGAAGCCGTCATGGCCCTCATCAACGGCGATCTGGTGGTTTCCGGCAAGATCTCCTCTCATATTGTGACCTTGGGAACCCTTGTGAACAGCGTGTTTACGCTGAACGTCAGCTACAGGGAATACCATGACGGTTATGTGTTTTCCGTGGCTCTGGACGCGGACGGCAAGCAGCCTGACGGCCGCAACGGTCACAGCTGGGCCGGTCTCAGCTACGACCTGTCCACCGGCAAACGGCTGACCCTGGATCAGCTTTTCCAGAATCCCGACGAAGCCGTTCTTTTCATGGAACGGCTGGCCGAGGAATCCCTTGGCGCGGAGATGTCCGAGTATATGGAATACGCGCAATTGACCCCGCTGCCCAGAGACAATTTCTACCTTGACCAGAGCGGCATTACCTTTTTCTATCCTGCCGATCAGTTCAAGCTGGTCAGCGGCCGCAGCGGCGCCTGCCATTTCTTCTACCAGGAACTGGCCGACTATCTGCTCACCGATGAAACCGGCCTGCCCGCGCTGATGGGCATTCTGCCGCAAGCATATTCCGACAAGGACGCTGCCGCCTTTATCCGCCAGATGGTGGAGGACGGCGTGTTGCCCGGCGTGAACGCCGCCCTGGGGCAGCCCATGACGGAGTTGGTGGATGCCGGTCGGCTGCTTCGTCAGCCCGACTCCTTTCCCGGCGGACGGTACTTCCTGCTGGAAGCGCCGGAATATCGCGGGGTGTACCTGATCTCCGACGATATGCAGTCCGGCTACGACTATTCTGTCCTCCAGGGCATCCAGCTGCGGCGGGGCGGCCTGGGCTGGCTGAGTATCGGCCAGAGCCGTCAGGAGGACTGGCTGCGCATTCTGGGTCAGCCCGACGAAACCATCATTTTTACCGATAACATGTCCTACGATTATCAGCTGCCTCAGGGCCAGAGCGATATTTACCACTTCGGCGGTCACGAGCTGCGCCTCCACGCCGATGAAAACGGCACGCTCTGCGCCATCCAGCTGAATCAGTAATGCAGAGGAGTACTTAGATCCATGGCGAATCAAACCCAAAAGGCAAAACAATATGAGCCCGGCACGCTGGCGTTTCTTGTCATTTTTGGCATTTTTCTCTGCGCGCTGGGCGTTATGGTGCTGCTTTCCGTTTTTGGCATGCAGGGCGGCATTTTTGCGGCGATCCGGAAAGTATCCGGCGGCCTGTTTGGCTGCCTGGGCTTTGGAATCGGCGCGCTGCTGATCTGGACAGGCATTCTGGTGGCCATGTCCTCCGGCAGGAAGATGCCCAAGCGGGCGTTGCTGTTATCTGTGCTTCTGTACCTGTGCCTGCTGGCCCTGTTTAACCTGTTCAGCCGTGTGGGCGATACCGCCGTCATGGATATGGCCGTGGAGCGCAGCAAGGCCGTGCCTCTGCCCAATCCCGATTCCTTTGGCAATGTACTGAGCCAGATGTACAAGCTGTCCTCCGTGCAGGGGCTGTTTGGCGGCGCGGCGGGCGTGCTGCTGGCCTGGCCCCTCTGGAAATACCTGGGCAATGTGCCTTCCATCATTCTGCTGGTGGTTCTGTGCATTGCGTGCCTTTTGTTCATTGTCCGGTTTGACTTTGTGAAGCTGAGCGAGAACCTCATGGCCAAGCGGAATGCACGCCGGGAGGAGCAAATGCAGCAGGAAGCGCTGGAACAGCAGCAGCGCCGCCAGTATGAGCAGCAGCTGTACCAGCAGCAGTCCATGGCTGGTTGGCCCAACATGAATATGCCCCAGCAGATGCCCGGAATGCCTGCGCAACAACCGCCCTATGGCATGCCGCCCTACAATGCCATGCCCCAGCAGCCCGGGTTCAATCCCTATGGGCAGCAGCAGTTCGTTACCCAGCAGAACATGATCCCCGAGGGTATGACGGAAGCCCCCCAGGGCGAGCTTTACAACGAGATCATCTTCCCGGAGGACGCTGAACCTACCTGGAAGAAAAAGAAGGGCAAAGCCAAGGCTGCCAAAGAAGAACAGCCCGATGCCCGCTCCCGGTGGGTGGATAATCCCTACACCCTGGGCGATGCGCCTAAGCCTGTTTCTACGGCCGACCTGACCGACGGCGGCGGGGAGAATGTGTTTCTTTCCCGCAGCAAGAAGGACGCTGTGGAGAAGCTGGAGCAGCTCCGCCGCAGAAAGCAGCAGCTGACAGAACGGCTGGAAAGCAATCGCCTGGCTGTGGAGGAGCAGCGCAAAACGGCCCCCCTGCCCACTCAGGAGCCCATCCCCGCTGTTCCGGAGGACGATTTTGTTCTGGAGCCGATTACGCCTCCTGCGCCTGCGCCCGCGGCTGATCCCCGTTCTTCTTACCGCAGGCCCGAACCCCAGCCGGAATTCTTTGCGCCCATTATGCAGGACGACCTGGAGTTTGAAGAAACCGTCCACGAAGAAGAACCCGTCAAAACCAGCTATGTCTTCCCGCCGCTGGATCTGCTTCACACCGCGGATACCGTTCCCGTGACCGAAACCCGCAAACAGGACGAGGAAAACGCCATCCGTCTGGAAAACACCCTGAACAGCTTCGGCATCCCTGCCAAGGTGCAGCGTGTCACCCATGGCCCCTCCGTCACCCGGTTTGAACTGGGCCTGGTTTCCAGCGGCATCAACGTCAAGAAGATCCTCAGCATTGCGGACAACATCGCTTTGGATATGTCCGCTAACGGCCCGGTGCGCTTTGAGGTGCCCATCAAGGGTACCAACCTTTTCGGCATCGAGATTCCCAACCAGAAGGTGCAGACCATTACCCTGCGTGAAGTGCTCCTCAGCGAGGAAATGCAGAACGCCAAGGGCAAGCTGGTGGTGGCGCTGGGCAAGGACGTGGCTGGCAAGCCTGTCCTGTGCGACCTGGCCAAGATGCCCCACCTGCTGATTGCCGGCCAGACCGGCAGCGGTAAGTCCGTTTGCATCAACACCATTATCAACAGCCTGCTGTACCGCACCAGCCCCGAGGACGTGAAGCTGATCCTGGTGGACCCCAAGGTGGTGGAACTCCAGTGCTACAACGTGATTCCTCACCTGCTGATTCCCGTGGTCTGCGATCCCATGAAGGCCGCGGGCGCCCTGACCTGGGCCCTGGGTGAGATGCAGGACCGCTATCGCAAGATGCAGCTGAAAAAGGTTCGCGACCTGGCGGGCTACAACGCCAAACTGGAGCCCGGCGAGCCTAAGATGCCCCGCATCGTGATCATTATCGACGAGCTGGCTGACCTGATGATGGCCAGCAAGAAGGCCGTGGAAGAGACCATCACCCGCCTGGCGCAGCTGGCCCGCGCCGCAGGCATCCACCTGATCGTGGCCACCCAGCGGCCCACGGTGAACGTGGTCACCGGCCTGATCAAGTCCAACATTCCTTCCCGCATTGCCTTCTCTGTGGCGTCCAGCATTGACAGCCGCACTATCCTGGATCAGGGCGGCGCGGAGACGCTCCTGGGCCACGGCGACATGTTCTACGCACCCACCGGCATCAGCGCGCCGGTTCGCGTCCAGGGCTGTTTCCTCAGCGACGAGGAGATCGAGCATATTACCGACTTCATCGCCGCACATTCCCGGGTGGAGTTTGATGAGGACGTCATCGAGGCCCTGGAAAACGACGAGGACACCAATCCCACCAAGGAGGAAGACGATGGGGGAGAAGGTGTGGACGATCGCCTGGCTGAGGCCATCGAAATGGTGGTCAACGACGGACAGGCTTCCATCAGCATGCTGCAGCGCCGCATGAAGGTGGGCTACGCCCGTGCAGGCCGCCTCATCGACGAGATGGCCAACCGGGGCATCGTCAGCCGTTCCGCTGGCAGCAAACCCCGTGAGGTTCTCATCACCCGCGAAGAATACGAACGCATTAAGGATGCGCTCTGATAAATCGCCCATCATGGAAAAAGCGTCCGCCCGGGCGCTTTTTCTATGCGAAAAATGAAGGGTTTACAATGTTCCCTTACTTGTGTTATGATTTTCTCAGTTTTGGAGGTGTGTACGATGGATAAATGGGATCATCGATTTATGAAGATGGCGTACCTGATTTCCGAATGGTCCAGCTGCTTTGTGGAGGGCCGGAAGATTGGCGCGGTGATTGTGAAGGACAAGCGCATTATGACCACCGGCTACAACGGCGCGCCCGCCGGACTTAAGACCTGCAAGGAGCGGGGCGAGTGCCTCCGCCGCAAGATGAACATACCCTCCGGCACCCGGGCGGAGATCTGCTATGCCATTCACGCCGAGCAGAACGCCATTCTCCAGGCCGCTAAGCTGGGCCTGGCCATTGACGGCGCCACCCTGTACTGCACCCATCAGCCCTGCTCTGTTTGCGCCAAGATGATCATCAACGCGGGCATCCAGCGGGTGGTATACGAACAGGGTTACCCGGACGATTTCTCTCTGGAGTTTTTCCGGGAGGCCGGCGTGGTGCTGGAACGTTATCAGCCTGAAAATTGAGTATGAAACAGAAGGAAAATGGGGAGCCGTTTTCCTTTTGTGGTTTTTGGAGATGGTCAAGTGGAGGAACGTATCAGCCTTTGTGGCGATCTGTGCAACCTTTGTCCCAGATTCATGGCAAAAAGTGAAGAGGAAAAACAGAAAGTGGCCCAATTATGGTATAAAGTGGGCTGGCGGGATAAAGTGGTGTCCTGTGAGGAAATCTCCTGCCAGGGCTGCCACACCCATAAGGACTGCACCTATGGTCTGGTCAGCTGCACGGCTGACCACGGCGTGAGCAAATGCAGCGCATGCGGCAGCTTTCCCTGTGACAAAATAGACGCAGTGCTGGAAAAAAGCCGCCTGTATGAAAAGCATTGCCGAGAGGTCTGCACCCCAGAGGAATACGAAAGCCTGAGACGGTCATTCTTTGAAAAAGAAATCAATCTGCGAAAGTAAAAAGGACTCCCTTTGGAGTCCTTTTTGCATATCAGGTTTTCGGCGCATCAGACTTGATGCATTCGCCCCGCAAACGGTTGGCGGTGCGTTCCAGCGCGTCCCGGCTGTTGCCCCAGGGCTTATCGTGGTTGCGGTAGTCAAACTTCAGGGTGAACCAGTTCAGGTCGGCTTCGTCCTGGATCAGGCATTCTTTCAGCTGGTGGATGACGGCTTTGTTGAACTCGGTCTGCTTGGAGCCGGAAAGCTGGCTCTGGGCCATGTCCATCACCATGGCGGCGTGGGGGATGCACATGCCCTTGGAGGCCTCCCACTTGCGGCGGAAGGAGGAGTCCGTCTTCCACAGGTGGACGAAGGTGTAGTAGTAGCGCATCATGCTGGCGTCGATCTCATTGCAGATGACGCAGCCGGAGATGATCCGTCTCAGTTCCGCGGCGATGGAGCTGTCGTCCCCTTTGGAGAACAGGCCCTTCTTGACCGGCGAGGCCGCCTTGCGTTCCAGCTTTTCCAGCTGGGTGATCACTTCCATGCTGCGGGTATCGGTCATGAGGGCGTGGCCCAGACGGTTCTTCATCTGGAAAAGCTGATTGTGATGCCGGTCGCAGATGCCGATGGCATTCACCCGCACCCGCTCGTCGGGCTCCATGACGCTGCCGCCCAGGCTGCGCTCAATCTGCTGTTCCTCCAGCTTTGCATGCATGGCGCAGAAAAGGCAGGGCGTATCTTTTTCCAGGGCTTCCCATACCGGGATTGTGTCCAAATGATATTGCATCTTTGTCCTCCATCAGCTATAATAATGTTTATACCAATGGTAACAGAAACGCGCCGATTGTGCAAGATTGTCGTCATAGCTTTGCGCATGTTCACATATCCTCCCAGAGCATGGGAGGGGTGGAAATGCAAACCAATAAACGTGTTTATCCGTCGGAGAGAAAGCCGTCCAAATGGCTGAGTTATCTGCTTTTGTTTTTGTCTGCAGTGGTGATTTTTTCCGGTTTGGCAAGCCGCCGGGCCGACCAGCCCACCATTGAGCCTCTGGCCACCGCTACGCCTGTCCCTTTGGAGGACGGCTTTGATGAGACCCGGGAAACCCGGGAGATTACTCTTGGCAGATGCAGCTGGCACGCGCTCCAGCTGGGAGCCTTTGAGCAGGAATCCTCTGCCAACGAACTGGCCTCCCAGTACCAGAAGCGGGGCGCGGCGGGATTTGTGTGGCAGGACAGCCGATACCGGGTTTTGGCTGCGGTATACCCCCTCCGGGAGGACGCCCAGCGGGTGCGGGAGCAGCTGAACGAGCGCCATTCCGTGGACAGTTATCTGTATGAAATCACCCTGCCGGAAATCCATCTTCGCCTTGGCGGTATGAAGGGCCAACTGGATATACTGGAAGCCGGTTTCCTCCATGCAGAGGATGCGGTGGCGGGGCTGCAGGAACTGTCCGTCATCCTGGACAGGCAGGAGATCAGCAATGAGGAAGCCATCGCCCGGCTGATGAACCAAAAAGAGCAGCTGGATCTGGTGGCGCTCAGGCTGCAGCAGCGGTTCACCCAGCCAAGAAATGCTGCCGTTCAGCAGCTGATTGACTTTTTCCGTGACTATTCCGCCTTTGTGGAATCGCTAAATGCATCGGACAGCTCTGCCGCCCTTGGGCAGAGAGTCAAATACCAAACGCTGCGCTCCATCCGGCTGTTGTGGCAGCTGAGGGATTCGCTATAAGCTACAGGAGGTTTATGCTATGATAACCATTCGGGATCTGATCAAAATCCTGGACGCCAAGGTACTTTGCGGAGAGGAAAAGCTGGACGAGGAAGTCCGTTCTGCCTGCGGCAGCGATCTCATGAGCGACGTGCTGGCCTTTGTGAAGGACAAATCCCTTCTCATTACCGGCCTGACCAACGTACACGTGATGCGTACCGCGGAAATGCTGGATATTCACTGCATCATTTTTGCCCGGGGAAAGATCCCGCCGGAGGATGTACTGGAAGAGGCCAAGGAGCTTGGCATCTGCGTGCTTGCCACTGAGCACACCACCTATGTGGCCTGCGGCCTGCTTTACGGCGCAGGCATCCCCGGCACCAGCAAACGCACTGGCGCCTGACCTATACGAAAGAAGGTGTGAGCTTTGGCGGACTACATTATCCGGGACAGTTATCCCGTTCAAACGGCGGCTTATGAATCGGCCGGCGATGCATCTGCCCGCATCAAGCGCAAGCTGAAGCAGCTGGGCATTGACAGCGCCATTTTGCGGCGCATTGCCGTGGCCAGCTATGAGGCGGAATTGAACCTGATCATTCACAGCCATGGGGGAGAGCTGATCATGGAAATGACCCCCAAGAGCATCGTGCTTATCTCCAAGGACGTTGGTCCCGGCATTGCCGATATCAGCCAGGCCCTGAAGGAGGGCTACTCCACCGCCAGCGAGGAAGCCAGAGACCTGGGCTTCGGCGCCGGTATGGGTCTGCCCAACATGAAGCGCAATGCGGACAGCTTCGATATTACCAGCGAGGTGGGCGTGGGCACCACCATCCAGATGGGTTTCCAGATTGCCTGATTTTTTTCCCGCTATTTTGGAGGATTCCATAATGAACGAGAGTAAATTCCATTCAGTCAGATTGGACAAGGATAAATGCAAAGGCTGTACCAACTGCCTGAAACGCTGCCCCACGGAGGCTATCCGCATCCGTGGCGGACGGGCGCACATCATCAACGAACGGTGCATTGATTGCGGCGAGTGCATCCGCGTGTGCGACTATCACGCCAAGTACGCCCAGACCGATCCGCTGTCCGTGATCGAACGTTTCAAGTACAAGATCGCTCTGCCTGCTCCGTCCCTGTACGGCCAGTTCAAGGGCAAGATTGACCGCTCCCAGATTCTGGAGGGCCTGCTGAAAATTGGTTTTGACGATGTGTTCGAGGTTGCCACCGGCGCGGATATCGTGACCCGGGCCATCCGGGAAAACATGCGCAACGCCACGCCCGACCAGTTCCCGCTGATTTCTTCTGCCTGCCCGGTCATCGTGCGGCTGATCCGTTCCCGCTTCCCGGAGCTGATCTCCCATGTGGTGGATATCCGCCAGCCCATGGAGGTTGCCGCCATGGTGGCCCGGAAGGAGTTCTGCAAAAAGCACGACGTTGACCCGGGCGACGTGGGCTGCTTCTTCATCACGCCCTGCGCCGCCAAGGTGACGGCCATCCGCAATCCGCTGACCCTGCAGCAGTCCGCCTGCGACGGCGCCATTTCCATGATCGAGATTTATGGCTTGCTCGCGGGCAGCATGAAGAATTTCACCTTGCATGCGGAGCGGGCCACTTCCACGGCTTACGGCGTGGGCTGGGCCAAGAGCGGCGGCGAAATGGCTGCCGTTGCCCCGGAACACAGCATGGCGGTGGACGGCATCGAAAACGTGATCCGCGTGCTGGAGGAGATTGAGAACAACAAGCTGCGAGATCTGGTCTTCTTCGAAGGCGCGGCCTGCACCGGCGGCTGCGTGGGCGGACCCCTCACGTTTGAGAACAGCTATATCGCCCGCAATGCCATCCGCGCGCTGATGAGCGGCTGCGACTTCACCCACCCGGACGAGGCCGTGAAAGCCTCCTACCTGACCAAGTACAACCTCTACACGGAGCGTCCCATCACCCCCAACAGCGTCATGCGCCTGGATGACGACATCATCGAAGCCATGCGCAAGATGGAGGAGATGGAGCAGATTGTCCGCAGCCTGCCCGGCTATGACTGCGGCAGCTGCGGAAGCCCCACCTGCCGTACCTTTGCCGAGGACATCGTCCGCGGTTTTGCCACCAAGATGGACTGCATTCACATGCTGAAGGATCAGCTGAAGATCATGGCCCAGAAAATGGTGGAACTGTCCAATACAACCAGAGAATAAGGAGAGATACCCATGAAAGTTGTCGATTTGATGCACCTGCTGGAAGCGGAAAACCTGACCAAGGAAGTGAGCCTGGAAGGCGAAGTGACCTGCGGCTACAGCTGCGATCTTTTGAGCTGGGTTCTTGCCCACGGCAAGCAGGGCATGGGCTGGGCCACCGTGCAGAGCCATGTGAACGTGATTGCGGTTTCCGTGCTGATGGAAATGGCATGCGTCATCCTGGTGGAAGGCGTGGAGCCTGAGGACGCCACCCTGGCCAAGGCCCTGGAAGAAGGCATGCCCATTCTGTCCACCGAAAAGACCGCCTATGAAGTCTGCGGCATCATGTGCAAGGCAGGCGTGGCGGTTCCCGGCCGGTAATATGGAAATCAGCTACGATTTTCACATCCACAGCTGCCTGTCCCCCTGCGGGGACGACGAAATGACCCCCTGGAACCTGGTGGGCATGGCCAAGGTCATGGGCCTGGACGCCATTGCTCTGACCGATCATAACACCACCCGGAACCTGCCCCAGGCCATGGCCGCAGGGGATGCTTACGGGGTGACGGTGTTGCCCGGAATGGAGATTTCCAGCAAGGAAGACGTGCACATTCTGGGCTATTTCCCGTCCCTGGAAGCAGCGCTGGCAGCGGGGGACGAGGTCTACAGCCATCTGCCGGACATCATGAACAAGGCCGATCTGTTCGGCAATCAGAACCTGATCGGCGATGAAGATGAGGTCATCGGTACGCTGGAGAAGCTGCTGATCAACGCCACGGATCTCAGCGTGGATGAGGTTTCCGCTTTGATTGAAAAGCATGGGGGAATTGTTGTGCCTGCCCATATCAACCGGGGCAGCAACGGCATGATCGGCGCGCTGGGCCTGATGCCCTTCCTGCCGCAGTTTCCCATGATCGAGGTCTATCCCGGGGTGGACTGTCCCGCCTATGCCACCAAGGGTCGTTTTCAGCTTCATTCCAGCGACGCTCATCGCCTGGACGCCCTCCACGGACCAGAGTTTTTTCTGGATGTGAAAGAAAATTCTTTGAGCGGAGTTTTTGAATCGCTGAAAAGTAAGCTGTCATAACAAAAACTTTACATCAGCAAAAAGATAAAATTTTATCAATCTTTGCGAAAAAAGCGTGCATTTTGCTTAAGCATGTGTTAGAATATATATGCTTTGTGCAATTACAAATGCACGCTGTTTTGCATTACAAAACAAGGAGGTCTCGGTTGCCATGTCCAACAATACTGAAAAGTTTGAACAGCTGGCAAAGGTCATCGAGGAGCACAAGGATCAAAAGGGCGGTCTCATGCCCGTGCTCCAAGAAGCTCAGGCCATCTTCGGATGCGTTCCGCTGGATGTGCAGGAAATCATTGCTGAAGGTTTGAATGTTACCCTTAGCGAAGTCTATGGTGTAGCCACCTTCTACTCCCAGTTCTCTCTGGAGCCCAAGGGCGAGTACGTCTGCGGCGTGTGCCTCGGTACTGCTTGCTACGTCAAGGGTTCCCAGAAGGTTCTCGACAAGCTGGCCTCTGAGCTGAACATCGAAGTGGGTCGCACCACTCCTGATGGCAAGTTCACCATCCAGGCTACCCGTTGCCTGGGCGCCTGCGGTCTGGCCCCTGTTATGATGATCAACGACGAAGTCTACGGACGTCTCACGCCCGAAGAAATCCCCGGCATCCTGGCCAAGTATCAGGGCTAAGTTATGCGGGATTTGTCCATGCATGTTCTGGACATTGTCCAAAACAGCATCAAAGCGAATGCAGAGCTGATCACCGTTTCCTTCACCAGGGATGAGAACGATCTTCTCACCTTCACCGTGGAGGATAACGGCTGTGGCATGTCTGCCGAGTTTCTGGCAAAGGTGACCGACCCATTCACCACCACCCGGACCACCCGGAAGGTTGGGCTTGGCATCCCGATGCTGAAACAGAGCAGCGAAATGGCCGGCGGCAGCTTCTCCCTCACCAGCGAGGTGGGGGTGGGCACCACCATCAGCGCCAGCTTCGATCTGAAAAACATCGATTGTATCCCCATGGGGGAAATCTGCGATTCGCTGTTGACCCTCGTCATTCTGAATCCAGACCGTCCTGAGTTCGTGTTCAAGGCCAAGTCGCCTAAAAGCGAAGCCTACTTCGATACCCGCATGGTTCGCGAGGCCGTTGGGGGCATCAGCCTGAATGAATCGGACATCAGCGCATGGATGAAAGAAAGTATTGATGAAGAATTCAAACCGATCTTGGAGGTGTAACAATGAAATCTCTGGCAGAACTGGAAGCCATCCGTCAAAAGACTTTGAGTAAGGTTGGTACCCGCGTGGAAGGCGAAGACGAAATCCGCGTTGTGGTTGGTATGGCCACCTGCGGCATCGCTGCCGGCGCCCGTCCCGTCATGCTGAAATTCGTTGAAGAAGCTCAGAAGCGCAACCTGAAGAACGTTACCGTTTCTCAGACCGGCTGCATTGGTATGTGCCGTCTGGAGCCCATGCTGGACGTCATCGTTCCCGGCAAGGAAAAGGTCACCTACGTGAAGGTGAATCCGGACATGGTCAGCCGTATCGTTGCCGAGCACATCGTCAACGGTCACGTGGTGACTGAATACACCATCGGCGCCGCCGAAGGCAAATAAGGATTACGCTAAGGAGGAACTAACATGGATCTTTTTCGCGCTCATGTGCTTGTTTGCGGCGGCACGGGCTGCACGTCCAGCGGCTCTGCTGAGCTGATCAAGCGCTTTGAAGAACAGCTCGCTGCCAACGGGCTGGATAAGGAAGTTAAGGTTGTCCGCACCGGTTGCTTCGGTCTGTGCGAAGCCGGCCCCGTGGTCATCGTTTATCCCGAAGGCACCTTCTACAGCCGTATCAAGGTGGAAGACGTTGACGAAATCGTCACCGAGCACCTGCTGAAGGGCCGTATTGTGAACCACCTGGTTTACAAGGAGAAGGCTGAAGAAGAAGAAACCCACACCACTCTGGAAGACATCGACTTCTACCGTCCTCAGATGCGTCTGGCTCTGCGTAACTGCGGCCGTATCGACCCTGAGAACATTGATGAATACATCGCTTTCGACGGCTACAAGGCCCTGGGCAAGGTCCTGACCGAGATGTCCCCCGAGGACGTCATCCAGGAAATGATCAAGTCCGGTCTGCGCGGCCGTGGCGGCGGCGGTTTCCCCACCGGCAAGAAGTGGCAGTTTGCTGCAGCTTCCAAGGCCGACCAGAAGTACATCATCTGCAACGCTGACGAGGGCGACCCCGGCGCTTTCATGGATCGTTCCATCCTGGAAGGCGACCCCCACTCCGTCATCGAAGCTATGGCCATCGGCGGCTATGCCATCGGCGCTTCCGAAGGTTATGTGTACGTCCGTGCTGAGTATCCCATCGCCGTGAAGCGTCTGCAGCTGGCCATTGACCAGGCTCGCGAATACGGCCTGCTGGGCAAGGACATCTTCGGCACCGGCTTCAACTTCGATATGTACATCCGTCTGGGCGCCGGCGCTTTCGTGTGCGGCGAAGAAACCGCTCTGATGCACTCCATCGAAGGCGGCCGTGGCGAGCCCACTCCCAAGCCTCCGTTCCCCGCTGTGCGCGGCCTGTTCGACAAGCCCTCCAACATCAACAACGTTGAAACCTACGCCAACATTCCCCAGATCATCCTCAACGGCGCTGACTGGTTTACCAGCATTGGTACTCCCGGCAACAGCGGCACCAAGGTTTTCGCTCTGGGCGGCAAGATCAACAACACCGGTCTGGTGGAAGTTCCCATGGGTACTCCCCTCCGTGATGTTATCTACAAGATCGGCGGCGGCATCCCCAACGGCAAGGCCTTCAAGGCTGTTCAGACCGGCGGTCCTTCCGGCGGCTGCATCCCCGCTGAGAACCTGGATATCGCCATCGACTATGACTCTCTGACCGCTATCGGCTCCATGATGGGTTCCGGCGGTATGATCGTCATGGACGAAGACAACTGCATGGTTGACATCGCTCGCTTCTTCCTGGACTTCACCGTGGACGAGAGCTGCGGCAAGTGCACTCCCTGCCGTATCGGCACCAAGCGCATGCTGGAGATCCTGGAACGCATCGTGGAAGGTAAGGGCGAACCCGGCGACATCGAGAAGCTGGAAACCCTGGGCGAGAACATCAAGAAGACCGCTCTGTGCGGCCTCGGCCAGACCGCTCCCAACCCCGTGCTGAGCACCCTGAAGTACTTCCGTCATGAGTATGAAGCTCATATTTACGAGAAGCGCTGCCCCGCACATCACTGCCAGAAGCTGCTCAACTATGTCATCACCGACAAGTGCCGTGGCTGCACTCTGTGCTCCAAGGTTTGCCCCGCCGGCGCTATCACCGGTACCGTGAAGGAACAGCACGTGATTGACACTGCCAAGTGCCTCAAGTGCGGCGCCTGCATGGAGAAGTGCCGTTTTGGCGCTATCGAGAAGCACTAAGTTCTGCTATAAGGAGGATCCATCATGGAACAGATGATTACTGTCACCATCGACGGCGTGCAGGTAGAAGTTCCTGCTGGCTCGACGGTGCTTGAAGCGGCTCGTAAAGCCAATGTCAATATTCCCACTCTCTGCTTCCTCAAGGACATCAACCAGACCGGCAACTGCCGTCTGTGCGTTGTGGACTGCGGCGGACGTGCCCTGCAGGCCGCCTGCGTGCTGCCCTGCACCCCCGGCATGGTTGTGAAGACCAACACCCCCGCCGTGCGTGAAGCCCGCAAGATGAACCTGGAACTGATCCTGTCCAACCACGACAAGAAGTGCCTCAGCTGCGTGCGCAGCCAGAACTGCGAACTGCAGGCTCTGTGCAAGGAACTGGGCGTGGAAGACGGCGATCGTTTCGCCGGTGCTCAGAGCACCTATGCTATCGACGATACTTCTGTGAGCATTGTGCGCGACAACAACAAGTGCGTGCTGTGCCGCCGCTGCGTGGGCGCCTGCGCCAATGTGCAGAAGATCGGCGTTATCGGCCCCGTTATGCGTGGCTTCAAGACCGCTATCGAAAGCCCCTTCGAGAAGAAGCTGGCTCAGATGGCTTGCATCAACTGCGGCCAGTGCATCACTGCCTGCCCCGTTGGCGCTCTGACCGAGAAGGACAACACCAAGGAAGTTTGGGCCGCCATCAACGACACCACCAAGCACGTTGTGGTGCAGCCCGCTCCCGCTGTCCGCGCTGCTCTGGGCGAAGAGTTTGGCATGCCCATCGGTACCAGCGTGACTGGCAAGATGGCCGCTGCTCTGCGCCGTCTGGGCTTCGACAAGGTGTTCGACACCGACTTTGCTGCTGACCTGACCATCATGGAAGAAGCCAACGAGCTGATCGACCGCGTGACCAACGGCGGCGTGCTGCCCATGATCACCAGCTGCTCTCCCGGCTGGATCAAGTTCTGCGAGCACTACTATCCCGAATTCCTGCCCAACCTGAGCTCCTGCAAGTCTCCTCACGAGATGGCCGGCGCCATGATCAAGACCTACTATGCCCAGAAGGCCGGCATCGACCCCAAGGACATCGTTGTGGTTTCCGTCATGCCCTGCACCGCCAAGAAGTTCGAGGCCAAGCGTCCTGAGCTGAGCAACAACGGCCTGTTCGATGTGGATCACGTCATCACCACCCGTGAGCTTGCCAAGATGATCAAGGAAGCCGGCATCAACTTCACCGCTCTGGAAGATGAAGACTTTGACAGCCTGATGGGCGCCAGCACCGGCGCTGCCGTTATCTTCGGCACCACCGGCGGCGTTATGGAAGCTGCCCTGCGTACCGCTTACGAAGTCATCACCGGCGAGACCCTGGAGAACGTGAACTTCACTGCCGTCCGCGGCATGGAAGGCATCAAGGAAGCTTCCGTGAAGGTTGGCGACCTGGATGTGAACGTTGCTGTGGCCAGCAGCACCGGCAAGGCTGCCGAGCTGCTTGACATGATCAAGAACGGCGAGAAGAACTACACCTTCATCGAGATCATGGGTTGCCCCGGCGGCTGCGTCAATGGCGGCGGTCAGCCCATTGTGTCCGCCCAGATCCGCAACTGGGAAGACATCCGCACCAAGCGCGCTCAGGCTCTCTACTCTGAGGACGAGGCCAAGACCCTCCGCAAGAGCCACGAGAACCCCGAGATCAAGCAGATCTACGATGAATTCCTGGGCAAGCCCAACAGTCACAAGGCTCACGAGCTGCTCCACACCACTTACGAGCAGAGAGATCTCTACCTGTAATGGTTATCGCAAGGCCTCCGGTTTTCCGGGGGCCTTGTTTTTCAGAGGAATGAGATAGGGGAGGGGAAGTCCATGTATTGCGAGAAATGCCACGTCGTTACGGAATACGATGTATGCCCGGACTGCGGCAGACGCCATCTTCGGGAGCCAAAGCCTGACGATGAGTGCCTGGTGACCATTCTCGATACCATGTTTGGGGAAATGCTGGCCGATTTGCTGCGGGAGCATCAGATTCCTTTCAGAAGGCGTTCTTCCTTGGGCGCGGCTTTGGCTACCTACCTGGGCGCCAGCTTTGAACGGCAGTATTTCTATGTGCCCTATGAGCGGTACGAGGAAGCCTGCGATCTGACGAATGCGTTTTTCAGCATCAACGGCCCTGTTGACATCGATGATCTTGAGGCGTTCGAGGAACCCGATCCGGATATGATTGAGTCTGAGGACGAGGAATAATCGTTCTTTGATTGAACAGCGAAACAAAAACCCCACCGTGTTACACAGTAACGCGGTGGGGTTTTTGTGGAAGGGCAGAGCCACAAATCTTAATCTTTCAATTTACAAAGCTCCGTGGCAATCTGCGCACCAAGCTTGGCGTTGTTGAGAACCAACTTGATGTTGGCAGCCAGGGACTTGCCATCGGTCAGGGTTTTGATGCGATCCAGAAGGAAGGGCGTGATGTTCTTCCCCTTGATGCCCTGCTGATTGGCTTCCTCGATGGCCTGGTCAATACAGGCGGTCATGGCCTCTTCGGGCATAGCGTATTCCTGGGGGATGGGGTTGGTGATGAGCAGACCGCCCTTGAGATCGCAGGCATCTTTTACGGCAATAGCGCCAGCGATTTCCGCAGGAGTGTCCATGCGGTAATCAACATGAAAACCGCTCTTGCGGCAGTAGAAAGCGGGCAGTTCCTCGGTTTGATAGCCGATGACCGTCACGCCCTTGGTTTCCAGGTATTCCAGGGTCAGGCCCAGGTCAAGGATGGACTTGGCGCCGGCGCAGACCACGTTGACGTTGGTTTGGGCCAGTTCTTCCAGGTCGGCGGAGATGTCCATAGTTGTTTCTGCGCCTCGATGCACGCCGCCGATGCCGCCGGTTGCGAATACCTTCACACCCGCCAGGCTTGCGCCGATCATGGTGGTGGCCACAGTGGTAGCGCCGTCCTCGCCCCGGGAAAGAAGCACGGGCAGGTCGCGGCGGCTGGCTTTGGTCACTTGCAGGCCCTTTTTGCCCAGGTATTCAATTTGCTCCGGGGAAATGCCTACGCAAATCTTGCCATGCAGGATGGCAATAGTGGCAGGCACGGCACCGTTGTCCCGCACCATTTTTTCCACGCTCAGCGCGGTTTCCACGTTCTGGGGATAGGGCATGCCGTGGGAAATAATGGTGGATTCCAGAGCCACCACAGGCTGGTTGTTCTTCAGGGCTTCCTGGACTTCCTCGGAAACCCAGAGGTAGTTTTTCAGGTTCATATCATCAAATCTCCTCGGCGCATGTTGAGGGTGTTTTCCAGCTGCTGGACAGAAACCTCCGGAGAGACGGCCAACTCGGAGCCGGCGCAGATGGAGGCCATGCCCAGCCCATAACGAAGGGTTTCCAGGGCGGTTTTCTCGTTGATGAGGCCGTGCAGCGCACCCGCGAAGAAGGCATCGCCGCAGCCGGTGGAATTGACCGTGTTGAAGAAATATGGGGGAAGGGCAAACTTGGCGGACTGGGTGGAGAAGAAGGCTCCGTTGTTGCCCAGCGTGATGGCCACATTCTTCACGCCCATGGAATGAAGCAGGGTAGAGGCCTTGCGAACGGAATACTGGTCGCCGAGGGGCATGCCGGTCAGCACTTCCGCTTCGATCTGGTTGACCTTGAGGAAATGCAGGGACGGCAAAATGCAGCGCAGCTTCTCAGCTTTCTTGCTGGAAACCGCGTCGGCGCATAGGGGAGAGGTGCAGTTTTCCGCCAGAAAGCGCAGCGCGTCCTCCGTCAGGTTGGAATCCACCACCACATAGTCGGCCTGATTGAGCAGATCCAGCTTGGTTTCCAGCCAGGTGGGAGTCAGCTCGTCCAGAATGTCCATGGCAGAAACTGCCAGGGCGATATCGCCATTGGGATGATTGATGCAGATGTAGGTGGAAGTGGATCGGTCGTCCAGAACCAGGCACTGGGAAAGATCCATGCCGATTTCGTCCGATTGATCCAGAATTTGCTGATAGAAACGATCTCGACCCAAGGGCGCAAGAAGCTGCACCTGATGGCCAAGCCTCAAAAGATTCTCGCCGATGTTACGGCCCACGCCGCCCAGGGCGATTTTCACGTTGCCAGGATTGGAATCCTGGAAGATCAGAGAAATGGCGGAAGTTGCGGAAATATCAACGTTGCAGCCTCCAACCACAGCAATGCGTGCTTGCATAATGCCATCTCCAGTTGTGAATTGTTAGAACACCCGGTACAGGGAAACCACCTTACCCAGAATGGTCACATCGTCCACAATGATGGGATCCATGGTGGAGTTTTCCGGCTGCAGGCGGATGTGTCCGTTCTCGCGGAAGAAGCGCTTCACGGTGGCTTCGTCCTCGATCATGGCCACAACGATATCGCCATTGTAGGCCCGGGGCTGGCTCTTGACCACGATGAAATCGCCGTCCATGATGCCGGCCTCAATCATACTTTCTCCACGAACGCCGAGAATATAATGCTCACCCTCGCCCAGCATGGTCTGGGGCAGGGAAACGTATTCCTCGATGTTTTCCGTTGCCAGAATGGGCGTGCCGGCCGCAACCGTACCCACCACAGGCACGCTGACCATATCGGACCGATAAGCCTTGTGATCGGCCGGGATAGAAATGGCCCGGGGTTTCATGGAATTGCGGTTGAGAAGGCCCTTCTTTTCCAGGCGGATCAGATGCCCATGCACCGTGGAGGTGCTTTTCAGGCCGGTGGCATCACAAATTTCCCTGACAGAGGGCGGATAGCCATTTTGCAGGGTTGCAGCCTCGATGTATGCTAAAATTCTCGATTGGGTATCACCGCGGGTAGTACTCAAGCGACATCACATCCTTTTCCAGTCTGCCTTCAGCATAACACAAGAACACATGTTTGGCAAGAGTGGGGAACGCATGTTTTCATGTTTTTTTCCACTTTTATTCAGATTATTCTGAATTTTCTGTCATTTCGGGCAAATGCACGTTCATGGCAGCCTCCCGGCGGCGGCGATCGCTCATGGCGGCGTAGTGCTTCCGGGTGGTGTTGACGTCGGAATGGCCCAAGGCATCCGCCACCAGGTAGATGTCCTCCGTTTCCTGATAGAGCCGGGTGGCATAGGTGCTGCGCAGCTTATGGGGACTCATGCGCTTTTTCAGCGGCACAGCGATGGAGCAATACTTTTTCACCATCAGCTGCACGGCCCGCTGCGAGATCCGCTTTTTTTGCAGGGACAAAAACAGGGCCTTGCTGTTTTCTGCATCGGTCTCAATGGTTTTCCGGATTTCCAGATAGGCCTTCAGCGCGTCGGCCACTTCCTGGGGATAATACAGAATGACCTGATTGCCGCCTTTGCGGGTGACCAGAACCGCGTTCAGGTGGAAGTCCAAATCGTCCATATCAATGCTGACGCACTCGCTGACACGGATGCCGGTGCCCAGGAACAGCATCAGAATGGCCACGTCCCGGGTCTTGGTCAGTTTGTGAAATTTCTGCTGACGATCCGTTAGCGCGGTGCCTTCTGCGGCCACGGAAAGCAGACGGTCAACTTCCTCGCCGATCAGATATAAAATGGGCTTTTCGTGCAGTTTTGGCAGGGAAACCAGCGCGGCAATGTTGCTTTTGATCCGTTCCGCCTTAAACAGGAAATCAAAATACGACCGCAGGGAGGACAGCTTGCGCATGACGCCGCATTCGTGATTGCGGAGCATCTTGGCGGAAGCGTCCGGGTCGTCGTCATCGGAACGCTTGAAGTAGAGGGTCAGGTAGTCCGAATAGGTGTGGAGATCCTTGGCGCAAAAATGGTCGATATCTTCATCGGTCCATTCTGAGGGGTTTTTGTCGGCGAAGTAGGGGATTTCCCGGACCGCAAAGTCGCAAAACGTCCCTAAATCGATCGTGTAGGCCATGCGGGTCAGGGGACTGGTGGTCATGGTGATGCTGGTGATGAAGTCCGAACAGGACGCAGGAAGATTTCGCAGCATGTCCCGGGTGCGTTCAGTGCGAATGCCCGCCAAATGCTCCTGATAGCTCTCCGTGGCCATACTCAGCCCCCCCATCCTTGTTTTTGGTTGTATCTTTTCGTAAAAGTATTCTTTAGCGAAAAGATTTACTCCAGTATACCCCTATCTCGCCGGAAAGTCAAGCCATTACTCACTTTCCGTGCTGTTGATCCTCCGGTATTCCGCAATGGCGCCGGTTGCCAGCTCATCGCAGCGATTATTCCAGGGATTATCGGCGTGACCCTTCACCTTATGGAAGGTCACCTCATGTCCCTTCTTCCGGATGATGGTCAAAAGCAGCTTCCACAGGTCGGTGTTTTCCACCGGCTCCTTCTTGCTGTTGATCCAGCCGTTCTTTTGCCACTTCTCCAACCAGCCTTCCCGGAACGCGTTGACAGTATACGCGGAATCCGAATATACGTCCACCACGCAGGGCTCCTTCAGGGCTCCCAGACCGCTGATGATGGCGAAAATCTCCATACGATTGTTGGTGGTATCCGCCATAAAGCCGGACATTTCCTTGGTTTTTCCCTTGAAGCTGAGGATGCACCCCCATCCCCCGGGGCCGGGATTACCGGAACAGGCGCCGTCGGTATAGATTTCCACATGACGTTTGATTTCGCTCATTTTTCAGTCTGTCTCCGTTCATACTTTAGGCCCATGGCGTGGTTTTTCTTGGCGCAGGCTTCCATAGCCTTCATCACGGTGCCGCGGAAGCCGTTCTCCTCCAGCACTTGCACCGCCTCGATGGTGGTTCCGCCGGGAGAGCACACGTCGTCCTTCAGCTTGGCCACATGGTCGGTGGACTCCAGCACCATCTTGGCAGAGCCGAACACGGCCTGGGCTGCGGCCTGCAGGGCCATCTTCCGGGGCATGCCCAGCTTCACGGCGCTGTCGGCCATGGCCTCGATGAACATATACACATAGGCAGGGCTGCTGCCGGACACGGCAACCACCGCATCAAACAGCTTTTCAGGCACCGTCTGCACCGTGCCCAGGCAAGAGAATAATCCCTTGGCCCAGTTCAGAGAAAGGCTGTTGAAGGTAGTTTCCTCGCAGAAAGCGGTGTAGCCCGCGCCAACCAGCGCAGGGGTGTTGGGCATGACACGAAGGATCTGCGGGTTGGAATCCTTGGCGTTAAGCCCTTCCGCCAGCATGGCCTGGGTCCAGCCCGCCGCAATGGAAATAAACCGCTTGTTCTTGGCATGGCGCTGGATCTCGTCCAGAACGCCCTTCATGAATTGCGGCTTCACCGCCAGCAAAATGCATTCGCTTTCGATCACCAGCCGCGCCGCGCTTTCCATCACCCGGATGGGATACATGTCGGTCAGCTTCTGGATCTGCTCCTGGCTGATATCGTACACATTGGTTTCGTAGGCATTGACATAGCTGCTGTTGATGGCGGTCTTCAATATGGTTCCGCCCATATTGCCCGCGCCGATAATACCCAATTTCATAGAGGCCTCTCCCCCATCTTTTCAAATTCATAAAAAAGAAGGATGATCCGCGGCTTTTGGCCCCGTGACCATCCTTCAGCCGGTCAGGCGTTAGTTCTTGGGAACCGCAGCATCCACAATGGTGGTACCAACCTTGGCGTTTGCATCGCGGACATGCTTGCGCACGGAAAGCGTAATGGCCTTCTTGGGGCACTTCTTGGCGCATTCGCCGCAGCCGGTGCAGGCCTCGTTGACCTCGTGGATCTGCTTGAGTTCACCGGAAATGGCTTCAAACTTGCAGGTCTTCTTGCAGATGGTGCAGCCAATGCACAGATCACGGTCGATCTCAGCGATCTTCCGGTTGTCAAAATCGCCCCAGAGAGAACCGTTGGGGCAGGTTTCAGCGCACATCATGCAGCCCACGCACTTGTTCATGTCGATGACAGGCAGGTGGTTGACGATGGTGATGGCGCCGAACTTGCAGGCGCTAGCGCACAGCTCGCAGCCAATGCAGCCGATCTTGCAGTTATCGCTGACCAGGAAGCCTTCTTCGGCGGCACGGCACAGCAGGCGGACAGGAACAGTCTCGGGCTGCAGGCTCAGCACGCCCTTGGGACAGGCCTTCACGCAAGCGCCACAGCTTTGGCACTTGTCAGGATCCACTTTGGCGATCTTGCTGTGCTCGTCAATGGTGATAGCGCCGAATTTGCAGGCCTTCACGCAGGTGCCAAGGCCCAGGCAGGCATACTTGCAGCTGCGGTTGCCGTCGTTAACCAGAGAGGCGGCCACGCAGTCCTGAATGCCGTGGTACACAAACTTGTTCTTGCAGCGGTCCAAAGTACCCTGGCAAACCACGGTGGCAACATTGCGCACCTGGTCAGGCAAGGCTTCCACGCCCATGATTTCAGCGATCTGGTTGGCAACATCTGCGCCGCCCACAGGGCATGCGCTGAGGGGAGCTTTCTCCTCCACGATGGCGTCGGCCAGGGCGTCGCAGCCGGCAAAGCCGCAGCCGCCGCAGTTGGCGCCGGGCAGGCAGTTACGAATGGCGTCACGCTTGGGGTTGCTGGGAACATGGAACACCTTGTTGGCAAGGGTCAGAAGCAGGCCGAACAGAAGGCCGAGACCGCCCAGAATGAGCGTGGCATAAAGAATTGTTTGCATCTGTGCTTGCTCCTTTCTGTTAAATCAGGCCGGAGAAGCCCTGGAAAGCCAGAGACATCAGGCCAGCGGCGATCAGTGCGCCGGGGAAACCTTCCATCCATTTGGGCATATTGCTGGTGGCAAGACGCTCGCGGATGAAGGCAAACAGGACGATAGCCAGCGTAAAGCCGATGGCAGAACCAAAGCCATTAACAACGGACTGCACCAGAGTATAGCCCTCAGTGGAATTCAGCAGGGCGACGCCCAGCACGGCACAGTTGGTGGTGATCAGAGGCAGGTACACGCCCAGCGCCTGGTACAGGGAGCGGCTCAGCTTTTTCAGCACCAGTTCAACGATCTGTACCAGAGAGGCAATGACCAGAATGAACGCGATGGTTTGCATGAACGCATTCAGGCCGAGCGGAATGAGGATGTAGTGCTCAATCAGCCAGGTGAAGAAGGAAGCGATGGTCATAACGAAGGTAACAGCCATGCCCATGCCGAAAGCGGTTCCGCTCTTCTTGGACACCCCCAGGAAGGGGCAGATGCCCAGGAACTTGGACATGATGAAGTTGTTGACCAGAACGCCGCCAATGACGATTTTCATGATATCGATCATAACATCATCTCCTCCTCTTCCTTTTCTTTCTTGCGCTTTTCAACGTAAGACATCAGGCCGTTGACAATCAGCAGCAGCACGCCCAGGAAGATGAATCCGCCGGAGGGCATGACCGCGAAGGCCATGGGCTGATAGTTTGCGGGCATGACCTGCATGCCGAAGATGGTTCCTGCGCCGATGCATTCACGGATGGCGGACAGGATGGTCAGCGCGATGGTGAAGCCCAGGCCCATGCCCAGACCGTCGAAGATGGATTCGATGGGGCCATTCTTGAAGGCAAAGGATTCCGCGCGGGCGAAGATAATGCAGTTCACCACGATCAGCGGGATGTACATACCCAGGGATTCAGACAGGGACGGGATGAATGCCTTGAGCAGCAGGTCGATCATAGTCACGAAGGACGCGATGACCACCACGAAGCTGGGAATGCGAACCTTTTCGGGGATCACCTTGCGCAAAAGGGAAATCACCAGGTTGGAGAAAACCAGAACGAAGGTGGCAGCCAGACCCATGCCCAGACCGTTGGTGGCGGCGGTGGAGATGGCCAGCGTGGGACACATGCCCAGCAGCAGACGGAAGGTGGGGTTCTCGTCAATGATGCCGTTCATAAAAATCTTTCCGAGGGACTTCTTGCTCATGCCTGAGCACCTCCCTTCGCAGGCTTCACGGTTCCGAAGGGCTTCCGGGTGGTGAATTTGTCGATCATGGGGGTCAGCACGTTCATGAACAGAATGGCGAAAGAGCAGCCTTCCGGGTACGTTCCGGCGTTACGGATCAGGAACAGAATCAGCGCGCAGCCAACGCCCATGATCACACGGCCCCATTTGGTAATGGGAGAGGTAACGTAGTCAGTGGCCATGAAGAACGCGCCCAGAATGAGGCCGCCGCTGAGCAGCTGGTAGAGGGCGTTGTTGGCGCCGCTTTCCACGCTGTAAACCACGCCGTACTTAGCCAGGAACAGCAGGAAGGCAGTACCGATAAAGGAAACGGGAATGCGCCAGTCAATCACCCGGCGGATGATCAGGTAGATACCGCCAAGGAGCAAAGTCAGCTTGCAGGTTTCCCCCAGCATACCGGGGATATTGCCGCTGAACAGCTGCCAGAGGGTGTAGCCGGAGGCGTTGGGAGCAAGAGGCGTAGCGACGGACACGGCGTCCACAGTAGCGGAAGCCACAGCGTCCACAGAGGTGGAAGCGCTGGACACAGCCTGCACAGTAGCAGAAGCCACAGCGTCGACTGCACCGGAGGCGCTGGACACAGCCTGCACAGTAGCAGAGGCCACAGCGTCGATGGCGGGAGCGGCGGTCGCAACAGCCTGAGTGGCAGCAGCCACAGCGTCCACGGCACCGGAGGCGCTGGACACAGCCTGCACGGTAGCAGAGGCCACAGCGTCGATGGCGGGAGCGGCGGTCGCAACAGCCTGAGTGGCAGCGGAAGTGGCATCCATGGCTGCGGCGGTCAGTCCGAAGAACTCACCGGCAGCGGGCAGAACCTGGGCGGTCATGAGAACCGTCCAGCTCATCATCAGGATGGTACGGGCAGCCAGGGCAGGGTTCACAAAGTTGTGTCCCAGACCGCCGAAAATCTGCTTCACCAGCACGATGGCGATCACGGAACCCACAGCAGCCATCCACCAGGGAGCGTCGGCGGGCATGTTGAAGGCAAGCAGCATGCCGGTGACCACGGCGCTCAGATCGGAAATGGTGGACTTCTGATGGGTCAGCTTCTGATAAAGCCATTCAGCGGCCACGCAGCAGATGACGGCAGTAAGCATCAATGTCAGCGCGCCTTTGCCGAAATACCACACAGCTGCAAAAGCGGTGGGCAGCATGGCAATGATCACGTCCAGCATAATGCCCCTGGTGGTGACCGAGGTATTACGCAAAAAGGGAGAAGACGAAACGACCAGTTTGCGGCTCATGCTTACTTACCTCCTTTCAGTGCGGCTTCTTCTTTCTTGCGCTGCGTAATCACTTTCTTGAGTACGCGGCAGCTCTGGGTCAGGTTGCGGCGGGCAGGGCAGCTCCAGGTGCAGGCGCCGCATTCCATGCAGTTCAGCGCGCCAGCCTGTTCAGCTTCCTCGTACATGCCCTTGCGCATGTACTTGTCCAGCATGGTGGGAGACAGCAGCATCGGGCAGGCTTCCACGCAGCGTCCGCAGCGGATGCAAGCGCCTTCCTCCGCCAGGGCAGCCAGCTTGTCGAGGGCCAGCACGCCGCTGCATCCCTTGGTGACGGGAATGTCATGACGGCTGATGGCCATGCCCATCATGGGGCCGCCGTAGATCAGCATGCGGGTCTCAGGCAGCATGCCCTCGGAGGTATCCAGCAGCCATTCCACAGGAGAGCCGATGCGGGCCAGATAGTTGGCGGGCTTGGCAACGGTGCCGCCCACGGTCACCACCCGGTCGATAACGGGCCGTCCCTCGTACACGGCGCGATAGATGGCATAGCAGGTGCCCACGTTCATCACGATTACGCCAATATCCAGGGGCAGGCCGCCGGTGCGGACCTTCCGGCCGGTGAGGGCGTAAGTCAGCTGCTTTTCGCCGCCCTGGGGGTAATTGACCTTCAGGCCGATCACTTCGATGCCATCATCTGCCTTGATGCAGGCTTTCAGGGCGTCGATGGCGTCAGGCTTGTTCAGCTCCACGCCGATCTTGACCGTAGGAATATTCAGGGCCTTCTTCACCAGGCGGACGCCGCACACTATGCCCTCAGCCTTCTCCGCCATCAGCCGATGGTCGGCAGAAAGGTAAGGCTCGCATTCTGCACCATTGATGAGCAGGGTGTCCACCTTCTTGTCAGCGGGCACAGCCAGCTTCACAGAAGTGGGAAAGGTTGCGCCGCCCATACCCACAATGCCCAGTTTGCGGCAAAGCTCAGACAGTTCCTGGGCGGTGATGGCTTCGGGGTTCTGCACAGGGGTCAGGTCTTCCCAGGTGTCGGTATGGTCGTTATCGATGACCACAGCGTTGACCTGGGTTCCATTGGCCACGATGCAGGGCATAACATCCACCACAGTGCCGGAAACGGAGGCGTGAACAGCCGCGCTCACAAAGCCCACAGGCTCGCCGATCATCTGGCCAACCTTCACATAGTCGCCCTTCTGAACCAGAGGCTTGCAGGGAGCGCCGATGTGCTGCTGCAGCGGAATGGTTACGCGGGAAGGCAGCGGGGCTTCCACAATGGGAAGACCGGCAGTTGCGGCCTTGCCGCCCTTTCCCTCGTGGGGATGAATTCCACCGGGAAAACGGTGAATGATGCTCATGATATATCGTCCTTCCTGTATGAATTCACATATGCATCCATTGAGAGTATAGCATAAACCTTATGCGGTGGAAAGGGTAATTTCTTCTTTAACAATTAAGGATTTTGCACCCTGTTTTGGTTTTTCCACATGACGCCCGCGTTGAGGATGGCCCTTGCATGGGCGATACCGCTTTCCTGCTGGTCGCTGCTAACGCCGATGAGCCTTGCCACCTCGTCGATGCGGCCTTGTTTGTCCAGCTGGGTGACGTTGGTGAAGGTCCTCTCCCCTACCACCTTTTTGGCCACCAGGTACTGGTAGTCCGCCATGGCGGCAATCTGGGCCAGATGGGTAACGCACAGCACCTGATGGAATCCGGCGATGGACGCCATCTTCTCCGCCACCACCTGGGCAATGTGCCCGCTGATGCCGGTGTCAATCTCGTCAAAGATCATCACCGGGATGCCTTCGTGGGCGGCGCCTGCGGCTTTCAGGGCCAGCATCAGGCGGCTCAGTTCGCCACCGGAAGCGGTCTTGTCCAGGGGCTTGAGCGGCTCGCCCGGGTTGGGGGCGATATAGAAGGCAATATGGTCGTCACCCTCGGCGGTAGGAACCTTCTTCTGGCCGGGTTCAAGCGCCTCAAACACGCAGGCAAAACGGGTGTTCTGCATGCCCAGGTCGCTGAGTTCCTTTTCCATGACCCCCTCGAACCAGGTGGCCAGGTTCTTGCGCATCTCGGTCAGTTCTGCAGCCGCGGCTCGGTATTCCGCCAGCTTGCGCTTGTAGTCCATCTCGGCCCGCTGCAGCCGCTCTTCCATGTTGCCCAGGCGGCTGAGTTCGTCCTTGATCTCCTCATGATGGCTGACCAGTTCGTCGGCCGTCATGCCGTAGCGGCGTTCCAGCCGGCGGATGGTATCCAGCCGCTCGGACATCTGTTCCAAACGCTCCGGATCAAAATTCTGCTGTTCCAGCAGATCCCGCAGCTCAATGCCGATTTCCTCAATCTCATAATGGGCGGTCATCAGCCTTGCGCCCAGGGCCTGGAATTTCTCGTCCAGGTGGCCGATGGACTGCATGGCGCTGGCCGCTTCCTTGAGCTTGATGGCCGCGCTTTGTTCCCGTCCTCCGCCATAGACCTCGCCGTAAGCGGTGCGCATGGCGTTGTCGATCTTCTCCGCGCTCTGGAAATAGTCCCTCTCTGCTGCGATCTTGTCAGCCTCGCCCATGGTCAGCTGCACGGCGTCCAGTTCCTTGACGCGGGTGGACAGGTACTCCTGCCGCTCCTCCCGCTGGGCGTTTTCCTTGCGCAGGGCGGAGAACTTGGCGCTGCTTTCCTTCCAGACACAGTAAGCAGTGGCCACTTCTTCCTTTTTGTCCAGGAACGTGGCGTCGCCAAAAGAATCCAGAAAGCCCATGTGCATTTTGCTGTCCAGCAGGCTCTGGTGCTGATGCTGCCCGTGAACGTCCACCAGCAGCGCAGACAGCGTCCTGAGGAACGTCAGCGGCACAATGACCCCGCAGACACGGCACACGTTTCGGTCCGTGGTGGTAATCTCGCGCTGAATGGAAATTACGCCGCCGTCGTCGGACAGCTGCTGGCTTTCCAGAACAGCCTTGGCCTTGGGGCAATCGGAAATATCGATCAGCGCTTCCACAGAGGCTTTCTCGCATCCGGAGCGGATCAGCCCCCGGTCGGCCCGCTCGCCCAGCACCAGGTTGATGCTGTCCACAATGATGGACTTACCTGCGCCGGTCTCGCCGCTGAGAACCGTCATTCCTTTATGAAATTCTATGGTCAGGCTTTCGATGAGCGCAATGTTGCGCACCGTCATCGACAGTAGCATAACCTGTACCTTCCTTTCGTCAAGACCTGTGCATCATGGCGTTGAGGCGCTCCATCAGGGGCATGACCTCCTCCACGGTGCGAACAATCATCAGGATGGTGTTATCGCCGGCGATGGTGCCAAGCACTTCGGGCCACTGCAGGCTGTCGATGGCCTCAGCGGCGATGTTGGCGCTGCCGGACAGGGTGCGGATCACAATCTGGTTATACGCGCTGACGATGCTGATGACCGTCTCGCTGAACATGCGGGCCAGGCGTTCGCTGAGGCCGCTGTCGTTCCGGCCGGCGGCTGCGTAATGGTAGGTGCCGTTTTTACCCAGCACCTTCACCAGGCGCAGTTCCTTAATGTCCCGGGAGATGGTGGCCTGGGTGACCTGAAAGCCGTGATTTTTCAGCTCTTCTGCCAGTTCTTCCTGGGTTTCCACTTCACGGCTGTTGATGATTTCGAGAATGGTGATCTGTCTGGATGCCTTCATTCTTGTTTCTCCTTGTATCAATTATCTGGTCCACTCGGCCAGTTTGCATCGGATGGTGGTAAAGAAGCTGCGCTGCCTGGTTTCGATAAAACGGGCAGGCTGATCGGCCCGGGTGACCACCAGCTTTTTATCGGCCGTCAGGACAAATAAGCCCTGGCCGTCGATGGCGCATTGAACGCTTTGGGCGTGGGTATCGTCCAGGGAAAGCTCAATACGGTGCTGCGGCGCTGCCACAACCGGCCTGTGCTGGAGGGAATGAGCGCAGATGGGGGTCAGCAGAATGCACTCCACCGCCGGGTGGACGATGGGCCCGCCCGCGGACAGGGAATAGCCGGTAGAGCCGGTGGGCGTGGAGATGATCAGGCCGTCGGCAATGTACCGCCCCACCTCTTCCCCATCCACCTCAGCCTTTACGCCGATGAGCCGGGAATAACCCCCGCGGCTCAGAACCACATCGTTGAGGGCCAGCCAGCTTCTGCCGTCCAGCTCGGCCTTGAGCATCATGCGTTCCCGGATGGTATAGTCACCGCTGGCCAATTGCTGGCAGGCGGTTTGCAGCTGATCCCATTCCACCTCCGCCAGAAAGCCAACCGTGCCAAGGTTCACGCCCAAAATGGGCAGTCCATACTGCACGGCGGTGGCGTTGGCCCGGAGGAAGGTTCCGTCTCCGCCCACGGAAAGCACCGCGTCACAAAGAGACGCCTCTCCCTGCACAAGACGGATGTCAGGACAATTCTCCAGCCTTTTGTGGAGCCAGGGTTCTGCATATACACTAATACCCGCATCCCAAAGGGCTTTTACCAGCAGGCGTGCAACGTCCTCAAGATTCTGCTTTCGATGATGGATCACAAGGTAAATAGATTGCATTTTCTCGCCTGCCTTTCGTTGCATATTATAACAGAAAATGCATAAGCATTCAATAGTGAATGCTTATGCATGCATGAATTATTTTGCCAAGGTTTGGTGAGCGTTTTCCACCACCTGACGGATGGTTTCGTCGGTGACGGATGCATTTTTTTCGTTTTCCGGCAACAGTTCCGCGATGTACTCAATGTTGCCCTCCGGCCCGGTGATGGGCGAGAAATCCAACTGGGTCATCTGGTAGCCCATGGTGGTCACAAAGTCCCGGACAGACTGAACCACCTGACGGTGTACCGCAGGATCCCGCACAACGCCCTTCTTGCCCACGTTTTCACGGCCCGCTTCAAACTGGGGCTTGATCAGGATATAGAACCGGCCCTTGTTTTCCATCAGTTCTGCGGCCTTGGGAAGGATCAGCTTCACGGAAATGAAGGACACGTCCATCACCGTCACAGACGGCACCAGGGGGATCTGCTCCCGGGTCAGGTACCGGGCATTGGTGCGTTCCAGCACCACCACACGCTCGTCGTTGCGGATCTTCCAGCTGAGCTGGCCGTATCCCACGTCGATGGCATACACTTGCTTGGCGCCATTTTGCAAAAGCACATCCGTGAAGCCGCCGGTGGCCGCGCCGATGTCCATGGCCACAACATCGGTCACGTCGGCCTGAAAGACTCTGAGGGCCTTGTCCAGCTTCAGCGCGCCGCGCCCCACAAAGGGATTCTGCGCGCCTTTCACATGCAGATCATCCTCCGGCCCAATCTTTTCAGAAGCCTTGATGATCTTGACTTCCTTGCTGTATACCTGTCCCGCCATGATCAGCGCCTGGGCGGCTTCCCGGCTCTGGGCAAGCCCGCGCTGTACCATAGCAAGATCTGCTCTGACTTTTTCAGCCATTGTGTTTGTCGTCCTTTCCCAGGTGGTTCAGAATCCTCAAGCAGATGCTTTCGTCGTCTAGGGCAACGTCCTTCAAAAGATGGGCGTGATCGCCATGCTGGACAAACACGTCCTCCACGCCAAGCAGGGTGATGTCATGCTCGCCCTTTTCGGCGGAGGCAAATTCCAGTACCGCGCTGCCAAAACCGCCGGCCTTCATGTGTTCCTCCATGGTAAAGACGGGAACCTTGCGGCCCAGAACATCGGCCAGCATGTTAGCATCCAGAGGCTTTATGGTGGACGCATTCACCACGCCCATCTCCACGCCCGCTTCTTTCAGCATATCAGCCACCCGCAGGGCGGCGGAGGTCATGCTGCCGGTGGCGAGGATGACAGCATCCCTGCCGCTGCGCAGCTCCTGCCATTTGCCGATGTGGAACTGGTCGATGGCATATCCTTCCGGCAAAGCAAGCACATTCTTGGGATATCGGATGGCGCAGGGCGATCCGCACTCATACGCCGCACGGATCGTCAGCCGGAGCTCGTTTTCGTCAGCAGGGGACAAAATGGTCATGCCGGGAATGTGCCTGAGGTACGCGAAGTCGTACAGGCCCTGATGGCTCTGGCCGTCCTCGTTGGAGATTCCGGCGCGGTCCAGCATAAAGGTGACCGGCAGCTTCTGAATGCACACGTCATGCAGCACCTGGTCATAGCCCCGCTGCAGGAAGGTGGAATACACAAAGAAGAAGGGCTTCAGGCCGCCCGCAGCCATGCCAGCGCACATGGTCACCGCATGCTCTTCCGCAATGCCCACGTCAAAAAACTGGCCGGGGTACAGCTTGCCAAAGGCGTGGGTGCCGGTTCCCAGGGGCATGGCGGCGGTTACCACCTGCACGGACTTGTCCGTTTCGGCCAGATGGATCAGTTCCTCGGCGGCCACTTCGCCGTTGGACTTTACCTGCACGGAAGCGTGATGCTTGCCATCCAGGTAAAAGGGCGACGTACCATGGAATTCCTCGGGCAGCTGTTCCGCCTTGTTGTAACCGTAGCCCTTTTTGGTCACGCAGTGGATGACCACCGGCTCCTTCAGGTTCTTGGCCTTTTTCAGAATTAGCTCAATGGCCTGCTGATCGTTGCCGTCGATGGGGCCAAGGTAGCGGAAGCCCAGCGCCGGGAAAAAACCTTCGCTGACCAGCAGGCTCTTGGCCATGGTGGAGGTGGCGTGAATGAACTTGTTCAGCGGCTTGCCGATAACAGGCGTATTGGCCAGCCTGGTTTTGATATTGTGGCGGGCCTTATTCCATTTTTTGCTGGCCCGTAGGCTGCTCAGATGCTGGCTCAGCGCGCCAACATTCTTTGCAATAGACATTTCGTTGTCGTTCAGCAGAACAATAAGACGCGTTCCGTTGTTGCCGCAATCGTTGAGGGCCTCGTAGCACATGCCGCCGGTGAGGGCTCCATCCCCCACCACCGCCACCACGTGATGATCCTCGCCCCGGGCGTCACGGGCCCGGGCAAAGCCCACCGCAGCAGAAATAGCAGTGCTGGCGTGACCGGCCTCGAAAATATCGTACTGACTTTCGTCCTTGCGGGGGAAGCCGGAAAGGCCGCCGTAGGTGCGCAGGGTGGAAAACTGGTCGAAACGGCCGGTGAGCAGCTTATGAGCGTAGGTCTGGTGACCCACATCAAAGATGATCTTATCTTCAGGCATGTGAAACACACGGTGGAGGGCCAGCGTGATCTCCACAATGCCCAAATTGGAGGACAGATGTCCTCCATTCTGGGAAACAGTCTGTATGATTTTTGTGCGGATGTCATCGGCCAGATTTTCGCACTCTTCGAAGCTGAGATCGCGGATATCATCCGGCGTTTTGATCTGCGACAGATTCATACCTTTCTCCTTTTGTTTTTTTCAGGACTTGAGTCCTCCGTGTTTCGTGCCAGCCTTTCCTCCCATGGAAATGCTATTGAGGATATCAGAGGTGTAGGCGTAGTTGCTGTCTTCCTTGTCCTGTTGAGCTTCCATGGCGTGCTTCACCATCCGGTCGATCAGGTCGGCATAAGGAATGCCGCAGGGCTCCCACAGGTAGAAGGCCAGGGAACCGGGAATGGTGTTGATCTCGGTAATGTAGATTCCCTGAGAAGCGGAATCAAACATGTAGTCAATGCGGACGACGCCCTTGCAGTCCATAGCGTTGAAGATGTCCACGGACAGGCTGCGGATCTTCTCCCTGAGTTCGGGTTCGATGGGAGCAGGCAGAACGCGCTTGAGGGATGCCATGCCCTTGGTGGAGTTGCTGCCGTATTTGTCCATGAAGGTGAGCAGATCGCCGCCGGAAATGGGCATTTCGATCTCGCTGGCCTCGGCTTCGCCGTTGTAGCCCAGCACGGAGCAGTTCAGCTCCAGGGGATCCACCAGGCCCTTTTCCACCAGCACTTTGCGGTCGAACTCAAAGCCCAGCTCCAGGGCTTCCTTCAGGCTGGCCCGGTCGTTGGCGCGGCTCACGCCGATGGAAGAGCCCAGCATGGCGGGTTTCACAAACACAGGGTACTCCAGCTTGGCCTCGATGGCGTCCATGACAGCCTCAGGATCCTTGTCCCACTGATGGCGCAGGAAGAACTCGCCGGGCAGCACGGGGAAACCGCAGCCACGGAAGAACAGCTTCATGTACACCTTATCCATGCCCACGGCAGATGCGCCGATGCCGGAAGAGGCATAAGGAATATTGCACAGCTCCAGCAGGCCCTGGACGGAGCCGTCCTCGCCGTGCATGCCGTGGAACACGGGAATCACGCAGTCCAGACGGGCCACAACCACCTGCTCGGTCTTGCCAAAGAGGCCCTTGCCCTGCTGAATGGCGGTCAGGGCCCGGGAACCGGCGGTCAGGTCCAACTGCACCCGCTGGATGCCTTTGCGGTTTTCGTCAAAAGGCGTGTAGGTGGAAATGTCCATCAGCGGCGCGCCGGTGAACCATTCCCCCTTCTTGCTGATGTAAATCGGAATCACGTCATAATCGGCGGTGCGGGCGGCCCGCATCAGCTGCACGGCGCTGATAATGGATACTTCGTGCTCGCAGCTGCGGCTTCCAAACATAACACCCAACTGAATCTTGCTCATGGTTTTTTCCTCCAGACTCTCTTACGCTTCCTGATAATGATCCGGCAGATCGTTTTCGTAAAGGACGGTATCGGTGGGCTTGACAAGGCTATGCAGCAAAGTGGTGGAATGATCCAGGCTGTCCACCCGGTGCATGTTGTTTTCGTCAAAGCCGGCTTCTTTCAGGCCTTCCAGAATAGGAGTGACCCGGTTTTTGCCAACAATAATGGCAATATCCGCGGCTCCGGCAATCTGCCGGCCAAACTCCCGATTGTACTCGGCTTCCTTTTCGCCCAGTTCCACCATGCCAGGGGTGATGATGATGCGCCGCTCAGGGAACTGCTTCAGCACTTCCAGCGCGGCCTTGGCGCCGACGGGGTTGGAATTGAAAGCATCGTTGATGATAGTGAATCCGCCGGGGTTGCTCATCAGCTCCAGGCGATTTTTCACAGGCTGCAGCTTCTCCACGCCACGGGCGATCTGCCTGAGGCTCAGGCCCAGGTCATTGGCCACAGCCGCCGCCAGAACGATGTTGTGGATGTTGTGCTCGCCCAGCAGCTTGGTCTGGCATTGGATGCTGCCCTTGTCCCGGATGTGAAGCATAAAACTGCTTCCAGCGGGAGACACAGTCACATCGGAGAACCATACGTCGGCAGAATCATCCGCGCCGCAAAGGGTCTTGGGCTTGGTGGTCCCGTCGTACATTTTGCGGCAGAAGCTGCCGTCGTCGTAGAAGTAACTGGAGCCGTCCTCGGGCAGACCCTGAATCAGCTCGTACTTGGTCTTGGCCACCCGCTCAATGGTCTTGAAGGTTTCCAGATGCTGGGGGCCAACGGAGGTGATAATGCCGATGGTGGGTTTCACAAGTCGGCACATTTCCTTGATATCGCCCACATGACGGGCGCCCATCTCGCCCACAAACACCTGATAGCTGGGGGTCAGCCGCTCGCGGATGGCCCGGCTCACGCCCATGGGAGTGTTAAAGCTGGCGGGGGTAATAAGGGTGGTGTATTTTTCGCTGAGGATGGTACCCAGCACGTGCTTGACGGAGGTCTTGCCATAGCTGCCGGTGATGCCAATGCGGATCAGATCTTTGCTGGCAAGCAGCTTGCGGCGGGCGTCGCGGAAGTAGCATTCGCTGATCAGCTTCTCAATGGGCCAGGCCAGCAGACCAGCCAGAGCCACCACCAAGGGCAGGATCAGGGGCCAGAGGCTGATGCGGAAACCTGTAAGGATGTTTCTTCTCAGCATGAAGTATTCTGCCACGCTCACCAGCGTCATCACAATGAAAAACACCACATAAAGACGCTTAACACGTCCGGTGAGCACGAAGGGTTTTTTGGCTTTCTTTTCTGTGAAAATTTTGGCAATCAGCAGTCCTGCCAAAGCGGCAAGAATCAGCATCAAAACGCACACAACTACACGGGTCACACCGTTGTACAAACCGACTCCGTAAAGGAAATTGTTTGCATAATATCCGCCTAAGCGAATGATGACAACAAAAACAAATGCTACAATTCCAGGAAGAAGAGCATGCTTTTTGTTCCGGCCAAGGGTACGGAAATAGCCTGGAAACTGGTAGCTTTCCAGCTGGAAATAGTGCAGAATGCCCTTTGCCCCAAACAGGCAGCAAAGCACGGGAACAAGAATATACACCGCAGTCTCAAGAATATCCAGATAGCTGGGGGTCATTAATTCAACCAGTTCAAGCAAAGCGGGCGCGCCGCCTGCGTTCACACGCGTAGGACTCAAGCCTCAGTTCCTCCCAACAAAAACGGTTTGATAATCAGCACAAAACGCTGCCACTCCTCCACAAAAGCAAAGTGGCTCCGGCCTTCGAACACCACAAGGCCCGCGTCCGGGATGTCCTTTTCCATCTGCTGGCCCATCCAAAGAGGGGTCTCCGTGTCGGCGCTGCCCCAGATGAGCAACGTGGAAGCCTGGATCTCAGGCAGCAAAGGCAGAAGATCCTCGTTGATGACCTTGGAGAAGGTGGCGCGCATGACCTCGCTCAGCTTGATGTAGTCCGGCGAGCCGTAGCGGTTGCGCAGAGCGGTCTGCCATTTTTCCACCGGCTTTTTCAGAAAGCCGATCTTCTTCAGGCTGTTCAGGAAACCGTTCATGCGTTTGAACTGCTTCTGGCGCTTTTTCTGGGCCTCGCTGAGGGGCTTGCGGATGCCCGCGCCGCCGGTGATGACCATCTTATCCACCCGCTCAGGGTGATGGGCCGACAGATGAATGGCCACACGTCCGCCGAAGGAATGGGCCACAATATTGACGCGGTCAATGGAAAGCTGGTCCAGCAGTGCCAGAATTTGGCCTGCATAATCGCCCACACCCCAGGGGAGAGGCGGTTCGCCGCTCTTTCCGTGACCGGGAAAATCCACAGTCAAAACAGACGCCTTTTCTGCGAAAGCGTTCTGAATAAAGGAGTAAATGGAGCCGTCACAGCCCCAGCCATGCAGAAACAGAATCACCGGTTTGTCTTTTACCGGCTGCCATTGGTAGCTCAGCAAGCAGCCATGGATGGTGGTTTCCAAAAAACAACACCGCCTTTCCTGAAATCCCCTGCTATTTTACCCCATATTATGCAAAAAGAAAAGGCTTAATCGCTCTTTTCCTTTGCAAAGCGTGATGAAATAAGGCTTATTCTCCATCCGGAACCCGGCATATGTACCGCCTTTTCCGGCGGGAGATCATGAACTCTGCGCTGCACCACAGGGGAACGTCCACCGTGGATTCCAGCACGCATCCCAGATGCTCACAGGTGCGGATGCTGGGATGATTGTCCACATCTGTTGTGATTACAAAAGTACGCATGTCAAACTGACGGAACACGGGCATGACCAACTGGCAGGCCTGCAGGGCATAATGCCGCCCCTGAAACGGAGGATCCACATGATAGCCCACATGTCCCAGGTAGAACATGGCAGGCCCCTCCCCCATCCTCAGGGCGATTTCTCCTGCCACCCGCTCCGTTTCCACATCCACGATGTCAAAAATCAGGCTGCAGGCGTCGTCCAGTTGAGAAAGCTGGCCGTAGTATTCCCGGGGCAGCAGCGCGATGGACTCGTTAAAGTACATCCATTCCCGCCGCCGCCCGCAGCGGACAAACAGTTTTTCGATGGGACGTTTCATACTTCCTGGACAGTGACCTTGGGCACCAGCGCGTCAAAATCGTTCTTGCGGATCAGCTGGGTGCCGTCGGTCATGACGCTGGCCGCACCTGCGGCAACGCCGTAGCGGAAGGCTTCTTCCAGGGGGAGATGGTTTTCCAGGCCCATCATCACGCCGCCGATCATGGCGTCGCCCGCACCGACGGTAGACCTCGCTTCCACGGAAAGGGCGGGAGCAAACAGGGTTTTGTTGTGGGTGATGAGCACTGCGCCCAGCTTGCCCATGGAAACGATCACGTTCTGTGCGCCGTATTCCATCAGGAACAGCGCCGCCTCGCGGATGCCCCGCAAAGTCTTCAGTTCCTTGCGAACGATGGCTTCAATCTCCGGCAGATTGGGCTTGATCAGGTAAGGCTTTTCCTTGATGCCATGCAGCAGGGAATCACCGGCGGAGTCCAGCACGCAGCGCTTGCCCTCCATGGCCTGCATGCAGCGGCGATAGGTGTCTTCGTTGCAGCCGACGGGCAGACGGCCGCCCAGCACCACGTAGGAACTGTCGGCAGTCTTTTCCTTCAGCAGGTCGATAAAGCTTTGCAGCTGTTCCTCGTTCATGGAGGGGCCGGGCTCGTTGAGCTCGGTAATGGCATGGGTGCTCTCGTCCAGGATTTTCAAATTGGTGCGCACCTCGCCGGGAAGGGTGAAAGAATCAAACACCAGGTTTTCCTTTTTGACAAGGCGCTCAAAGTCGCTGGCATTGCTCTCGCCCAGGCAGCTGACGCATCGCACGCCCACGTTCAGCCGGGACAGCACCACGGCCACGTTCAGGCCCTTGCCGCCCACGTCCACCCGGACGTCTTTCAAGCGGTTCACCTCACCGGGCTTCAGGGCGTCCAGCGCAGCGGTTTTGTCAAAGGAAGGATTCATGCAAACAGTTGTGATCATGATTCATTGCTCCTTTCAGGGGGATACGCAGGAAGGCGCACTGCACAGCCTAAACCATGCAGTGCGCCTGATAACCATTTTTGGAGGATTAGTCCTCGTCGTCCTCGTCCTTCTTGGCGTTCTCGATGATCTTCTGAGCCACGTTGGCGGGAACTTCTTCGTAGCGCTCAAACTTCATGATGAAGCTGCCGCGGGACTGGGTCATGGAGCGCAGATCGGTGGCATACTTGAACATTTCAGACAGGGGAGCCTCGGCATCCAGCTGCTGTCCTTCTTCCACCTGGTTAGAGCCCATGATACGGCCACGACGCTTGCTCATGTCGCCCATGACGTCGCCCATGTATTCATCGGGCACGGTCACTTCCACGTGCATGATGGGCTCCAGCAGAACGGGGCTGGCGTCCATGCAGCCCTTCTTGTAGGCAATACGGGCGGCAGTCTTGAAGGCCATTTCAGAGGAGTCAACGGGGTGATAGCTGCCATCGTACAGCTTGGCGTGGAGGCCAACCATGGGATAACCGGCCAGAACGCCCTTCACGATATTCTCGCGCAGGCCCTTTTCAACAGAGGGGATGAAGTTGCGGGGCACGGCGCCGCCGACGACTGCATCTTCAAACTCGAAGTCCACGCTGGGATCGGCGGTGGGAGAGAACTCAATCCACACGTCGCCGAACTGGCCGTGGCCACCGGACTGCTTCTTGTGGCGGCCCTGGCAGGAAACCTTCTTGCGAATGGTTTCACGGTAGGGAATGCGGGGATCTTCCAGGTTGGACTGAGCGCCAAACTTCTGGGCCAGCTTGCTGCGGATCACGTCCAGATGCAGTTCGCCCTGGCCGGAGAGGCAGGTCTCGGTGGTTTCCACGTTCTTTTCCAGCTTGATGGAGGGATCTTCTTCCATCAGGCGGGCCAGGCCGCTGAACACCTTATCTTCTTCACCCTGCTTGACGGCGAAAACAGCCTTGCTGATGCAGGGGATGGGATACTCGATGGTGGGGTACTTGACGGGGTTGGCGGCGTCGCAGAGGGTGTCGCCGGTGTTGGTGTACTGCAGCTTGTTCAGGGCGCCCATGTCGCCGGCGTTCAGCTGCTGGGTAGCGATCTGCTTCTTGCCGCGGAGCACGAACAGGCCGGTCACCTTTTCGGTCTTGTCGCTGGTGGCGTTGTACAGGTTGGAAGCGCCGCTCAGAGAGCCGGACATGACCTTGAACAGGCTCAGCTTGCCAACGAAGGGGTCAGCGATGGTCTTGAACACGAAGGCGCTGAAGGGCTCGTCGTTGGAGCACTTGCGGGTGACTTCTTCGTCGTTCTTGGGGTTGATACCGGTGTACACGGAACGCTTGGGAGAAGGCAGGAAGTCTGCAATCACGTCCAGCAGCTTGGCAACGCCAACGCCGGTCAGAGCGGAGCAGGGCACAACGGGGCAGATCTCGCCGGAGAACATGCCGGCCTTGAAGCCTTCCAGGATCTCTTCGTGGGTCAGTTCGCCTTCGTCCAGGTACTTCATCATCAGCTCTTCATCAGCGCTGGCGGCAGCTTCGGTAATCTCTTCCAGAGCAGCCTCGATGGCGTCGGCCATATCGGCGGGAACGGGAATTTCCTTGGGCTCGCCCTTGTTGGTGCGCTCGTAGGCCTTGTTTTCCAGAACGTTCACAACGCCCTTGAAGTTAGCGCCGTTGCCAATGGGCAGCAGGATCGGCACGACGGAGCTGCCGAACTTGTCCCGCAGAGCGGATTCAACCTTGGCAAAGTCAGCGTGCTCGCGGTCCATCTGGTTGACGATGAACATCTTGGCAACGCCGTTCTTGGTGGCCAGCTTCCAGGCCTTCTCAGCGCCGACGGAAATGCCGCCAACGGAGCTCACCACGATGCCGCAGGTCTCCACAACGCGCAGGGGGCCCATGGCCTCGCCGATGAAGTCAAAGTAGCCAGGGATATCGATGATGTTGATCATCTTCTGCTTCCATTCGATGGGAGCGGTAGCGGCGCTGATGGAAATAGTACGCTTGATCTCTTCGGGATCAAAGTCGGTGACGGTGTTGCCGTCTTCAACGCGGCCCTGACGGTCAATTGCTTTCGCAGCGAAGAGCAAAGATTCGGTCAACGTGGTTTTGCCCTCGCTGCCATGCCCCATGAGGGCGATGTTACGGATGTCCTTGGTTTGGAAATTAGCCATTATAGATCCCCCTTAAGTAAGTTTGATATCAGCATCTGCCATGAAACTACAGCAGAAATGAATCGGGTGAATAAACGTATCTACAATACACCGAATACTATTCTAACAGATATGCACGAAAAAGAAAAGAGAAAAATTGAAAAAATGAACATTATTTCGCCAGAAAGTGCATTTCAACCCTGCTGGCGCAGGTATTTCAGCTTCAGATAGCCCTCCAGGTTGCCAAAAACGCTGACCCGGATTTGGGGAATATGCAGCATATCCATGCAGGCCATCAGGATAGCGATGCCGTGTACCACAATATCCGCCCGTTGGGGCTGGATGGAAGGCAGCTGGAGCCGCTTGTCCAGGGGCATATCCGCCAGCTCCAGGGCCAGTCGCTCTACCTCCGCCCGGGTGAGCACGTAACCGTGCACGTTGCTGCGGTCATCGTGGGGGATGCTCTGGGCCACGGTGGCGCTGGTGGTGAAGGTGCCGCCCACGCCCACCCAGTTTTCGATGGCGTCCGCAGTAAAGGTATCCACCACAGGACGCAGGATCTCTTTGGCGTGCTCCACAACAGGCCACACGTCCGCGGCACAGTTGATGGCGTACATCCGGTGCAGGCGCACCGCCCCCAGCTGCAAACTGTCACAGCGGCTCATGGAAAGGTCCCGGCCGATGGCCAGCTCCGTGGAACCTCCGCCGATATCGATCATGCCGCACATGCCCATATCCGCCGCGCCAATATAGGAAAGCTCTGCCTCCAGCTTGCCGGAGCAGATTTCCATCTGAAGGCCGCTGGCGTTTTCCAGGGCGTGGATCAGTTCCTGCTGATTGGCCGCGTCCCGGATGGCGCTGGTGGCAAACAGATGCACCTTTTCCGCGCCGCTGGCAACGGCTTGCTCATGAAACTGCCGCACCTTTTCGCTGGTCAGGGCAATCATCTCCTGGCTGATATTTCCCTCATTGTCCAAAGCCGCAAAGGTGCGCAGGCCTTCCCTGTAGCGCTTCAGCCGGTGCAGCTCGCCAAGCGCAATATCCGCCACCAGCATGCGCAGAGAATTGGAACCGATCCCGATTGCCGCCGTTCTCAAGTGAAACACCTCTTCCGTAGTCATTTTCACCGGGCACTCCGCCCGAAAAACATTCGTTTCAAAAGAGACAGAAAGACCCTCCCGTTATCGAGAGGGCACATTTCCTTCGCCGTAAAGGGCTTCCGGATTGTCGAAAATGATCTGGATTTCATTGGGGAACATATAGTCAAATTGCGTTCTGGCAACGTTTTCAATGTACGCATCAGAGGTGCTGTACTCCAGCTCCTGGGTGAGCTCGTCGTTGCGGGCCATTTCGTTTTGCAGGTTCTGCTCGGCAACCATTTTCTGCTCTTCCACAGCCTTCCGATCCTTGGCTAGGGAGCCGCTCAAAACAAAGTACACAATCAAAATGATGGCTAACGTGGCAATCAGTTTCCAGATGTTGACCATTTTGCGCATTGTTGACCACTCCCCCATGTTCTGTTCTTATTTGGTTCGACGTTCATGGGGATGTTTCCTGCCGCGGTTTGTTTTTTCTTCGGTTCATTTTCCGGGCGACGTACCTGAAAAGCCTCCCCACTCCGCACAGGTAAAGGAGCATTCCCATCGCTACAGCCAGCAGATGATACAGCTGCAGCCCGTTTTCCAGGCTCAGCATGCTCAGGACAATCAGCCCGGCCGCGCCCAGCAGCATGGCAAGGATATCCGCCGCAGGGCGGGCTTTGCCGAACAGCTTGCCCATGTCCAGGCATAGTCCCAGCATCAGGCCGATGGGCAGCGCGGCCAGGAACACCCGGGCCTGCATGGCAGTTTCAAAGAACAGCTTCATTTCTTTCTGCGCAGGAAGGGCAACGTGAACCCGGCGGGTTTTCTGGGCGATTCATACACCACGCTGTCGATGTGCCCATCCACTTCCAGCTTTCCTTCCTCCAATAAAAGCCGGCCGATATGCAGGTTTTGTCCGGCAAGCACCATCAGCCCCGCTTCCAGTTTCAGCACGATTTCCGTTTCGTGATAGCTGCAAACGTCGCTGACGCCTGTGACGGTGGTGTGCCTTCTGCGGTCGATGTGCAAAGAGTGGGCCGTTTTCACCGGCGTCTGTCCCCCATTTTCCTGTACCAGCATGGAACTGCTCATAGCCAATCCCCCTTTTTCTTTTGAGACTATGCCAACCCCAGGCCAAACAGACCGCTTGACAAAACTTTGCATCTGCCTTATGTTCAATGGGCATCAACACAAAGGAGGGCGACACGAAATGCAGCAAAGCACATCCATCCGGAATTTTTGCCTGTCCGCGCTGATGTGCGCGCTGCTGGTTACCTCCACGCTGCTGCTCCGTTTTCCTTTGCCCGGCACCGATGTTCTGTTCACCACCCAGCTGATTTTTGTCCTGCTTTCCGGGTTGGTGCTGCCCACGCCCTACGGCCTGTACGCTGTGCTTGGGTACATTTTTCTTGGGCTGATGGGCATTCCCGTGTTTTCCTCCGTCAGCGGGCTGGCGGTTATTGCGACCCCCAGCTTTGGTTTCCTCCTGGGATTTCCCTGTGCTGTATTGGTTTCTTCCTTTGTCCGCCAGTTGCTTGCACAAAAAAAGAGCTGCGATCTTCTCGCAGCCCTTGCGGGTACTTTCATTATGTATGTGGTTGCGCTGGGGTACATCGCCCTGCTGAACGGCATCTGGCTTCGTGCGCCCATCGGCGTCACGGAACTACTGGCCACCTACTGCGCCTGGTTCCTGCCTCTGGATATTGTGAAAGCGGCTCTGGCAGCCATGATCGCCCCCAGGCTCCGTAAGGCCATCCGGCTTTAATGTTCCGGCAGCTGGTTGGGCAGCAGCTTGTGGCTGAGGCTGATGTCGCCCCCGTTCAGCTCCGTCAGGGTCTGGCCCTTGCCGTACAGGCGATATTTATAAGTGCAAAGTCCTTCCATGCCCATGGGTCCCCGGGCATGGATTTTTCCTGTTGCGATGCCCACTTCCGCGCCAAGTCCAAACAGGAAGCCGTCAGCGAAGCGGGTGGAGCAGTTGTGGAACACGTCGGCGCTATCCACCAAAGTCATGAAACGCTCCACATTGTCCATGTTGGTGCTGAGGATGGAGTCCGTATGATGGGAGCCGTAATGGTTGATGTGCTGGATGGCTTCGTCCAGGCTGTCCACCACCTTGATGGACAGGATGGCGTCCAGGTACTCGGTCTGCCAGTCTTCCTCGGTGGCGGGGTCGCAGGAAATGATCTGGCAGGTTCGCTCGTCGCCGCGAAGGGCCATACCCTTGGCAGTCAGCTGCTCCGCCACCAGCGGCAGGAAGGTTTCCGCCACGTCCTTGTGCACCAGCATGGTTTCCGCCGCATTGCACACGGACAGGTTCTGGGTTTTGCTGTCCACAGCCACCTTCACCGCCTGGGCGACGTCGCACTCTGCATCCACATACACATGGCACAGGCCTTCCGCGTGGCCCAGCACGGGGATCTCGCTGTTCTGCATAATGTAGCGCACAAAGGCGTTGCTGCCCCGGGGAATGATCAGGTCGATGGAGTCGCCCTGCTTGAGCATTTCCGCCACGTCCTCCCGGGTCTGAAGCAGGCTGCACCAGCCCTTGGGCAGACCGACCTCTTCCGTGGCAGCGCAGATCAGCTTGGTCAAAAATGCGTTGGTCTGCAGGGCTTCCCGTCCTCCCTTGAGCAGAACGGCGTTGCCGCTTTTCAGGCACAGGGAAGAGATCTGCACCAGAGCGTCAGGCCGGCTTTCGAAAATCACGCCCACCACGCCGATGGGGCATCCCACCCGGTACAGTTCTAGGCCCTGGGACAGTTCCATGGCGTAGGATACCTTGCCCAGGGGATCCGGCAGCGCGGCCAGAGCTTTCAGGCCGTCCACCATGCGCTGGCACTTCGCTTCCGTCAATTTCAGGCGGCTGAGCAGCGGCCCGGCCAGGTTCTCGGCGGTGGCTTTTTCCACGTCCACCTTGTTGACTTCCATCAGCTCCGGCACATTGGCGGAAATGGCGTCCGCAATGGCCAAAAGGGCCTTGTTTCTTGTATCGATATCGGCGGCGCAAAGGGAAAGGGCAGCCTCCCGCGCAGTTTTTGCCATCAATTGGATATTGCTCACATGCAACACTCCCATCAAAATTGAATGCATCCATTATACTACGAAGGCACTTATTTGGCATGTTCTGCCCAGTTTTTAAGCAAAAAGAAAACAACGCATCAGAACATTTCCATGAATTTCTGCCGTGCGGCGGACAGATTGCCGGTTTCCAGCCAGCACAGGTCCAGCTCCCGAGGCGGCAGGGGCTCGGCCAGCTCCAGCTCGAATAATTCCCCGGAAAGGTTGGAAAACTCCCGGGTGACGCAGGATACACCCAGGCCGATCCGGGCAAAATCCACCATCAGGTCGTGGGCGCCCAGTTCAATTTCCGGGTTGAGTTCCACGCCGGAGTTGCGGAACTGCTCGTCCACCCAACGGCGGGTGTTGCTCAGTTTTTCCAGCATGATCAGCGGCAGCGCGCCGATTTCCTCCCGAGTCAGCTTTTTGCCTTTGAGATGCTTGTATTTCTCCCCTGCCACGAACACGTCGTGCAGCTTGAGGCAGCACTTCCGGGACAGCTTTTCCTCGGAAATGGGAGAGTTCACAAAGGCCATATCGATTTTTCCGGCAGCCAGCAGCCGGAAGGCCTCGGTGCTGGTGCGGTTGATCATCTCAATGCGCACGCCGGGGTACTGGTCGTGCCATTTTTGCAGATACGGCAGCAGAAACCGGCGGGCCACCGTATCCGCCGCGCCGATCCGAAGAGAACCTTCCCGGAACTGCTTGAACATCTCCAGCTTGTCCTCGGCCTCGCCGATGGTTTCCAGCGCCGGGGCGATCATGGCGTACAGCTCCTTGGCCTCCACCGTGGGTTTCACCGCACGGCCGGAACGCACAAACAGCTGCACTTCCAGCATGGCTTCCAGCTGGCGGATGCTCTGGCTGACAGCGCTCTGGGTCACGTACAGCCGGGCTGCCGCCTCGGTAAAGGAGCAGCATTCGTACACTTCCGAAAATACCCGGTAGGAATCCAGCGAGAATTTCCCCTTCATATCCATCCTCCGTTATTAGAAATACTAATCAAAACAGCAATAATCTAATCTTTACTTATGAAGCATAGTATAGTACAATGTGTTTGTCAAGTCAAAGACTATGCCTGCCAATATGCCAGGCAATCGAAAGGACGACTGGTTATGGAAAGAACCGTAGGTACTGTAGCACGCGGTGTGCGTACCCCCATCATCCGTGAAGGCGAAGATCTGGCAGCCATCGTAACCGAAAGCGTTTGCAACATGCTTCAGAGCGAAAAGATCGAAATCGGCACAAAGGACGTGATCGGCATCACCGAATCCGTCGTGGCCCGCGCCCAGGGAAATTACGCTTCCGTGAAGGATATTGCTGACGACGTTGCCGCCAAGTTTGGCTGCGACCACATCGGCGTCATCTTCCCCATCCTCAGCCGCAACCGTTTTGCCATCTGCCTGCGCGGCATGGCCATGGCAATGAAGAAAATCACCCTGATGCTCAGCTACCCCTCTGACGAAGTGGGCAACCACCTCTTTGACGAGGATCTGCTGGATGAGAAGGGCGTGGATCCCTACACCGACGTGCTGGACGAAGCCAAGTATCGCGAGCTGTTTGGCTACACCCTGCACCCCTTCACCGGCGTGGATTACGTGGACTATTACAAGAAGCTGGTGGAAAGCTGCGGCTGCGAGTGCGAAATCATTTTTGCCAACCGCGCCAACGCCATCCTGGACTATACTGACAGCGTTCTGTGCTGCGATATTCACACCCGCAAGCGCACCCAGCGCCGCCTGAACAAGGCCGGCGCCAAGACCGTGCTCTGCATGGACGAAATCCTGAACGCCCCTGTGAACGGCAGCGGCTACAACGATTTCTGCGGCCTGCTGGGCTCCAACAAGGCCACCGAGGACACCGTGAAGCTCTTCCCCCGTGACAGCAAAGCCTTTGCCGAGGATGTGCAGCAGAAGATGCTGGCCAAGACCGGCAAGAAGGTGGAAGTGCTGGTCTACGGCGACGGCGCTTTCAAGGATCCCGTGGGCAAGATCTGGGAACTGGCCGACCCGGTGGTTTCCCCCGGCTACACCGACGGCCTGGCCGGCACCCCCAACGAGCTCAAACTCAAGTACCTGGCGGATAACGACTTTGCCAACCTGTCCGGCGACGAGCTGAAGGAAGCTATTTCCCAGCAGATCCGCCAGAAGGACAGCAACCTGGTGGGCAACATGGCCTCCGAGGGCACCACGCCCCGTCAGCTGACCGACCTGATCGGCTCCCTGTGTGACCTGACCAGCGGCAGCGGCGACAAGGGCACCCCTGTTATCTACATCCAGGGCTACTTCGACAACTACACCAACTGATGCATTTCATGCCCGGACGCTTGCCCGGGCATGTTTCATATGTTCAAAGCGAGGTACACTATGCTTTTCAACGCCAAGAACGGCACCCTTTCCATGGGCGATACCACCATGGACTACGTCCGCTTTGGCAGCGGTGAAAAGATCCTGATCATGCTCCCCGGTCTGGGCGACGGCCTGATCACCGTCAAAGGCAAGGCTTTACCCTTCGCCTGCATGTTTGCTAAATATACCAAAACCCATACGGTCTATACCTTCAGCCGCAAGAATCATCTGCCCGAAGGCTGTTCCACCCTGGATATGGCCAATGACCTGGCCACAGCCATGGATCTGCTGGGTATTTCCCAGGCTGATGTCCTGGGCGTGTCCATGGGCGGGATGATCGCCCAGCAGCTGGCCATCCATTTTCCGCAGAAAGTGCGCAAGCTGGTGCTTGCCGTCACTTTGGCCCGGCAGAACGACGTTGTGCAGACCGTCATCCCCAAATGGATGGAGTATGCCAAAAACGACGACTACGCCAGCCTTTTCATCGACGTGGCAGAAAAATCCTACACGGAAACCTACCTGAAAAAATACCGCCTGGCTTACCCCATCATGACCCGGGTGGGCAAACCAAAGAGCTTCGACCGTTTTCTGGTGCAGGCCAACGCCTGTATTACCCACGATGCCTTCTCCCAGCTTGACAGAATCACCTGCCCCACGCTGGTGGTGGGCGGCAATAAGGACCAGATTGTCGGCGGGGAAGCTTCCAGGGAATTGGCGGAAAACATTTCCGGCAGCAAGCTGTTCCTTTACCCTGACCTGGGCCACGGTGCCTACGAAGAAGCCAGGGATTTCTATCCCAGGGTCATGGCATTCCTGAACGAGTAAGCAAAGAAGCACATCCAAGCGGATGTGCTTCTTTTTGCGTGAATCAGCTCAGAACCATGCGGTCGTTCACAACTCCGCCGCCGCTGGCCTGGGTGAACAGGCCCAGCAGCTGCTCCACGGTAAGGTTTTTCTTTTCCTCGCCGGAAACGTCAATGATGATGTTGCCTTCATGCATCATGATCAGCCGGTTTCCGTGGGCGATGGCGTCCCGCATGTTGTGGGTGATCATCAAAGTGGTCAGCTTGTTTTTCTGAACGATTTGATCCGTCAGTTCCAGCACCTTTGCCGCAGTTTTGGGATCCAGCGCGGCGGTGTGCTCGTCCAAAAGCAGGAGTTTCGGGCGGTTCATGGTGGCCATCAGCAGGGTGACTGCCTGACGCTGTCCGCCGGAAAGCAGACCAACCTTCGTTGACAGTCGGTTTTCCAGGCCCAGATCCAGCGACGCAAGCATTTCCTTGAAGGTCTCCCGGTCGGCCTTTTTCACGCCCCGGACAAACCTGCGCTTCACGCCCCGCTTGGAGGCAATGGCCAAATTTTCCGCAATTTCCATATCGGGCGAGGTTCCCTTCATGGGATCCTGAAATACTCTGCCCAGGAATTTGGCCCGTTTGTGCTCGGGCATATGGGTCACGTCCACGCCGTCGATGGCGATGGTTCCGTAGTCCGGCTTCCACACGCCCGCGATGGCATTGAGCAGGGTGGATTTGCCTGCTCCGTTGCCGCCAATCACGGTGACAAAGTCCCCGTCTTGCAGTTCCAGGTTCAGGCCGTTCAGCGCGGTTTTGGCATTCACAGTTCCCGGGTTGAAGGTTTTTTGCAGGTTGGTGATCTTAAGCATGGCTGCCACCTCCGTTTTCCGTTCCGTCAGGTTGCAAGGATTTTTGCTTGGTGAAATACTCGCTCTTTAGGTAAGGAACAGAGAGGAAAATGGCCACGATGATGGCTGAGAGCATTTTCAGGTAATCTGTTTTCAGGCCCATCAGGATCACGAAATTGTACACAATGTAGTAAATGATCCCGCCGCCCAGTACGCCGATGAGGCTGACCACAAAATTGGGTTTGATCTTCATAGAGACGGACAGGCCGATGAATATGGCAGCCAGGCCGATGACGATGGCGCCTCGGCCGTCGTTGATGTTGGCAGAACCCTTGTACTGGGCCAGCATCGCCCCGGCCAGGGCTACGATGCCATTGGCGATGGCCAGACCAACCACTTTGTTCAGCTTCACGTTCACGCCCTGTGCCCGGCTCATGTCAGGATTATCGCCGGTGGATTTCAACGTCAGGCCGATTTCTGTGTAGAAGAACTGCCACAGGCCGATGATGACCACCGCAACCATGATGACCATGGCCAGGATGGAGGCAGGGTTGTCGCTCATGTGAACCCACAGATTGTTGGCCCTGGGGTTGATGGCCACCAGAGACTTTCCGCCCAGGATACACAGGTTGACGGAATAGAGCATGAGCTGGGTCAGGATGCCGGCCAGTATGGACGGAATGCCCAGCGCGGTGTGCAGCAAACCAGTCACTACACCGGCCAATGCGCCTGCCAGCAGCGCTGCCAGAACGCTGATCCAAACCGGCACGCCTTTGCCCAACAGCACGGCGCAGACGCAGGCGCCTGTGCAAATGGAACCATCAACCGTCAGGTCTGCGATGTCCAGAATTTTATAGGAAATGTAAACACCAATACCCATCAGGCCCCAGATCAATCCCTCTGCCACGGCGCCGGGCAATGCGTACAGGAATGCCATATTCTAACCTCTTCTTACGTTTACTTTGTTCTTTGGATCAGTTGGCGGGAACCTCAATTCCCAGCTGGCCGCACAGTTCCTCGTTGTAGGTGACGGTGGGAGTCAGGGTCTTGATTTCCAGATCGGCAGGAGCCTTGCCGTTGAGCAGGATATCCGCAGCCATCAGGCCGGTTTCGTAGCCCAGCTGGTAGTAATCGATGGCCAGGCTGGCATAGCAGATGGATCCGCCGTAGCTGGTGTATACGGGAATGTTGTTTTCGGTGCAGATGGTACCAACAATGGTGTCATTTGCAGCGACGGTGTTATCGGAAGGAATGTACACAGCCTTGCATTCGCCGGCCATGGAGGTGGTCACAGCCTGCAGCTCGGTGGTCTCGGAGAAGGTGTAGGCCTTGACCACAATGCCCTTTTCCTCGAACAGAGCCTTCACGGCCTCGTACTGGATCAGGGAGTTGGACTCGTTGGTGCAATAGAGCACGCCAACCTGGTCGCCTGCCACCAGGCCAAGGCTGTCGATCATCATCTGGGCCTGCTCGGCGAAGGGCACGGCGTCGGAAGTACCGGTCACGTTGGCGGGGATGTCGCCGGCGAAGGTGTCGGCATAGTCCGTGACGGAGGTGCCCAGCACGGGGATCTTATCGGTCATGTTGGCGGCAGCCAGCAGAGAAGGCGTGGCGTTGGCCATGATCAGGTCCACCCGCTTTGCGCTGAAGGCATTGACAACGGTGGTGCAAAGGGAGGCGTCGCCTGCAACCTGCACGTCGATGTCCACGGTGTGGCCCGCTTCCTGCATGGTCTTGTTCATGGCGTCGCAGAAGCCTTGGGTGGCCTGGTCCAGAGAATCGTGAACCATCAGCTGGCAAACGCCAACGGTGTAGTTATCGGCATAGGCGCTGCAGCAAAGGGCAAGCAGCATTACGAGGGTCAGCAGCATAGAGATCGTCTTTTTCATGTTCGTTTCCTCCAATAAATCAAATCTATTTCGCCATCCGTGTCGGATGAGAAAAGCAATGAAAAAACCCTGTATTTTTGCAATACAGGGACGCTTGAACGTGTTACCACTCTGTTTTGCACATTTCTTACGAAATATGCCTTATCAGGCTTCGGCCCAACCATGCGGCGGGAGAAAGTCTTAGCGATGTAACGGTCGCACCCGTTGTGCCTACTACTGGTTCAGCACACCGCTTACAGAATGAACTTCGCTGAGATATTACTGATGCCTTGCACCAACCGGCATTTCTCTGAAGCTTTTCTCCCAGTTACTCTTTCTGCTCAAACGCATTTCCATTTGGTGAGGTTGATGTCTTCTTGAAGACGTGCTTATTGTACACCCAAAAATATGGGATTGCAAATCCATTCTAAACATACTATAATAAGAATAACTTATTAAGTGGGTTGGTGAACAAGAATGAATCTGAACCAGCTGCGGTATTTTGTATCGGTTGCGGAGCATGGAAGCTTTACCAAAGCGGCAGTCAACCACTATATTTCCCAGACGGCCATTACCCAGCAGATCCACGCCCTGGAGGAGAAAATGGGCGTGAAGCTGCTTGACCGGAACAGTCGCCCTGTATCGCTGACGCCCGCAGGAAAGGTTTTTCTGAAGGAAGCCCGGGAGATCCTCTGGAAAATCGACATGGCGTTTGTCCGTACCCGAGAAGCCTCCACCGGCCTGGAGGGCGAGCTTCGCCTGGGCTACACCAAGGGCTACGAGCACAGCGACCTGCCCAAGTATTTGCGCAGTTTCCATCAGGAATACCCCAACGTGCTGATCTCCTGCTATCGCTGCGACACGGATATGCTTGCCACCGGCCTTCAAAACGGCGAGTATGACATCATCTTCACCTGGGACAGCACCAACATGCGCCAGGAGGAGGCGCTTCAGCTGCAGGTGGTGGAGCATGTTCCCCTTCGAGTGGCGCTGTATGCCAATCATCCCCTCGCCCGGCGGAGGGAATTGACCCGAAAGGATCTCAAGCAGGAAAACATTCTGTTCATGTCCCCCTCCGGTACCGGCGATTCCTTCGGCGATGCATTCTACATCAAGCTATACCAGCAGGCGGGTTATCAGCCCAACATCCTGCTTCGCTCAAACGATATGGAAAGCATCCTGATGATGGTGGCCGCGGAAGAGGGCATATCCATCGTGCCGGAATACACCCACCCCTGGGACGTAGGCACGGAAAACGTGGTGTTCATTCCTCTGTCTGGCGAGGATGAGCACGAGGAAATCCTGGTGGCCTGGCGGAAAAACGATGACAATCCAGCCCTTAGGCATTTCATTGAAAAATTGCCCAGAATGTAAACAAAACCCCCATGCAGATGTGACTCTGCATGGGGGTTGTTTGATGCTTCATCAGACCCGGTCTTCCCGGCGGCGCTTGAGCTTGCTCTTGGCTTGGTACATTTTGGCGTCGCTCTGGCGGAGGCAGTCGGAAAGGGTGATGTCCTGATCCAGCTGCACCACGAACATGCCCAGGGATGCGGAAACGGAATAGGGCTTACCACTGGTCATGTTGATGTTCATCAGGGCGGCATTGTACTTCTCCAGGAAGGCGTTGGCCTGTTCCTCGTTGTAGCCGGGAAGCGCGGTGAGGAACTCGTCGCCGCCCATACGGGCAGAAATGCAATTAGGAGGCGTGACCTGACGGATGGCTTCGCTGACAGCAGCCAGGGCAAAGTCTCCGTCCAGGTGGCCGAAGTTATCGTTGATGTACTTCAGGCCGTTCAAGTCATAGGAAACAAAGCTGATCATGCTGTTTTTCTCCACCAGCTCCGGCCAGATAGGCAGCAGCTTTTCTTCCAGACCGCGGCGGTTGTTCAGCTTGGTCAGCATATCCGTGATGGAAGACAGGCGGCGCTCCTCGTACAGAGCACGCAGCTTCTGCTGGTTGGAGTAGTTGGAAAGTGCGTTGGAAATAATAACGTTCCAATGGTGGTAGAAGGACGTGGGCTCGTAGTCGGGATCATACTGAAGTACGCTGTAGCCGAAAGTGCTGTTTTGCTTATGCAGAAGCATGATAAAGTATGCCTGGGGCTCGTCGTCCTGGGTAAACTCATAGGGAAGAATGAAGGACTTATCAAACACGGTCTTGGGCATGCCGCAATCCTTCATATTTTTGATGGCGATGGCAAGCTGCACGTTGTCTGTCAGGGTTTCTGCCATGGAATCGCTGCCGTCATCGTTGCGGAACAGGCACATGAAGAAGCTGCGGATATGAGGAACATCCGGCAGTTTTCTCCAGATCACTTCGTGCATGTCCTCCAGGGTATTACAGGAGTTCAGCAGCGTGGAGAAATAAGTCTGGCTGATTTCGCGCTGGCCAAACATTTCGATCCGCTTATGCTGGGAAATGATCACTTCCCGTTCCCGCTGCTTTTGAGGGCTGACGCAGCCGCAGCTGTCACGCAGCACCAGAAGGCCGGGAATGGGCACGTTCATGGGAGCGGCCTCAATGCCCATGGCCTTTTCGCGGATGCGCTGATCCAGAAGGTCCACCGCGGTGGTAATCATGACTTCATAGTCCTGGGTAACGGTGGAAAGAGGCGGCTGGAAAAACTCGCTAATGGAAACGTTGTCAAAACCGGTAACGATCACGTCTTCCGGCACCTTGATGTTCCGGTCACGAAGGGCATCCAGCAAAGCGCCTGCCATGTAGTCGCTGGCGCAAACAACGGCCTCGGGCCGGTTGTCCCAATCATCAAAGAAGTAATGGAAAGCCTCTTCGCCCTTGCCCTTCCACATATCGCCATAAAAAACGGAGCGATCCGTCAGGGGCAGGTTGTGCTTTTTCATTTCGTCCAGGTAACAGGCCAGGCGGATTTCGCTGTCAGCATGGCCCTGATAACCCGCCATAAAAGCGATTTTCGTCAGCTTGTGGTGATCAATCAGATGGCGGATCAGCGGACGGATCGCGTGCTTTTCGTCGGTAGCTACACAGCAATAGCCGGGAATATCGCTTGCGCGCACCAAAACAACAGGGCATTTGGCCCTGGTTTCAAGCATGTCCATCAGCATCTGCTGGGTGTTGGACATTTCATAGCTGGTGGGGGTAGCAATAATTCCGTCAAATTGTTCTACAGGAGCGAAGGAAAACATGCCACGTTCCAGAAGGTCGTATGTATTCATGCTGTGGCGGGTGCCAACGGTGCAGAAATAATACACATCATAGTTCAGTTCCCTTGCGCGGCGCTGAACAAAATGATGAACAAGGTGTTCAAAATTCCCGTCGGACTGATTAATGAACACGGCAATCTTTTTTCTGGCAGCAGAAATCATGTTTTTCCTCCTTTCATCAGGATATGCAATTTCAGTTGAACAAATTATAACACGAATTCTTCGTAATGTCTATGCTTTTTTGACCATTCCATGTCCAATTTGGACAAAAAAATCACATTTGTTTTATGATGCAATCGTGTGCATGTAACCAAAAAAACCGCCCGGTGGCTTTTCCGGGCGGTCAGGTTCATGGGATTCAGGCTTTCAGGGTCTCGTGGGTCAGCTTCAGCTGCTCCCGGATTTTCAGATGCTGCGGACATTTTTGCTCGCACAGGCCGCATCCCACGCAGGCGGCGGCGTTTTCGTATTTCTGCCAGGGATTGGTGCCGATGGAGGCATAGTTGGCCTTGGCATAGTCGGTCAGCTGGTAGACACGGTGATAGTTCATCAGCTTGAACAGTTCGGGGATGTTCAGGCCCTTGGGGCAGGGCATGCAGTAGTTGCAGCCGGTGCAGTACAGGTCGGCCAGACGCTTATTTTCCTCCATCATGGCCTGAAGACGGGTGTTTTCTTCGGCGGACAGGGGTTCCATGTTGCTGGCAACACGGGCGTTTTCCTCCACCATTTCCATGCTGCTCATACCGGACAGGGCGATGTTCACGTTGGGGTTGTTCATCACGAAACGCAGGGCGGTTTCAGCGGTGGACTGCACCTTACCGGGCATCAGGTCCTGGATGGCCTTGGAGGGAGCTCCCAGGCGGCCGCCGCCCACAGGGCCCATGATGGTCACGCCTAGGCCCTGCTCATGAGCAAAGGCAATGGCGTCTTCATTGGCCCGATCCAGCAGGTTATACTGGCACAGCACAGAGGAGAAAATGCCGTTTCCCCGCTTAATGATCTCGATCATGTTCTCGGGCTTATCGTGGAAGGAGAAAGAGATGTGCTTGATCACGCCCTGTTCCTTCAGCTTGATGGCGCGGGCCAGCGGGCCGTCAGGGATATCCACCTTATTTTCGTACTTGTCCAGAGAAATGCCCCAGAAATGGTAGAAATCGATGTAGTCCGTGTCCAGCTGCATCAGGGAATGGGTCAGCTTCTTTTCGAAATCGTCGCCGGAGGCATCTTCCGTGGGATACTTGGTGGACAGGTAAATCTTGTCCCGGAAGGGTTTCACAGCCTTGCCCACGATGACCTCAGAAATGGTATCGCAGTAGCCGGGGGCGGTGTCAAAGTAGTTCACGCCCAGCTCGTAGGCCCGGTGCATCATGCGGATGCTTTCTTCCTCGTCAAAAACCTTCTTGCCGTCCACGTCCTTGCTGGGCAGACGCATGGCGCCAAAGCCCAGACGGGACATCATAATGCCGGTTTTGCCAAATTCCGTATATTGCATGGTGATTCTTCCTTTCTGTTACGCTTATTTGGGAAAGCTGCACAGCAGCTCGATGAAGCACTTCAGCTGCTTGGTGGCATCAAAGTAGGCATAGGCGCCGCTGGCGTCGCCGTAGTAGCCAAACTGGGTCAGCTCAAAGCCTGAGCCTTCATATCATCCATGGCTTTGTGGATGTCCTCCACGTTGAAGGCCAGGTGGTGCAGGCCTTCTCCGTTCTTTTCCAGGAAATCCCGCCAGGTGGACTTTGCCTCGTTGGGCTGGATCAGCTCCAGGGTGATGTTTCCAAGCTCAATAAACGCCAGCAGAGAGGCGGCGTCCGGATTGGGCTCGCCATAGTATTCGGTCTTGGTGACGGCGTAGTCGCCCGCGCTGACCGTGGGAGGAATCTCCTTGCCCAGGAAGTTGGCGTAGGCAGTTTTGGTGGCCTCGATGTCGTGACAGATAATGGCTACCTGGGAAGGTGTGTAGGTAGCAAGAACAGGCAGTTTCATAGATATATCCTCCTTAGCGGATGTTTTTTTCTGATTGATGGCATTATATCAAACTTTTCTGACGGAAGCAATGATAAAAAACAATCTGTTTTCTAACAAAAAGGCCCTGCCCGAAGGCAGGACCGGATGGGTTTGTCAGTAAGGCCAATCCTTGATCATGTAGTAGGTAGAGAAGCCCAGATCTTCCCAGTCTTCCAGAGGAACGCGCAGCAGGCCAGGTTCGATCTGCTCCACGCCCTCCCGAGGCTTCTTTTCGTACTGGTTGGTGGTCAGCGGATCCAGGATATACAGGTAGGTATCATCCTTGGCGACCAAGGCCACGTAATGCTTTCCGCCGTAGAAGCGGCTGTTTTTGTCGCCGCATACAGTGATGACCATTCCCCCACGCTCCAGCATCTGCATGGCCTCGTACTTGATGTCCGTCATGCCGAAGTACAGGCCGAACATATCGCTGACGCGCTTGAAGAAGGTGGGCTTGGTGCCGTCGCTGCCGGTGCGGTAATCCTCCTGCCACATGTTGTTGCCGGTCGCGATGTTGGCCAGCGCCACAGGCAAAAGCCGGCGATATTCCGCATTGGTCTGGAAGGTGAACTGGCTGTGCTTTTTCCTGCAGAAATACTGGTTCACGGAGCAGGTACAGAAGGTCAGCCCTTCCTCCTGGCCGGAATAATAATCCAGCCACCAGAAGTTTTCTTCATTTGCATAGCGGGCCAGAACCATGGCCATGACCGCAGGCGCGCTGCCAGAAGTGCCGAATTTCCGGCCTTCGCCGTCCTTGCCATCGTAGCGCATGTTTTCCCAGATGGGATCATTCTGGGTGAAATATTCAATCTCACCCACGCCGGGAACGTTGATCATGCGGGTGTCCGTGGGCTGATTCATGAATTCCAGCATATCCAGGCTGTAGCTTTCCGTGGTGGAATACATGATGGTGCTGAGCCGCGCAAAGACCACATACCGTTCCTCGCGCACCTGATTGGTGCAGGTGCAAAGGGCAATGATCCTGTCCCCCCACTCCGGATGGATGGGCGTGTAGATCATGGAAAGCTCTTCCACGCCTGCGATGAACTCCTCGAAGGCCGCCTTGCTGGGGAGAGATTTGGTATGCCAGCCGTCCTTGTCCTCAATGGAACCGCGGATACAGGCGAAAATCTCCAGCCGGTAATCCTCATAGGGGGTGATCAGCAGCATGGAAGGATGCTGATCGTAATAGATCTGGTTCTGGTATTTGGGGATGGTGGCGAACATCTTGCCATCCTTGCGATTGTGGCCATACAGGAAGTTCACCATGTCCGAGAAATACGGAGCATTGCCGCAGTCCAGGAAAATGGCGCCAGATTTATTTTCCACATCCGTATACAGATGATTCAGATAATAATCATTATCCTCGCCCTGCACAATCGGATAGTTGATGGCAGTACCTTCCTGCAAAATCCAGCCAACGACGTCATCATTGATTTCCTGCAGGCTTTCGAAGTCCACCGTGTACTTCACGTCTTCAATCACATAGGAACCAACCAACGGCGGTGTAGGAGTTGGCGTGGCGGTGGGTTCAGGCGTGGGCGTGGCGTCTGGCTCCAGCGATTCCACAACAGGAGCTTCCGTAGGAGGCGGCGTGGGCATAGGTGTAGATGTAGCGCCGGTAAGCTCCTCGTTTTCCATCAGAGCAAGGAGCTCAGCGTCGGCCTCGTCGCTCTGCTCTTCCAGCGTATCTTCAGAGATGAGTAGCTTCTCATCCTCCATATCGCCCTCATGAAGATAGGCAGATTCCAACTCGTCGTAATCTTCCTCGGCCTCATCGTATTCACTAAGGCTACTGGAAAAAACAAAAATCATAAAGCCGGCCGCCACGAGGCATAAAACCAGCGCGGCGGCCATCAGCAGCTCGGTGCTGCTCCAGGGTTTCTTAGGTTTGGACTGTTTCATCCGATCAACGGCTCCTTATCAGGCCTCTTGCTTACGGCGACGATACAGCATCATGAACAGGTAAACTGCTGCGGCGATGAACAGCAAAGCAGATCCAGCATAGAGGATCAACTGAGTTTCGTCACCGGTCTGGGGAACAAGACCCAGAGGAACGCCATACTCGTCGATATAGTACCATTCACCGTCAATTTCCATTACACCAACGGGCATTCCAGGAGGATTGGTAGGCGGAACAGTCTCAACAGGCATGGGAGTGGGAGTGGAACCGGGTGCAGGAGTATTGGTAGCGTGAACATTGGTAATGACACGCTTATAGGCGTTGGTATCCTCATAGATGGGAGAATATCCGGGTACTTCTTCCTCACGAACGATGTAGTCATAGCGAATGCCATTCACATCTTTTTCCACCAAGCCGAAGAAGGTGAAGGACCACTGATCTGTCACACCACTAAGATCAACGGTTATAAAGGGAGTATCGGGATACGTAGCAGCTGTAGTGGCCTTACGATACAGATACAGGCGGATCTCCGTCGGTCGCACCTGATCTGCGTTGCTATAGTCGGCCCAGTCCTTACGAACTAACAAATCGATCTTCTCTTCCTCCGGCTGAGGAGTGGGCGTAACAATAGGCGTAGACGTAGGAGTCACTTGCGGAGTAGGCGTGGACTCAAATACAGTACCTGTGGGAGTGGGAGTACCACCATCACGGGGAACATAAGGGGTAGGAGTAGGTGAAGAGGTAGGTGTTGCCGTAGGAGTGGGAGTGGGTGTAGGCGTTGCAGTAGGAGCAGGGGTAGGTTCTGCTTTGGGTTCTGCAACGGAATCAATCAACTCACCAGTTTTGGGGTCAAATGCGGGAACGATCGCAAGGAAGGACGGTGCGCTATGGAAATTGGCGGCCTGTCCATTGGACGCAGTTTGACGCACAAGATAAATTCCATAAGGAATCTCAAGAACAAACTGACCCTTATCACCCGTAGAGGCAACATAATCAGGCTCAATATGCTTGAGCATGACATGTTTTTCAACCTTTTCGGTCAAAGCGTGGAATTCGCTTTCTTTCATTTCGTTGAAATGTTTTTGACCAGTATAAGAAGTATACTCCGAATCAGTCTTGAACATAATGCCCTGACCAGTCAGAGTACCTTCGGCAATGGTATACAGGGAGAAGGTTGCGCCAGAGATCGGCACATCCTTTCCGTCTGCGGTAAAGCTGAAATTCACAGTCAGCTTACCGTCTTTTTTGCCGCTGGCCATAGAGGTTACGGGCAGCGCCATCAGCAATACGAGAGTTGCCAGGAGGAACGCGAACGACCGCTTCATCACTTCATCACCCATCTTTTTACTTTTTGCCGCTGCGCTTAGGCAGAAGCAGAATGAGGAACAGGAACAGCAGCACGCCAGCTGCAATGGGAAGCAGAAGATGCTTGTGTTCTTCAAGGAAGAACAGCAGACTATTTTCCGTCTCGGGCTGTTGATCACCGATGCGGGACTCAGAAACGAACTCGCCCCTGACCAGCATCCGGTGGGTGTTGACGCCGTAGGGCGTGCAGGTCATCAGGGTCACATAATTTTTCCCAGGGACGATGTTGAGATACTCCGTTTCCTCGGGAAGAATCACGTTGATCTCCCGCACCTGATAATCATAGATCCGGTCAAGAACGTGAATCTGGAAGGTATCCCCCACTTCCAGCTGATCCAGATTGCTGAACAGGGAAGCGGAAGGCAGGCCTCTGTGGGCCGATAGAACAGCGTGAACGTTCTCGCCCGCAATGGGGAAAGAACTGCCGGGCATATGACCGGCTTTTTTGCGAAGCACTTCTTCCTCCACGGTATGGCCGATGGTCAGATTCACCTTAATCTTGGGAATGTGCACATAGCCGATGACGCCATCGTCGCGCAGGTTCATGAGGGACATGTATTTTTCCATATCCTCACCCTGCAAAAGGGAAATGGCACCGCGCTCAAAAAGCATGTGGTTAAAGGCCTGAGCATCGGCCAGGGTTTCTTCGTAAAAGGCGACATTTGCCGTGGCCGCAGTCTGATTATAGCTTTCAATCGCCTTGCTCTGGCTACGCTGGTTGAGATAGTTTGACACCACCGGATACAGCATCAACCCAGCACCTACAAGGAGAATGAGAACCAGTACAATACTTACACCGCGTTTTTTCATACTCACGCCCCATGTAACCGACTTACGTCTAAAACATAATATGCAAAAAACGTATAGAATTTTGCAATACCATTTTAGCCAAGAAAAGCCAATTCGTCAATAGATATACGAAATTTTCCGCACATTTCCAGTAAAAAATCCAAAGAAAAAAATTATTTTCTTGTATACTCGCTGCTGAGGGATCCGTCAGCCTGAGAAATCACAATGGTACCGGTATCGCCGTCCATGAAAGTCACATAGGAAGCAAAGCTCCACAGGGGATCATCGCTGGAGATGATCAGCCGGGCACCATTCAGGCTCCACACGCCGTAGCCGGAAATGCCGGCCATGTCCAGGGTTCCGTCCTCGTGGAATGTGATGGTGGACTCCTCGTTGCCCCAGGTGCCGATCAGGTCGCCAGCAGTGGGGAAATAACCTTCCGTATCAAAGGCAGACAGGGTGGTCTTTTCTTTGCCGGAGGTGAACGCAAGGCAGCCGTTTTCGCCGGGGGCGATCTGCCAGGTCAGGCCCGTATCCTCAGTATACAGGGAAAGCAAACCGTTTTCCAGCTGATATTTGCCAAACTGCTGCTCTACTTCTTCCACACCCAGCAGATCTTCGTAGTCAAAGAAGCCGTCATCGTAAAACTGGAAGCAGGGAGCGGTCAGATCATCGGTCATCTGGGTCCAAACGCCCACCAGCGGCATGTCCTCACGCACAACAAGGCCCTGATTGACAACGTCGGCAGGGGTGGAATTCAGCCAGGAGCTTTCCGCCTGGTTTTCGTCGATCAGGCTCATCCAGCCCTCATCTTCAGCAAAACGCTGGGTGTAGCGGGTGGCGCCCGTAAAGGGATACAGCACCCAGCCGTCTTCCGTTTTTTCAACCGTGGCAAAGTATTCCCCCATCAGCTCCACGGTTTCCAGGTTCCAAAGCTGCACGGAACCGTCCATGGAAAAATACCAGCCGTTCATATCATCAGCCCACCAGCCGGAAAAATCGTCGGCACAGGCCACGGACAGAGAGAACGTCAGAACCAGCGCAACAATCAAAGCAAGCATTTTTTTCATCAAATATCGACCTCGTTTCAGGAAAATGGGTTCCCATTTCATGATACAACGCACCGCCGGGTTTGTCCAGTTTTGGGCGGGTTTTCCGCTGGTTTTTTCACAAAAAATGCCCTGGACATGCGTCACAAGGCATTTGGAAGGTCATCTGCCGTCTTTGCTCATGATATAGGCCAGAGCAAACACCGTGGGAGAGTTCCAGTAAATGGTGATTTCATTGGTGGAATAGCTGCCCCACACGTCCACAAAGCACTTCATGGGCGGCGTTCCGCGAGGGATGAGCTTCTCTGCATCCGCGTCGGCAGGATGACGATTGGGGCCGCCGGAGACCATGCCTGGGATGGAGGCCTCGATGCCGTCCGCGTAGGCAGGACGAAGGTGCGGGTTGTTGTAGCAGAATGCGCCGTTTCCGGTAACGTAGCTGATGCCCAGCGCATTCACGCCCATCAGGTAATCCAGCTGCCGACGGACAGAAGTCAGATAACGGTCGCTGCCGGTCAATTCATCGGCAATGGCAAAGGTCATGGCATGCTTCATCAGCACCATATTGCTTCCCCAGATGTAGTCCGTGTCCTTCATGGCCGCGCCGTAGCCGCAATCGTCTGCCATGCGCTGCAGCCGAGCAGCCTCGTCCAGGAAGCTTTCCTGAAACTTGCAAACCAGCTTGTGTCTCTTTTCCTGTTGGCACAAAAGATAGGCCAGCAGGCCAAAGCCGCCCACCTCGCCGTACCCAAGCTGGGCCAGAGGGAAAAACTCGTCCAGAGCATCTTCCATATCCCGATGGTACTTTTCCTCGCCGGTGAGGGCGTACAGCTCCGCACAAGCCCAGAAGCGGTTGGAATAATCGTTGGATTCGTAATAGCCGCCGGTGCCGCAGCCCTCGGGATTACGGAAACCCAGGAAGGAGGGATTGTCCTTCAGCCACTTGTAGGACAGCAACGCCGTTTCCAGCAGTTTGTCCGCAAAGGCGGCGTCATAGGGGCGATACATTCCGCTGGCCAGGGCGCAGACGGCCACCAGGTCGGCGGTAGCCATGGAGGAAACCGGCAACAGATACAGCTGGGCGGTGTCCTCTTCCGGCATGACAAAGGCAGCATGCTGGGCGGTGGTTTCCTTGTGGTAGACTGCGCCGTCCTCCCGCTGCATCTTCATCATCCATTCCAGCTCAACACGGCACTCGTTGAGGATGTCCGGGGTGCCGTTGCCGCTTTCGGGGATGTTCCATTCCATGCCGGCAAACACTTCCGGGAACATCCGGAAGGCATACAGCAGGTGGGCCAGAGCGCATGCGCCGGCGGTCACATAGCGGCCGTAATCGCCCGCATCATGCCAGCCGCCAAAAACTTCCTTGCACACATCGTGGTTGACCCATTCCAGGGCGGGAGTGGTGTGGCAGGCCTTATGAACATACAGCCCCGCATGCTCCGGCAGCAGATCCTGGCCGCAGCGCAGGTAGTAAAACGCCCGCATCAGGTCCTTCATCAGGGGCTGGTAGGGCTTTTCTTCAATCACAAAGGGCGCGGAGGTATCCTCGCCGGAAACAAGCCTATATTCGCCGCATTCCGTCCAGGCAGAAAAATCAGCCAGCCAGAGGTCATCATTGGAGCATTTGTCCAGACCAAAATGAGTGGTTTTTCCTTCCATGCAAAGGGTTCCGTCCAGTTTTTCCAGGCGGAAGGATTCACAAGCAAAGGGCATGGCGGCAATTTTGGTATACCCGGTGCCGTAGCCGGCTTGATTCACGAAGATGCGGTAGGGACAGGTTTTCATATATGTTACCTCTCTGATGCACTCAGTTTTTTCTCTTCATCGCGAATGTAGTCTACCATGCAGTCCACAATCTCCGGCTGGAACTGGGTATTCTTGCAGTCTTCCAGCTCCTGGACGATCTTTTCCATATCCAGCGCGTTACGGTACGGCCGGTTGGTGGACATGGCGTCAAAGGCGTCCGCCACGCAGATGATCCTGGCCAGGTAAGGGATGTTATCCCCCTTGAGGCCGTCCGGATAGCCGTTGCCGTCAATACGTTCGTGGTGCCAGCGCGCACCCTCGCCGATGTGGGGCAAAATGGGGAACTTGGACAGGATGCCTTCGCCATCCACGGTATGCTTGCGGATGATGTCAAACTCCTCCTGGGTCAGCTTTCCGGGCTTGTTCAGGATGGCGTCCGGCGTGCCGATCTTGCCGATGTCATGCAGCAGGGCAATGAAGTAGATCTCCTCTTGCTCCCGTTCGCTGAGATTCAGGCGGCGGGCCAGTTCCCGGGAATAGGTGGCCACTCGGACGGAATGACCCTTGGTGTAGGAGTCCTTGGCGTCAATGGTGTTAGCAATGGTTTCAAGGCTCTGGTGGGTAATGGCGCGATAGCGCTCGTGATCCTTGCGGATCTGCCGGGTTTTGAACCAGAAGAACAGGAAAACGGCCAGCAATGCCAGCAAAACGGCTGCCACCTTCACCAAGGGCCGTTCCCAGAGGGTCAGCTCCTTGCGGATGTTCAGCTGTACCGGCACCTCGGACACAAGCCCGGCCGAGTTGACCGCACGCAGAACAAAGGTGTATTCGCCGCCGGGCAGGTTGGTATAAGTGGCGGTGCTTTCGTCGCTGGCGGAAACCACGGTCTTCTCCATATCAAACCCGGAAAGGCTGTACTCCACGGTGCATTCCCGGCCAGCAAAGGAAAGGCATGCAAAGCGGATCATCAGCCTGCGGGTATCGCTGGGGATGATAATGGTCTGTTTGCCGTCCAGGGGCACATAGGAGACCGTCTCCTCCCCCATCTCCCGCTGCACAACAATCTCATTGATAAACACCCGCGGGGCAACGCCCAGCTGATTGTTCCCGGACAGCGGATACAGATTGATGCCGTCAGAAGAAGCCAGGTACAGGGTCTGGTTGGGCAAAATGGAGCGGGAATTGGCGTTCATGTTGCCGCGCAGGCCATCCTTGAGGCCATAACCAACGCTGGTGACCGTTTCGTCTTCCAGCATGCGCTGGCGGTCAACGATGTAGATGCCCTCGCTCTTGGTCAAAATCACCTTTTCTCCGGCAAAAACAATGTCAAACACGCTGCCCACGCCGGTGGTGAACTTGGGCAGCTTTCTGGCCGCGCCGTTTTCGTCCACAAAGAACAGATCGTTGCCGGAGCCAAACCACACGCCGCCGTTTTCCGGGTCGGCAGCCATGGTCAGAATGACGGACAGACCGTCAAGCACGCCGTCCTGCTCCTTTTGCAGTTTGCCGTCACGAATGGAATACAGGCCGTCGCCGTCGGTACCGGCATAGAGGGTATGGTTTGCCGTTTCCACCAGGCACAGCACCGGCAGCGCCTTGATGCCTTCGTCTGCGCCGAATTCGTCCTCCAGCACCACGCCGTCCTTGATAAAGTTGATGCCGTGGTAAGTCAGAATGGCCACCCTGCCGTCGGAAAGCTCTACGGCTTTGCGGGTCCAGCTGTTCAGCAGACCCTCGGCCTCGGTATAAACGGTCACGGCGCCGGTTTTTGTGTCATAGCAGAACAGGCCCAGATCGCTGTAGGTGCAGAGCCACACAAGTCCCTGGGAATCCGTCAGCACGTCCCGGATGCGGATATCCCGCAGCACTTCCAGCCCAGGGATGTTGATTTCCTTCCACTGGTTGTCCAGGATTCTCAGGCCCGTATCCGTAGCGATGAAAATGGCGTCTTGGGTGACGGAGGTGGCGTTGATGCTCAGCCCGGCAGTAAGCTGATCGTGGTAGAAGCCGCCTTCGCTGATTTGATATACGCCTTTTTTGGAGGAAGCAATCCAAAGATTGCCCTCGTAGTCCTGAATGATCTGACTGGATCCAACGCAGTCCAGCAGTTCGTCATCGGTGTACAGGACGCCTTCAGAATCCAGATAACCCACGCCGTTGTCCGCGCCTACCCAGACGGTTCCATCGGCCGTGTGAGAAATGGTGTTGATGGTATGCAGCTCCGCGGTGGTCAGAACCCGCATGCGGAGGGCCTCATCCGTATAGTTGTTTTCGGATACATCAAGACGAAGCACATTGCTTCCGAAAGTGCCTACATATACATAGTTTCCATATGCACCAAGGGCTTTGTAACCTTCGCCGTAGAGCTGGCCGGGTTCCCAGATGCCAAGCACCTGTCCGTCCCGGTAGGCAAAAATGGATGCAGCGCTGCCGCTGCCCCAGAGAGTTCCGTTGGCGTCCACCGCCAGATAGTCGATGGCAACATGAAGCTGCTCATGATCCACCGGGGAGAAATATTCGCCGTCCAGGAAATACAGGCCGGCGGTGGTGCCCACATAGAGCGTGCCGTCAGCGGTTTCCACAATGCTGCGCACGGATGGCGTGGCGGTGCCATCAGGCTGGAAACATTGGACAAACTGATCCTGGCTGTAGCGGTACATGCCGTCGTCGTTTGTGCCGATCCACAGCGTTCCGTCGGAACCTTCGTACAGGGCGCGGATGCCCGCAGGAATGCCTTCCGTCTCGCTGACGTTGGTGAATTTCTTTGCATCATAACGGATCAGGCCCGCATAGCTGCCAATCCAGATGTAACCGTTTTCCGTCTGGCAGATAGCGTTGGCCTCGCTGGATGGCAGACCGTTTACGCTGCTGTAAAGCATAGAAATCCGGTTGCTAAAATTTTCTATCTCCATGGCGCCGGCAGGCAGGCTGAAAAACATCATCATCAGGCAAAGCAGGAACGCCATTCCCCTGGAAAAACCAATTTTACCCTTTTTAAACATTATACACTTCAACCTTTCCGTAAACAGGAAGCACGCATGACAAGGGCATGCAGGCTGGAATGAGAACATATTACACCATTATTTCTTTGGAAAATTATACAGTATTTCCAAGGGAAGGTCAACCAATTTCCAAGAACATTCCGACAAAAAAACGCGGCAGACTCCATTTGGAATCTGCCGCGAAATGGCCTTTAGGCCGGGGGCACGAGTTGTCTCACTCCCCCATGGCCCGAAAAGCGGAAATTAGGCGAAGGGGTTCTCGGTGGGATAGGGCAGGGACTTGGGCTGGTTGTAAGCGATGTCCTTGATGCCCAGGAACTTGAAGATCTCGAACAGGTACTTGCCAACGTGAGCGAAGGCCACAGCGCCGTGATGGGGGTAGCGCTTCTGCACCAGCACGTGACGGTAGAAGCGGCCCATTTCGGGGATGGCGAAGATGCCGATGCCGCCGAAGGAGCGGGTAGCAACGTCCAGAACCTCGCCCTGAGCGATGTAGGAACGGAGCACGCCCTCGCTGTCGCACTGCAGGCGGTAGAAGGTCACGGGGCTGGCGGCGATGTCGCCTTCCAGAGTGCCGCGGCTGATGTCGGGCTCAGAACCGGCGGGCTCAAGCACACGATGCTGGATCAGCTGGTACTTGACAGCGCGGTTGGCGCACATCTTGCACTCGGGGGTGTTGCCGCAGTGGAAGCCCATGAAGGTATCGGTCAGGCTGTAATCATACTTGCCCTTGATGTCTTCGTCGTAGATGTACTGAGGCACGGAGTTGTTGATGTCCAGCAGAGTGACGGCGTCCTTGGTCACGCAAGCGCCGATGAACTCGCTCAGAGCGCCGTAGATGTCAACTTCGCAGGCAACCGGGATGCCACGGCTGGCCAGACGGCTGTTCACATAGCAGGGCTCGAAACCGAACTGGCTGGGGAAAGCGGGCCAGCACTTGTTGGCGAAAGCCACGTACTTGCGGCTGCCCTTGTGCTGCTCGGCCCAATCCAGCAGGGTCAGTTCAAACTGAGCCATACGCTCGTTCAGGTCGGGATAGTAAGCGCCCTCGCCCATTTCCTTGGCCATATCTTCGCAGATGGCGGGAATGCGGGGATCGCCGGCATGAGCCTTGTAGCTGACCAGCAGGTCCAGCTCGCTGTTTTCTTCGATTTCAACGCCGATCTCGTACAGGCCCTTGATGGGAGCGTTGCAAGCGAAGAAGTCCTGGGGACGGGCGCCGAAGGTGATGATCTTCAGGTTCTTCACGCCGATGATGGCACGAGCCACGGGGATGAAGTCAGAAATCATCTTGGCCACTTCTTCAGCGGTGCCAACGGGATACTCGGGGATGTAGCCGTTCAGGTGGCGCATGCCCAGGTTGTAGGAGCAGTTCAGCATGCCGCAGTAAGCGTCGCCACGGCCGTTGATCATGTCGCCATCGCCTTCAGCGGCAGCCACGAACATGCAGGGGCCGTCGAAGTTCTTGGCGATCAGGGTTTCGGGGGTCTCGGGGCCGAAGTTGCCCAGGAACACGACCAGAGCGTTGCACTCCTTGGCCTTCACGTCTTCCACGGCCTTGAGCATATCCAGCTCATTTTCCACGGTGACGGGGCACTCGTACAGGCCGTCGCCATAAGCCTTGACGATGGCAGAGCGGCGCATTTCGCTCAGAGCGATGGGGAAGCAGTCACGGCTGACGGCGATGATGCCCAGCTTGACGTCGGGGATGTTGTTAAACATAGCAATTTCTCCTTTACTATAATGATTGACTTTTTTATTCCATCTGTGCCAGCTCCGCGAAGCAATCCTTCATGGAGGGGTACAGTTTGGTGTAAAGCTGGTAGTACTTCTCGTAGGCAGCGCCGTTTTCCTTGATGGGCTCCTGAGAAGGATTCTGCTTGATCACAGCGTCGCAGGCGGTGGGGATGTCCTTGTACACGCCGCAGGCAACACCGGCCAGGATGGCGGCGCCCAGGGCGGGGCCTTCACGGTTGGCAACGGTGGCAACGGGCATGTCGAACATGTCGGCCATCATCTGACGCCAGAAGGGGCTGGTTCCGCCGCCGCCGCAGGCCAGCATGGTCTGGGGAGCAACGTTCATGCCGCGGAGCACGTCCAGGTTCTGACGCTGAGACATCATCACGCCTTCCATCACAGCGCGGAGCATATCGCGGCGGCCGTGGATGGCGCTGAGGCCGAAGAAGCAGCCGCGGGCGTTGGAATCCAGCAGGGGGCTGCGCTCGCCCATCAGGTAGGGCATGAAGATGAGGCGGTTGGAACCGATGGGAGACTTTTCGGCTTCCTGGTTGAGCAGGATGTAGGGATCCACGCCCATTTCTGCAGCAGCCTGAATCTCGGCCTTGCAGAAGGTGTCGCGGAACCACTTCAGGCTCAGACCGGCGGACAGGGTGCAGCTCATGACGGTGTAAGCGCCGGGTACAGCGGCACAGAAGGTGTGCACGCGGCCAGCGGGGTCAATCTGCACGGAGTCGGAATGAGCGAACACAACGCCGGAGGTGCCGATGGTGGTGAAGGCGCGGCCTTCCACCACAACGCCGGTACCCACAGCAGCGGCTGCGTTGTCGCCAGCACCGGCGGCAACCACAGTACCCTCGGCCAGGCCGGTAGCGGCGGCAGCCTCGGCAGTGATCTTGCCGGCGGCGTCAGAGCTCTCAAACAGCGGAGGCATCAGCTTTTCGTCGATGCTCAGCTTTTCCAGGATCTCGGAAGACCAGCAGCGGGCGGGAACGTCCAGCAGGTTGGTGCCGCTGGCGTCGCTCATTTCGCAGCCGTACTCGCCGGTCAGCTTATAGCGCACATAGTCCTTGGGCAGCAGGATGTGAGCAGCCTTGGCGTATACGTCGGGCTCGTTCTTGCGCACCCACAGGATCTTGCCGGCGGTGAAGCCGGTCAGAGCGGGGTTAGCGGTGATCTCGATCAGGCGATCCTTGCCGATGGTCTCGGTGATCTCGTCGCATTCCGCCTGGGTACGGCCGTCGCACCACAGGATGGACTTGCGCAGCACGTTGCCTTCATCGTCCAGCAGGACCAGGCCGTGCATCTGGCCGCTGATGCCAACGCCCTTGATGTCAGCGGGGTTCACGCCGCTTTCGGCGATGACCTTGCGGGTCGTGTCGCGAGCAGCGTTCCACCAGTCTTCGGGATCCTGCTCGGCCCAGCCGTTCTTGGGCTGGTAGAGGGGGTATTCGATGGTGGCGCTGGCGATGCCCAGGCCGGTTTCATCGAACAGGACGGTCTTGGTTCCGGAAGTACCAAGGTCAATACCCAGTAAGTAGTTCATATGCTTTCTCCTCCCTGATATTACAGGCGTTGATTATGCAAGTTCAATGCGCAGGCTCTTTTTGCCGGTCAGTTCCTGGGTGCGGGCGTCGGGCTGGCCAAAGCCAACGTAGAAGACCTTCTTGCCTTCTTCGATCCACTTGCCTTCATCGGTGACCACCTGCATGTACTTGGCGGGAACCTTGAGGCTGACAGAACCTTCCTGGCCAGCGGGGCACTGGACGCGGGCAAATGCGCACAGTCTGGGATTGGCGGGAGCGTTGTCGCTGCCTTCGTTCTGCACATACACCTGGACAACTTCCTCGGTGCAGGCCTTGCCGCCGTTGGCAAAGGTCACATCGATGGTAACGTCGTCGCCGGTCTTTTCAGCCTTGGCGGACTTGACTTCCACGTCGCCGTAGGTCAGGCCGTAGCCGAAGGGATACAGGGGCGCGTTCTGCAGATAGCGGTAGGTGCGGCCCTTCATGTTGTAATCGGTGAAAGCGGGCATCTCGTCCAGCTGGCTGTTGTGGTAGAAGGTCACGGGCAGCTTGCCGGAGGGAGAAACCTTGCCAAAGAGCATGTCGGCAATCACCTTGCCGCCCCGTGCGCCGGGATACCAGCACAGCAGCACGCCGTTGGCCTTGTCGGCTGCATCCTGCAGGTCGATGGAGCTGCCGGCCATCAGGCAGATGACGGTGGGCTTGCCAACCTTCAGCACTTCGTCCAGCAGCCTGCGCTGAGGAGCGGGCAGCAGCAGGTCGATCTTGTCGCCGGAAGCGGCGGCGTTGCCGGTGTCGCCCTCTTCGCCTTCCAGGGTCTCGTCCAGACCCACAACCATCAGAACCACGTCAGAGGCTTCGGCAGCGCTGACAGCTTCGGCAATACGGTCGTCGGCCACGGCCAGGTGCTCTTCCTTCTCACGGAACAGGTGGCTGCCCTGGGCATACAGCACGCGGACATCGTCGCCCATGGCATCCTGCACGCCTTCCAGCACGGTGATGTACCGGGAAGAAGTGCCGTGATAGTTGCCGATCAGGGACAGGCGGCTGTTGGCGTTGGGGCCGATGACGGCGATGGTGTTGATCTTGTCCTTGTTCAGGGGCAGGATGCCGTCGTTCTTCAGCAGGACGCAGCTCTCGCGGGTGGCCTGGTTGGCCTTTTCGATGTGTTCCTTGCACTCGATGGCGGTGAAGGGAACCTTGTCGAACTCGCTGCCCTCGCCCATGATGCCAAGCAGATAGCGGGTGGTGAACAGGTTCACGGCGGCGGTGCGGATGTCCTTCTCATCGATGAGGCCCTGCTCATAGGCCTTCATGAGGTACACATAGGTGTTACCGCAGTTCAGGTCGCAGCCCATCTTCAGGGCCAGCGCGGCGGATTCTTCGGGGGTATCGGTGACCTTGTGATGCTCGTGGAAGTCACGGATGGCCCAGCAGTCGGAAGTGAAGTGGCCTTCGAAGCCCCACTCGCCGCGGAGCAGATCCACCATCAGGGCCTTGCTGCCGCAGCAGGGTTCGCCGTTGGTGCGGTTGTAAGCGCCCATGACGGCCTCCACCTTGGCGTCCTTGACCAGCGCCTCAAAGGCAGGCAGGTAGGTTTCCGCCATGTCCTTGGCATTGGCTTCCGCGTTGAAGTAGTGACGCTCGCCCTCGGGGCCGGAGTGCACCGCGAAATGCTTGGCGCAGGCGGCGGACTTCATCACTTCGCCGTCGCCCTGCAGGCCGCGCACGTAAGCCATGCCCAGCTGAGCAGTCAGAACGGGATCTTCGCCGTAGGTCTCATGGCCGCGGCCCCAGCGGGGGTCACGGAAAATGTTGATGTTGGGAGACCAGAAGGTCAGGCCCTTGTAGATGTCCCGGTCGCCGTGGGCGGAGCAGGAGTTGTACTTGGCGCGGCCTTCGGTGGCAGATACGTCGCCCAGTTCCTCAATGAGGGCAGGGTCAAAGGTGGCGCCCAGACCGATGGCCTGGGGATAGCTGGTAGCGGTGCCGGCGCGGGCAACGCCGTGCAGGGCCTCATTCCACCAATTGTATGCGGGAACTCCCAAACGCTCAATAGCAGGAGAGCCGTAGCTCAGCTGGCTTGCAGCTTCTTCCACGGTCATCTGGGCAACCAGCTTTTCAGCGTTTTCTCTGGCTTTGATGCGATCCATATGCAGTCCCTCCAGATATATAAAACATAGTTTTTTAAGATGCTTAAATTTTACAACGGATAACGCCAAAAGTCAAGCAATCTTCGATGAAAAAACAAAGGTTCCGTCATTTTCCCCTCCCCCGCTCCCCCACCTGACAAAAAAACCTCCGGCGGTATGCCGGAGGCAGAAAGGGTTAGATTGCCTGCATCTGTGCAGTATACAGGTCGTAATAGCGGCCCTTCTTTTCCATGAGCTCGTCGTGGCTGCCGCTTTCGGCAATGCCCCGGTCGCTGATGTAGAGGATGCGGTCGCAGCTCTTGATAGTGGACAGCCGGTGAGCAATGATGAAGCTGGTGCGGCCCTTGAGGATGTTCTCAATGCCCTGCTGCAAAAGGCGCTCGGTGCGGGTGTCGATGGAAGAGGTGGCCTCGTCCAGGATCAGGATCTTGGGGTCGGAGAGCATGGTTCTGGCAAAGGCAATCAACTGACGCTGGCCCTGGCTCAGGCCGCCGCCGCGCTCGTTGACCTTGGTCTGGTAACCGTCGGGCAGCTGAGAAATGAAGTCGTGGGCGCACACAGCCTTGGATGCGGCGATGACCTCGTCATCCGTGGCGTCCAGGCGGCCGTAGCGGATGTTGTCCATGATGGTGCCAGCAAACAGGAAGCTATCCTGGAGCATGATGCCCAGCTGGGTACGCAGGGAGTGGAGGGTGACCTTGGACAGGTCATGGGTGGAGCCGTCCTCGCAATGGAGCAAAATCTCGCCGCCGCGGAGGTTATAGAACCGGCACAGCAGGTTGATGACGGTGGATTTACCCGCGCCGGTGGGTCCAACCAAAGCGATGCGCTCGCCGGAATTCACGTGCAGGTTGAAGCCTTCCAGAACGGTCTGGCCTTCTTCGTAGCCAAAGAGCACGTCGTTGAAGTCCACCTTGCCGTCGATGGCGGGCAGAACCTTGGCGTCAGGCGCATCGTCCACATCGATGGGCTCGTCCATGGTCTCAAAGATGCGCTCCAGATAGGCGATGTTGTTCACAAAGGAGTTGTAGATGTTGGCCAGGTTGGTGATGGGCTGCCAGAAGCGGTGCACATAATCGCCCATGGCCAGAATCACGCCAAAGCTGACGATCTCGCCGCCCATCCACAGAACGCCGGTGATGTACAGCATGCTGAGCACAATCTGGGTCAGCAGCTGGGAAGACAGCCACACGGAGTTGGAGATGTAGATGGCACGCATCCACGCCTTGCGGCAGGCCAGCGCCAGCCGCTTCATGATGGAGCAGTTCACCTCCTGGCGGGCAAACAGCTGGGAAACCCGCACGCCGTCGATGCTTTCTGCCAGGTAGGCGTTGTAGTTGGAGTTCTTGTTGCTCTGCTGCTGCCAAGCCTTGCGCTGCCTGGGTTTCAGGAACAGGATGATGGCAATGAACACCGGCAGACCGGCCAGCACCACCAAGGACAGCTTGGCGTTCACGCTGAACATGAAGAAAATGATGACTACGACGTTGATCACCTCAAGAATGAGGTTGATAATGCCGTTGGACAGAATATCGGACACAGAGTTCACGTAGTTGATCACGCGAACCAGGATCTTGCCGGCAGGACGGCTGTCGTAGTAGCTGAAGGGCAGCTTCTGCAAGTGGGCAAACAGATCCTTGCGGATATCGAAGATGATCTGCTGGCTGACAAAAGCCATGATGCGGCTGCGGATCTGGGTAAAGACGATGCTGAGAATGACCATCACCAGGAAGATCAGCGCCCAGCGAAGCAGCAGCGGGATGCCGGCTTCGCCCATGGGAACCACTTCGTCCAGCACGGTGGAGGTGATCTTGGGGGTGTACAGGCTGGCCACAGAAGCCAGGATGCTCAGCACCAGCGCGGCAATCATCTGGAACTTGTGACGGCCGATGTAGTGGAAAGCGCGTTTGAGATGGCTTAATTGAAACGGGGATTCCAAAGTCTCGTCAACGTCAAATTTGTTGCGTGCCATCAGTCGTCACCTCCATCCATGGGCAGGTCGTTTTGCAGGGCGTATGTCTGCCAGTAGTAGCCGCGGTTTTCCAGCAGCTGGGCATGGGTTCCGCGTTCAGTGATCTTGCCGTTTTCCAGAATCAGGATCTGGTCGGCGTCCTTCACGGCGCTGATGCGCTGGCCGATAATGATCTTGGTACAGGTAAAGGGCAGCTTTTTCAGCTCTTCCTGGATGTAGTGCTCGGTCTCGCTGTCCAGGGCAGAGGTGGTATCGTCCATGATCAGGATGCGGGGCTCCATGGCCAAAGCGCGGGCCAGGGCGATACGCTGCTTCTGGCCGCCGGAAAGGCCGGTACCGCGCTCGCCGATGATGGTGTCATAGCCTTCGCTCAGGCCGGTGACGAATTCGTCCGCCGCGGCAATCTTTGCATACTGCTTCACCTGGTCAAAGGTCATGTCCTGATTACCGAAGGCAATGTTGCCTTCCACCGTATCGGAGAACAGGAACACGTCCTGGGTGGCAATGCCCATATGGCGGCGCAGCTGCTGCAGCTTCCAGTCCTTGATGTTGCAGTCGTCCACGTAAATGTCGCCGCTGGAGGGATCGTAGCTGCGGGTCAGCAGGTTGATAATGGAGGTCTTGCCGCAGCCGGTGGGGCCCATAATGGCCAGGGTCTGACCGGGCCTCACGGTGAAGCTGATATCGGTCAGAACCTCGTTGCGGTCAAACTTGGCGCTGACGTTGCGGAACTCAATCAGGCCTTCCATGTCCTCGTGATCCTTGCAGCCGGGACGGTCCATAATGGCAGGCTTGCGGAAGTAGATCTCCATGACCTTATTAGCGGAAGTCTGGAAACGCTGGAAGTCGTTGATCAGGTTGCCCAGCTGACGCATGGGGTTGGCCAGCGCCCAGGTCAGGGAGGTGAAAATGGTCAGCTGGCCGGGGGTGATATCGCCCTTGATAATGAAATATCCGCCGATGAACACGGAAATAATGGACATGGCATGGGCCAGGATTTCAATGAAGGGATAGAAGGACAGCCACATCTTGTTGATGTTCAGATGGGCGTCACGGAACGCGCCGCTGCGCTTGTCAAACTGTTCTTCCTCGTATTCTTCCCGGGCGAAGGCCTTCACCACACGGTTGCCGGCGATGTTCTCCTGGGCGCCGGCGTTCATTTCGCTCAGGCGTTCGCGCATGGCCATGAACAGGGGGCGCACCTTGCCGGAGTAGATCTTGGTAATGAGGAGCAGCAGGGGCGTGACCACAATCAGGCACAGGGTCAGCTTCCAGCTGGTAAAGAAGAAAAAGATCAGCGTGGTCACAAACATCATCACGCAGTCCACAATGGCGTAGCCCATGTAGGACACGAAATGACGGCACCAGTCCAAGTCGCCGGAAAGGCGGGTCATCAGGTCGCCGGTGCGGTTGCGGTCAAAGAAGCGGGTGTCCTGATACTGCAGGCACTCAAACAGCTTGATTCTCAGGTTCAGATGGTTCTCCTGGGAGGCTTTTTCCAGCAGGATGATCATCAGGTAGCGGGTGCACTCCCGGAAGACCTTCACCACCAGCATGATGCCCAGAATGCCCAGCAGGGGTTCCGGATTCTTGGCGATGATGACTTCGTCAATCAGGCGGGAGGTCAGGAAAGGGTTTACCAGCAGCATGATGCTGGTAATGGTGGAAATCAGCAGGGCAACAATGATTCGGATCTTGGATTTTTTTGATGTGCAGCTCCATAGCCATGGTACAGGTTGCATAACGTCCTCCTGCAAAATCATTTGTTGTAATACTTGGGTTTCCGGACGGCCAGGCATTTTTTTGCACGGGTCGTTTTTTAGATATCGAGATGCATTATAATCCCAATAACGTGCGTTATCAATAGTAATTGTTACTTTTTTTCAAATTTAATATTTGTACCCTGCAGCCCTTGTATTTCCTCATTTTTGCACAAAGAAAAGAGGCCGATCTCTCAGCCTCTTTTTTGAAACCTCAGCCATCGAAAGCATTGCTTCACGGCAGCACCTGTGCTATGGGGATGGACGCTGTTTTCCGCTTCCTGCTTCACACATCTCACATCATCAACGCACTGCGCCCCGCAATGCGCCTGGTTCCTTTCAAACAAAGAAACCGCTTTGCATCCTCCCTGGACCGTTTGCCTGACTGTGGCTTCACTCCTTACTATCCCCCATCACGGCCCGGATATTCTTCCTTTTTTTTCATTTTTTCTTTGGGTTTCCGGCAGGAAGAAGCCAGCAAAATCCAGAAATTATTAAGTTACCCTAAAGATGGGAGGCGCAGCATGATCTCTTATCAAACCATTTCCATGGACAGCCCGGAATACCTTGCGGGAGAAAAGCTCTACCGCCGGGGATCCGTTTCCCAGGGGCTTCGCACAGAGCGTGGCCTCTGCTTTGACGTGGGAACCGTTCCTGTTGAGACGGTGGTTTTTCTTCACAGCGGCATGGCGGAATGCACCTGCGGCAAAACCCAGCAGATTTGCGAACACGTGGCCGCCGCTTATCTGGCCGCCACCGGCGACGGCTCTCTTGCCCGCTTTCAGAAGGACTGCCAGGAACTGCTGGGCCAGCAGATGCTCAGCGCCCTGACCCGGGCCATGCCCGGTGGCGAAAGCATCCGGCTGATGGCCCAGCTGCGCCTGTATGACGACGGACGGATCGGCCTGGGCCTTTCCGCAGGTCAGGAGCGGCTGTACGCGGTACGGAGCATTCCGGAGCTTCTTTACTGCTTCACCACCGGTGCCCATCTGTCCCTGTCCCCCAAGACCACCTATCAGCCCGAGATCATGCGGTTTTCCCGGGAGGACGAGCACTTCCTTTCCGCTTTGCTCAGCTATGTCCCCCTGAAGCCCCCTGCCTCCCATGACGATCCCCCGCAGCCCCAGCAGGAACTCCCCGCCTCTGACCTTGCCTCCCTCCAGGCCGACGGCCGTTTCCTGATCCTGTCCGGCCCGTTTTTGCAGAGCGTGATGCGTTCCCTGGAGAACTATCCCTTTGTGCTGCTTTTCCAGAATGACAAGCAGCCCCATCACGGCATCAAGAAAAAGGAACTGCCCCTTTGCTTCACTCTGGCCCTGACGCCCACGGAACTGATCGTTTCTGCCGAGGGCACGGAAAAGCTGCGGCTCATCACCCCGGACGGACGGTATGTGCTTTCCGATAAAACGGTGACGCGTTTGCATTCCTCCCAGGCAAGGGTCTGCCGGCTTCTGCTCAGCGAGGGCAGCAGTTTCCGCTATCCCGCCAAGGACGCGGAGGACACCCTTTCCATCCTGCTGCCGGCCCTGTCTGCCGTGGGCACGGTGGTGCCCTCGCCGGAGCTGAACGCCCGCCTGGTGAACCATCCCCTGAAGCCGGTGGTCTACTTGGATCTGGAAAAGACCAACGTGGTGGCCCGGGTGGAGTTCCATTATGGAGACATCGTCATCCAACCCTTTTTGGGAAAAGACAAGCCCGATCCGTCACAAACCGCAGACCTGGAAGAAGGCCGCATGCTGCTCCGGGATGGCCGGGCCGAAAGCGCGCTGCTGGAACAGTTTTCCTCCTTTGGCTTTGTGGTGCACAGCGGAAGCATTATCTTGCGCCGTTCCCGGGAGATCCTCTACTTCTGCACCCAGGGCGTAACCGAACTGGCCAAGCATTGTGAGATCTTCGCATCCAAGGCATTTGAACGGGTCAAGCCCCGCCGGTTTGCCGCCAAGACCTCCTTCCGCATGCGTGGCGGACGTTTGGTGTTCGCCCTCCTGGAGGACGGTCAGCCCGTGGAAGACCTGAGCCCCATTCTCACCGCCATCGCCCAGCGGCAGCAGTACGTGCGCCTGAAAACCGGCGAGTTCCTGGACGTCCGCGATATGATGGCCTTCTCCCCCATCATGCAGGAAATGCTGGAAGCAGCCCGTTTTGACAGCCTGACCCCCACCGAGGGCGACGACCGGGAGCTGCATTTCAGCGCGTACCGTGCGGCCTACATGGTCAGCATGTTCCGGCTGGCGGGCGTGGAACCGGACACGGACGCCGAAAGCGAGAACGCTATTCTTACCCTGACCCAGCCAGCCAAAAAGGACTACATGCCCTCCCGCCTGCGCAAGAAAATGACGGAATACCAGGGCCGTGGCAGCGACTGGCTGCTCTCCCT
>JAGBDE010000027.1 GCA_017937655.1 Clostridia bacterium | reverse complement strand
GCTGGCGGTGCGGGTGCCGCCGTCGGCGGTGAGGACGTCGCAGTCCAGGGTGATGGTCCGCTCGCCCAGCTTGGCAAAATCCACCGCCTGGCGCAGGCTCCGGCCAATCAGCCGCTGGATCTCCACGCTGCGGCCGTCCTTCTTGATGCCGTCCCGCTGCTTGCGGCGGGAGGTGGAGGCGGGCAGCATGGCGTATTCGGCGGTGACCCAACCCCGCTCCTGGCCGCGCAGGAAGGGGGGCACGCCCTCCTCCACGCTGGCGGTGCAGATGACCCGGGTCTTGCCGGTGGAAATGAGGCAGCTGCCGTCGGCAGTCTCCACAAAGCCGGTCTGGATGGTGCAGGGACGGGGCTCAAAATTCTGACGCTGATCAAAACGCATGGTTCAGTCCTCCTGTTGTTTGGTGTGGGGGTGAAGCAGGCTGCCCACGATGGCCTTGCCCCGGGAAAGCAGGGACGAGAAGGCCTGTTTGTCAAACAGCCGGGCGGATGCAAGGGAAACCAGGGTGGCATAAATCAGCAGCACAGCGGCGTACATGAACCAGGTAAAGAACCGCTGGGGCGGATGGATGAAGAGGAGGCAGGGGGCGGCGATGACGGCGGTGGTCACCAGCATGCGGATGATGCGGGTGAGGCTTTCCTGCCAGGGCACGCCGGTGATGTTTTTCGGCACAAAGCTGAGCTTGCAGGCGATGCGGGTCACATTGCCGCAGATGACGCCCACCAGGATGCCGCACACGGACATAGCCGCGCCGTAACGCAGGCCGATCACGCCCAGCACAGCGCCCACGGCCATGGTCACCACAATCTGGAGGATGCAGTGCCAGCGCACTTCCCGGAAGCGGCCGCTGGAGGAGATCATCAGGTTCAGGGGGATCTTGCCTTGGTTGGTCAGCGCATCGGCGATGATGAGCAGGCCCATCAGGGGCAGGTTGTACTCCGCATCGTGGACGCCGTGGGTGTACAGGTTCACAAAGGGGACAATCAGGATGGCCGCCACGCCGAAGAGGATGCTGCACAGGAAATGGTACAGGCATTCAAAATCCCGGTAGGCCCGGCTGAAGGACTGTTTGTCCTCGCTGACCAAAAGATTGCCAAAGATGGAGTAAATGCCGGTGGTGCCCATTTTCAGGATGCCCCACAGGCCCTCGGTGACCATGTGGTACAGGCCGTAGGCGCTGAGGATGCCCGCGTCCCGGGTGATGAGGGAGGCCAGGATCACGCCTGCGCCCTGCTGGATCACGTTGGTCAGCTCAAACAGCAGCGCATCCCAGTGGCTTTTGATGGAGCCCTTGGTGGGCGGCGCAAAGGCGTTGACCTCCGGGTAGTTGCGCATGGTGTAGCGGCGCAGCAGCACGGAGCGCACCAGAATGGTCAGGGACGCCGCCAGCCTGACTACGATCACGTCCGCCCCAAGGAAGGGCAGCACCACCAGCAGAGCGGTGGAAAGCAGCAGGGAAGCCATGCTGGCCAGGGACACAATGTAGGTTTTCTGGTCGGCGGTGAGCAGCACCCGGTAGCGGGACAGGGTGAAAAACTCCAGCGCGCCGGAAATGCCCATGGCCAGGATCAGCAGCATTTCGCTCAGGTGGCTCATGCTCAGGCCATCAGCGCCCACCACCGGCACCACGAAGGGGTACACCACCGCAAAAGCCACGGTCATGAAAGAAAACAGCCAGCCTGCCTTGTTGTACAGCCTGCGGGCGGCGGATACCACGCCGCTGATGCGGCTTTGGTCTTTCTCCGCCAGGGGCTTGTACAGGGCGGCGATGGCGGCAGCCGCAAGGCCCGCCTCCACCATCTTGAAATAGGTCAGGAAGGACGTGACCGATACGATCAGCCCGTTGACCTCCGAGCCATAATGGAGAATCATCAGCCGGGGGGTGATGAAGCCCATGATCATGGCCGTGATCTGGTACAGCCCGGTGCAGAGGAAGTTCTGCACAAAACGGACGGTGCGGCTTTTTTGATTCAAGGGAAAATCGCTCCGTTTCATTGGTAAAATGGGCGTTTTTTGCGCCATACAGGGGAAGAATAGCACCCCCGGCGGGGTTTGTCAATCGGCGGGGGAAAAGGGTTTTTGCCCGTTGTATGGACTTTGCAGGCAAGTTGTGGTACTATTTTAAGATGGAATCTAAGCTTAACAGGAGGCACTTATGCTTCGGAAAATTCTGGCATTTCTTCTGATCATCGCCCTGTTCCTGCCCGCCCTTACCCTGGCCGAGGCCCCGGAGGAAGAGGTTTACGTCATCAAAAAGAGCTATAAGATGAAGGAGCTCATAAAGATCATTGAAAAATCGGACGCGCCCATTGTGGAGCTGAAGTCCGCCCTGTCCCCCGCCAATGTGCAGACCTTGCTGGAAACCTTCCCGGACAAGGAGATCCGCTACCGCCTCCGGGTGGGCAAGCGCACCGTCAGCTGGGATACGGTGGACGTGGATCTGTCCCACACCGAGTACAAGGAGCTGTCCACCCTGACCGACGCCCTGGACCTGCTGCCCTCCGCCAAAACGGTCACTTCCTGGGGCCGGGTCTTTACCGCCGAGGAGCTGGACTACCTCTATGAAACCTACCCCCACATCGAGAAGATCCATTGCAAGGTGAAGATGGCCAACCATGCCCTCCGCACGGACCTGACCGCCTTCTGCACCAAGCACGCCAGCTACACCGAGAACCGCTACGACGAAGAGGACTTCGCCGCCCTGCGCTACCACGATGATCTGCTGGGCCTGGACATCGGCCACAATTCCGCCAAGAACCTGGACTTCCTCTACGATCTGCCCAAGCTGAAGGTGCTGATCGTGGCGGACAACGATATTACCGATATCACCCCCATCGGCTATCAGAACGAGCTGCAGTACCTGGAGCTGATCAACAACGAGATCACCGACCTGAGCCCCCTGACCAACTGCACGGAACTGATCGACCTGCACATCGGCAAGTGCAACGTCAGCGACATCACCCCCCTGCTTTCCCTGACCAAGCTGGAGCGGCTCTGGCTGGGCGGCAATCCCATCAGCGAGGAAGACCTGGCCCGGCTGCAGGAAGCCCTGCCCAATTGCCAGATCAACTCCACCGCCATCGACCATCCCACCGCGGAAGGCTGGCGGCAGGGACATCCCCGGTATCTGATCATTGCGGAGATGTTCAAGAACAACAAATACATCCCCTTCGAGGAATAATCGAAGGCGGGAAAGGATGCGCTTATGCCCCTTCAGGACAACGCCTACGGAATGCAGCAGATCCAGCAGACTCTGCTTGATATGATGGTGGAGGTGGACCGGGTCTGCCGGGCGGAGGGAATTGAATACACCCTTGTGGGCGGCACCATGCTGGGCGCGGTGCGGCACCAGGGCTTCATCCCCTGGGACGACGATCTGGACATTGTTTTCCGGCGGGAGATGTGGCTGCGCTTTCTGGAGGTGTTTCCCCAGAAGAGCGCCGATTACACCGTCACCCTCACCGATACCTGGGTGCCCCGGGTGGTGCCCCGGCAGCCCATAAACGGCGAGTTCCCCTTCATTGACCTGTTCCACTATGAGGCCATCAGCGCTTCCAAAAAGAAGCAGGCGGTGAAGGTCTTCGCCCTGAAAACCCTCCAGGGCATGCTGAAGGACAAGGTGGATACCTCCGCCTACCCCAAGAAATACCGGCCGCTGCTGATTGGCACCCGGGCGCTGGGCATGCTGTTCCCCAAGAAGTGGAAGCTCAGCTGGTACCGGCACATCTCCGAAAAATGGGCCCCCGGCGACGGCAGCCTGGTCCATGTGCCCGACGGCGACTTCCGGGTCATCGGCCGGGTGCAGCCGGTGGAGTACACCGAAGGCTGGGTGGATATGCCCTTCGAGGGCGTGATGCTCCGGGTCAGCCAGCACTACGACGCTTTGCTCACCCGCGCCTACGGCGACTACATGACCTTGCCCCCGGAGGACAAGCGCAGACCGGCCCACGCCAATCAGCGCAAGAAAAACTGACCGTACCGAAAAACGAAAGGGAGGGCGCGCAGGATGAAACACCCCGCCACCTTCGGAATTATCAGCTATAATCTGTACTGCAACTTCACCAACTACGGCTCCGCCCTTCAGTCCTGGGCCATGCAGCAGGCGGTGAACGCTGTGGGCAAGGGCCGCTGGCAGGCCAAAATGGTGGACTACTGCCCGGATATCCTGGCGGACAAGGATCCCCTCAACCCCATGAAAAACATGTGGGACAAGGATCCGGAGGCCCGCCGCCTGTGCGAGCTGACTTTGCCTGCCATCCGCAAGAATTACGAGGAGTTCAACCGCTTCTACCGCACCGAATGCGCCGTGACGGAGGGCAAGTACACCGCCCGGAACTTTGACGACTGCGTGAAGAACGACGGCATCGACGGCTTCCTCTGCGGCAGCGACACCATTTTCTGCGTCAACGAGTTCGGCTTTGACGATGGCTACTATGCCAACTATCCCTCCATGCAGGGCAACTCCGTGGCCTTTGCCGCCAGCTTCGGCGACGCCAAATTCACCCCGGCGCAGTACCCGGAGCTGGATAAGCGGCTTAACAACTTCCGCTACATCGCCCTCAGAGAAGGCGGCATGGTGCCCTATGTGACCGACAAAACCACCGTGCCCGTGACCCAAGTCATCGACCCCACGCTGCTGCTGGATGCATCCGCCTACGAGCCCATCACCGCGGAGCCCCAGGAGGAGGGCCAGTACCTGCTCCTCTACGCCCGCCGCTACAATCCGGAGATGGAAGCCTATGCGGAGAAGATCGCGGCGGAAAACGGCTGGAAGATTGTGGAGATCAGTCTTCGGGCCGAGAACGCCAGCCGCCACCGCATGTTCTACGAGGCCGGTGTGGAGCAGTTCCTGTCCTTGGTGAAGCACGCCGCCTTCATGGTGACCAACTCTTACCACGGCATGATCTTTGCGCTGCATCACCGGCGGCCCTTCTGCGTGTTCAGCCGGGAGCAGTGCGATACCAAGATCGCCGAGCTGCTGAACATCATTCAGCTGAACGACCGCTTCAAGACCGTCAACGACGGCCTTCTGCCCCCCGCCATCGACTACGACGCCGTTCACGCCAGGATCGCCCTGGAGCGGGAGAGATCCCTCCGGGTGATGGAGGATGCGCTGAATACGCTTTATCAGCGGTAAGCAGTAAGAGGAAATGGAATGGAAAAGAAAATTTACTTTTGGGAACCATATTTCTTCTGGTTTTTTGGGCTGTTTCATCTGCATAGAATTTGGGGTCTCATTGACCGGCAGTCCTATGCAGATTTCTGGATGAACTTGCTAAATACCAAGGGCTTTGCCTACTTTGCTATCATGATCATACTGGCCGCATTGTGCGTGCTGGGAATCATCACGTTTTGCAAAAACCTGCACAACAATTTTTGGTGGAGATGGATCTACATTTTTGGCGGACTATACGTGCTGTTTGATTTGTTTGCTATTGCAGTGGGTTTGGAACAACCTTCTGCTAATGATGTTCGATGTCACTTCTCCCTGGTGGAATTTGATTTGGTCGGGTTTTGTTTTGCTTGGTGCGATTGTCTTTGTGCTGGGAATCCGCTTGAGGGTGCAAAGAGGGTCTTTTGAACAGCCCAAATGAACACATCATTTTTGAAACCGCTGTTTCATGTCAAAAGCCCGTACGAAGGTTTTTGTGATCGAGACAAGTAACATCCCTCCGGGTGATGGAGGATGCGCTGAATACGCTCTATCAGCGGTAAAACAAGACTTTTCGGATGCCGGACTTCTGATCCGGCATCCTTTTTTCTTGTGACCGGGCCGGGATTGTGTTAAAATATTCTGTATGCTTTTGATTCCGCAATGATCGAGGTGCCTGTCAATGACCAAATGGTGGCAGAAAGTGCTGTTTTTCCTGGGCGCGGCGGCCTTCCCCGTGCTGGTGTTGGAAAGCCTTGCCCGGATGAATCCCCTGAAAGCCCTGTGGTGGGTGGTACGGGATCCGCTGATGTTCCTGACCAACCTTTGCCTGTTTGCGGGCGTGTGCCTGGTTCTGACCATTTTCCGCAGGCATAAGGTGCAGGCGTCCCTGTACGCGCTGGTGTGCCTTTTCTGCGCGCTGCTGGGCCTGAGCAATTACTACAAGATCACCTATCGGCTGGAGCCTGTGCTGGTGACCGACCTTACCCAGATGTCGGAAGCCGTGACCGTGATGGGCGGCGGCGAATTCAAGATCAACGTGTGGCTGTTCGTTCTGGCGGGTGTGGCGACGATCGCGGCTATCGTGCTCAGCTGCATTTTCCTCAAGGGCAAGGGCAAGCGTACCCCTCTCCGGCTTTTGACCGCCGCGGTGGGCGTTGCGCTGGTCGTTTTCATCCCCACCCAGTGCACCTTCGGCCATTCCAACGCCATGGACCGCTACGACCTGGTGGATCACGCCGAACACAGCGGTTGCCTGTATACGGCTATTGCGTCGGAAAACTATCGGCACCGGCAGAAGATTGACAACTACGGCCGGCAGACCGTGGAGGAAGCCTACAAGGGCATCCAGGCCGATGTATCGCCCGCCCATGGCGAGAAAACCAACATCATTCTGGTGCTGGGCGAATCCTTCACCGACCAGGCCATGCTGTCCCGGTATGTGGACTTTACGGACACTTTGATGCCCTTCTATGAGCAGCTGATGCCCGAGTGCCTCACCGGCATGATGTACGTGCCCAAGGTGGGCGGCGGCACCAGCGAAAGCGAGTTTGAGGTGCTGACGGGCATGCGCTCCCAGTACTCCTACAACCCTTATACCATGGGCCTTCCGCCCATCAACAGCGTGGCCAGCATCCTGCGGGAGAAGGGCTACACCGCCAGCGCCATCCATTGGCATGTGGGCGTGTTCTACAACCGCTTCCGCAACCACGCCATGCTGGGCTTTGACAGCCTCTGCACTACGGATACCACCGACATGGACTTCACCATCAAGGGCACCTACATCAGCGACGAGGATCATTTCGATTCCACCTTGCAGCAGATGCAGCGCACGGAGAACGAGGACTTTATTTTCCTCATCACCATGCAGAACCACGGCGGCTACAACTACTCCGACTTCCGGGAAAAATACGGCTCGGACACCCCCTTCACCAACCAGTTCAGCGAAAACACGGAGCTGAACCTGGCCAACTACTGCTACCTGCTCCGGGAGACGGACGCGGCCCTGGAGAAGTGGATCGCCCAGCTGAAGGACTACCCGGAACCGGTCATGCTGGTGTATTTCAGCGACCATCTGGCCCCCTTCGGCAAGGACGTGTTTGAGGAGATGGGCATCCCGCTATCTGGCGAGGAAGTCCACCGGGTGCCCTACTTTATCTGGAGCAACCGGGGCGACGTGCAGGGTCAGCAGGATCTGTATGCCTATCAGCTGATGCCCTACGCCCTGGAACTGGCCGGCCTCAACGACGACCCCTTCTTCAGCTACGTGGAGAAGCTGCGCCGGGAGGGCGTCAACCAGGACGAGACCTACGAACTGCTCAGCTACGACGCCATTTTCGGCGAGCAGTACGCCTACAAATACGCGGGCCTCACCCCCCAGAACGAACACTTCCAGGTGGGCGGGGAGATGGATCTTTCCGGCGTGGCGGCGGTGCAGTTTGGCGACCGGGTGTACTTCCAGCCCCTGCTGAGCCGCCCGGAGCAGAAGTACACGCTGCTCGTTAACGGTGTGGAGACCGACAAGAACTACCTGACTCCCACGGATAAGGACATCACCATCCAATGCGTGCTTTATCGCAACGGCAGCCTGGCCAATCAGAGCCAGACCCTGGCCTTCCACGGCACGGACGACCTGCTGGAAAAAGCCCAACCCATGGATCATCACGCCCTGTCCGTGGCCAAGAGCGCCTACACCCTGGAGGACGACGTGTGGACCAAGGGCTACCGGGTCTACCGCAGCAAGGATTCCTTTGAGGCGGGCGATACCTTGCTTTTGGCGGGCGATAAGGTGCTTTTGCCCACCACTCCGGAGGGAATCAACACCGGCTGGGAATATGCCCTGGACGATGAAAACCGGCTGCTGATCTCTCTGCCCATCGACGCGCTGAACAGCCGCAGCGGCAACGATCTGCAGGACTATTTGAAAGCCCACCAGGTCACGCTGATCTGCTTTGAGTGAGGGAACAATTATGAACGTAGACTTTTCCGCCATCACCGCCTGCGGTGAGTGCTGCACCGGCTGCGGGAAGAAGGCCGCCGGCCAATGCATGGGCTGCCGGGAGTCGGACGGCCATTGCGAGGAATGGGCCGGCAGCGGCGGATGCCCCATCCACCGTTGCACCCGGGAGAAGGGCTTGCTTTTCTGCGGCCTGTGCCCGGATTTCCCCTGCGGCTGGCTGCTTGAGAAAGTGACCTGGAAGCAGAACCTGGCGGAGGAACTGGCAGAGCTGGCGGCAGAGTACCGCAGACAGAATCCGGCATGATGATTTGCTTGGAGGGCGTGCACCCCATGCTGAACAGGCGGATGAAACGCATGGCGCTGATTGTGCTGGCTTTGATGCTTATGGTGAACTTCGCGCAGGCCGAAAGCAGCTTTGCCGCACCCTGCCGGATGAGGGGATCTGCGGAGAGCCAATGTCCCGATGGTTTCACTTGTGCGAAAAGAAAAGACGATTGATGTGAATCAATCGCCTTTTTTGTATGCAGAGGAAAGGTTATCCCTTGCGGATCTTGTCCTCGCTGTCCAGCCGCAGCTGCCTGCGCAGGGCGGTCAAGTAGGGGGAGAAGGCCACTTTGTCGTCGCCGTAGGTCAGGTTCAGGGTGTACTCGTTGTCTGACCAGGTGTCCAGGGGGGACTCGTTGTGCTGGATGACCGCCTCCAGATTGTCCAGAGCCTTGTAGATCTTGGCTTCCAGGGTCTCCCGGGCGTCCATCTCCCGATAGAGATCGGCCATTTCGCTGCGGTAGGGTTCCGGCAGGGAGGATACCCAGCCCGATAGCAGCTTTTCCTCCGTGGCCTCGTGGGCGGCCGTCTTGAGGAAGGTGGGAATATCGCCGGTGAAGCATTCGCCCAGGTCGTGGATCAGACACATGCGGATGACCTTGTCCATGTCGGCCTCGGGGAATTCATCCCGGAGGAAATACGCCATCAGGGTGATGCGCCAGCTGTGCTCGGCCACGCTTTCGTGGCGGCCGCCGGAGGTATAGGCGTGGCGGGTGGTGTCCTTCAGCTTTTCCGCGGTGTGCAGGGTTTCCAGCAGTTTCAGTACGTCCATAACGATCTCCTTTTTGCTCAGTCCGGAATGGCAACCAGGCCGTAGATGGCGTATTCCGGCCATCCGATTTCCAGCGCTTCCATAACAGAGTAGGGTATGTAGAGCTTCACATCCACCGTGCCGCCTGCGGGAATCCGGTTGTAGAAAAGCGTGCTTTCCGGCATGAAGATGAGCTGTTCGCCGCCGGGACTCAAAGGGGCGGAAACCCACAGGCTGACGCACACGTCAAACCCCTCTATGGCCCTGCCGGTGGTGTTGTGGATGGTCAGGGTGATGGGGCAATCGTCGTATTCCCGGACAGAGGTATCCATGGATACGTCGGGGCTGAGCAGGGTGTAGCCCGGGCCTTCGTCGATGGAGGGCTCGAAGCGGAAGGCAAAGTCCGCCACCTCGGCCTCCGGGTCGGAGAACATGAGGGAGGGAACATCGGCACGGAATACGCCCACCTGGCCGGGCTCCACCAGCATGGGGATGCACCGCGTGCTGGTGGTGCACAGGAGGTTTCCGGCCTTGTCAAACATGTCGCAGGAACCGTAGCCCACAAAAAGGGGCTTGTCCGAGGTGTTCTGGAGGCTGCCGGTGATGTACACAACGTTGCCTTCATCCGCCGGGAAGACGATCATGCTGGAAGGGACAATCTCATACCGCACTTCGTTTTCTCCCAGCGCGCCCAGGGGGAGGATCAGAAGCAAAGCAGCCAGCAGGAAAACAAGAAATTTGGTTTTCATATCGTCACCTCCGCATCAGTAGATGTATCCGCCCACGGTGAAATCCACAGGGGCCAGACCGTTGTCGGTCAGGAAGCGTTCCAGGTCATGGGTGAGGAACATGGGATACTCCAGCGCCTCGCCGGCGGGGATGCCCACCCGGTAAGCGATGGTCACATCCACGTACACCGGGCTGCCCTTTTCGTCTCGGGCGATGAGGAAGGCGTAAGCATCCCAGAGGGTGTCCGGACCGTCATTGGTCAGGCGGACGTAGACGTCGTTGCTGTCTTTCATATGGGTGGCGGGGAGGGGGGTGTAATCCCAGGGATAGCTGGCTTCCAGGCTGTACTGGTAGCTCTTGATATAGCTGGAATTGGGCAGGCTAGACATGAGCTTGGCAAAGACCACGCCGCTCTCGCCGGGGGCAAGGGTGACGGGTACCATGCGAATGTATTCCTCGTCCAACACCTGTCCGTCCTCGTCGTGGATGGTGAAGCTGGAATCGCTGGAAAGGCTGACGTCTGCCACGCCATTATTGACCACGTCGGCGAAGAAATACACCCCGGGGTAGCTGCCGTCAAAGCTATAGGAATAGACCACTTCCTTGCCCACGATGTCGATAGAGGCGCTGGCGGTGGCGCAGGCCAAAGTCAAGGCCAGAAGAAGCAGCAGAAAGATGGTTTTTTTCATGGAAAGCCCTCCTTTTTGGTGGGAATAGGAGCGGAAAAGAGACGAACAATATGTAAAAGTATAGCATTGGGCAAGAAAACTGTCAACGAAGCAGGTTTTGGGCGGCAAAGTATGCTATAATGGAAGATGGATTTGTATGGCACGCGGGAAACGAGTCCCGCTGCGGCAGAAAGGGCTGATTTTGATGAGGATTTACCTGGATCACGCCGCCACCACGCCCACCCGGCGGGAGGCGCTGGAAGCCATGCTGCCGTATTTTGCCGAGGTATACGGAAACGCCAGCTCCATCCACACCGAGGGCCGTAAAGCCCGGCGGGCGGTGGAGAAGGCCCGGCAGCAGGTGGCGGCGGCCATCGGCGCGGAAGCCCGGGAGGTGTATTTCACCGCCGGGGGCAGCGAGAGCGATAACTGGGCCATCCGGGGGGCGGCGCAGCCCTTGTGGGAACAGGGAAAGCGGCATTTGATCACCAGCCGGGTGGAGCATCCGGCGCTGCTGCGTACCTGCGAAAAGATGGAAAAGCTGGGCTGGCAGGTCACCTATCTGCCGGTGGATGCATTTGGCAGGGTCAGCCCGGAAAATGTCCGGCAGGCCATCCGCCCGGACACCGGACTGATCTCCGTCATGGCCGCCAACAACGAGGTGGGCACCTTGCAGCCGGTTGGCGAAATCGGCCGGATTGCCCATGAAAGCGGCGTTTTGTTCCACACCGATGCGGTGCAGGCAGTGGGCTCCATTCCGGTGGATGTTAACGACTGGAACGCCGACCTGCTCAGCCTGTCCGGCCACAAGTTCTACGGCCCCAAGGGCGTAGGCGCGCTGTATGTGCGCCGGGGCGTGCGCATGGATCCGCTGATTTTCGGCGGCGAGCAGGAGAAGGGCCTTCGGGCCGGGACGGAAAACCTGCCCGGCATCGTGGGCATGGGCGCGGCGCTGGAATTGGCGGAAAAGGAACGGCCGGAGGAAGCCGCCCGGCTGACCCGCCTTCGCACGATGCTGCTGGACGGCCTCGCCGCCGCCTTCCCGGATTGCCAAATGAACGGCCACCCGGAACATCGCCTGCCCGGCAACCTGAACCTGCGCTTCCCTTTGGTGGAGGGCGAAAGCCTGCTGATGCGCCTGGATCTGGCGGGGATCGCCGCGTCGGCAGGGTCGGCCTGTTCCAGCGGCAGCATGGAAGTGAGCCATGTGCTGACCGCCATGGGCCTGAGTGAGGACGAAGCTCGGGGCAGCCTCCGGCTCAGCCTGGGCCGAGAAAACACGGAAGAAGATATCGCCCGGGTGGTAGAGATTTTGCCTGCCATCGTCCGGGAATTACAGGAACTGCGCTCGTAAGCGCTGCCGAAAGGAGTATTTATGCCGGAAGTACACGGAAATATCGAGGGCATCCGCAAAAGCGTGTTGGATGAACTGAAACTTTGCTATGAGGCTCAGTTGGAGCCGGATTGCTTTGTGGCGCCTGAGCTGCTGGAGCTGCTGTGCCGCCACTCCGCGGCCATGAACCGGGAGATCGCCCTGTACATCACCCGCTACGGCGAGGTGGCGGACGTGTTCATCGGCCGGAACGATTCCATTGACCTGCCGGACCTGCGCCTGCGCCGCAGCCAAAAGCGGCTGAGCATGATCCGCTGCATCCACACCCATCCCTCGGGCACGGGCCAGCTCAGCGACGTGGATCTGAGCGCGCTGCTTTCCATGCGCTTTGACGCCATGTGCGCTGTGGGCGTGAGCCCGGACGGCCGTGCCACCAGCACCCAGTGCGCCTTTTTGGACACCGCCAGCGCCGCGGGCTACGTCCAGACCGAGGTGCTGAACGCCCGCAAGCTGCCCCAGCAGGACTGGATGGAGCGCATCGCTTTGGCGGACCAGGCCTACGAGGCCAAGGAGCCGGATCTGGAGCAGGGCCCGGAAAAGGCCGTGCTGGTGGGCATCGAGAGCGAGACCTCCCTGGACGAGCTGGAGGAGCTGGCCAAAACCGCCGGCGCCGAGTGCGTGCTGCGCGTGTTGCAGAAGCGTTCCGCGCCGGATTCTGCCTTCTGCATTGGCCGGGGCAAGGCGGAGGAACTGGCCCTCCGGGTGCAGGCCGCCAACGCCGACCTGGTCATCTTCGACGAAGTGCTGTCCGGCATGATGCAGAAAAACCTGGAGGAAGTGCTGCGGGTGAAGGTCATCGACCGCACCGCGCTGATTCTGGACATCTTCGCGGGCCGGGCCAAGACCCGGGAAGGCAAGCTGCAGGTGGAAATGGCCCAGCTGCAATACCGCAGCCAGCGGCTTCTGGGCCAGGGCCTGATTTTGAGCCGTCTGGCCGGCGGCATCGGCACCCGTGGCCCCGGCGAAAGCAAGCTGGAAGTCAGCCGCCGCCGCATCCGGGATCGCCTGACCGACCTGCGCCGGGAGCTGGAACAGCTGGAAAAGCAGCGCAGCCTGCGCCGCCAGAGCCGTGAAAAGGGCGGCATCCCCGTGGTGGCCCTGGTGGGCTACACCAACGCAGGCAAATCCACCCTGTTCAACCGGCTGACCGGTTCGGAAGTGTACGTGATGGACCAGCTGTTTGCCACTTTGGACAGCGTCAGCCGGCCCGTGTCCCTGCCCCACGGCACCAAAGTGCTGCTGGTGGACACCGTCGGCTTCATCCGCAAGCTGCCTCACGAGGTGGTGCAGGCCTTCCATGCCACCCTGGAGGAAGCCCGCCTGGCCGACGTGCTGGTATTGGTCAGCGACGGCGCCGACCCGGAGCTTCACTCCCGCCACCGCACCGTGGAGGAGGTGCTGGACAGCCTGGGCGCCACCGACGCGCCCCGCATCGACGCGCTGAACAAATGCGACCTTCTGGCCCCCGGTGTGGACACTTTGCCCGGGGCCGTGCCCATCAGCGCCGTCCGGGGCGACGGCCTGGACAACTTGCTTCAGCGCATTGAGGAAGAGCTGGACGCAGGCACCGAGGAAGTCAGCCTGCTGATTCCCTTTGCCAAATACGCCCTCACCGACCGGCTGCGCAAGCTGGGCAGCGTGCTTTCCCAGGAGCATGTGAACGAGGGCGTGATCCTTCGCTGGCGTGCAGAAAAAGAACAGATCCAGTATGCCTGCAAAGAAGGAGCAAGGCTGATCCAGGAAGAAATATAATAGTTGCGAAATTATTACATCTTTGATAAAATATCAAGAAGAGGTGAGGGTACGTATGCTTTTGGAACGGTTTTTTTCCATCCTTTTGGCTGCCTCCACCCTTCTGAACGGCAGCATGCATACCGCCATGCCTGACAAAGATATCAACGGCACATTGTTTTTGATCAACCGGCAGCATTCCGTCAGCGAGCGGTATATTCCAGAACCCATCCGCACCACGGAAACCACCGGCGTTTCCCAGAAAATGAGGGACGATGCCGCCACCGCTCTGGAAGCCCTTTTCGCCGGGGCGGAGGAAGACGACATCCGCCTGTATACCGTCAGCGGCTACCGCAGCTATTCCACCCAGAAGACCATCTACGCCCGGAAGGTGCGCAACACCGGTAGCGAAAAAGCGGCAGACAAGCTGGTAGCCCGGCCAGGCACCAGCGAGCATCAGCTGGCTTTGGCCATGGATCTGGGCACCCGCACCGATCAAAGCCTGTCCGAGCGGTTTGCCAAAACCAAGGAAGGCCAATGGGTCTACCAGAACGCCCATCGGTACGGGTTCATCGTCCGCTATCTGGAAGGCTATGAGGACGTGACCGGCTACGATTACGAGCCCTGGCACATCCGCTACGTGGGCCAGCCCTTTGCCGAAGCCATCCACGAGACGGGCCAGCCCCTGGAAACCTTTATGTCCCAATACAAACTGGAGCTTTACGATTATCTGATTCATCTTACATCAAACGAGGTGCTCCCATGAAGAAACTGCTCTGCGGCCTGATGGCTCTGGTAATGCTTTTGACCTGCGGCGTGTTTGCCCTGGCCGAAAACCTGGATGATCTCAATGGAGACTTTGCCCAGTACATGGATCCCAATGAGCAGGAGGATGGCGTGTCCGTTTTGGACGAGCACTATGGCGAGGCCTATAATCCTGTGGAGATTACCATGGAAGTGTCCCAGCCCGCTGCACAGAATGCGACAGTTTCCGGCTCTGGTGGCCGGGTACGCTGGACGTATCCTGTCAGTCTGAGCACCTTGCAGTCTCCTTATCTGGTGCTGGTCAACAAGGACAATCTGCTGGATGAAAGCTACAAGCCCCAGGTGCAGATGAACATGAGCAAGGTCAAGCGTACCAGCTCCACCAAGCGTTACATGGAGGAAGTGGCAGGCCTAGCCCTGACGGAAATGTTCAATGCAGCTCGTGCTGTGACTGAGTATACTTATTCTATCACCGAAAGCGACGGCACCCAGGTGTTCAAGACTGCCAAGTTTGAAAACGGCATGACCCTGTACCTGGAAAGCGCCTACCGTTCCTACGGCACCCAGGCCACCTCCTACTACAACCGCCTCAAGCGCAACGGCGGCGTGGACGACGGCTATGTGGCCCAGCCCGGCGCCAGCGAGCATCAGACCGGCCTTTGTGCGGATATTCTGGATATCACCTACCGGGATCAATCCATGAACGAGGGTTTTGCTAAGACCCCGGAAGCCCAGTGGATGCTGGAAAACTGCGCCAGCTTCGGTTTCATCCTCCGTTACCCCAAGGAAAAGGAGAAGGAAACCGGCATCAAGTATGAGCCCTGGCACTTCCGTTATGTGGGCCTGGAAGCTGCACAATACATGATGCAGAATGGCCTCTGTCTGGAAGAATTTACTGTGGAGTATCAGGCTGCGATTGAGGATTTTGTCAATCGCGGCGGAAACATTGAGCAGCAAATGAAGATGGAAGATTTGAACATGAACCTTCCGCCTGAAAGCACAATTCTGGAAATTTACGACGAAATGGGCGACCCGGAAATCAGCCTGATTTTCTGATCTCCCAGGGACTGAACAAAGGATGAGTGAACAACATGGGTAAAATGATCGCCATAACCAACCAGAAGGGCGGCGTGGGTAAGACCACCACCGCCATCAACCTGTCCGCCGCGCTGGCGGAGGCTGGCAAAAAGGTTCTGCTGATTGACCTGGATCCCCAGGGCAACTCTACCAGCGGCCTGGCTCTCCGGGCTGGCGCTGCTTCCGTTTACGAGGTACTGATGGGCCGTGCTCCTGTGGGTGCAGCTATCATCAATGCCGCCGTCAAAGGCCTGAGCGTGCTGCCTGCGGACATCCGCCTGGCCGGCGCAGAGCTGGAACTGGTGGATCTGGAGCAGCGGGAATACCGCCTGAAAACCGTGCTCAAGGGCATCGAGAATGACTACGACTTCATCTTCGTGGACTGCCCGCCCTCCCTGGGCCTGCTGACCCTGAACGCCCTGGCCGCCTGCCAGCGGGTGCTGATTCCCATCCAGTGCGAATACTACGCCCTGGAAGGCGTGACCAGCCTGATGAATACCATCAACCGGGCCCGCAAGTCCATCAACCCCGGCCTGGATATTGAAGGCGTGCTGCTGACCATGTATGACGGCCGCACCAACCTGAGCATCCAGGTGGTGGAATCCGTCAAGAAGCACTTCCGTGACAAGGTCTTCCCGGTGGCCATTCCCCGCAACGTCCGCCTGGGCGAGGCCCCCAGCCACGGCCTGCCCATCCATGTGTACGATCCCCGCAGCCAGGGCGCGGAAAGCTACCGCCAGCTGGCCCAGGAATTGATCAAGCGCAACAGATAACCATTAAAGGAGCAACAGGATGAAACGAGCTGGATTGGGCCGGGGACTGGACGTCCTTCTGCCCCAGAACGATAATATTTTCGAGACTGTAGTGCGGGATATTCCCATTGAGGACATCGACCCCAATATGGGCCAGCCCCGCAAGGAATTCAACGAGGACGCCCTCCAGCAGCTGGCAGAAAGCATCAAGGCCGCCGGCGTGCTCAGCCCCATTCTGGTGGTGGAAAACGGCAGCCGCTTCAGCATCGTGGCCGGTGAGCGCCGCTATCGGGCTTCCCGCCTGGCCGGACTGACCACCGTGCCCTGCATCGTCCGGGATATGACCTCGGAGCAGCAGATGGCCGCCGCCCTCATTGAGAACGTGCAGCGCCAGGATCTGAACCCCGTGGAAGAAGCCAACGCCATTCAGTCCCTGATGAAGGAATGCGGCTACACCCAGGAGCAGGTGGGCCAGAAGCTGGGCAAGAGCCGCCCGGTCATCGCCAACAGCCTGCGCCTGCTCACTTTGCCGGAAGACGTGCTGGCCATGGTGGCCGCCGGGGAACTCAGCGCAGGCCACGCCCGCGTGCTGGCCGGCCTCAGCGATGAAAATCAGCAACGCAAACTGGCCGAGGAATGCGTATCGGAAGGCTATTCTGTGCGCAAACTGGAAGAGATTGCCAGGGGCGACAATCTGAAGCCCGAGGACAAGCCCGCCAAGAAGACCCCTGCCCGGGAACTGTCCCCCGAGCTGAGCACCCTGCAGAACTGCATGCGGGAGGCCCTGGGCCTGAAAACCGCCCTCACCGGCAATGAAAAGAAGGGCAAGATCGTTCTATCCTATAGCAGCCCCGAAGAGCTGGAGCATCTTTACGAAGTGATTGGCAAGCTGCTCTGATGCAGCCATCATCCGCACAACACTGAAAGAGGTGAATCGCCATGCGGATCAATTCCAATGATTCCGTCCATAAATTCAAGAAGGATCCCTACCGCATCCTGCTGCGCGTGACCGCCATTCTTGCCGCGGCCGTGGTGCTGTGCTACGGCGCATATTATCTTTGCAACCAGGCGATCGGCAAGGATATCGTAGCAAAGCGCAACATGATTGACCAGCAGAACGAACAGGCGGAGATCCAGTACAACGCAGATCTCAACGAGCGCCGCAACAGCCAAAACGCCTTCTCCGACCCCATGGGCGAGGGCGAGGAAGCTGTCGACCTGCCCGTGTGGGAGCGCACCCTGGCCGAGGGTACCTGGCGGGTGGAGGACATGGGCAAGCTGGTTCCGGAAAACACCCGGGACGTGACCCTTTCCCGGGGCGATCTGCTGCTGGGCGGCATGGTGCTCATCAACCCCTGGCATTCCGTGCCCGGCGATTACAACTACGATTCCCTGATCAGCGTGGGCTCCACCAGCGGCTATAAGATCCAGGTGGATTCCAGCTCCGTCAAGCTGTTCCCCGCCGCCTACGAGGCCCTGAACAACCTCATCACCGAGGCAGAGTCCGCCGGCTATGACAGCTATCTGGTCCGCGAAGGCTATCGCTCCAACGCCGAACAGACCGAAATGTTCGAAAACAAAATGGCCGACCTCAGCGACAAGTACTCCGGCGATATCCTCATCGCCCAGGCCAAGAAAGAGGTCAACTATCCCGGCACCAGCGAATACGAGACCGGCTTCGCCTTCCGTATGGATTTGTACAAGAGCGGCGAAAACCTGGGCAAGTTCTCCGAGAGCGACCGGGGCAAGTGGTTCATTGAAAACGCCTGGAAGCACGGCATCATCTTCCGTTTCCCGGTGGACGGTTTCCCCAACCCCAGCTGGGAAAGCAAGACCTATAAGACCGGCATCACCAGCCGCATGAACCTGTTCCGCTATGTGGGCAAGCCCCACGCCGCCGTGATGCGGGCCATGGACTACTGCCTGGAGGAGTACGTGGAGTTCCTGATGGATCATCCCTACATCCGGGTGTACGAAGACGGCAGCCTCCGCTATGAGATCTACCGCATCCCCTGCGAGGACGAGTTCCAGGACAGCTTCACCGTTCCCATGACCAACACCGCCGTGGGCTTCCAGGCCAGCTTTGACAACATGGGCGGCATCGTTCTGGCATACATCTACTAAAGTGGAAACACAACTGATACAAAAGCTGAAAACCATCTTCGGTCACGATTCCTTCCGGGACGGACAGGAGAACCTGATTCGGGCGCTGATGAGCGGACACGACACCCTGGGCATTATGCCCACCGGTGCGGGCAAATCCATCTGCTATCAGCTGCCCGCTTTATTGCTGCCAGGAATTACGCTGGTCATCTCGCCCCTCATCGCCCTGATGAAGGATCAGGTCATGAGCCTGAAGGCCTCCGGCGTGGCCGCGGCCTACATCAACTCCAGCCTGACCCCGGGCCAGCAGCAGGAGGCCATCCGCCGGGCCAGAAACGGCGCGTATAAGATTATCTACGTGGCGCCGGAACGGCTGGAAACGCCTCAGTTCCTGGACTTTGCCCGGGAGGCCGATATCTCCCTGGTGGCCGTGGACGAGGCCCACTGCGTCTCCCAATGGGGACAGGACTTCCGGCCCAGCTATCTGCACATCCCCGGCTTTTTGCATGCCCTGCCCAAGCGTCCCCCGGTGGGCGCGTTCACCGCCACCGCCACGCTGCAGGTCAGGCAGGACATCATCCGCATGCTGGAGCTGAATCAGCCCTTCTGCACCACCACCGGCTACAATCGCCCCAACCTGCGGTTTGTGTCCGTCAAGCCCACCAACAAGCTGAGCATGCTGTGCCGTTTTCTGGACGATATGGGCCAAAGCTGCGGCATTGTGTACTGCTCCACCCGGAAAAACGTGGAGCAGGTCTGCGACTGGCTCAACGATGCGGGTTATTCCGCCACCCGATACCACGCCGGCCTCAGCGACGCGGAGCGCCGGAAAAATCAGGACAATTTCAAGCTGGACCGGGTGCGGATCATGGTGGCCACCAACGCTTTCGGCATGGGCATTGACAAGGCCGACGTGCGCTTTGTGGTGCATTACAACATGCCCAAGAACCTGGAAAGCTACTACCAGGAGGCGGGTCGCGCCGGCCGGGACGGTGATCCGGCGGAATGCCTGCTGCTTTACAGCGGCCAGGACGTGATCACCGCAAAATGGATGATTGAACATAGCGAGGACAACCCGGAGCTGAGTTCCAAGGAGCGGGAGGAGATCCAGAAGCGCGATCTGGAGCGGCTCAAGCAGATGACCTACTACGCCACCGGCAAGACCTGCCTCAGGCAGTTTCTGCTCCGCTACTTCGGCGAGGTGGACGCGCCCGCCCAGTGCGACAACTGCTCCGTGTGCGAAGGCCTGGAATTTGAGGTGGATACCGGCAGCGGCCGCAGGACGTCGCCCTCGGTGAAGCGGGCCGCAGACAAGCTCCAGCGGCAGCGGCCCAAGGAGCCGGAGCTGACCGGCTGGGAGGCCGCCATGATGGACAATCTGCGCCGCCTGCGCACCCTTGTGGCGGGCCGTAAAGGCGTGCCCCTGTTCCTGGTTTTCTCCGATGCGTCCCTCCGCGATATGGTCAAGAAGCGGCCCCGCACCCGGGAGGATTTCCTGTCCGTGTCCGGCGTGGGCGAAGCCAAGCTCGCCCAATTCGGCGACCTGTTCCTTGCTGTCCTCCGGGACGGCCTGGAGCCCAACGAGGCCATGGAGCAATATGCGGACGACCCCATTCCCGCCCCTGCCCCCGCCCGCAAGGCCAAAAAGACCGCCCCCTGGACCCCTGCGGAAGAAGCCAACCTTCGCCGGGAATTCGAAAACGACACCACCTACGCCGCCATGGCCACAAACCACCAGCGGAGCCAGACCGCCATCCTCCGCAAGCTGATGGAGATGGGGCTGATTGAGCGTGGGGAGTAGTACTTTCTTTTTCAGTGAAAAAGAAAGTACCAAAGAAAAACCTCTCTTCTTTTCTTTTCAGTGAAAAGAAAAGAAGCAAAAGAAAACCAGCTTCTACCCAGGTCGATGGGTGAAAAGCTGGTTTCTTTTTTTGTTGGTTTGAATTCTTAATCTAATCCTTCGTGGTAGGATCCCGAGGAGAACTTCCGTACAAACCCTTTTGCTGGAAAATCTGGTTCGTTGTATTCCCATAGACATCCGCATGCATTGCATTTATACCATTTCGTTGCGAACCAGGTTACTTTCCTTGAACCATGTGCCCAAGTATAATATGGAAGTTCGGGTTTCATCTCCAGATACACACCTTTTTCTGTTTCTCTAAAGAAAAAGCCTCGGATTTCTTCATCTTGACGAACGCTGTTGATCTCCGTTTCAATCCGATTTTCGCAGTCGCATTTCAATTTGTAATCCAACAACATTCGCCTCCTTGATGAAATGCAAACTTCATATCATGATTCAACCTGGGTAGAAAGCGGTTTTCTTTTGGTTCTTTTCTTTTGACACAAAAGAAAAGAACGGGGGTGCAGGGGGGAACCCCCGCACACTCTCGTAAAACTTTACTTGATCACGTCGCAACCCATGTAGGGGCGCAGGGCCTCGGGGATGGTGACGGAGCCGTCCTCGTTCTGGAAGTTTTCCAGGATGGCGGCCACGGTGCGGCCCACGGCCACGCCGCTGCCGTTGAGGGTGTGGGCAAACTGGGGCTTGTCCTTGGGGTTGTCGCGGAAGCGGATGCCGGCGCGGCGAGCCTGGAAGTCCTCGCAGTTGGAGCAGCTGGAAATTTCCACGTAGCGGTTGTAGGAAGGCATCCAGACCTCGATGTCATAGGTCTTGGCGGCGCTGAAGCCCATGTCGCCGGTGCAGAGGGTCACCACGCGGTAGGGCAGGCCCAGCAGCTGCAGCACGCGCTCGGCGGCCTGGGTCATGGTCTCCAGCTCATCGTAGCTCTGGTCGGGCTTGGCGATTTTCACCAGCTCCACCTTGTTGAACTGGTGCTGACGGATCAGGCCACGGGTGTCGCGACCGGCGCTGCCGGCCTCAGCACGGAAGCAGCTGGAGTAAGCGCAGTGGCGGATGGGCAGCTGTGCGCCGTCCAGGATCATCTCCCGGTACATGTTGGTCACGGGCACCTCGGCGGTGGGGATGAGGAAGGTGTCCTGATCCACCTTGTAGGCGTCCTCCTCGAACTTGGGCAGCTGGCCGGTGCCGGTCATGGTGCTGCGGGTGACCATGTAGGGGGGATAGACCTCGTCAAAACCGGCTTCCACGTGGGTGTTCAGGAAGAAGTTGATGACGGCGCGCTCCAGCCGTGCGCCCAGGCCGCGGTAGATGGTGAAGCGTGCGCCGGAGATCTTGGCGGCGGTGTCAAAGTCCAGGATCTTCAGGTCGGTGCCGATGTCCCAGTGGGGCTTGGGCTCCCAGCTGAACTCGCGGGGAGTGCCCCAGCGGCGCTGCTCAATGTTGTCCTTGTCGTCCTTGCCCAGGGGCACGGAAGCGTTGGGGAAGTTGGGCACGCTCATCAGGAACAGATTCATGGCGTCGTCCAGCTCGCTGACCTTCTGGTCCATGGCGGCAATTTCGTCGCCCAGGGCGCGCATTTCAGCCATGATGGCCTCGGTCTCGGAGGCGTCTGCGCCCCGCTTCTTGGCCTCGCCAATCTTCTTGGAAGTGGCGTTGCGCAGGGCTTTCTTTTCCTCAACGGAAGCCAGCAGAGCGCGGCGTTCCTCGTCCTGTGCAAGGAATTCGTCCAGGGAGATATCCTTGTTGCGCGCCTTGAGGGCGTCGATCAATTCCTGGGGATTCTGGCGGATGCGCTTGATGTCAAGCATGGTGTGGTTCCTCCTTTATGATAAATGAAAACGCCCCTAAAGACCCATTGGTCTCAGGGACGGAGAGAAGCGTGCTCCGCGGTGCCACCCGACTTAAGGCAAATGCCTTCACTTTTCCGCGCTTTAACGGGCGCACCCGTCCGGCTCGTCGCCGGATGGCTCCCGTGATGGAAACGAAGCATCCGCCGCAGCCTTGCACCAGCCGGCTGCTCTCTTGAGGCGAAGGGGCTTCGGGTTTCACGATCTTTGCCACGAAAAGGATTATACGCCCATTCCGCCCACTTTGCAAGTCAAAGTTTTTGAGGGCGGAACGGGCGCATGGTTTACTGGGCGATGGTGTGCTTCACGCGGTCCTTTTCCTCGGCCCGCTTGCCGTTGTTGAAGCGGTCCAGGGTGCCCACCAGGTAGCCGGTAATGCGGCGGATGCGGTGGAAGGGCTGCTTGGGGAAGTGGTAATGGAGTTCAACTTCATCGCCATCGACAGTGATGTCGATCTGGCGGGGTTCTCTGCCGTATTTGTCGATAGCCCGGGCGATATATGCGTCGATCTCCTGCTGCTCAAGGGGGCCGTTGGTAACGTTGACAATGCAGGCCATGGAAATCTCTCCTTTGCAAAATGTAGGGGATTGGGACAGTGAAAGTATACCACATGTGGCAGGAATTGAAACCAAAACCTTAGTGGGAAGATATGGGAAAACGGCGGATGAAAGGGATTTTTCCGTGAAAGGAAATTTTTGTGCAAAAAAAGAGAAAATGGGTATTGACATTTATATCGATGGTCGATATAATCATATCGTCGAACGATATATCGGACACCTAATATATCATGTAGTCGATATAAAGGAGGAACGAAACATGCCATCACCCGCATTGACCGAAGGCGTTTACTACATTCTGCTGTCCCTGCTCAAGCCCATGCATGGTTACGGCATCATGCTCAACACGGAAATCCTGTCCAAGGGCCGGGTCAAGCTGGCGGCAGGCACCCTGTACGGCGCGCTGACCAACCTGCAGGACAAGGGTTGGATCGAGGCCCTGCCCGGGGAACTGGACAACCGCAACAAGAAGGAGTACGTCATCACCAAAATTGGCAGGACGGTTCTGGAAGAGGAAGTCCGCCGCCTGGAAGAACTGGTCAAAAACGGCCGGGAAGCCCTTGGAAAGAAGGAGGAAGAGCGATGAGAGAGCGCGTGCGCAAAATGTTTTTTGCCTGGGATTTTGAGGAGGAAGAGGCCTGGCTGAATCACATGGCCAGGCAGGGCAAAGCCCTTGTGGCCTTTGGCTTTGGCTATTACGACTTTGAACCCACCCAGCCCGGGGAGTACACCATCCGCATGGAAATGCTGCCCCATTGGCCGAATCATCCGGAAAGCCAGGAGTACATCCGCTTCGTGGAGGAAACCGGCGCGGAGCACATCGGCAACCTGAAAAACTGGGTCTGCTTCCGCAAAAAAACCGCCGACGGCTCTTTCGACCTGTTCTCTGACCGGGAGTCACGGCTGAAATACGTCAAGCGGTTCATCCCCCTGCTGATCATGTGCTGCCTGGCCATACTGGTGGGCATGGTGCCCAATCTGATTGTTGGCCTCAAGTATGGCTTCTGGCTCAACCTGCTCGTCGGCCTGGGCGGGATTGCCTTTGGGGCGTTCCTGTTCAAGGGCCTGATCAAGATCATCCAGAAGAAACAAAAGCTGGAAAACGAAGGCAATTTGTTTGAGTGAGGTGCAGTATGAAAAAGCGTAACATTTTTACTGTCCTTGGCCTGTGCATGCTGGCATGCCTCTTGGTGGTGGACCGGTTTGTGGTGACCCTGCCGGACTGGGCGGCCATCCTGGTGGCGCTGGTCAGCTGCGTGCTGGTTTTCATCGGGTTCCGCAAAAGCTGCGAAAACAAGAGGGGGTAAGGGGATATGCATCCTGTGTGGCAATTTGTGCTGGCGGCGCTGCCCTTTGTGGCGGTAGCCGTGACCATGGCTGTTCTGGCCGCCAAAAAGGACGACATGAAGCCCGCCACCATCGACAAGCTCCACGCCCTGAGCCTGATCTTCTGCGGCTGCTCCGGGCTGGTCAGCGTGTTTGGCGGCATCCAGAACGACTGGCTGAAACGCATCCTGGGCGCGTTCATGATGGTATCCATCGTGGTGCTGGTATTCAGCAGCGTCAAAAAGATCAAAACAGCAAAAGAAACAAAGGAGAACGAGAATCATGAAGAAGAATGAAAACAATCGTTTTGAGCAGGTTTATGTCCAGGGAAAATTGACTTCCTTGGAAATTTGGGTGGACAAGGAGACCGGCGTGAACTACCTGTTCCGCCAGTCCGGCTACGCCGGCGGCCTGACCGTGCTTCTGGACAAGGACGGCAAGCCCGTCATCACTCCTGTTGAAAAGTAAAACCGCAAAAGAAAACCCCCGGGGCAAGGCTGCTCCGGGGGTTTTGCGATGAGAAGATTACTTGAAATCGATGGTGTTCAGCAGGGTGACCAGGGAGTTCAGCTGGTCCGCATCGGTGGCGCCCATGCTGATGACGTAGCTTTCGCCATTGCCCATGTCCACGTACAGCTGGATGGTGGTCAGCTGGGTCAGGCCCAGGCGACCGCCGGTGTACTCGGTGTAGTCCCAGTCAGAAATGTACTCCAGCATGTAGGCGTCCTTGCCGCCGATGGTGACCTTCTTCATGGGCTGGGAATGAACCAGCTCGCAGGGGATGCCCATGTTGTTGACTTCCTTGATGGCGGCGTTGATGGTGGTTTCAGCAAACTGCTGCATGTTGCTTTCGTTCAGCTCATTGCCGAGGGGAGAATCCACCCAGATGAAGTTCATGTTGGCGTGGGTGGCGTCGGTCGCGGAATAGTTGGGGTAAACATAGGCCATGATCTCGCCGCTGATTTTTTCGCTGCCGGGCTGATAGAGGTCCTTTTCCTGCAGAACCAGGGTGAAATCGCTCAGATCCAGCAGCTCGCCGTTGGCGGTGGAAACAGGCTGATCTTCCACGGCACCGGGGAAGTCGATGGTGGTGAACACCTGCTCCAGCATGGCGTCCAGCTGCTCCTCGGCGTAGCCGGTCAGGGTGATGATGTAGCTGCCGTAACCTTCGAAATCGGTGAACAGCTGGAGGAAGATCAGTTCGGTCTCGCCCACCAGGCCGCCGGTGACTTCGGTGTAGTCCCAGATCATGTTGTAGCTGATGAAGGCAAACTCCTTGCCCTTGATGGTCACGTAGTCGCCCTCAGGGGTGCCCTGCAGCTGGCAGGGAATGCCCTGCTGAGCGGCCTGGGCAGAGGCGTTGTTGGCGGTCTGGGTGGCGTAGGCAGAAAGGTCCATGTCCTTCATTTCGGCCATGACCATATCCTGCATCCAGACCACGTTCATGTTGGGGTGGGTCAGGGCGTTTTCGTCATACTGGGGGTAGATGATTTTCCACACGCCGCCGTTGGTCTTGGTTTGGGTCTGGCACACGTCGCCCTCGTTCAGGGTGAGGGTGAAGGCTTCCAGATCCAGAATTTGGCCCTGGGTGGCGTACTCTGCGCTGGCGGTCACAAGGCTCATGCACAGAACAAGGGTGACAAGAAGCAGGGCAATTTTCTTCATGTGGGTTTCCTCCTTTGGTGATTGGGGGGTAAACAAAGACGTGGGGCAAACGCGCTCCCCACGTCCAGAAAACAATATTACAGGGTTTCGCTTTCGTCATCGGGGGTGGTGCCGATGACGGCCTTGATGCGGCGCACGCCGGCAGAGCTGCTTTCTTCCTTCTGGATCTTGAAGCTCTTCAGGTCGCCGGTGTTGACGGCGTGGGGGCCGCCGCAGATTTCCATGCTGAACTGGCCCATGGTGTAGACCTTGACCTGCTCGCCGTACTTGGATTCAAACAGACCGATGGCGCCCTTGGCCTTGGCCTCGGGAACGGTCATTTCCTGGCAGGTGATGGGGGCAGCGGCGGTGATGGCTTCGTTGACCAGCTTTTCTACCTCGGCGATCTCCTCGGCGGTCATCTTGCGGCCGAAGGAGAAGTCAAAGCGGAGACGCTCGGCGGTGATGTTGGAGCCCTTCTGAGCCACTTCATCGCCCAGAACCTTGCGCAGGGCGGCGTGGAGCAGGTGGGTGGCGGTGTGCAGACGGGCCGTCTGGGCGCTGTGGTCGGCCAGGCCGCCCTTGAAACGCTGCTCGGCGCCAGCCTGGCTGGTGGCCTGATGCTGCTTGAAGCGCTGGGCAAAATCGTCCTGATCCACGCTGAGGCCCTTTTCAGCGGCCAGCTCGATGGTCATTTCGATGGGGAAGCCGAAGGTATCATACAGCTTGAAGGCGCTGCGGCCGTCCATGACGGACAGGGTCTCCATGCGGGCGTTCACGGCGGCGGTGAGGGCGTCCTTATCGCCGGCCTTGGCAGCCTCGATGATGGGCATCATGTCAGGAGAGGGGCGCAGCTTCTTGGTCTGGGCCAGTTCCTGGGCCAGGGCCACGCTGTCCTCGGCGGTGAGGATGCTTTCCAGCAGAGCCTTGGTGTTGCGGACGTTGTTGTAAATCTTCTCGAATTCCTTCTCGCCCTGGCGCAGGGTCTTGGCGAAACGGCCTTCTTCCAGCTTCAGCTGTTCCAGCACGAAAGCCTCGTTGCGCTTGAGCTCGGGGTACACGTCCTGGTACTGGTCGATGATCACCTTGGCGATCTCGCCGGTGAAGCCTTCGGGCATGCCGATCTCCATGCCGTAGCGGACGGCGCGGCGGATCAGGCGGCGGAGGACGTAGCCCTGGTCCACGTTGGCGGGGCTGACGCCACGGTCATCGCCCATGATGAAGGTAGAGGTGCGCATATGGTCGCCGATGATGCGGAAGGCCTTGGTGGTAGCATCGTCGCTGCCGTAGGTCTTGCCGGAAAGCTCAGCGATCTTGGCCAGAATGCGCTCGAACAGGTCGGTTTCGTAGACGGACTTCTTGCCGTTGAGCACGCAGATGGTGCGCTCCAGGCCCATGCCGGTGTCCACGTTTTTCTGGCTCAGGGGCACGAAGGTGCCGTCCTGCTGCTTGTTGTACTGCATGAACACGTCGTTCCAGATTTCCAGATAACGGCCGCAGGAGCAGGCAGGAGAGCAGTCGGGGCCGCAGGGCTCCTTATCGGTGATGATGAACATCTCGGTGTCAGGGCCGCAGGGGCCGGTCAGACCGGCGGGGCCCCACCAGTTGTTTTCCTTAGGCAGGAAGAAGATGTGGTCGTCGGCCACGCCGCAGTCGCGCCACAGCTGGGCGGACTCTTCGTCGCGGGGGCAGTCCTCATCGCCGGCAAACACGGAGAAAGCCAGCTTTTCCTTGGGCAGGCCCAGGTACTTCTCGCTGGTCAGGAATTCCCAGCTCCAGGGGATCATTTCACGCTTGAAATAGTCGCCCAGAGACCAGTTGCCCAGCATTTCAAAGAAGGTCAGGTGGCTGAAATCGCCCACGTCGTCGATGTCGCCGGTGCGGATGCACTTCTGCACGTCGGTCAGGCGGGTGCCGGCGGGGTGCTTCTGGCCCATCAGGTAGGGAACCAGGGGATGCATGCCGGCGGTGGTGAACAGCACGGTGGGGTCATTTTCGGGAATGACGGACGCGCTGGAAATGACGGCATGTCCGTGATCCTGGAAGAATTTCTGGAACATGGCGCGCAATTCGGCGGAATGATAAGTCTTCATAAAGAATCGCTCCTAGTTTTCAGCATTGGTGGGGGCATCCGCCAAAAGCGGCTCCACAAACCCATATTATAGAAGAAATACGCGGTGCTGTCAATGTTCTTTCGCTGGTTTCGTGCGGGGTGGGGGGTCACAGGGCGACTTCCTCAAAAAGCTCATTGCCGGTGCCCAGGCGGAAGGCAGTCTTGAAGCCGCAGGCTTTGGCCAGCTGCACTGCTTCCGGGAAGAAGAAATCCAGGTTTTTGGCGTCATGGCAGTCCGAGGTAATGGTGATGCGCCCGCCCATGTCATGCCAGGCGGACAGCAGCTCCGGGGTGGGATAGGGATCCTCCCGCTTGCCCCGGGCGATGGCCCCGGTGTTGATCTCCAGAAGGCCGCCGCAGGGGAAGGCCTTTTCCAGCGCATCGAGGGCAATCCGCCGATATTCCTTGCAATGTTCGTCAAACAGGTTGTGGGACTTGGCGTAGATGCGCACCAGGTCAAAATGGCCGATAATGCTGACCGGCATGGAGAGCAGAGCCTGTACGTGCAGGTCGAAGTACTGCTGCACCATGGCCATCATGTCGCCGTCAAATACATGATTGGTGTAGTGGCGCAGCCGCTCCGGCAGGCCATCCACATAGACGGGCTCGCCCTCATAATCCCGGGTGAGGTAGTGGCTGGAAACCACCACATAGTCCAGCTCCCGGCGGTTTTGCTCCCGCCAGTCCCGGGGGGTCAGGCCGTCCTCCTCAATGCCCAGCCAGACCCGGGGCAGCGTCCGGTCTTCCAGGCTTTCCGCTTGCAGGCGGCGGACGGCGGCCTGGTATTCCCGCTGGCCTTCCTTCGTCATGGAATAGTCAAAATCAAAGCCCTGATACCCATGGCAGGAAAACCCCAGGCTCACAAAGCCCAGCTGTTTGGCGGCAGCCAGCATCTCCTCCGGGGTGTGCTTTCCGTCGGAAAAGGTGGTGTGGGTGTGGGCGTTGGACAAAAAGGACATGGCAAATCCTCCTAAAATCAGGATATCAGGCCGAGTATAGCATGGCAAAAAGCAGGGTGTCAAACCCATTTGCCGCTTGACATGGGCCGCAGGCTTTTCTATAATGACAGGGAAGTTTTCCAACAAAAAAGCAAAGGAAGGTCTTTCACATGAAGAAGCTGCTCAAAGAATTCAAGGATTTCTGCGCCCGGGGCAACATCCTGGAGCTGGCAGTCGGTGTTATGATCGGCGGCGCTTTCTCCACCATCGTTACCTCTCTGGTCAATGATATGCTCATGCCCGTCATCGGTCTGATCACCGGCGGCGTGAACCTCAATGGCCTGTTCATCCCCCTGGATCTGCAGTTTGGCGAATACAAGTCCATTGAAGCCGCCCAGGCTGCCGGTGTTGGCACCCTGAACTACGGCGCTTTCTTGCAGAACATTTTCAACTTCCTGATCATCGCCTTCTGCGTGTTCCTGCTGGTCAAGCTGATGAGCAAGATCCTGCCCAAGAAGGAAGAAGAACCCAAGGAAGAGCCCCGCAAGTGCCCCTTCTGCAAGGGCGAAGTGGACAAGGAAGCCGTCAAGTGCCCCCACTGCACCAGCGATATCGAAGGGAAGTAATTCTTTGGTAAGCCGTATGGCATAAAGAGAAATCCTTGATAAATGAGCATTCATCTATCAAGGATTTTCTTGTTGTTTGGAGGAAAACCATGAACCGAATTGAAAAAGTCCGGGAAAAGGTGGACGATATTCTTTTGCATATGACCGACTCTCAGGAACGCCGCTGCGCCTATGTGCACCTGTACGGGGTGGCCCAGGCCTGTGCGCTGCTGGCGGTAAGGCGCGGGGTGGAGGCAGAGCTGGCGGTGATCGCGGGCATGCTGCACGATCTGCACGCATACGCCGCCATGGACGCTCGGGATCACGCGCCAAAGAGCGCGGAGATGGCCCGCACCCTTCTTCAGGAACTGGATTGGTTCCGGGAGGACGAGATCGCAGCGGTGTGCACGGCCATCGCCCGGCACAGCGACAAGCAGACCGTCCACGGCCCGCTGGACGAGGTTCTCAAGGACGCCGACGTCATGCAGCACATGCTGTATGATCCGCTGCAAGAGGGCGGGGATTCCCAGAAAAGCCGCCGGGCCAGGCTCAAGGAGGAACTGGGCGTTCATGGCGTTTTGCTTTCCTGAGAATGCTGTGGTATAATATCCTTACGCAAAACCCTTCAAAGCAAAGGAGATATCCGCTATGATGCGTTCCCCCATCAAATACAATCGCACCCAGAGCAAAGCCAAACGGCTGGTGCCGGTGGTTGTGATCATCGGCCTGATCCTGCTGGCCGTCCTCATCATGCGCTCCACCGGCATGGGCGGCATGAGCAACGCCAATTTCGAGACCCAGCGCAATAAGACCATCCGCAGCGAGATGCAGGCCGCCAAGTCCAACGTCAACAGCCTGAGCCGCCTGGGCGCCACCACCACTTCCTCCGTGCTGAGCAAGGTGCGGCAGCACATCCACGGCATTGAGGTCATCAACGATCTCAGCGTCAGCATGTACGGCGAGGTGGGTCGCCTCTATCCCAGCGACGTGTTCCAGAACATCTACTCCATCATCGACGTATACGAGTCCGCTTTGGTCACCGGCCAGAAGGTGAACGAGCCCCTCAACCGCCTGACCGAGGCCGTCAACCAGCTGGACGCCCTCACCAACCAGATTCTGGGCTTCACCACCAGCGTGGAGGAAGCTACTTCCATTTGAATAACACTACGCCGCCTAACATCAACGCAAGGCCCAGCCATTGCTTGATGGCAAAGGCGGCTTTTTCTTGGCCCATCCAGCCGAAGTATTCGATGGCCGCGGCCACCAGCAGCTGGGCGATCAATATGGTGGAAATGGCCACCGTGGGGTTAAGGCCTTTGATGGACAGCATCACCGTGACGGTGATGACCAGGCCCAGCGCACCGCCCAACAGGTTCCATTTGGGGGCGGACAGCAGGGCTTTCCAGTCGCCCTTGCCGAAGATCCACATCACGATCAGCGACAGCACAAAGGCAGTACCCTGGACAAAGGCGTTGGCCTCCCACAGGCCCACCCGGTTCTGCAGGCGGGTGTTCATCACGCCCTGGATGCTCATGGCCGCGCCCGCAATGATGGAAAACAGAAAACCGATCATCTTATCACCTCCCGAAAAGTATGCCATGGGGAGGTGTGTTTCATGCAGGGTATAGGTTTTGCCCGGGAGTGTGAAACTTTCCGGGGGGTGATGAAATGCGGTGGATGGGCCTGCTTTTGTGGATGCAGCTGGCGGTATACGGCGGGCGACGCCCCGGAAGGCGGATGCTTACCGCGGCGACGCTGACGGCGGGATTGGCCGTCTCCATGGCCGGGCAGCTGTTCCTGCTCTGGCAGGACGGTCTGCTCAGCCTGCAAACCGGCCTGCCGCTGCATATTTGCGGGATGATGGCGGCGCTGTCCATCCCCCTTTTGTGGCTGAGGCCCCGGTGGCTGTACGGCCTTTCCCTGTACCTGGGCATGCCCTGCGCGGCGATGGCCCTGGTGTTTCCGGCGGTGATTGCCTGCAGCAGGCCGCTGCTTATGGCCGCCCATTTTGACCGGCTGCATGGGCTGATTCTGGCCTGCGGGCTGTTTGTGACGGCGCAACAAAAACCGCTGCCCCGAAGCGGCGCACCGGCCTTTCTTTGGGGCAGCGGATATTTGCTTTTTGTGTGGCGGATGAATTTTGCATTGGGCAGCAACTATCTGTTCCTCCGGGCTGCGCCCAGAGGCACGCCGCTGGAGTGGATCGTCGCCCGGGGCGAGGGTTTCACCCTGTGTAGCTACCTGATGCTGGCCATGCTCCTTATCCGCCTGATGATGGATGTGTGGCGCAGGCTGTACCCGCTGGTCACTGCTGCAGGAAGCAGGACATCATGTAGCCGGTAGTGCCGCCGTAGCTGACCTTGCACCAGTCCAGGCCGGGGGTGAGGATGGTCACCTTCTTGCCGGAAGGTACCCGCACCAGTACCTGGCCGTAGTTCATGTCCGGGCTCTGGCGTAGGTTGACGAAGCTGCCCGCAGGGTGCACCACCTTCCGGGTGGGGGTCCTGGGCAGGTTGTGCAGGCTGATGTACCGGGTCATGACGTAGCCGCTCTGGCCGGTCTGCTGCACGGTGACGCGGCACCATTCGCTGCCCTGCTCCTCCACCCACAGGCGGGTGCCGTTGGTGAGCTGGGTCAGGGCCACGGATGCGGTGGACGCATGCTGGCGCAGGTTCAGGGTCTGGGTGGGCTTGGGGTTATTCACCACGGCGTAGCTGTCCGCCACAGCGCCGGTGCCGTTGCTGGCGGAGATATCCTTGGAGCCGTTCAGGCCCTTGACCAAAAAAGAGCTGTCCATGAAGCCCACGGAGCGGTTGTAGCCGTCGGTGACAGCCACCCGCCACCAGCCGTTGCCTTCCGCCAGCACCATGACGTACTGGTCGCCGTAGAACTGGCGCAGCACCGGGTAGTTCATGCCCGGGCCCTGGCGCAGGTTCAGGGCGGTGTTGTTGGGGGTCTTGATGGTGGCCACGCTGCTGGAGCCGGCCATGTTAATCACGCTTACAAACTCCTGGCGCACATAGCCCGCCTGGCCGTTGATCTCCACCAGGTACCAGCCCTCGTAATCGCCCAGAATTTTGAGGGGGACGCCGTTGTAGAAGATGCCCAGCACCTTGGCGCTGTAGCTGGGCTGCTGGCGGAAGTTGAGGAACGCGCCGCCGTTGTGGTTGTTCACCACGCCGATCCTGTCCCCGTACCAGTCTTCGCCGGAATCGTCGATGAAGTTCTTGCTCATGTAGCCGGTTTTTCCGTCCGGGGTGATGACCCGGTAGAAATTGTTCTGGCTGCCGGTGATCTCCACCCAGGTGCCCCGGGAATAGGACCCCAGCCAGCGGCTGGACGAGCTTCCCTGAGAACGCAGGTTGAGATTGTTGGTGCCGGAAACCACGCCGAAGCTGGCTGCCAGCGCAGTGCCTGCCAGCAGGGTCAGCAGGAGCGCCACCGCCAGGGCGGTCAGCATTTTTTTCAGGGAGATCTTCATGGGCTCGTCCTCCTTGGTAGATTGTTCCTTTGCTATGTAAACGCGCCGGAAAATGGTTTTCATCCCGGATGGGAAGAAAAATTTTTCATTTGTTACCAGCCCCGCTCCGCCTTGGGAACCTCAAGCCACTGAAGCACTTTCTGGATCTGGCTGTCCCAGTAGTCCCAGGTGTGGGCCGCGCCGGGGGTGACCTCGTAGTGGATGGAGAATTTCTCGCCGAAGGTCTTTACAAAATGCTGGTTGTAGTCAAACAGGAAGTCCTTGTCGCCGCAGGCCACGTAGATGCGGGGCGCGTCCTTGGCGGCCAGTTTGTCGGCCACAAGGGTCAGGTTGTTGTCCCCGGCCAGGAGCTGCTCCTCGCTGCCGAAAATGCCGTTGAGCTCATGCCAGAACTCGTTTTCGCCGCCGCCCCGGGGCCGATGATAATCCCGCTCCATCTCCACCGCGCCGGACAGGCTGGCGATGGCTCCGTAGCGGTGGGGCAGGCGCAGGCCCAGCTTCATGGCGCCGTAGCCGCCCATGGACAGGCCCGCCGCAAACCGATCCTCCCGGTTCTTGCTCAGGGGGAAGTAGGTTTCCATCACCCGGGGAAGCTCCTCGGACACAAAGGTGAAATATTTCCCCGCGCCGCTTGCCATGTCCGTGTAGAAGGAACGGGCCACCGCGGGCATCACCACCGCCATGCGGTACTGATTGGCATACTGCTCAATGCGGGTGTTGCGCATCCACATGGTGTGGTCGTCGCTGAGACCGTGGAGCAGATACAGCGTGGGCAGAGGCTTTCCACCCTGCTGGGCCATCACATTGGCGTCGGGAAGGAGAACCCAGGCCGTTACCTGCAGGCCCAGAACGTCGCTGCGGAAGTGAAAATCGTTGAACGTCATGATCTGTCCCTCCTTGAGGTAACATTTTTCTGTATTATAGCACATCCGCCCCCGGCCGGAACAGAGCAAACCAAAGAAGAACAATTCCGCCCGTTGACAACCCGGCGGGCAGGGTGCTATAATTTTCCCATCAACGAAACCGATGAGATGGAGATCAAGCCGCTTACGACCTCCCAGAGAGCGAAGGATGCTGGGAACTTCGCAGGAAACGGTGCGGTAAATGGACCATCGAGGGTGCGGGGAAAGGTTTTTTGGCCGAGTATTCCGCAACGGGAGCGCCCGTTAAAGCGCCGGGAATGTGTTGGCATTCCTACGAAGCCCGGTCAAACGGGAAAGCAAGGTGGCACCGCGAAAGAAAGATTCGCCCTTGTCGTGCATGGTCACGGCGGGGGTTTTTGTTTATCGGCCGCTTGAATAATGAAGAAAGGACGCAGCCAACACTGCGAATTGGTGAACCACAATGAAGAAGATGACCTACCGCGACTTTGACAGCTACCTCAAGCAGTATCCCTCTGCCGACGGCCGCTTCGGCGAATTCGGCGGACAGTACCTGCCCCCGGAACTGATGCCCGCTTTCAAGGAGATTGACGACGCTTACGAAACCATCTGCCACAGCGCACAGTTCATCAGCGAGCTGCGCCGCATCCGCCGGGAGTTCCAGGGCCGACCCACTCCCGTGTACCACTGCGAGCGCCTGTCCAACAAGCTGGGCAAGTGCCAGATCTACCTCAAGCGGGAAGACCTGAACCACACCGGCGCTCACAAGCTGAACCACTGCATGGGCGAGGGCCTTCTGGCCAAGTACATGGGCAAGAAAAAGCTGATTGCTGAGACCGGCGCAGGCCAGCACGGCGTGGCCATCGCCACTGCCGCCGCCTACTTTGGCATGGAGTGCGATGTGTACATGGGCGAGGTGGACATCGCCAAGCAGGCCCCCAACGTGACCCGCATGAAGCTGCTGGGCGCCAACGTCATCCCCGTCACCCACGGCCTGAAAACCCTGAAGGAAGCCGTTGACGCCGCTTTCGAGGGCTACATGAAGGAATACAAGGACGCCATCTACTGCATCGGCTCCGCTGTGGGCCCCCATCCCTTCCCCAAGATGGTCCGCGATTTCCAGATGATCGTGGGTCAGGAAGCCCGGGAGCAGTTTGTGGAAATGACCGGCATCCTGCCCGACGCCGTCACTGCCTGCGTGGGCGGCGGCTCCAACTCCATCGGCACCTTCGTGCCCTTCCTGGATGCGCCCGTGGAGATCTACGGCGTTGAGCCTCTGGGCCGGGGCAGCGGAATCGGCGACCATGCCGCCACCATGGCTTATGGCACCAAGGGCATCCTCCACGGCTTCGAGAGCTACCTGCTCCAGGACGAAAAGGGCGAGCCTCTGCCGGTGTACTCCATCGCCAGCGGTCTGGACTACCCCGCCACCGGCCCCGAGCACGCCTTCCTGCGTGACGCCGGCCGCATCAACTACGTCACCGTGTCCGACGAAGAGGCCATGGAAGCCTTCTACCTGCTGTGCCGCCTGGAGGGCATCATCCCCGCCGTGGAAAGCTCTCACGCTCTGGCCTACGCCATGCGCTACGCCAAGGAGCATAACACCGGCTCCATCCTGGTCACCCTGTCCGGCCGCGGCGACAAAGACCTGGACTTCGTGGTGGAAAAATACGGCCTGGGCGAGCAGTTCCTGAAGAATCTGTAAAAGTCCACATATCAAAAATCCCCGCTTCGAAATCTCGAAGCGGGGGTTTTTATGCGCGGGGGTTATTTTTCCGGGGCAGCAACGGCGATAAAGAGCGGGTCGCCGTTTTCGGCGTTGCTGTAATGACGCATGCCGGCTTTGATCATCATTTTGGCGGAGGCAAGGTTCTGCTTGTCACAGCCGCCATGAACGCTGTTCAGGCCTGCGGCCTCAAAGGCATATGCAAGCAACGCCTGTACGCATTGCGTGCCGTAACCCTTGCCGCGGATGGATTCATGCAAAAGCACAAATACCTCCGGCCTTTCGGGATGCTCTTTGCCGTCAAGACCGCACCAGCCCCATATCTGCTGCGGAGTATCCTTTTTGCACACAGCCAGACACAGGTGGTAGAAGGGGCCTTTTTCGTTGCGGGCATGGTTTTTCGTCATATACGCAAGCGCTCCGTGGGCCTCCTCAAGGGACACGCCGCCCTGAAAGAAATTCCACATGCGGGCAATCTCGTCGATGTCGTCGCTCGTTACAGTCCTCAGACACAGATTTTCAGTCAGAAGTTTCATTATATGCCTCAGCTATTTGAAAAATGCGGAGGTGCAGGAGGCACTGCCTCCTGCCCGGGGTTTGGGGCAGCGCCCCAAGCCGTCACTCCACGTCCACCTTCTCAGCGTCACTTTCCGCCCGGTTCACGTTCTTGCGGCCCAGGACGGTGCCGATGGTCATGAAGAGGATCTTGAAGTCAAACCAGAGGGACAGGTTCTGGACGTAGATGATATCGTTGCGGAGTTTTTCCTTGGTGAGGACGGCGTTGCGGTTCAGGGCCTGGTTGTAGCCGGTGAGGCCCGGCCGCACGTTGAGGATGATGCGCTCCTCGTCGGTGTATTTGTCCAGATACATAGGGGTATCGGGCCGGGGGCCGATGAAGGACATGTCGCCCTTTAAGATGTTGATGACCTGGGGCAGCTCGTCGATGCTGGTCTTGCGGGCAAAGCGGCCGAAGCGGGTCAGCCGGGGGTCATCGTCGCTGTTGTAGGTGGAGCCGTCGGCCAGGCGGATGTCGGGGGCGTTCACTTTCATGGAGCGAAGTTTGAACATGCGGAAGGGCTTGCCGAACAGGCCAGTGCGAGGCGCTATGTAGAACACGGGGCCGCCGTCTTCCGCCTTGATGAAAATGGCAGAAATGCCGATGACCAGTCCCACGGGGATCAGCAGGATCAAGGAAAGAACGATGTCAAAGGCGCGCTTGACAAACCGGAAGACGAGGCTGCCCGAGGGCTTCATTCGTTCAGACATAGTGAAACAGCTCCTGATATCGTTTTGTGTCAAGGTCTTTCTTGTATCCTCCATCATGACCCGGAAATCGGCGTGGGCGGGCTTGTAGCCAAAGTCCCGCTTGGCTTTCTCCATGGAGAACAGGAAGGAGAACGTGTTGTTCTGCATTTCGGGCCGATAGACGAACCGGCACTTTTTGTCCGGCGAGGGGGCCATGCAAGCTTTTTATCTGCTGTGCCGCCTGGAGGGCATCATTCCCGCTGCGAAAAGCTCTCATCCTCTGGTCTACGCCATGCGCTACGTTAAGGAGCACAATACTGGCTCTATTCTGGTCACTCTTTCCGGCCGCGGCGGCAAGGATCTGGCCTTCGTGGTGGAGAAGTACAGCCTGGGTGAGCACTTCCTGAAAAACATGCAAATCATCCTGATGATCAAAAGCAGAGTGTAGGGGTATCATATTCTGCAACATCTCTGATGCAAGTCGTTGAATGTGGGTATATCGTAAATCATAGACAAATCCATGATTTGAACCCTTTGGATGGTGAACCATCATAGGGAGGGTTTTTATAGAGTAATGGATTTGGTTTTTGATAAGGAGTATGGTTTTTCTGAGATTAACGCATATGCCGGAGTAGTCAGGTTTCTTCCTTTCAGATATATGGCGACTGATGGTTTGGTGAAATGCCGAATTTTGTTGGTGAGAACAAAACACTCTTTCATTTTGTTGGATTGGTCACAGGCGTCATGTGCTTTTGTTCATGCTGCATCAATAGCAGTGTACCAATACAAAGCATCAGCATAATCTCCCGGGAATATACCATTGTGGCGCCAAGACACATGCAAAACAGAGTGCAAAACATGAGGATTATGTAGGGGAAGGAAGGGCTTTTTCGGATTCCCTGAAAGGCGCCGCGACATGCAGTATAAATCAGGAGCAAAATTACGATTATACCCAAAATACCCATGCTTGCCAATATATCCATCACATCGCTGTGGCCGCTTAATCCTAAAGCCGCATAATGTTCTGCCAGGGTGTTGGTAACGCCAACAGAGTTGACCCGTCCCAGCGTACCAATCAATGGCGAAGCAAGGAAACTGTCCCAGGCATAGCCAAAGAATATAAGCCGGGAATCGGATTGATAGATTAGGGAGGATTGCCCGGTGAATACCAATCGCATTTCCACAAAGGAATCTGCTATGTTTTCAAGATGCAGGGCACTAAAAAGCCACGCTCCAAAATCAATGAGTTGCATTCGGAAGAGAAAGAAAAGAAGAAGTAATGGCAATGTGCAGAGCAGGGAAATCCCCAAAGAAAGCTTGCAATGAAACAGGCCGAAAATAAAGCGGAACATCCACGCTGCAAGTACCACGAACAGCGTGATCAGCGCAAGCAGCATAGCATAGGGATAATCCGTAGCGATCAATGTCAGGAAAAGAAGAAGGAGAGCAGATACGAACGCCCAGCGCAGCCATCCTTTTTCCCTGTGTATCAGTGCGCAGATCAGAGGCAACGATAGCCCAAGAGCATAGGATAGATCGTATCCGCCGATGTTGCGCCGCATGATATAGTCCGCCGTTTCTTCGGGGATCCAGCCCATGCTGATTATTCGGGAATAGTTATCAAGGTTATGGACACGACAGTAAATGGCCCAGAAGATGGTGGTAGATGAGGTGAGTAAAACAGAAAAAAGCAACGCATAAAGAAGCCCTCTTGTTATGCGAGAATCGTTTTTCTGCCGTGCATAAGCACAAAAAGCCGCTGGATACCAAAACATGGCATGTTGAAAGAAAAAGGCAAGAAAGTTATTTCCCCGGTGCAAAAAGAAAAAAGCACAAACCGGCAGAAGAATAATCGCGCATATTCTAAGAAACAGTTCAATGCCTTTGGTGCGTAAATAGTCTATATCCAGCAAAATTCCTACGGCGAACAAAGCAATTGTTATGAGACCACCCAGTAATCCGGTGAGGTTCTGCAAGACTGGAAGAAAAAGCCATAGTATGTATAGAAACATGGATGCATTACATAAATACAAAGACCAGGCGGAAAGTTTGACTTTCGTTTTTGAACTCATATAATCATTCCTTTGCACATAGATGGTGTTTATTCTCGTTCCAAATGAAGCGGCAGAGAATATAGGCAATTAATTCTACCATATTTGCAAGGCGGATACAATGAAGGAAGAAGAGATTCGGTCCTTTTTGTGGATGGCAAGCTTATACTCTCTTAAACAGCACGGACACGCAGTCCTTGTCCAGGCCGGCCTTCTGGTAGAAGGCCTCGTTGTCCGGGATGGAGATGAGCTGCATCACGGCAATGCCTTTTTCCCGCAAATGCCGATTCAGCTGGCTCAGCAGCGCCTTGCCCACGCCTTTGCGCTTCCATTCCGGCACCACAAACAGTTCCGACAGGAAAAAGAAGTCTTCCTCGGCGTAGGGATCCACAAAGCCCAGCGCACCGCCGATGACCTGATTTTCCTCCAGGGCGGCAAGGCCAAAGGCTTCGTAATTGCCCAGGATGGAAGTGACCCGGCGGATGGCTTTTTCCTCCGTCCAGGCTTCGTTCCAGGGGGCTTCGGAGTAGGCGCGGCCCATGGCCTGGGCCAGGGCGGGGATATCTTCACGGGTGACGATTCTGTATTCCATGGGGTTCTCCTTTCGGGGGCTGAGAAAAGCATAGCCTGATTATGGGAAAAATACAATAGGCAAAGAAAAAAGAATAGCCCGACGGATGTCAGGCTATTCTGCTTGATTCAGTTGGGCCGGGGCCCTGCTGAAATTATTCGATCACGGTAGCAACAACGCCGGAGCCAACGGTGCGGCCGCCTTCACGGATAGCGAAGCGGAGGCCCTGCTCGATAGCGATGGGGGTGATCAGGTTGATTTCCATGTCGATGTTATCGCCGGGCATAACCATTTCCACGCCTTCGGGAAGCTTGATGTCGCCGGTAACGTCGGTGGTACGGAAGTAG
>JAGBDE010000026.1 GCA_017937655.1 Clostridia bacterium | reverse complement strand
GCGTAGCAATCCCAGATAAGCTCCAGAAAAGCGTCGTTGTTGATCATGCCCCAGTATTCCTCGGAGTTCATGATCGGGCGCATGTTGCGCGGCAACTTCAAATAGGAAGCACGCTTCTCTACCAGCTCTCTGGGCAACGCATAGAACATCATCAGCCAGCGCAGGTTGCTGCTGGCCGGAATCACAAAGTAATTCTCAGCTTCCGGTATCTTTCGTTCAAGGGACAAAGGTGTCACCTCCATTCAGTTTTTTACCCCCTCATAGTATAGGGCACGAAAACGGGCTGTTTTTTCCAGGATATCAAAACTTTTTCAAAATTTTTTGAAAAGATCATGGTTCATCCGTGTGCATTATAACTTGTCTATTGATATGTGTCTATGTTTTCGGCAGAAGTAGTCAGATAGCGACAGGATTTGTGGGAATAAAGGGCTATACAAGAAAAGCCCGGCAGAACTGGTCTGCCGGACTTGATGGATACTATTCACTTTTGGTTTCTGCGGCTTGCCTGATCGTTACACCCAGATGACTCTCCTGCATCTCTGCGATACGCTTACGCAGATCATACAGTGCTGTGCCGATGGTATCGAAGGCTGATGCAGCGATCTCTTCATGGTTCCGCACGCCCAACGGATGAAGCGGCGACGCATCTCCTTCATACAGCGCCAGCGCACCTTCGGCAAGCAGACGGATATCAGCAATGTCATTACCCACGTTCCAGAAGTATGTGTTCAGCGTCTTGATCTGATCGTTCATCACACATACACCAGCTCTGCATAGATGATCTCTTCAGCACAGGCACGGATGTTGTTCATGGCACCCACCCATGCCATTGGATCTCTGGCCTTGAGTTCTTCGGTAATACCTTGCGCGGTCTTCATGTCCAGAATGAGGCTTTCCAGACGCTCAGTGGCTTCCTGATTGACTTGAACGAGATACTTGGACAACTCGCCGGTCAACAGCAGCTCGTTGAACAGGATGGGACGATGCTTCCGCAGGAACTCCTTGCGCCGCCTTCCCCAGATGCCAATGTCTCCGGCATCCGGCGGGAGGGCAATATTGGGAAAGTAGTAGTCTCCGATTTTCGTATAGGAGATGTTCAGGTCGGATTCGTGCTCTTGTTTCATGTTGGCAGCTCCTTTCGCAATGAAAATAGCGGTTATGACGAAGGTTTTTCCTTTCGTCATAACCGCTACCATTCACCACAAACGAGCCGCAGTCATGATGTGATTGGAAGGATAAAACCTTCCTTTACATCATACTTGGTTGAGGGGGTTCTTCTTTTCTTTTGAGTCAAAAGAAAAGAAGCAAAAGAAAACCGGCTGATACCCTGGTTGGGTACGGAGTTGGTTTTGGTGAGAGATGAAAGGTTTTTTGGTGCGCTGGGATTTGAGTTGGCGATAATTGCAGTATTTTACGAAGAAAGACTTCTTCTTTTTCTTTAGGGAAAAAGAAGCAAAAACCAGAGCGACACGCTCGTTTCGGCAAATCCCCTCAATCGCCACATTTTCGGGGCGGCCACGCACGATCTCGTGATGTTGGCTGTCATTGGGACGGGTCTCGGCCGGCGTGCGCTTCCCCGCCCCGAAACTGGGCTTCGGGATTTGCCTGCACTCCGCTACGTCGCCGGTCTGCGCTTGCCGGGACTTGGCTGCGGGGAAGGGATGACAGACGCTTGGCTTCGAAAAGAGCCTTGCATACCACCGGGACAGGCTGAAAGTTGTCCGAGCGGTGGCTATTGCCAACCCCGTGGTCGCCGTCTACTGGAACTATTATTATAGTTGCTTTCTGCTGTGGAAAGGCGCACCGCTGGAAGGACAGCCCAAGCTGCGAGGATGGGCGGAGTCCACCCCCGCCGAGGTCGGGGGACGGGGGGCCCGAAGGCCCCCAGCGCGGGAATGGGCACCGGAGGGAAGCGGGTGCCCAGTGGGCACAACGCCGTAGGCGTTAGCGACCCGCAGGTGGGGAGTGAAACGAGCCGGGGGCACGGTAGTGCCGCTGGCGACGATTGAACGACGGAGGGGTAGGGGTACGGGGACCGGTGCGGGGTCCCCCGTATCCCTGGGCCATAGCGGAGCGGGCTGCTCCGCTGGCCTGCGGCGGGAAACATAACGTGCCCCGGTAAACACAAACAAACTCAACCTGTTCCGCGTTGCGCCCGCAACTTTTCCACCCCCCAACCCGCCGCTTGCACTCCCATGCCACTCTATCAATCCCCCGCCCAAGGCGGTCAACTGATGGCCGGAACACAGTCCCCCGTCCCCCCACCTTGACTCCACCCCCACCCGGGGGCTATAATATTTCTATTATCCTTTTCCCAAGCGAGGGGCCGGCCTGCCCGGCAAAGATGAAAGAGATTGATTTGTAGGAAGGACGGTTGACCAAGATGAAAGTCAACAATCGACGCCGCAGCAAGCTCAGCAAGCGCGCCAGCGCAGCTGTTGCCCTGGTTGTGGCACTGGTGATCACCGTGGGCCTGGCGTTCCTGGGCCTGAACGGCATGAATCTGACCCCCGACGGCGAGTGGAAGCTGCTTCCCTGGCTGCCCACCACCGATGCAGAGAATTGGCCTGCTGCCCTGTCTTTGGGCCTGGACCTGCGCGGCGGCATGTACGTGGAGTACGAGGCTACCATGACCGAGGAAATGCAGGAGCAGGGCATCCACTTTGAGACCCAGCTCCAGGCCACCATGGACACCATCCAGCGCCGCCTGAGCGATAAGGCCAGCGAAGCCACCGTCACCCGGCTGGGCAGCAGCGGCATCCGTGTGGAGATCCCCGACGTGACCGACCCCGCCGCCGTGCTGGAGCTGATCGGCACGCCGGCCAAGCTGGAGTTCCTGGATCCCGACGGCAATGTGTTCATGGACGGCACCTATCTGCAGTCCGCCTACCGTTCCGTGGACGAGAAGGGCAAGCCCTGCATCGCCTTTGTGCTGAACAAGGAAGGCGCCCAGATTTTCGGCGATATGACTGCCGCCCATGAGGACGAGGTCATCACCATCACCCTGGACGGCGAGATCCTGATGGCCCCCACCGTGGAAGACCCCATCTACGGCGGCCAGGTGCAGATCTCCGGCGACTTCACCGAGGAAGACTGCAACACCATCGCCCTGCAGCTGCAGAGCGGCTCCCTGCCCCTGGACCTGCGGCAGGATAAGCTGGACACCATCTCCGCCACCTTGGGCGATAACGCCCTCTCCTCCAGCGTGAAGGCCGCCCTCATCGGCATTGCCATCGTCATGCTGATCATGATCATCCGCTACCGCCTGTGCGGCCTGGTGGCTGACTGGGCCCTGTGCCTGTACATTATCATCCTGTTCCTGCTTTTGGCCGTGGTGCCCAGCATCCAGCTGACTTTGCCCGGCATTGCCGGTATCATCCTGGGCATCGGCATGGCGGTGGACGCCAACGTGGTCATCTTTGAGCGCGTGAAGGAAGAAGCCCATCAGGGCCGGCCCATGATCCACGCCGTGCGCATCGGCTTCAAGAACGCCATGAGCGCCATTATCGACGCCAATATTACCACCATCATCGCCGCCTTTGTGCTGATGATCTTCGGCACCGGCTCCGTGCAGGGCTTTGCGGTCACGCTGCTGCTCAGCGTTGTGACCAGCATGCTCAGCGCCATCCTCATCACCCGCTTTTTGCTGGTGCGCATGGTGCGCGTATGGAAGAACCCGGCGCTGTATGTGCCCCATGTGAAACCCGCTGCTGAAACTGTGAACGAGGAGGCGAAGTGACAATGAAAATGCAAAAATCCGCTGTTGTTTGTCTTTGCATTTCCCTGGCCATCATGCTGGTGGCTTTGGTCATGAGCCTGTGCGGCATGGGCATCAACTTCGGCCTGGACTTTGCCGGCGGCCTGAATTTGACCTATAACATGAACGAGACCTTCTCCCAGGACGACGTGAAGGCCATCCTGACCGAGCAGGGCCTGAAGGAGTTCAGCGTGTCCACCGTGGGCGCGGACGGCACTACCCTGCAGATCCGCCTTCCCCAGCTGGGCGACGATGAGATCCAGACCGTGAAGACCTCCCTGGGCGACGCCCTGCGCGCCAAGTACCCGGGCGTGGATACCACCAACACCAATGACAGCTACGTGGGCCCCGTGGCCGGCGCCACCCTCATCAAGAACGCCATTTTCAGCGTGCTGCTGGCCTCCGCTTTGATGCTGGTGTACATCGCCTTCCGCTTTGACCTGTATAGCGGCATTGCCGCGGTCATCGGCCTTCTCCATGACGTGCTGATCATGCTCAGCGCCATGGTGCTCCTCCGCAATGTGGTGCAGATGAACTCTTCCTTCATCGCCGCCATGCTGACCATTGTGGGTTATTCCATCAATAACACCATCGTGATCTTTGACCGCATCCGCGAAAACAACAAGAAGGCGGAATATTCCAGCCTCAGCCGCAATGACGTGGTCCGCCTGTCCATCAAGGAAAGCCTGGGCCGCACCATCAACACCACCCTCACCACTCTGGTGACCATCGTAGCCCTGTATGTGCTGGGCGTTGACGCCATCCGGGAGTTCTGCCTGCCCATCATCGTAGGCATCCTGGCCGGCGCCTTCAGCGCCAACCTGATCAACGGCTACGTTTGGGCCGCGCTGGAGGAAAAGCGCCTCAGCGCAGGCGCCAAAGCCAAGGCCAAGAAGGCCTGAGGCTTCATCCGCCAATGAAAAAACGGCGCAGGGTGGTTAAGCCGCCTTGCGCCGTTTTCATATTTTGAAAGGGAGTGACAAACTCAATGAAACTGGTATTTATCATGGGCGACGCCGCCAGCGGCAAGATGACCGTAGGACAGGAATTGTGCAAGCGCACGGGACTGCGTTTGCACCACAACCACATGACCATCGAACCCGTGCTGGAGATTTTCGGGTACTTTCACGGACAGGCCATCAGCCGTATCCGGGAAGTGATCTTCCAGGAGTTTGCCGCCACCGACCTGCCCGGCATGGTGTTCACCTACATGATGGCCTTTGACCTGCCCAGCGAGTGGGAAGCCCTGGAAAAGATCAAGGACATCTTCCGGCCCTATAACACGGAGTTTTACTACGTGGAGCTGGACGCGCCCCTGGAGGTGCGGCTTCAGCGGAACAGAACAGAAAACCGCCTGAAGCACAAGGCATCCAAGCGGGATATTGAAACTTCCGATATGCGGCTGATCCAGGATGCGGAAAAGTACCGCTGCATCAGCTATGAGGGCGAGGTTCCCTTTGACAACTATCTGCGCATTGACAACAGCCAGATCACTGCGGCCCAGGCCGCGGAGATGATCCTGGAGCGGTTCCCGGAACTCAGGGCTGAAGGCTGACGGGGGTGTAGCCCTCCGCCTCCCGCAGGTCGTGGGTCACCAGGATCACGGTGCGCCCAGCGGACATTTCCTCCACCACGGACTGCACCTTGCGCCGGGTGGATTCATCCAGGCCCTTGTAGGGCTCGTCCAGGTACAGGATGTGGTGAGGCGCGCACAGCGCCCGGGCGATGGACACCCGCCGCTTCATGCCGCCGCTGAATTCGCTGACGGGCTGGGCCAGGCTTTCCTCGTCCAGGCCCAGGCGCATAAGCAGCGCGGATGCGTCCTCCGGGGTGATATCCGTCACGAAACGCAGGTTTTCCACAGCATTCATCCAGCTCAGCAGCCGGTCTTCCTGGAAGACGGCGCTGGGCTGTTTTTGCGTGAAGGCGCTCACGTCGCCCTGGACAGGCTTGAGCAGGCCCATCATGGCCCGGAGCAGCGTGGTCTTGCCGCTGCCGCTGGGGCCCAGGATGCAGTACCGTCCCCCGGCGGAGAAGTTAAGGTTCAGGTTTTCCAGCACAGTTTTGCCATCGTAGCGGACGGTCAGATCCTGCACATGAAGGGGCGATCCCACCTCCACCGGGGCAAGCTCCGGGGCAGGCTTTGCGTCCGCCATGGGGGCGGAAAGCCGCTTCTGCACCAGATCCAGCATGAGTTTGAGCAGTTTCTCGCAAAGAACGCTCATGAGCACCACCATCACCGTCCAGGCGAAGAGATCCGCCGTTTCCAGGTAGATCTTGGCATTATACAGCCTTTCGCCCATGGAACCGTCCGGCGTGCCGATGACCTCCGCCGCCACGCCGCTCTTCCAGCAAAGGCCCATGGCGATGCTGAGGCTGCTCAGCAAATACGGGGCCAGGGACGGCAGATACAGCGCCCGGAGCTGCCTTCCGAAGGGCACCCGGAACAGCCGGGCCATCTCGATGCGGCTGGGGTCGGTGTTCTTGAGGCCGGTCAAGGCATTGCCGTAGATGACGGGGAAGCCGATGAGCAGGCTGATGAGCACGCTCAGGTTTTGCTTGCTTACCCACAGCAAAGCCAGAATCACGAAGGAGGCCACAGGAATGGCCTTGATGGTGGCGGTGAGGGGGCTGAGCAGCTGCTCCACCCAGCGGAAGCGGTAGCTGAGGATGGCCAGGCCAATGCCCAGCAGCGCGCCCAGCAAAAAGCCCAGCAAAATATGCCCCAGGGAGAAGCCCACGCTTTGCCAGAAGGAGGCTTCTCCCAGGAGCTGGATCAGCCGCCGGGCCGCCTCCAGGGGCGATACCAGCAGCAGGCTCTGGTTCACCAGGCGGGCCAGCGCCTCCCAGACCAAGATCCAGAAGGCGGCGGCCCACCAGGGAAAGCTGATTCGGTTTTTCTTCTCCCGCTTAACGTCCATAGTAGAAGGCATCGGTGGGGAGGGTTCCGCCCACGGCCTGGGGATTCTGGTCAAACAGCACCTGCAAATAGCCGGAGAGCATATCCTTCATCTCCGCGCCCTCGAAGTAGACGATCTTGCAGTAGGGCAGCGCCAGCTTGGCCACGGGTTCGGGCACGATGTCAAACCCGGCGATGAGCTTGGCGGCTTCATCGGTGTTGGTGTTGACGTATTCCACGGAAGCGGCGTAGCTGTCCATGAAGGCGGCCACGGCCTCGGGGTTCTGCTCAGCGTACTCGGTGCGGACCACCATCACGCCGGTGAGCAGCGCGCTGGGGTTTTCCTCATTCTGCTGCAGCTTGGCCCATTCCTCGTTCAGATCCAGCACCATGTTGATGCCTTCCTGCTTCATCTGGGCGGTGGTCAGGAAGGGCTGGGGCAGCATGGCCACGGCGCCCTCGGTGGACACCAGCGCGGACAGGCACTCGGTGTGCTCGGCACGGAAGTCAATGGTCACATCCTGGCCAGGCACCAGGCCGTTGGCGGTGAGGATGTAGTTCAGGGCATACTCGGGGGTTGCGCCCTTGCCGCTGGAATAGATGGTCTTGCCCCGGAGATCCTCCACAGAGGTAATGCTGTTGCCGTTCTCCACGATGTACAGAACGCCCAGGGTATTAACGGCCAGCACCTGGATCTTGCCCTCGGTCTTATTGAACAAAACAGAGGCCAGGTTGGCAGGCACCGCGGCGATGTCCACTTCGCCCTTGATCAGCATGGGGCTGATCTCGTCCACCGCGCCCACGATCTGGAAATCGTACTTGTCGGCTTCATCGGTCATCATCTTGGTCAGGCCCATGGCGGTGGGGCCCTTCAGAGCCACCACACGGGGCAGGGCGGGTTTTTCCTCAGCAAAGCTGAGGCTCAGGGTCAGCATCATAGCAACTACCAGCATAAAAGAAAGCAACTTTTTCATATTCATCAAATCTCCTGTTTTTGTTTTTTTCCTGCCGTGGCGCTTTTCACCTGCACCCCCGGCAGATTGCCCAGGCGACCGGTCATGGCGCCCAGCTGTTCATTGGTGCCCCGCACGATCAGGCAAATGACCGCCTGGCCCTGGTCGTGGCCGGGCAGGCCCATCCGCCCCTGGATGATGTCCCCGAAGGCGGACAGGATCTGGTTCACCTGTGGGGCGGAGGTTCTGTCCTCAATCACGATGCCCACAAAGCCGATGCGTGCTTCACTCATCATGGGGGCTCCTTTCCGTTGTCAGAATCAAGAAAACCGCAGTTCGCACCCGCGAAAAAAGCGGCTGCGCCTACGGTTTGTGTGATACATATTTGGGCATATGCCTGCCTCCTTCCCCGTCCCGGGCGATGGTCAACCCCGCGCCCTCAACATGGAATTTTTGGTTTCCTGCCTCATTCTCACGTTTCCGCTTGAACCTGGCAGTGATAGTATACCCGGAAATGGGGAGTTTGAAAAGGGGGAAGAACAATTTTGGCCCGCATGGTCATTCTGCATTTCACAAGAAATGATAATACACACGGGAAAAACCGTTGTAGAATGGATCTATCATCGATAGAAAGAGGGCAATGAGGATGAACAATCTGCACTTGATCGAAAAAGTGCTGTATTACATTGATGATCATATATCTGAGGAATTGACCTATGAAAGCTTGGCAGAGGTGTTTGGGTACTCATCCTTCCATTTCCACAAGATTTTTTCTTCCGTCACAGAGTTGAGCATCACAGAATACATCCGCAAGCGTCGCCTTACGATGGCGCATAAAAAGCTGTGCACAACAGCGCAAACCGTTGCAGATATTTGTTACAGCGTTGGTTTTAACAGCATTCAGACCTTTAACCGGGCATTCAAGGACACTTTTGGCATGCAGCCGCTCGTGGCAAGGGAAAAACAGGCAAAAATCACGTATCGCAGCGTGGATGAGATCATTACGGGGTATTTGAAGCGCATCGAGGTAGATGGGGATTTTTCCATAGAACCGCGCTTTGAAGAAAGAGAAGAATTTGTGATTGCCGGATACAGAAAGCACACCAGAGAGGGTTTTCATGTGATAGGAGAGGCGTGGCATGCACTGAAGAGCAACATGGATTCCATCGAAAGAACAAACACCCACACCATGTATGGCTTCGAGGACTATTCGGAGGAATTCAGCGCAGATCCATTGTCTTTTTTCTATATGGCCGGGGTTGAAGTGGACAAGGACACACCCCTTCCCGAGGGAATGGATCGCAAAGTGGTGCCAAAGTCCAGGTATGCCGTTTTTACTGTGAATGGCAATAATGCCAATGGAGAAATAGGCAAGGCATTCTACTATATTTATTTTATCTGGCTGCCAAATTCGGAATACTGTATTGACGAAAATGCATTGCTGGATTTTGAATATTATGACGAGCGTTGGGATTGCCAGTTTGGTGCGGCGCAGATGGATATTTACGTCCCTGTCAGAAAACTGGAAGTTTAACGCAACCGGCGCACATTTTTCCCCGCATCAACAACCGCCAGGCTGCATATGCAGTCTGGCGGTTGTTGTATTGCAATTGTTTATTCTTCTTATTGATTCCACAATCCCGTCAAAAACCGGGACACGATCAGCCGCCGGCCGTCCTCCTCCACGGCGATGACCCGGGTGGAGGCGTAGCCCTCAGCTTCGCCCTGGGGGGTGCGAAAGGCGTCCTCCGGGTAGGGCTTCTGGCGGGGCGGGGCGGCGGTGGGGACAACGTCCACATTCGTGATGCCGCTGGCTGCAAGCACCGCCAGCGCGGCGGGCGTGGGCAGGCCAAGGAGGTGATCGAAGGTTCTGCGCATCAGACCTCCATGATCTCCTTTTCCTTCTGGGCGCTGATCACGTCGATGCCCTTGATGGCCTCGTCGGTGGCTTCCTGCATTTTCTTTTCGGCCTTGGTGCGGTCGTCCTCGGTGATGGAGCTGTCCTTCTCCAGCTTCTTGAACTGCTCCATGGCGTCGCGGCGGATGGAACGGATGGCCACCTTGGCGTCCTCAGCGCCCTTGCGGACCAGTTTGGTCAGCTCCTTGCGGCGCTCTTCGTTCAGTTCCGGAATCACCAGGCGGATCAGCTTGCCGTCGTTGGAGGGGTTCAGGCCCAGGTCGCTCTTGAGGATGGCCTTCTCCACCAGAGGCAGGGCCTTCTGGTCCCACACGCTGACCACCAGCATGCGGGGTTCGGGAGAGGACACGTTGCCCATCTGGGTCAGAGGGGTCTGCACTCCGTAATAGTCCACCATGACGCGGTCCAGGAGCTGGGGGTTGGCGCGGCCGGCGCGGATGGAGCGGAGATCCGTCTGGTAGACGGAGGTGGTTTTCTTCATTTTTTCCTTGGCGGTTTCAATCACCTGGCGATACATACGGGTTTCCTCCCTTAAATAAAAATATACGAACGAATCGTACAGAATGTTTCTTGATACATTGTACCCTTTTCCGGCCAAAATGGCAACTCTCTTCTTTTGTTTTTTGGGAAAAAAGAAAGAAAACCCGGCCCCACCCATCCCGGGCAGAGACCGGCCCTCTGTTTATGCCTGCGCATCCGCATTCCGAAGCATGCGGTTTCCCTTGACAATCATACATATGGCAATGATCTGAACAATCAGAATGACCACCGCGCCTGTCGCCCCCAGAATGATCTGCCGGAAGGTTTCGCTGCTCTCCTGGCCAAAAGCGGTCAGCATGGCGTTTTCCAGCGTCAGCATGGACACGGTGGCGGACACCAGAGAAATGGCTTTGGCGGCAGAGTAGGCGGGGCTTTCGTATTTCCGATAACGGATCACGTTGAGAATGGCCAGGGTCAGGGATGGGAAGGTGTACACCGCCATGGCGATGGTGGTGATCTCATGATGCAAAAAGGTGCGGATGCGGAAAACAAAATACAGGATGAAAATCATCAGCGCCAGGTTCATCAGCAGCAGGCAGACGCCGCAAAGGCGGTACTTGCGCCATTCCCGCGGCGCGTCCTCCCCGGGGGCGTGGCTCCGGGTGTGACGTACCAGGGCCAGCCGCATCAGCGCCAATAGCAGATAGTATCCCGCTGTGGCGTAGAAAAAGGCCGACCGGTGCCATAAACCAAGGCATAGCTGAAACAGCGCATACGCCGCATTGAATAAAAAGGCGCAGTACAGGGACAGGTTGACCCGGAGCCGGACATCGCCCTGGTAAAGGAGATAATATTTGTTTTCCTGCAAAAACCGCTGCACAAGGCGGACGATGTTGGGAACCCGCAGGCAGACCAGAACCAGCGCATAGGCGGACAGCGTATACGCCGCAAGGCTGAGGGGATGGGTTTGAGAACAGGCGATGAAACTGTATACCAGCAGCGCCGCAGCCAGCGCACAAATCAGCAGCAGAACGGCCGGATGGGGAAACAGCAGCCATCGGCCCAGCTTTTTCCAATTCATAGGTGACTCCTGTATGCAATGGGATGACCCTATCATTATAGCACATCTTTTTCCCATATCACAAAACACCCCAAAAACCGTCCCTCCCTTTATGCGGACAACATCCGGTTTTCTTTTGCTTCTTTTCTTTTGACACAAAAGAAAAGAAGACCGGCCCCACCCAACCTGGGCAGAAGCCGGTTTTTCTTTTGCTCCTTTTCTTTTTGACTCAAAAAGAAAAGGAGAGAGGTTTTTCTTTGCTTCTTTCTTTTTCACTGAAAAAGAAAGAAGAACGCTTTTCTTTTGGTTCCTTTTCTTTTCTCAGAAAAGAAAAGGAACTCACTTCTTCTCGCACAGAGCCACAAACTCGTCGATCTCGCCGCGGACCACGCTGAGGGCGCTGCGCCAGTAGTCCACGCTGGTCACATCGATGCCCACGGTGGCGGCCACGTTCTTGATGGTATCGCTGCCGCAGGAGGCCAGGAGCTGGTCGTACTTGGGAATGAAGGAGGGGCCTTCCTTCTGGAACTGCACGTACACGCCCAGGCCGAACAAGAGGCCGAAGGCATAGGGGAAGTTGTAGAAGTGCAGGTTGGGGCTGTAGTAATGGCCCTTGCAGGTCCACATGTAGGGGTGACGGTATTCCTTGTCCAGGCCGTCGCCGTAGGTCTTGTCCTGGGCGTCCAGCATGAGCTGCTTGAGCTCCTCGGCAGAGGGAATGTGGGTCTTGCGGGCCTCCACCACGCTGGATTCAAACAGGAAGCGGCTGTAGATGTCCACCACGGTCTGGGTGGCTTCCATCAGGCTGTTTTCCAGAATGGCAAACTTGGTGGCGTCATCGGCGGTAGCGCGGACGGTCTGGTTGAGCAGGGTCTCGTTGAAAATGGAGGCGGTCTCAGCCAGAGGCATGGGGGTATCGGTCAGGAGGACAGGCTTCTGCTCCAGGCAGCGGTTGTGCCAGCCGTGACCCAGCTCGTGGGCCAGAGTGCTCACGTCGCTGAAGCTGCCAACAAAGTTGGTCAGGATGCGGCTCTGCTTCTGCTGATGATAACCCGCGCAGAACGCGCCGCCTTCCTTGCCTTCGGCGGGGAACATGTCGATCCAGTCGTTGGTCATGGCGTGGTGGATGAATTCGCCGATGGCCGGATGCACCTTGGCAAAGGTGGAGGTGAGCAGGTCGTGGGCTTCATCCACGGTGTAGCGGAGCTGCACCTCGCCCACGGGGGCGAACAGATCATAGAAGGGCAGACCGTTCTCGTGACCCAGCAGCTTGCCCTTGGCCTTCAGGTAGCGGCGGAAGTCCGGCAGCGCTTCCTGGATGGCGGTCAGCATGGCGTCCAGGATGGTCTTGTCCATGCGGCTCTCGTGAAGGGTCTGGGTGAGCAGATCGTCATAGCCCTTGACCTCGCACAGGGTGCTGGCCTGGCCCTTGATGGACGCCAGGCAGAAGGCCATGGGGGTCTCCACCTTGGCGTAGGACTTCAGCTCGGCCTCGTAGGCGTCCTTGCGGACCTTGGGATCGGGGTCGTAGGCCATGCCGCGGACGGCGGGCAGGGGCAGGCTCTGGCCGTTCAGCTCCACGGTGTGGCTGCCCATCAGCCGATCCCGCAGCTTGGAGAAAGCATCCGCGCCGTCCAGGGACATGCGGAGCATCTTGTCTTCCATTTCGGCGGGCAGGCTGTGCTTGGCCTTGTCCTGGTATTCCCGGAGGATGAAGGCGTACACGGCGATGTCTTCATTGGCGGCGATGAGGGCGTCCAGATCGGCGATGGAACCCACGAAGCGGGCCCAGGCGCTGTCGGTGAGGCGCACGTCCACCATCAGGTTGCTGAGGCGGTCCATGTAGCGCAGGCCATCGGCGTTGGTGCAGTCCGTGGACAGGCGCAGGCTGACGTAGCCAAAGGTGCTGGAGGCCAGGTTGCTCAGCTCGGTGCTCATTGCGATAATCTTCCGCACCTTATCTGCCTCAGAGCCTTCCTCCTCAGCGATGTTCCGGCCATCCTTGGCCAGCTGGGCGATTTTTTCCACGTCCCGGTTCAGGGCGGGGTCGTCAAAACCGTTGTACAAGAATGTGAGGTCCCACTTTCCGTTTGCCATGGTGATGTCTCCTTTGCGAATATGATTGATCGGTGGACGGAGAGTCCAAGCCCCGGCCACCGACCAGTATTTAGCGGTTTTTCTTTTGCTTCTTTTCTTTTTGACTCAAAAAGAAAAGAAGAGAGGTTTTTCTTTTGATTGCTTTTCAAGGAAAAGCCGCACATCTTGCACCTTCGGTGCTCGCTGTGCTTAGTGAAAAACGCTGCGGCGTAAGGTTTGTGGGCTCTGCCCACACCCGGCAGGAGGCAGTGCCTCCTGCACCTCCACCTTTTCACCGCATGAAGCGGCTTATTCCCTGCGCAGCTTGCTTTCCTTCAGAGCCATGAGGCAGGTTTCCTTGCTGCGCTCAATGTGCTTCTGCATCAGGTTGGTGAAGCTTTCCAGGTCGCGCTGTTCCACGTAGTCCACCAGCATGTAGTGCTCGGCGTGGGCGGCGTGGCGGCGGTTTTCCTTGGCGATGGACACGGCGGAAAACCGGGTGATGTACTCGTCCTGGCTCTCGATGACCCGCAGCACGCGCTTCATGCCGCAGATGCCGGTAAGCCGGTTGTGGAACTCACGGGCACGGGGGCTCAGCTGGTCGATCTCGCCCCGCTGATGGAACTCGTCCATCTGGCGAAGCATTTCGCGCAGGTCAGCGATGTCCTCGGCGGTGGCCTTCTCGATGATGGCGGGCAGCGTCAGCATTTCCAGGGCGTTGCGGATGGTGTAGATCTCCATCACGTCGGCCACGGTAAAGGCGCGCACCACCACGCCCCGGCGCATCACGTATTCCACCAGGCCGTCACGCTCCAGCTTGCGCAGGGCCTCCCGCAAGGGGGTGCGGCTGATGTGCATGCGCTCGGCGTACTCGGTTTCTACAATGCGGGCACCGGCGGGAATTTCCCCGGTGATGATGGCGTGCTTGAGAGTTTCGTAGGCAATCTCCCGGATCGGCTTGCTTTCAGCCATTTGTTCAAAAGTAGACATGGAGATGCTCCTTCCCATTGTTGTTTCTCTGTTGTATTTTGTATACTAACATGTTTCTGCCTGATTTGTCAACATTTTGACAGTTTCTGGCGCATTTTGTTTTTCTTTTGTTTCTGCCGTTCTTGCAAAATCCGCCGGAAAAGTTATAATAGAATGATCCATAGATATGAAGGAGCCCCATATGAAGAAGCTGCGTTTATTCCTGTTGGCCCTGTGCCTTGTTTTTGCCCTGACCGGCTGCGCCTGCGAGCATGAGTGGCAGCCGGAGACCTGCACCGCCCCCACCACCTGCGCAAAATGCGGCCAGGAAGCGGGCGTTGCCCCGGGCCATGTGTTTCAGGAGGCCGATTGCCTGACCCCCCGGACCTGCTCGATCTGCGGCTTTGAGGAAGGCCAGGCCCCCGGCCACGCCTTTGCGGAGGCCGACTGCCTGAATCCCCGCACTTGCACCGTCTGCGCCGCCACCGAAGGCGAAGCCCTGGGTCACACCTACGGCAATGCCACCTGCGAGGAACCCGCTGCCTGCATCCGCTGCGGCATCCCCCAGGGGGAGGCTCTGGGTCACGATTTTGGCGCGCCCACCTGCGACACCCCCGCCACCTGCAGCCGTTGCCCCGCCACCCAGGGGGATCCTCTGGGCCACGCCTTTGCCCCTGCCGACTGCTTCACCCCCATGACCTGCACCGTCTGCGGCCATATCGAGGGCGACCCCCTGGGCCACACCTACGGCGTCTGGCAGGTGGGCGACGACTTCATGATCCGCGCCTGTGAAATCTGCGAAACTGAAGAGACCAGCGACATCGTCCTGTCCGCGGGCCTGCGGCTCACCTCCCACACCCTGATGGAGCGCTTCCCCACGGTCTTCGTGCCCGCCGACTGGAAGCTGGACGTGCAGCTGGATGCCAATGATCCCCGCTTTTGGTGCATCGAGGAAAGCGAGGGCCACGTGATCATCGCTTCCGCGGGATATATGGGATACGACGAAACCATGGACACCCTGGCCCAGTCCCGCCAGGCTGCCAGCGACTGGTATGTCAACGTTCGCCAGTTCCGCAACAAACGTGGCGCCACCGTTATCACCTACGAGGACGCAGCAGGCACCTCCGCCAGCGTGCTCATCTCCCAGGAAAACCGTCTGTACACCATTACCGTCACCAACTACAACGGGGTTCTTCTCCAGAATGCGCCGGTGCTGGTTCAGCTTCGGGATGATATTGCGGAGTATTTGTATTTCAAATAAGAAGGGGATCTTTCATCCCTGTTGTCTTTTGGAAGCTTTCATGATAACGTTTTCTCACCAAACAACGAGGACACCATCCTCATGTATACAAAAGGAGAATACATCATGGACACGATGAATACCATGAAAAAGTTTCTGAAACCTAACCTGGTTGTGACCATCATTCTGCTGATTCCGCCGCTGACCTTTCTTGGGCTAATCGGCCTGCTGTTTGGCACTCTGCCTGCCAACAAGCGCATGAAAAAGCATCTGGCTTCGCTGGAGCAGCGGGGACTGCTTGCGCAGGCTGCCGCGGAAATGTCCGGCCCCAACGTGAAGCAGCTCATGAAGGGCAATCTGCTTTTGACGGATCATTTCATTTACTGCAAGGGCATGGGCATCGTTCTGCCCTACGAGGATGCCGTATGGGCCTACAAGCACCGCCAGAGCAACAGCTTGCTGTTCATTCCCATCATTGTGCAGGATAGTCTGTACCTGGCCACCACCACGGAAAAAGTCCGTCAGGTTGCCGTCATGGGCAAAGACAAGCATGACGAGATCAAGGAAGCCATCCTGACCATTTATAGCAAGAACCAAAATTGCCTCATCGGCTACAACAACGATACCATTGCTGCATACAGGCAGTGGAAAAAGCAGATGAAGGCCGCAAGCGATTAACCAACTTTACCCTCCGCAGTTAAAATGCGAAGGGTTTTTTTCTTTTGGAAGAACTTTCCTTTCTGTTTCGTTAGATATACGAAAGGAGTGTATCCAAATGAGAAGATCCATTTGCCTCTGCCTGGCTGTGTTGCTGCTGGCCTGCGCCCTGTCCGCCCAGGCGTCGGAGCTGAAGCTGACAGGCGTGCCTGCGGAGTTCCAGTACCTGAAACTGCTGGATAACGGCTACGTGGGCATTGCCTATCAGGAAGAACTGCGGATGATCGGCTATGATGGCCAGGAGCTGCTGTCCGTTCCCCTCAGCGTTTTGCAGGAGGGCGACCATGCCTACTCAGGCATCCCCGCCTGCTGCGAGGACGGCGAAGGCGGTTTGTTCGTGCTGTTTACCTATGACGTGCGCCAGGACGAGCCCCTGATGCATCTGTACCATATTTCCGCTGCGGGCGATGTGCTCTGGTCGGCGATGTTCCAGCAGACCACGGTCTGGGGCTGGAACCACCTGGCACGGGACGGCCAGGGCGGGGTGTACCTGACCCATTCCAGCTGGGACAACTACAAGGAAAGCATGATCCGGCATTTCTCTGCGGATGGAACCATCCTCTGGAAAAAGCTGCTTCAGGCCGATGGCCTGGTCTTCGGCCCATATGTGGCCAGGCCTGCGGAAGACGGCGGCTTCCTGCTCTACGGCACGGCGGTGTCCAAGTCCAAGGGCGTGTACAAGGCCCTGGAGATGCACATCGGCCCCGATGGCGATATCCAGCAGTCCATCGCCCGGGACTTTTCCCTCCGGCCCGACTATTCCGCCTTCCTGAAATGGGAGCCGACGGACGGGCAGATTCATTTTGTGTCCCGGGCCAACTACCCAGAGACCCAGGGCACGGAGCGGGTGGAGTTCCTTTTGGCGGACCTGAAGGAATGCCCCTTGCCGAAGATCACCCTGACCGATGCGGATTCCACGGCACATTAAATCCTGAACATGAAAAACCCCACGGGACAGCTGATTGTCCCGTGGGGTTTGTTGTTTATTGCTTATTTTCCGGCCCGCTTCTGGGTGGCTTCCCAGCCCAGGTCGATGGCCTTCTGGTGGGAGGTGGCGTAGGGGCCGATCGCGGTGACCTGCGCCTCGGTGCGGGGGAAGTGGATGCAGACGTGACCGTTAAAGTTGTTGTCACGGATGTGGTAGGTATCGTGGGGGGTGTTGTGGGTGGACGCCATGTAGATGGTGCCGTCGCTGAAGATGACCCACACAGGCTTGGGCGTCCAGGTGGTCTTGCCGAAGGCCTGGTTCATCTTGGCGGTATCGTCCGCGGTGATGGGCTCCGCATCAGCATGGGCGCCGTTGGAGAAGATGTTCAGCCGGTAGGAAATGCCGGTGGTGAAATCGTAGATGGTTACGTTGGGGTATTTCCGGGCCTTGGCGCGGACTTCCTGATACCAGTTGGCATAGCGGACGCTGGCGGCGCTGACGCCGGAGGCGCTGGGGGCGGAGGGGGTGGTGGTTTCCACCTTGTTGCCGCTGGCGGATACTGCACCGTTGGAGTTGAGGGCCTTGGTGGTGAGCCGGCCCATGACGCCGTCGGCGGTGAGCCTGTTGTTCTTCTGGAAGGACATCAGGGCCAGGGTGGTCTTGGTGCCGAAGATGCCGTCCGCCTTGCCGGTCAGGTAACCCAGGGCGATGAGCCGGTTCTGCAGGTCCTTCACGGCCTCGTGGGTGGAGCCCTGCCGCAGGGTGACGTAAGGCACCTTGTTATCTTCGGCCTTGGAGCTGTTCAGCTTCTCCATGGTCTTGGCGCCGGCCACGCCGTCGGGGCTCAGGTTGTTGGCCTTCTGGAAGGCAACTACAGCAGACCGGGTGCTGATTCCGAACTTTCCATCAGCCTTGTCGGCCAGATAGCCCAAAGTGATGAGCCGGTTCTGCAGATCCATGACGGCGGTACCGCTGCTGCCGTAGCGGAGCACCGGATCAGTGGAGGAAGAGGCGGTCTCGCTTTCCTCGGTCTGGGCAGCCTTGGCCTCAGCGCTGTAAAGAAGTGTCTGGGTCTTGAAGCCGGCCTTGCCGTCCACGGTCAAGCCGTTGGTCTTCTGGAAGGCGCGGATGGCGGTGATGTCATCGGAAAGGCAGATGCCGTCCTGGCGGGAGGTGTAGTAGCCCAGCTCCTGCAGGCGGACCTGCAGGCGGCGCACATCCTCGCCCTGGCTGCCAGCCTTGATGGTCACGGCGTTTTCCTGGGTGATGGGCGCGTAGGTGGGGGCGGGGGTGGTGATCATTTCTACGGGCAGAGCAGTAGGCACGGCGTACACCGGGTGTGCGGAGTACAGGATGCCCCGGGTCTGGATGCCGCAAACGCCGTCGGCGGTGAGGCCGTTGGCTTCCTGGAACTTCTGCAGGGCCTTGACGCTGGCGTCGTTGAAGGTGCCGTTGACCTTGCCGGTGTAGTAGCCCAGCTCTTTCAGCCGCTGCTGCACATACTTGGCGTCGTCGGACTTATCGCCGGGGCGGACGGTGTCCTTGGGCATGTCCGGCACCGGGGTGGGCGAGGGAGTGATCACCACGGAGGCGTCCACCACCCAGCTGCTGTAGAGCAGGTTCTGGTCGGTGGCGGACAGGCTGCCGTCCACCTCCAGCTGGTTGTTGCGTTCAAAGGCGTAAATGGCGGTGACGGTTTCTTCATCGCAGGTGCCGTCCGGCACTTTGCTCAAATATCCAAGGTCGTACAGCTTCTGCTGGGCCTTGAGCACGCCGTCGCCCCGGTGGTTCAGGCTGATGACCGCGCCAGAAATGGGGGCCAGAGTCTTCACGTACTGGCGGTAGCCCTTCACGTCCTTGGGGGTGCCTTCGTAAAGGAGCAGCTGCAATTCCTGGTCGGCCACGCCGTTCTGGGTGCGGCCGTTGCGCTTCTGGAGGGTCTTGAGGGCGGACTCGGTCTTTGCGCCAAACTTGCCGTCGGCAGAACCCTTCTCCAGGTAGCCCAGCTCAATGAGCACTTCCTGCAAAGCCTTGACGGTGGCGCCGCTGTCGCCCTTCTTGACAGTGGTGTATTTCTCGGCCCCGGGCTTCACTGTGGGTTCAGGCACGGGGGTGGGGGTGGGAATGTTGGCCAGGTTCACATAAGGCGCATAAACGTAGCCCTTCTTGCCTTCGTGCTCCACGTAGGCAAAGCCGTCCTCCACCTTGTACACGGTGATCAGGCTGTCCGGGGTGAGGGTGCGGATGACCTCGGCAGTGCGGCCCGCCTTCTTGCGCAGCTTCACATAGCCCAAAGTAACGGTATCATAGGGGTAGGAGGTGACGGACACAGGCGAGGCCTGCATGAGGGTTCCGTCCGGCTCCGGATCTTTATCGCTGGCGGTGCCGTCCACGTAGGCAATGAGGGCATAGCCTTCCGCGCCGTCAAACTGCAGCTGGTAATACTTGCCGCTCTTGCCGATGACGGTGACCACATCGCCCTGCTTGATGCGCTTCAAAATGGTGGACGAGCTACTGGCCTTTTTGCGAAGGTTCACGCTATCCATGCTGGTGCTCTGATAGCTTTCAAATGCAGCAAAAGCAAAGCTGACGGTGCTGATGAGCAGCATCACAGCCAAAATCAGAGCAACGCTCCGCCGCAGAGAGAAATGATATTTCATTTCCATACCCTCCAATGGAAAAATCAAAGCTTACAAAGCTTTCCATGAAACATTGTAAAAGAACATATTAAGGATGTCAAGCATAAATGTAAACAATTTGTAATATATTTGTAGATTTTACCATTTTCTCTGCGCCGCCTCTGCCCACGGGGCCGATTCCGCTTGCCATCCGCCGACGGCATAAGGTATACTTGTAGGGATGTGAATCCGATGAACAACCTGCATCCGAAAGGGGCGTTTTTCCTTGCTGCGTTTTGTTCCCCGGTCTCTTGAGGCCTTCCCCCGGGAGGCGGAGGAGGCCCTGCTTCCCTATACCGGCGTGGTGGCCCGGCTGCTGTATTCCCGGGGCATTACCACGGCCCAGGCGGCGGACACCTTTCTGCACCCTTCGGCGGACGGCCTGCACGATCCCTTCCTGATGCAGGGCATGGCCCGGGCGGTGGAGCTGATCACGGGGGCCCGGGACGAGGGCGCGCCTGTGGTGGTGTACGGGGACTACGACGTGGACGGCATCTGCGCGGCGTCCCTGATGACGCTGGCCCTGAGGCAGTACGGGGTGAAAGCGGATCATTACACGCCCCTGCGCGAAGCGGGCTATGGCCTGAACTGCGCCGCGGTGCGGGATTTGGCTGAGAAGTACAAGCTGCTGATCACCGTGGACCTGGGCATTACCAACCACGAGGAAGTGCTTTTGGCCCAGAGCCTGGGCATGACGGTGATCGTGACGGATCACCACGGCCTGGCCCTGACATCCAGCCCGGCGGACGTTGCCATCAACCCCCTTCTGGGGGATTATCCTTTCCGGCGGCTCTGCGGCGCGGGGGTGGCCTTCAAGGTGGCCCACGCCCTTTTGGGTCTGGAAAAGGCCATGGAATATATCGACCTGGCGGCCCTGGCCACCGTGGCGGATATTGTGCCGCTGGTTAACGAAAACCGGATCATCGTGGCCCTGGGCCTGCCGGTGATCGAGAAGGCCCAGCGGCCGGGCATGAAGGCCCTGCTGGAGGTGGCGGGAAGCCCGTCGCCGGTCACGTCGGACACGCTGGGATTTCAGCTGGGGCCCCGCCTCAACGCCGCCGGCCGCCTGGACGACGCCGGCAAAGGCGTCCGCCTGATGATGACCTCGTCCCCCTCGGAGGCGGAAACCTTGGCCTACGAGCTGGATCAGCTCAACAACGACCGCAAGGCCGCCGAGGCCCGGCTGGTGCAGGCGGCCCAGGAAGCCGCCATGGGCCACGATTTCCTCAAGAACCCTGCCCTCATCGTGGCGGGCGACCACTGGCATGTGGGGGTTATCGGCCTGGCGGCGGGGCGGCTGTGCAATCAGTACCATTGCCCGGTGTGCGTGCTGAGCCGGGAGGACGGCATGCTCCACGGCAGCCTGCGCAGCGTTCCCGGCGTGCATATCCACCATTGCCTGCAAAAGCTGGACGATATCCTGCTCCGTTACGGCGGCCACGAGCTGGCTGCGGGCGTGACCCTCAGCGTGGAGCATGAGGAGGAGTTTTACCGCCGCCTGCAGGAGGTGGTGCGTCAGGCCGACCCGGCCTCCTTCGTGCCCAGCCAGCTGTACGACGCGGAAGTCACCCTGGAAAACTGCACGGACGACCTGTTCCGCCAGCTGAACCGTCTGGCCCCCTTTGGCTGCGACAACCCCACGCCACTTTTGTTCCTCCGGGACGCGGCGGTGGAGGAGCGCCGGGCAGTGGGCACCGGCGGAGCCCATCTCAAGCTGACCCTTCGCCAGGACAAGCGGGTGCTGGGCGGCATTGGGTTTTCTCTGGGGCAGCATGCCTCCACCATGCCGGACAGGATCGACGCGGTGTTTACTTTGGGCCAGAACACCTTCCGGGGCGTGACCAGCCTCCAGGCGGAAGTGAAGGCCCTTCTGCCGGTGCAGGAAGCCCTCCGCAAGAGCTTTGACCAGCCCGACGGCGAGAGCCATCGCCTGGCCCTGTTGGACGCCCTGGAAAACCTGCTGCCCCTCGCGGCAGGAATTACGCCACGCGACAACGAATTGTTAGAAGGTTATGAAGAAACGGCATCCGCCTTTGAACAGGCGCTGATGAATCGCTCCCGGGGCATTCTGGCGGTAAGCCGCACCAATGCGTCGGCCCGGTATGCCCTGCAAAAGGGCGGGCTGGACGTTATCCGCTCCGCCCCCACCGACCCCCGCAGCTTCCACACGCTGCTCATTCAGCCGGAGCTGACCCTCTGCACCGGCCATTGGGCGGAGGTCTGGCTGCTGGACGGCGAAGCCTTCCCCGGGGAAGCCGCTTTGTGGAAAAAGCAGCTGCCGGAGGCGGAGATCCACGCCCTGCCGGTGAGCCGCGCCCTGCGGGCTTTGGCATCGGATACCGACCCCGGCGACGAAAACTGCCGGAAGGTCTACCGCCAGCTGAAGCGGCAGCGCATCTTCACCATGGAGGAAGCCGCCGGATACGCAGAGCTGCCCCTGTCCCAGACAAAGGCCGCGCTGATGGCCCTCCGGCAGCTGGAGCTGATCACCTACACCCTCAACCCGTTTCTGTACACGCTGCCGGAGGCCCACGCCTGCACTCTTAGCCACAGCCCGGTGCTCCGCGCCTTGAGGCAGCTTCACCAACATTGAAATACAAAGGGTCACCCTTTTTGAGTCAGGAGGAAATTCCCATGGAGAACCAGGTTCAGGAAGTCAAGAAAACCATCTTTTCCGGCATTCAGCCCTCGGGCACGCTGACCATCGGCAACTATATCGGCGCGCTGCGCAATTTCACCCTCTTGCAGAACGACTACAACTGCATCTACTGCGTGGTGGACATGCACGCCATCACCGTCCGTCAGGATCCCGCTAAGCTGCGCAAGCGCTGCCTGGAGGTTGCCGCCACCTACATGGCCTGCGGCCTGGATCCCAAGAAGAACATCATCTACTGCCAGAGCCACGTCAGCGGCCACGCCGAGCTGAGCTGGATCCTGAACTGCTTCACCTACATGGGCGAGCTCCAGCGCATGACCCAGTACAAGGACAAGGCCGCCAAGCATGCGGACAACATCAACGCCGGCCTGTTCACCTACCCCGTGCTCATGGCCTCCGATATCCTGCTCTACCAGGCCGACCTGGTGCCCATCGGCGCAGACCAGAAGCAGCACCTGGAACTGACCCGTGACATCGCCCAGCGGTTCAACGGCGTCTACGGCGACGTGTTCACCGTGCCGGAAGGCTACTTTGGCAAGATCGGCAGCCGCATCATGAGCCTGCAGGAGCCCACCCGCAAGATGAGCAAGTCCGACCCCGACGACTGCTACATCGCCATTCTGGATCCGGAGGACGCCATCCGCCGCAAGATCAAGCGCGCCGTCACCGACAGCGACGGCGAGATCCGCTTCGACCCGGAAACCAAGCCCGGCGTCAGCAACCTGCTGTCCATCATCGCGGCCATGAGCGGCTCCAGCATTGAAGACACCGTCTCTAAGCTCCAGGGCCAGGGCTACGGCGCCCTCAAGAACTACTGCACCGAGGTCGTCCTGGACACCCTGCGGCCCATCCAGGCCGAGCACGCCAAGCTCATGGCGGACAAGGGCTACCTCCAGGCCGTCCTCATGGAAAACGCCGAGCGGGCCAACGCTATCGCCACCCGCACCCTGCGCAAGGTCCAGAAGAAGATCGGCTTCGCGGAGCGCGTGAGAAAGTGACGTGTGTACTTTTCTTTTTCTAAGAAAAAGAAAAGATACCAAAAGAAAAAGTCTCTTCTTTTCTTTTCAGTGAAAAGAAAAGAAGCAAAAGAAAACCAGCTTCTACTCAGGGTGATGGGTGGGAAGCTGGTTTTCCATTTTTGTTGCTTTTTTAGACTGCTCCATGGGGCGGGACTACAGTAGGAACAAACGCCCCGGCAACCGTCCAGCAAATAGCGGTTTTTCTTTGGTTCTTTCTTTTTGACTCAAAAAGAAAGAACTCACGGTTCGCCCTTCTGGTACTCGCTCTTGGCGGCCCAGTGGGCCTGTTCCAGGGCAATGTCCCGGTGATTCACGTTCACCTTGTGGCCGGCAGCACGGAGATCCGCGGCGATGTACTCGGCGATGGCCACGCTGCGGTGTGCGCCGCCGGTGCAGCCGATGGCAATGACCAGCCGGTGCTTGCCCTCGTTGATGTAGTGGGGAATGAGGAAATGGAGCATGTCCAGGTTTTTCTGGAGGAACTCCTCGGTGACAGGATGCTTGAGCACGAAATCCTTCACGTCCTGGTCCAGGCCGGTGTGGCTGCCCAGCTCCGGAATGTAGAAGGGATTGGGCAAAAAGCGCACGTCGAAGACCAGGTCGCCCTCGCGGGGAATGCCCCGCTTGAAGCCAAAGCTGAGGATCTCGATGCGGAGGGACGAAGTATCGTCCGCATGAAGAACCAGCTCGCTGAGCTTTTTCTTCAGGGTGGAGGGCCGCATGGCGCTGGTGTCGATCAGGTGGTTGGCGGTCTCCCGCAGGGGCTGCAGGCGGATGCGCTCCTCCCGGATGGCCTCCTCCAGGTTATAGCCCTCGTTGCGCAGGGGATGCTCCCGACGGCTTTCCTTATAGCGGTTCACCAGCACCTCGTCGCTGGCCTCGATGAACAGGGTGTCGATATGATAACCCACCAGCCGGGCCTCGTCGATCATGCGGGTGACGGCCTTGCCGTCGAAAAACTCGCCGGAGCGGATATCCGCGGCGATGGCGAAGATGGAGTTCGTCAGCTTGGAATTGCGGCAGGCCTCCATAAACGGGACAATCATCATGGGGGGAAGGTTGTCCACGCAGAGGGCGCCCATGTCCTCCAGGTAGCGGATGGCCACGGTTTTGCCGGCGCCGCTCATGCCGGTCACGATCAGAAAATGCATGGTATCACCTCATTGGTGTAGTATATCAGGTTTTGTGGGGTTTGAAACTGGGGGATGATGTGTTTAGAAGGGGCGGGAGAATGGATGCTGCGTTTTTTTGGTGCGCTGGGATTTGCAGTACGCTGATGCGGGGTTTTCTTTTCTTTTTGAAAAAGAAAAGAATCAAAAGAAAATAACGAGGCCGGGAGTTGGCGCTCGGCGCGCGCCTACGGGCGCGAAGGACTTTCGTTCCTTTTTGTTTAGGCAAAAAGGAACCGAAAAACCAGAGCGACACGCTCGTTCCGGCAAATCCCCTCTTTCGCCCGTGTTTCGGAGCGGCCGCGCACGATCACGTGATGTTGGGTATTATTGGGACGGGTCTCGGCCGGCGTGCGCTTCCCCGCCCCGAAAACGGGCTTCGGGATTTGCCTGCTCTCCGCTACGTCGCCGGTCTGCGTTTG
>JAGBDE010000025.1 GCA_017937655.1 Clostridia bacterium | reverse complement strand
GTGAAATGGGACGTCAGTCAGACCGACGCCAGTAAAGCTATCAAGGATGTACAGAACGGCAGCATCCTGCTGTTCCATGCCCGTGCCAAGGATATCCGATGTCTGAGAGTGCTGATACCTCAACTGTTGGAGCAAGGTTATAAGTGCGTGACGATTTCTGAATTGCTGGGATTGGATCCCATTGTCCCCACAGAAGGTATCTACCAATACGATTCTTCACATGCGTCGCAGGGCAAACCAGCAAATGCGTATCTCAGCCAATAAGCGATTAGCGGAAAGGAACACATATGAAAAAGATTAGCATCATCACGCTGGTGCTAATCGCCAGGCATGAACAAGTCATTGCCAACATTAAGTCCAGCAGCTTCTATCATGTGCAGCTCTTCTGTGGATTTGATGCCAAGCCCCGGCGCATCAATTCGCCGGGAGAAACTGAGAAGATCCATACAGACTGCAATGGCAAGACTGCTATCATCAAGTTCATTCAGCGTACCTTACATGCGGATAAGCCGCTCTATCTCTATGACCTGACCACGATTCAGCGCAATGCAAACCGTATCTATGGCTTTACTTGTCCAGCAGGCGCTGGACTACATCCAGCGCCTGTGTGAGAAGCGTCTGGCCACCTATCCCCGTACTAAAAATCGTTTCGTGAATAACAATATGGCAGCAAGCCTGCCCAGGCTGGTTCAGCACATCGCTGATTGTCTCCTGTTTGTGGCTGGACTAAATCTGCCGGTTAATGTGGAATGTGTCATTGATGACATGAAGGTATCCGGCCATCATACGACTTGTCCACGAGCGCGATAGCTCGCGAGAAGCTGGCGAGGCTGTCCAGCGGCAAGCGCAACATCCTTGAAGGAACTGGGGTCTGCATCGAAGATCAGTCCCTTTGCAGCACGGATCATCATGGAGACGGACAGCAGGCAGCGACCTTGCTTCAGGATGCAGTGAACGGTAAATACATTTACGCACATTATTACATGACATAGTTCTCGGTAATAATTATTTTTGCTTTATTTGCGGTCGCATTGGATTCTTGCTATACCCAACTTTACAAAAGGAAAGACTGATGATATAATATGGCTAAGCGGTTGCATAGTTGAACTGGCTGTGCGCGTTATGAAACGAAAAGGGGAATGGCTGCGCATGGCTAAAGAAAGTAAGAGTTTTCGCACCTATGCCAAGGAAGAAATAAAGCTGCAGCAGCATATTCTGGATTTGAATACACAAGTAAAAGCCTCGGAAAAGAGATTGGAAGAAATCCGGACTAAAAAAAGGAATGCTGGGTTACAGTATTTTAGCAAAGAAAAGAGAAAGGAGATTTTCGAACGCGCTAAGAATTGTGGTTTCTCGCATAAAGACTTGCAAGCAATGGAAATCTATCTTGAGGATGAACACTGGAATCAAGATGAGGTTGTAATTTTGGGCGGGATTCTACAATTGTTTCAGAATGCAGAGGAGTTTATTGAGGAAAATGAGCCGCAAACCTCATGGATCAGATCAATGATCACCTCTTTAGGAACCTTTGTAGATGAGGAAGAGAACAATGATAATTAAGATAGTTGTCCCCACTAAATGCAAGAAAAGCCTAACCAAGCAAAAAATAGAACGATTATCCGTAGATAATCGTTACAACAACAAGCAAGTTAATCGGGAGTTGTTGTCACATATTGCATTGGGGAAAAATAGTATAATACTTAGCTTTAGTGAGGACGAGCCACTGCTGATTCATCAACTTCGGAGCGTTGTTGGGAATTTGTGTGCGGAACAGATTGTAGGAGTTGAGAAAAGCAACCCTATCACCCGTAATCTGCCGGGTGTTACAGAATATGTATTCAGTGGTGAAGTATGAAGAAGACAAAAATGATTGAGTTGATGACGATCGTTGTGCTGGTGACGTTGATCGTGACACGCATAATTTTGGAAACTCTTTCAGACGGAACGCAAAGTACTGAGCAGTGGATTGCTGTAGTAAACTATATAGGGCTTCCGATTGCTGTGTATAGTCTATACATGCAGGTGGCTGGAAAGTGTAGTGCTTTCGTTAAGGGCTTGGGGGTGATCGTGTGCTGCTTATTGATAATCCCTGGTGTCCTAATCTTTACGGAAGTACTAACCTTGAATAGTCTGTGGAACGATCTGATTATGTTAGTAACATTGTTGATTAGTCTCCCCACAAGACTATATTGTTCGCTATTGACAAAAAAAGCAGAATAAGAAAAGGAGATGGGAATATATGAAAACGAGCACTGTGGCTGAGTTTGAGCAACGGTTTTATACATATGTTGGAAGTGCTTTCGACATTTGTTCAGAGATTTATGAGCAGATAGTCGCAGCTCCTCAAGAAAACCGTGTGAATATGTTTGCCATAGCCTGTAGACTCTACGGCCGGGTCGATTCAGATGAATCGTACGAAGTGTGTTCCTCGGGGATTTCGAAAGATAGCCAAAATGAGTTAAAAAGCACATATGGCGAGATTGTTGACACTTTGTTTGAGTCATGCTTAAAGAGAGCGGTTGCCAGTAATTTGACGGAAGAACAACTCTATAAGATGGTATGGGAAAGTGTAGTTAACAATTCAATCTTCGATACAGACGAAACCCGGAAATTCGCACTATACTATGTTCTTATTGATAGACGTGTTCCATACTTCAGAATTGAGAGGGGCTTGAGTGTTGATAATAAAGATTATCAGGCAATGATAAGAACTCTTGACCATGATATTCAGAAGATGAAATTTGTTTTAGCTTTTGATTTTGAGCAGAAGACTCAGGAGGCATCTAATCTGCTTGACATTATTCTTGCGCAACCTGACTATCAAAGTCAAGTAGTATTGCTTGCCAGATTAGTAACAGAACTTAAGAAGGATAAAAATTCTATGCTTATGGATCTTCTTAAGCGCATCAGAGAGTAGTTCTTTTGTCAACATTCGTCAACAACCTGATTCGCTTACCTTCCCTACGGCTATATATGTGTGTATCGCTATGATATCTGCAAAATAATGAGTCGTTCGGGACATATCAGGAAATTATCAAGATAAGCTGAAAAAAGTTCCTATGCTTGTGTTAGGAACGGACAAATCAAAAGGCGGGCTGCTGTCAATGTAGATTGGCAGCAGCCCGCCTTTATGTACACATGGAAAATGTGAAAGTACCCTCGAAAACATACTTATAGCAACTTCAGTCGTACAATTCTCGGCTTGGTTTCTTCTACATCCAACGTGCCTTTTCGCAGATGGAGGATTTCTTCTACATCATCAGGGAACAAATCTATGCTTCTGGACTTTAGGAAGTGCATAAAAGTAACGGGCGTAAGAATATGCTCCTCAAAAAGCATATCAATCGCACCTTGGAACACATTGTCGTTTAGCAGAAATGGAGAATCATCTGGTTCGCCTTTGCGCCAACCATTCTTAGAATACTGACGCATGAGATAGCTAAACTGATTATCAGTGATGATGTGCAATTGATGAGCTCGATATAGCATTGCTGCCACAGAAACATGCCACTTCTTCTTTAGCCAAAGATAATACTTTAGGTCTGTTGGATATGCCTGAGCATCTTTTCGGAACGAATCTGCAGGCAATAAGAAGGCGCTCGCAAACAAATTGGCTTGCTTCTCGCGAATCTTAAACTCTTCCTTAGTTATCATGTCAAGGCTTTCGCTCCACGGATGCAAAAGAATATGTCCCAGTTCATGTGCAAGATCAAACCGAATTCGTCCTTCAGGCTTATCACCTTGGTCAACAGCAATAGCATATACATCATGATCAGAAACGTAGGTTCTCTGACTAAAAGCATCTATACCATCGGCAGCAGTAGGAAATCCGGTAACGATGATGCCATTGCTCTCCAGAACGAACTGAAGATTCTCAATTGGTCCATCTCCCAGCTTCCAGTATTCTCTTAGCTTATTGGCAATCTGTTCAATCTCGTCAGCAGCTTTTGCCATAGCAGCTTCGTCTGTTTCGCTATCTACACCGCTGAACTCAATTGGGGGAATTCGGAGTGGTTCGAAATCTATGTACTCATCTTGAAGTGCTTTATAAATCTCTACAGCGATTTCAAGCCTATACGATTGTGCAGCGCGTTCCATACGCTTTGCACTCATCAATGATCGGAAGTATGTCACCTCAGTATGTGCAGAGTATAAATCGCTTTGCATGAAAAAGTCATATGGAAAATGCAAAATTTCGGAAATGGTGAACAGTCGCTCATGCGACGGGCGACTGTCTCCATTTTCGTACTGGGAAATAAGCTGTTTGCTGATCCCTGACTCGTTCGCCAATTCGGTCAGACTTTTTCCGCGGAATATCCGAGCGTATTTCAGGCGTTCGCCTCGGAATTCTCTCCTTTCCATCGTGCCAACTCCTTTATTTGATTAGGCCTCATTTTCTTCTTCGAAAGATTTAAGCGTGGGTTTGATTCCTGGCTTTTTCTTGAGCTTGACCAGTGAACGCACATTCTGTGTAGAGGCTGTGGTGGTTTCGGAATGGTTGCTTGACGCAGTAAGCCGTGAGAAATCAGGCTGGATATAGCCGCGCAAGTCATGCTTTTCCACAATTTCAAAATCACCATTCAGCAAATAGAAGGCGATGTCACTGATTTCATCATGATCGGCAGTATATGCGACGATGCAGTGCCTGAAACCAGAGTTTGGATCAAGAACTCCCGCCATGATGCTGTCGAAGTCATCTTCGTATACTTCTGGTGCGAATTGTGAAGCAGGCGGCAAAAATGAGAGCTGCGTTGTCGGACTTTCGAGGTCCCCGTTCAGTATTCGAAGCAGCGTCTGCATATAGTTGGGGCAATTCCTGTCTTTCTTTCGCGGGATCACTTGCAAATTGGCTTGTGTGGTTACACCAATCGTTATCTTATTCTCCCTATCGATCAGAATTCGACCTTCCCACCCATAACGTCTAAATGGATGAAGCTCAATGCCCTCAATCGCAACAAGACGACGAAGATTATTGTTGAGGTAGTCACCACGGATGTGCGCAAGATAGTTCTTGGTTTCAAGATCCTTTTCGCGCCTTTCCTGTGGAATATCCTCCGCAATGGTCTTGTCGACCGCACGCACGATTCGACTGAGAAGGATTTCAAGGGAATCAAATGTGATAATCAAGCGGTTTTACCCTCCGTTCTTAGAATCCGCATATATTTTTACATAAATCGACGAGTTTGTCAAGTGCGTTTTCGAATAAATGTTGATCGGTCATGCAGCGTGCGGGATGGAAGGGTATTGGAAAGACTTACTACAAGTAATTTCATCCTCCACATACGAACCGTTGATTGGTTGAGAGTGCTGGAGCATTCAAAAGTTGAGGAATATAGCCAACAACTTCGAATCAAAATACGGCTGCTGTCCAGCATCGTAGACAGCAGCCGCGTTCGCATTGCCCTGTTGGGGTGAATTATGCCACGATTCTTGCCCATGGATGAAAAATGTGAAAACACCCTTGACAAAATAGCTTGTGATTGCAGGGAGGGGTTCTCTTTTTTACTGATAGATATCGTAGCTGGTGCCTTCCCGCATCATGACGGGAATCACGCCGATGGGCGCAGGCACGGTGACGAACTGGCCACCCTCGTAGACCTGCTTGGTGTAGGCGTCGGTCCACTTGCAGCCCGCAGGCAGGTACACCTTGCGGTCCGTGGCGCCTGCTTCCACAATGGGAGCCACCAGCAGATCCGGGCCGAACATGTAGCAGTCCTCCACGTCGGCAGCAGTCTTGTCCGTGGGGAAATCGTAGTACAGGGGGCGCATGACGGGTGCGCCGGTCTCGCTGGCGTCCTTCATCAGGCGGCGGACGTAGGGCCGCAGCCGCTCGCGGATGAACAGGTACTTGACCAAAATTTCATAGACCTCTTCACCGAAGCTCCACACCTCGTTGTCCTGGCCGGAGGTCAACTGGCGCACGTTGTTGATGAACTCCTGCTCCCGCTCATACCAGGGGCTGCGCTCGCCGTGCATGCGAAACACCGGGCAGAAGCAGCTCCACTGGAACCAGCGCACCAGCAGTTCCCGGAAAGCCGGGTCGTCGATGACGCCGCCCAGGAAACCGCCGATATCGGAAGTCCACCAGGGAATGCCCGCCATACCCATGCTGAGGCCGGCTTGCACCTGCTCCCGCATGGCCCGGAAGGAGGAATGAATATCGCCCGACCAGGTCAGCACCGCGTATTTCTGGCTGCCGGCCCAGGCGCAGCGCACCAGGCTCATGGGCAGCTCCTCGCCCACGGACTTGAGCCCCTCGTAGAAGCCCTTGGCGTAGCCCACGGGGTAAGTGTTGGTCACCTGCATGGCAGGGCCGGCCCAGTAGCGGTAGTTGTCAAAATCGTAGGAGCATTCCGGCTCGGCCTCGTCCAGCCAGAAGCAGCGGATGCCTTTGTCATAATAGTTTTCCTTGCAGCGCTCCCACACAAATTTCTGTGCGCCGGGGTGGGTGGCATCGTAGTACACGGTGGGGCCCATCCAGGTGGAGCGCTCGGTGCAGCGGTCGGTGTTCATCAGCATGCCGTGAGAGGCCATGTAGCCGTAGTTTTCACTGCGTTCGTCAACAGTGGGCCACACGGAAACCACCGTCTCAATGCCCATTTCACGAAGCTCCTTCACCATGGCTTCGGGATCGGGCCAGTCCCGGGGCTCAAACTTGAAGTCGCCCTGCATGGTCCAATGGAAGAAGTCGATCACGATCACGTCCATGGGCAGGCCGCGGCGCTTGTGTTCGCGGGCGACTGCCAGCACTTCCTCCTGGTTGCGGTAGCGCAGCTTGCACTGCCAGTAACCCATGCCGTATTCCGGCATCATGGGGGTGCGGCCGGTGGCGGCGGAGTACTGGCTTTCGATCTCCGCAGGGGTATCGCCGGCGGTGATGAAGTAGTCCATTTTGCGGGTGCTGCGGGCATTCCACTCGGTCTTGTTGGTGCCGAAGGTGGCGGTGCCGATGGCCGGATTGTTCCATAAAAAGCCATAGCCCCGGGTGGATACATAGAACGGCACGCTGGCCTGGCTGTTGCGGTGGGCCAGCTCCAGGGTAGCGCCCTTCTTGTCCAGGCGGCGATGCTGATACTGACCCATGCCGAAGATCTTTTCGTCGTCGAAGGCTTCGAAGCGTGCGGTAAGCTCGTAGCTTTCCGTGCCAAAGATGGGCTTCATCTCCCGACCCGTGATTGCCAGCGGCACGCAGTAGCGATTCAGGCGATCCCGGGTGCGCCAGTATTCCTCAGTCAGCAGGTCGCCCTTCTGGTTAAAGTAGCTGATCCAGCCCTCCGGGTTCACCTTGGCGGTGATTTTGCCGTTGGTGAGGGTAGCCACGGTGCCGGTGGAATGATACTTGGCCCATTCCTCGCCCTTGTACCAGGGGTCGGTGGTGTCGATGGTCTCAAAGGTAATGGTGCTTTCCGTCTCCTTCACAGGCTCGGAGAGGGCCCAGTCGTTGGGATCCATCCGGGGATCGGGGGTCATCCGCACGCGGAGGGAGTTCTCGCCCCAGGGGTCGATCCACACGCGGCTGTTGCCGTCGGCGATGACGAGGCGCTGGTTTTCCTGATAAACATGCATGGTTTTGTCTCCTTTCAGGGGTCAGACAGGCTGGCCATAAATCAGGCCGCAGGAGCCGGTTGCAAGGAAGAAACGTCCGAACTTTCGGCAATCGCCGTCAATGGAGATGATCTCGCCGAACATCTGCCGGTCAGTATTCAGGCGGGTGAAGGTGGCACAGTCATCCAGGGACTGGTAGAAGCCGTATTCCCCGCCGATGATGCCGCTTACATACAGGGCCTTCCGTTCGCGGAAGTAGTCGCCGCCCGGACTGCCCAGGCCCAGGCCCACCCGGTAGACGGTATCGCCGTCCCGGGTCAGGCGGACGATGTGGAGGGCGTCGGAGGCCTTGTCATAGTGCATTTTCCACAGGCCGCCCTTCCCCACCGCGATGTAAAACTCGCCCTGACGGCCCGCCACGCCACGGATCTCCGTTTTGTTGGCACAGTCGATCAGGCCGAAGTCTGCGTCCGGGAAGCCCGGCAAGGGCCGCTGGCGGAAGGTGCTGCCGCCGTCCAGGCTGATATAGAAGGCGGAATGGGGACCAAAGGCGTAGAAAACGTCGGAATCCATCCGGTCGGAGAAGGTCTTCACGCTTTCCGCAAGCACCGGCTGGCCGTCCAGGTCGAAAATCCGGGTGATGGCGAAGGTTTCACCGCCGTCGTGGCTGGTGACCACCTGCCTGCCCGGCAGGCGGATGCCATCAGCGATGGACCAGACCACGTTCCGTCCGTCCGGGGACATGGCCACCCAGCCGGCGTTCACATTGGGCCGCTCGATGCGGTGCAGCGCCTGGTCGATTTCCGCGCTCAGGCCAAAGGGCATGGGCAGGCGGCGGAAGGTCTTGCCTGCGTCCTCAGAAAGAATGAGGCCGCCCTTGGTCTTGCCCCGCCAGTTTCCACGGGCGGTGACAATCAGCCGCTCCGGGTTCTGGTCGCAGAAATCCGCGTTGATGCAGGTAATGTAGCGGTTGCCGTCGTCGTCCGCGAAAGAATTTTCGCAGGGCTGGTCGATGTCCTGGAAGGCAAAGCCGCCCAAATCGCCCACGATATCAATGACCTGGGTATCGCTGCCGGGAAGGCTGTAAACGTTCAGGTGCACCGTTTCCTCAATGCCGTCGCTGAAATCCGTAAAGAAGCGGGAGGGCTCCGTCAGGTGATAGGAACGGAACACGCCGGTGCCGGTGTTGAACCAGACCTCGTTATCGTCGAATGGGTTCAGCTTCAGGTCGCTGAGCCAATGGATGAGGGAGCCGTTCTCGTTGTACTTGGGCTGCATATAGTAGGTGCGGAAGCGGATGTCGCCCTCCTTGAGGCCGTAAAGGATCTGCTGCCAGCTCTGGCCGTAATCCTCAGACAGGAAAATACTGTCGCCGTCATACTTCACGATGGTGGACACAACCAGCATACCGGGCCGGTTTTGGGAGGCAGCAATGCCGGAAAAGCCGTAGGGCAGATGGTCGCCCGGGCGGATGTTCTCCTGTCCCAGGCCTCTGACCTGGCTGGCCGCGCCGGGGGTGATGTCCTCCATCTGGCCCAGGGTTCCGTCCGGCAGGATGGCATAGCGGACGATGTGGCCGTCGGTGGCGTCGCCGGAATCGCAGCTGTAGCCGTTTTCCTGCACGTAGGAATTGGCGCCGTTGGCGGAGAATGTCACGTAGAAGTACTTGTCATCCCGAGACCAGCGCTGGCCCACCAGGCCGTTCAGGCGGCAGCCAGGCACGGTGGTGCTTTCGGGCTGGGCCATGGGCTGGAAGCTCTGGCCGTTGTCATAGCTGATGTACAGGCTGTGGCCCCGGGTCGTGTTGTCCGCGCGGGTGGTGACGCCTGCGGTGGACACCACCATCGCCCGGCCCATCTGGCAGACGAAGGCGCAGTAGTCGTCCGGCAGGGCAGTCAGCTTTTCCCAGCTTTCACCCAGATCAGGGGATGTCCACAGGCCGTCCTTCTGGCTGGCAAAATACAGGCGGCGGGGATCATCCTGGTCCAGGATCAGCCGCTCCCCCGTGCCCCGGCCGTTCAGGTTGCCGTGGATGTACATGGGCATGGGCAGCGCGCGGAAATGCTCGCCCCGGTCATGAGACACCGCCAGCTGGCCCTTGCTTTTGGGATCGCCCACACCGCAGGCGATGTACAGCTTGTCCGGGTCGTTGGGATCCAGGGCCATGGCAATGGGAAAGGCCTGGCTCAGATCCTCCATGGTCACGTGAGGGATCAGGGACACCCAGCGCTGCTTGTCCCGGTCAAGGCGGTAGGAGCCGCCGATGTCCGTACGGCAATACAGCAGCCCTTCCTCCCGGGGATGGAACTGAAAGCCGGTCACGTATCCGCCCCCGGGAATGGGCAAGTTTCGATATTCGTAGGGAATGGAATGCATAAATCCTCCACACAGGCATGCAGCCTCCGCCGGGCGGCAGAAGACTGCATGCCGTGGTGTTTTTTACTCGTGAATCACAACGGAGAAGGGCTTCTGGCAATCGGTCTGAACCTGCACCTGGCCGTGTTCCTTCTTCACATGGTATACAGCGGCAACGTGGCCCTTCAGGTCGGGTACAGTCACGTCAACCTCTGCGCCGTCCTCCAGCTGGAACACATGCAGCTCCAGGCCGTCGGTATAGTCGTAATCGGGGCGATCATCCCGGCTGCCCATGGGAATGACGCTTCCGGGGCGAACCATCAGCGGCATGGACATGAAATCGTGGATCTCGGTCTGCCAATGGCCGCCCTGGACCTTGTCGCCGGTGAGGAGGCAGGTCCACAGGCCGTCCGGCAGATAGTACTGCACCTGGCCGTCCTTGCGGAAGATGGGCGCCACCAGGATGCTTTCGCCCATCATGTACTGGCGATCCAGGGTCTCGCAGGCAGGATCGTCATAGAACTCCAGCATCATGGGCCGCATCATGGGGATGCCGTGCTCGTGGGCTTCCACCGCCGCGCCGTAGAGGTAGGGCATCAGGCGGCACTTAAGCTTGACAAACTTGCGGAGCACATCGCTGCTTTCCTCATCAAAGAGCCACGGCACGCGGTAGCTGGTGGAGCCGTGGAGGCGGCTGTGGCTGGAGAATACGCCAAACTGGCACCAGCGCTTGTAAACGTCGGCAGGAGCGGTGGACTCAAAGCCGGAGATATCGTGGCTCCAGTAGCCGAAGCCGGAATGGCTCATGCTCAGGCCGGCGCGGAGGGTTTCTGCCATGGAAACGTAGGAGGCGCTGTTATCGCCGCCCCAGTGCACGGGGAACTGCTGGCCGCCCACGGTGGCGCTGCGGGCAAACAGAATGGCCTCGCCCTCGCCGCGGACTTCCTTGAGCAGATCAAACACCATCTGGTTGTACAGGAAGGTGTAGTAGTTGTGCATGCGCAGGGGATCACTGCCGTCAAAGTAGGCGATATCCCGGACGGGAATACGCTCGCCGAAGTCGGTCTTGAAGCAGTCGATGCCCATATCCAACAGCTTGCGCAGGTAGGAGCAGTACCAGTCCCGGGCGGCGGGGTTGGTCACGTCCAGGATGCCCATGCCGGCCTGCCACATATCGGTCTGCCAAACGTCGCCGTTAGTTTTCTTGATGAGATAGCCATGCTTCATGCCTTCCTCAAACAGGGGGCTGGCCTGGCCGATATAAGGATTGATCCAGCAGCACAGGTGCAGCCCCTTGTCGTGGTAGCGCTTCAGCATGCCTTCCGGATCCGGGAAGGTATCGGGATCCCAGGCAAAATCGCACCAGTTGAAGGCCTTCATCCAGTAGCAGTCAAAGTGGAACACACTCAGGGGGATGTCCCGCTCCGCCATGCCGCCGATGAAGGAAGAGGTAGTCTCCTCGTCATAGTTGGTGGTGAAGGAGGTGGACAGCCACAGGCCGAAGCTCCAGGCGGGCAGCAGCGCAGGACGGCCGGTCAGGGCGGTGTAGATGTCCAGGGTGCCCTTGGGGGTCTCGCCGTAGATGATATCGTAGGTCATGCTCTCGCCTTCATGGGAGAACTGCACCCGCTCCACCTTCTCGCTGGCCACTTCGAAGCTGACGTCGGAGGCATCCTCCACCAGCACGCCGTACCCCCGGTTGGTCATGTAGAAGGGGATGTTCTTGTAGGCAAGTTCGGAGGCGGTGCCGCCGTCGGCGTTCCACATGTCAACGGTCTGGCCGTTCTTCACATAGGCGCCGAAACGCTCGCCCAGGCCGTAGACGTTCTCGCCCACGTCCAGCATCAGGCTTTCCACCATGTAGCTCTTGCCGTTGGGCAGCAGGGAGGACGGCAGATTATCCTTCTTCAGGGCGCGGCCCATGGCACGGAAGCCGGAGGTGGTCAGCACACGGTCGCCCACCATGTAGTCCACCTGCCACTGGCCCTTGGCCTTCAGCACGCGGGCGGTCAGCTCGCCGCTGGTGAAGGAGACGAAGTCCTCGCCCTCGTGGATGACGGGCTGCACTTCTTCCTCATAGGTCTCAAACCGGGGCTCCTTTACCTTGGTGCCCGCAAAGTGGGTCACCTTGACGCGGATCACGTTCTTGCGGGGGGCGGTGAAGTTCACCGTCAGGGTGCCGCCGTCCAGCACGTCGCCGCGGTGGTTCACGGGGCGGCAGGCAGAGAGAACCTGCAGTTCCTTGTCAGACTTGGTCACGCGCACACACTGGGTGGCGTAGCTCATCACATAATCCTGTTTGACCATCCAATAACCGTTGGAAAAACGCATACTGATTCTCCTTTATTTGGTAATGATCTTGATCACAAAGGGAAGTTCCGTACGGAAAGAACCCATATCCACATGCAGGGCTTCCTCGTCCTGTTTCCATTGCACAGGGCCATCCGCGCCCAGAACCTCAACACTTTCAATAATGCCCTTGTACACCGGCAGACGGCTGGCGTCTGCGTCGCGCAGGCTGAGGATCTTCAGCTTGCCGTCCTCCGGGCAGACCATGCCGATGGCGTAGATCTGATCGCCATTGCAGGTGAAGCGGAAATCCTGGCTGGTAAAGGCACGGGCAACGCCGTCGGCAAACTGGCCTTCCTCCACCAGGGTGGGGCCTTCCTGGTTGATACGCCACAGGCCGGTTCCATGAATGGCCTCGCCGTTTACCTTCATCCACCCTCCAAGGGTGCGGAGGATGTTTTCGTCCTCCTGGCGGATGGTTCCGTCAGGCTTGGGGCCGATGTTCAGAAGCAGGCGGCCGTTCTTGCTGACCACGTCCACCAGATCCCAGACCACATCCTGGGCGGACTTGTAATCCGCGCCTTCGGAGTAGCACCAGCTGTTGCGCATGACGGAGGTATCGCTCTGCCACAGGAAGGGCTTGGCCTCGGAGAACTGGCCCCGCTCAATATCCGGCACGCCACAGCCGAAGGGGAACGCGTCGTGCTTGTAGTTGATCACGCCGCCGCCCCATTCCTCGGAGCGGTTGTAATAGTAGGCGGTGAACCGGCGCAGATAGGGCCGCACGGCCTCGTGCTGAATCCACCAGTCAAAATACACGATGCGGGGATGATATCTGTCCACCAGCTCGCAGCAGCGCAGCAGCCAGTCGGTGAGGAATTCCTCCGTGGGATAGGGCTGGCCAAAAAGGTCGTGCAGGTTTTCCGGCGACGGCATGGCAGGCCAGTAAAGATCGTCCCGATCCACCGGCTGCTTGACGTCGGAATCAAACTTGCAGCCCTCGCTGAAAAACCAGCAATGCTCCACCCGGTGGCTGGACAGGCCCAGCGTCATGCCGGCCCGCTCCGCCTCCTCAAGAAGATCGCCCATCACGTCCCGGTGGGGGCCCATCTCCACCGCGTTCCAGCGGGACAGGTCGCTGCGGTACATCTGGAAGCCGTCATGGTGCTCCGCCACGGGCACGATGTAATCAGCGCCCGCTTCCTGAAACAGCCGGATCCATTCCTCCGGCTGATACTTTTCCATGGTCAGCTGGGGGATGAAATGCTTGTAGCCGTGCTGCTTGTGGTCGCCGTAATGTTCCAGATGATGCTGGTATTCCGGTGTGCCCTGGTTGTACATCTGCCGGGCATACCAGTCGTGGTAGGCGGGCACAGAAAAGGGGCCCCAATGCAGGAAGATGCCCAGCCGCTTCTCCCGGTACCAATCCGGCGTGGGATGGGTGGCAATGGACTGCCAGTCTGGATGATAACGGCCCTCCCGGTTCACCCGGTCAATCTGGGCAAGATAAAGCTCGCGGTTCATTGTTGTAGCTCCTTTCATGGAGATAACATTTTCTTGTTTTTTCCTGTTAAGCGGTTATTCACGAAAAAACCTGCATTCATTATACCTGAAAAATAAGGAATTTCCAACAAAAACCAAGCAGTTTTTGTAAAGAAAAAACCTACTTCTTGACACGCCCGTCATGGTTAGGATAAACTGGAAAAAAACCAAGGAGGATTCATATGCGCAAAGTTGCTTCTTTGTTTCTTGCATTCATTCTGATAGCCTTGCCTTTCACGGCCCTGGCAGCAGAAACTGCCATCGTGACCACACCGGTGATGGACGTTTACGGCGTAATGATTCTGGACGGCAACAACATGAATGTTTCCAGAACGATCAGCCAGCAGATTTATGGCACCATCATCGACTGGACGGTGGAAATCACCCCCATAAGTTCCGACATGGGCACCATTTTTGTCAAGAACGTGAACGGAAATTGGGTCAATACTGGCCGCCTGTTCCCCTTGGCCGCCTTCATGCAAAGCGGCCCTGCGGACGTTTATCAGCCTGTGGCCCCCTCCGATCCTACCTACGAGAATCACTACTACACCAATGGCAATCCCTGGCCGGTGATCAATTATGAGCAGCTGCCTGTTTCCTTCAAAGACCTGGGCGACAGCAAGCGCAACCAGTCCTACACCGGCCCCACCACCAGCTATCCCGGCGGCGGCGCCTACAAAACCGGCGCAAACAAGGTTACTTCCTGCAAGGCCCTTTACACCGAGGGCGACATGATCTACGTGGAGCTGAACTATCCTTCCGTAGGCCTTCGCAGGCTGTATTTCAAGAACAGTTGCTTCCAGAACGTGAACAACATTCCCTACGACAGCCATTACGCCCATGCAGCCAAGATCAAAGCCAGCAGCACGCCCCGCTTCGGTCCCGGCCCCAAGTACGACCGCTTCAACGACGCCCGCATCAACGCAGGCACAGCCATCAACGTTTTCTTCGAGGAAGACGAATGGGTCTTTGCAGAGTTTACCTGCGACAAACTGGGCACCGTTCGCGGCTGGTTCCCCGTCAAGGATGTGGAGGCGCAGTAAAAAGCGATGGAAACCGTGGACTACTGCCTGTTTGAACCGCAGCATATCCCCTTGATGGAGCCTTTCCGCGATGATCAAAACACCGTTTATCCACCGGAGCAGCTTCTGGCTTTCCTTAAGCAGTCCAATGCCCGGGCGTTTATCGCCAAGGACCGGGACATCGTGGTCGGCTTTGCTTACGGAATGATCCTTCCAAAGCCCGACGGCCGCAGAGATTTTTACCTGCACGCGGTGGACGTGATGGAAGCCTTTCAGGGCTGCGGCCATGGAACGAAGCTGGTTGACTTCGTCAGCCAATACAGTCGGTCCATTGGCTGTGAGAAAATGTTCCTCATCACCGATCGCAGCAATCTGCCTGCATGCAGGTGCTATGAAAACGCAGGCGGTACGCCCTCATCCAGCGATGACATCGTGTATACTTTCCGGTAACATTTCCCCATCCGTCAACCGGCGGATGGGTTTTTCTTTCTGCATATAACGCTTTCTTTCGGCATAAGCTGCCATACCAGCTTGAAAGGAGCGATTTACTTGGCTTTAGCAGTGGCGGCATCCCTCTCCGCCGACGTGACCCGGGACGGCGTGCCCGACCTGGTGGCGTTGGTGGGCGAACGCATTCCCGGTTCTCAGTACTGGCAAAACCTGCGCCTGGTGATTCAGAACGGAGCAACGTCGGTCATTGGGGCCATTGACCTGCCTGTGATGCAAGGGGTCAGCCCCACGCTGTTTGTGGGGGCCTTTACTGGGCCGGACGCGCAGAACATTCTGGTCAGCCTGCCCACCGGCGGCAGCGGCGGCATCGTGGACTATTTCATATTCAACTACGAAAACGCCATCATTGAAACCCTGTTCAACTCGGAAACCTACAACAGCGAATACCAGTACCAGGTGGATTATGTGGACAACTACCGGGTGGCGGCCGTCAGCCAGAACAACCAGAAAAGCTATTTCATTGACATCTCCCAGCGGGGCGATGACTATCTCTCCCCCATCTACCTGCCAAACGGCGTGGTGCGGCAGCCCCTGCAGGGGTTTGTGAATCCGCTGAGCGGCCTGTACCCCATTGACTTTGACGGCGACGGCGTGTACGCCCTCCAGGCCTGGCAGAAGATTGCCGGGCTGAGCAACGCGGACACCCTGGGATATTTCCTCAACCGGCTGGAATGGATTGGCACCCAGTTTGTTCTGACGGATCAGCTGGTGGGCATTCCCGGCACGGAGCTGACGCCCATCCAGCCCAGATAAATACGGAAAGGGCGGGGTCTGATGCAGTGCGCGTCAAACCCCGCTTTTGTTGATGCTTGTCAGTCCAGCAGGAAGGGTGCCAGGGGCAGGCCGTTCTGGCCAAACAGATGCACCTTGGCGTAGTTGACCCAGGCATAGCGGGCCATCACCGGATGGGGAACTTCCGGGGTGGTCAGATGCAGCTCGCAGTCCGCAACATCACAAGCGGCGGGATGGAAGATGCCGTCCTGTCCGGCCACTTCCAACAGGTCGGCAGGGCCGTCCACCGCATGAACCGGGGCTGACAGTTTGACGGTCAGCACGTCGCCCCGGGTGTGCTTGCCGATGGCTCTGGGCGACATGGGCGCGTCCTCCTGATAGAGCAACGGCAGCAGCTGGTCGCAGACCCGCTCGCCGGGGGTGCGCTTGTCCGTGGGGTGGATGTTGTCAAACTCGCCGCAGTCAATGATCACCGCAAGGCCGGTGTTGCGCAGGGTACGCCACACCCGGTGCTGGGCCTGGCGAACGATGGGCCAGGTCTTGTCGTCCGGGCAATCCTTGCCGATGAACATGGGCAGCTGCACGTTGACGAAAGGCAGATCCTCGTCCATGAAGAATTCCCGCCAGCGGATGATGAGGGAGGACAGCAGGCTTTCGTAATAGTTGGGGCGGCTGGCGTCCTCCTCGCCCTGGTAGTACAGGGCGGCGGAAAGGGTGTACGGCACTACCCGCTTGAGCATGGTCTCGCAAAGACCGGCGGGACGGTACGGAGATTTGCAGCCCGCAGGCGGCGGCCAGGGGTACAGGCCCGCCTTTTCGTTCAGCTCCGTGGGGGTGATGGCCGGGTTTTCCGCTTTCAGGGCATTGACCCGCTGGTTGTAATCGGCCAGGCGAGCGTCGTATTCCTTCTGGGCCTGGTCAAACTGCTCCGGGGTCACGTGGCCGTACATGGCCTGATAGCTGCTGAGATAAAACTGTCCGGCCCGGGTGCGGAACAGGGCTTCCTCGTCCATCCAGCAGGAGGCAGAGGTTCCGCCCCAGTAGCAGTCGATGACACCCACGGGAATGTGCTTCTTTTCCCGCAGCTTCATGGCGCAGAAATAGGCCACGGCGCTCACGTCCCGGCATCCGCCGGGAGCCACCACCTGCCAGCGGGAGTGTTCCTCCGCGGCAATGGCAGCTTCATTCCAGACGGGCTGCTTGGGAACGTTGAAGAAGCGCAGGTCGGGGTCGTTGTGGACGGGAATCAGGGCGGGGCCTTCGTCCGCGTTCTGAATTTCCAGCTCCATGTTGCTCTGGCCGCCGGCCAGAAGCACTTCGCCGATGGCAACATCCTGAATGGTTTTGGTTTCGTCGCCGCAGGAAAGGGTAAGTGTGCAGCCGGTCTGGGGCTTCATGGGAGGAAGGCAGAGAAGGAAGCGGCCGTCTTTCGCGAGGTCGCTTCCTTTGGCAATGCATTCTCCCCCGCTGCTTAGCACGGATGCAGATACTTCACACAAGTCGGGAGCGCAGCCGAAAATGCGCACTTCCTTGCCGTGGCACAGCACCATGTGATCGCTGAAAATAGCGGCAGGTTTGAACATATTCATTTCTCCTTATTTTCCAAGGAATTCCAGGTTGCGGCGGATAAGCTCGCAGCGCTGCTTGACGCAGTCCGGAGAACGGTAGGGATCCTTGGGGGTGTTGAACACATAGTCGCACAGGCGGTCGATGGTGGTTTCCGCCACATGCATGCGGGTATCGGAGGAGGCGTAGTACAGGAACACGCGGCCGTCCTCATCGGCGATGGCGCCGTTGGTGAAGACCACATTGCTCACGTCGCCCACACGCTCATGGCCCAGGGGCCCCAGCAGCATGCCGCTGGGCTCGGCGATGACCTTGGCGGGATCGTTCAGATCGGTGGCAAAGGCGTAGAGCACATAGCGCAGGCCGGCGGCGGTGTTGCGCACACCGTGGGCGATGTGAATCCAGCCCTTGTCGGTCTTGATGGGAACCGCGCCCGCGCCGTTCTTGCTCTCGGTGATGGTATGGTAGCGGCGCAGATTAATGATCTTCTCCTCGTCGATGACGGCGTTGGTAATGTCATCGCACAGGCCGAAGCCGATGCCGCCACCGGAGCCGGTCTCGATGAAATCGTCCATGGGGCGGGTATAGAAGGCGTACTTGCCGTCCACGAATTCGGGATGAAGCACCACGTTGCGCTGCTGGGGAGAACGCAGGGTGCGCAGGTTGGGCAGACGCTCCCAGGTCTTCAGATCCTTGGTGCGGACGATGCCCGCAGCCGCCACGGCCGCGCTGAGATCGTTCACCGTCTTGTCCTTGCTCTCGGAGCAGAACACGCCGTAGATCCAGCCGTCCTCGTGCTGGGTCAGACGGATATCGTAGACGTTGGTCTCGTCGGGCTCGGTGTCCGGCAGAACCACGGGATAGTCCCAGAAACGGAAGCCCTCGGTGGGCTTGTCGCTCTCGGCCACAGCAAAGAAGCTCTTGCGGTCCATGCCTTCCACGCGGACCACCATGTAATACTTGCCGTTCAGCTTGATGGCGCCGCTGTTCAGGGTGGCGTTCACGCCCAGGCGCTGCATCATGTAGGGGTTGGTTTCGGGGTTGGCGTCGTACATCCAGAAAGGCGGGATGTGCTCCCGGGTCAGAACCGGATACTGGTAGCGGTCAAACAGGCCATTGTAGAAATGCTCGTTCACCGGATTGGGCCGGGCGATGAGGCGCTCATAGGCTTCCATCAGGGAAGCAAAAGAACGGGGCTGCATAGGCATTCTCCTTTGTTTTTGTTGTGCAAAGCGCAGGAAAGCCGCCGGAGAGGCAAGCCCCTCAGGCGGTCTTTTCCTTGAAAATCAATAGTCTACGTCGGGAATGTCATCGCCCCACTGGAGGTCGGAATGCTCCTTGATGTAGGCGACGATCTCGTCCACGGTGGTGAAGGCCAGGCCCACGTTGGTATCGGCAGCGCCGTAGTAGATGGCGATGCGGCCGGTGTCTTCATCCTGCAGAGTGGCGCAGGGGAAGACCACGTTGGGCACGAAACCGCAGGTCTCATAGGGCTCTTCGGGGGTCAGCAGATGGTTCTCACAGCGGTAGAGCACCTTGCTGGGCTCATTGATGTCCAGGATGGCGCCGCCCATGGAGTACACAAAGCCGTTGCAGGTGGTGGCCACGCCGTGGTAGAACAGCAGCCAGCCCTCGGTGGTTTCAATGGGAGCTGCGCCGGAGCCGATCTTTACGCTCTCCCACCACTTGGAGCCGCGGCCCATCACGTGACGGTGATGTCCCCAGTATTCCATGTCAGGAGACTCGGAAACGAAGATGTCGCCAAAGGGAGTGTGGCCGGAGTCGGAGGGGCGGGACATCATCTTGAACATGCCATTGATCTTACGAGGGAAGAGCACGGCGTTACGGTTGAAGGGAATGAAGGGATTTTCGATGCGGGTGAAGGTCTTGAAGTCCTTGGTCTTGGCCATGCCGATGGAGGCGCCGAAGAAATCCGTGCACCAGATGATGTAGTAGGTATCGTCCACCTTCACCAGGCGGGGATCGTAGGCGTAGTGGGGCATCTTGGGATTGCCCTTATCGTCCACAAAGGGGACCTTTTCACGGTCCACATCCCAATGGATGCCGTCCTTGGAACGGCCGATGTACACATAAGGCACGCCGTTGACCTGCTCGCCGCGCAGCACGGCAATGAAGCCATCCTCCCAGGGAGCCACAGCGGAGTTGAAAATGCGGGCGATTTCGGGAGTGGGGTTGCGGCCCATGACGGGGTTGCCGGTGTAGCGCCACACGGGAGCGGCGGTCTTCAGATCGGCGGGCTTATCCTGCCAGGGGATGTTGGGGAGGGAACCGGCGTTCAGAATGCGTACCTTGTCCATGATTATGATCTCCTTTCCTATATGAGAGGCTTAAATACCTTTGGGAATCTCAGATTCACGATAAATGGGCGTGCCGCCCACCACCACGCGGCCAAAGGGCTTCTGCACCCCGGAGCAGCGTTCGTCCACCAGACGCACGGCGGTGCGCACCATGGCTTCACTGTCCATGCGGAAGGTGGACAGGGCGGGGCTTTCGTCGCCCTCGTTGGAATAGTCGTCAAAGCCCACCACGGATACATCCTCCGGCACCCGGATGCCCATCTCCTTCAGCTGGCGGATCAGCCGGCGGGCCATCACGTCACAGTTGCAGACGAAGGCAGAGGGCAGCTTTTCCGGAAGGTCAAAACGGGCCAGTTCGTTTTCGTCGTCCCGGTCGCTGACGATGCATTCCGGGCGGATGTCCAGCCGGTGGGACAGCATGGCCTTGTAGTAGCCCAGGTAGCGATCCATGATGCTGCTGGTGGCATGGATATTGCCCAAAAAGCCGATATCCGTGTGGCCGTTCCTGATCAGGTGGCTGGTCAGGCGATAGCAGCCGTAGCTGTTGTCCCCCACCACCGCGTCCGCGCTGGCCTTTTCATCGTAAAAGTCCAGGTAGATGATGGGCACAGTGGAAGCGGTCACCATCCGGAGGTACTGTTTCTTGGGCTCGCCCAGAAGGATGATGGCGTCGGCGTGATCGCTGCGGAGGAGGTTTGGCAGTGAAAGGGTTTCCTCCGCCTCCCGGGAGACCATCTCCATCAGCACAAAATGCCCGGCTTCCGTCAGGGCGCGCACCAGCTGCTTATAGAACATGGCGTAGTAGGAATCCTTGCCAAAGAAATGCTCCGGCACCAGAATGCCCACGTCCAGCGCCCGCCGCTCGGCGGCCTGCACCGTCAGGGGGTTCACATAGCCCATTTCGTCCGCAATGCGGATGATTTTCTGACGCATTTCCTCGCTGACGCCGGTTTTCCCCGCCAGCGCCTTGGATACGGTAACAGCGCTGACTCCAGCTTTTTTGCCAATATCACGCATTGTTACGCCACTCATTAGCCATCTTCCTTTCTTTTGATTAATGGTTACTTTATTGTTAATATACCAATTCTTTGCAAAACTGTCAATAGCATATGCAAGTCAAGAAATTATTTAAGAAACTTTATTTAAGTTACTGTTAATTTGCATGAAAAAAAACATCTGTTGCTCCATTGACACGATAACGTTTTCGTGATACCATGAAGCAAATCAAAAAAAGCCCAAGGAGGCTCATATTTATGGATTCTTACAAGAACTTTAAACTGGCTGCTTACGTCTATGCTTACTATCTTGAAAAGGCCACCGAGAAAGAGATCCAGAAGGCCATCGACTACTACAAGCACTACGTGCACCTGGATAAGGTCTACATCGAAAACCATCGCGGCTTGGTGGACATTCCTGTGGAAAAACTTCGTGCTGTCAAGGCCTTGTTTGAGAAAAACGGCATCGAGACCTCCGGCGGCATTACCTCCACCGTGCTGGTCAACGGCCAGCGCAAGCCCAGCTATTACGATACCTTCTGCTACACCGATCCCGCTCACCGGGAAAAGTACCTGCAGATCGTTCGTGACATTGCCTCTGTGTTTGACGAAATCATCCTGGACGACTTCTTCTTCACCAGCTGCACCTGCGACATGTGCATCGAGGCCAAGGGCAAGCAGAGCTGGAAGGAATACCGGCTGAAGCTGATGGAGGACTTTGCCCATGTGATCGTGGACGAAGCCAAGCGGGTCAACCCCAAGACCAACTTCATCATCAAGTACCCCAACTGGTACGAAAGCTACCAGGAGTGCGGCTACAATCCCGGCAAGCAGAAGGATATCTTCGATATGGTCTATACCGGCACCGAGACCCGGGACGCCATCTATTCCGCTCAGCATCTGCAGCGGTATCTTTCCTATTCCATCATCCGTCTGATGGAAAACACCGCCCCCGGCCGGAACGGCGGCGGATGGATCGACCCCTTTGGCTCCTTCGCCAACCTGAACTATTACCTGGAACAGGCCAACATGACCATGCTGGCAAAGGCCAAAGAGCTGATGCTGTTCAACTTCTCCGTGCTGGAAAACACCATGTTCCTGCCGCCCCTGGGCCATGAACTTGCCCGCGTGGACCGGATGATCAGCCTGCTGGGCAACCCCATCGGCGTGGCCGCCTGGGAACCCTTCGACGGCGACGGCGAGGATCAGCTGTACAACTACCTGGGCATGGGCGGCATCGCCGTGGAGCCTTCCCCCTACTTTGACGAAAACGCTCCCGTGGTGCTCCTGACGGAAAGCTCCTCCTGCGACGAAACCGCCATGGAGAAGCTGGAAAGCTACGTGCGCCGCGGCGGCAACGCTGTCATCACCACCGGCTTCTTCCGTCAGTGCTATGACAAGGGCATCAAGGACATGACCTCCGTCCGCCTGACCCACCGCCACGTGCTGGGCCAGGAATACATGGTGGCCCCCTACAACTATCGCAACTCCACCCGCTTTGCCAAGGGCGATGAAAAGCTGCTGTTTGAGATCCTGAACTACAAGACCAACGCCACCAGCAGCGACATCAGCATCATTGCCGGAGAGCACAATTTCCCCCTCATGACCGAAGATTGCTACGGCAAGGGCCGGCTGTTCATCCTCAACGTGCCGGAAAACTTCGCCGACCTCTACAAGCTGCCCAAGGAGGTCTGGAAGTGCATCGCAAAGCACATCAGCATGGGCCAGCGTGTGTACATTGCCGGCGACGGCAAGCACAGCTTCATAGCCTACGACAACGGCCGCTACGCCCTCCAGTCCTATAATCCCATGGGCGACGTGGTGGACGTGATCGTCCGGGGTGAATGCAAGGGCCTGCGCAACCTGGAGACCGGTGTCCTCTATACCGAACGCCTGGCTCTGGACCTTCCTTCCCACATGGCCGACGCCACCACCGTCATCCCCGAACCACAGGAGTACTGTTTCCCCATTCCCGTGGGCGCAGGCAGCCTGACTTTCCTGGAGGTTGTGGACTGACTTTCCACTTTCTTTCTATAAAGGAGAACTACCATGATCAAGGGAAAATGTGGAACGGATTGCTCTGCCTGCCAGTTCAAAGACAAATTCCATTGCGGCGGCTGTCACAACCAAAACGGCAAGATTTTCTGGGGCGAGTGTGACATCTACCAATGCGCCGCCTCCAAAGGTTTTCAGCATTGCGGCCAGTGCAAAGAGCTTCCCTGCCAAAACCTGACGGAGTTCATTGCCAACGGTCACAATCCCAACCGCATGGCCAATTTGCTCAAATGGAAGGACGAGGACCAATAAACATCACAATACAAAAACGACGGCGCATCCGCCATGGACGCGCCGTCGTTTTGTGGGTTTGTTACTTCAGAATGAAGAAATACAGGCCGGCAGCCAGCAGGATGACCTGCACAGCCAGCATCAGGGGGAAGAACAGTTTGAAGTACCAGTGCTGGGTCTTGTGACGCAGCAGCTGCATGCCCAGCACGCCGCCCAGGCCGCCAAAGCATGCGGTGGCGATGAACAGGGTGGCTTCCGGCACGCGCCACTTGCCCTTCTTGGCGCAGTTCTTGTCGTGGGCCATCAGGATGAAGGAAATGGCGTTGGTGATGACCAAAATCACCAGGGCAACCAGCACGATGATCAGCTTGTTATCCATCGGAAAATCAACCTTTCTTCTTTGGTTTGTTCCTATTGTACACGAAAATAACCTGTTTGTCATCCATGGATTTCGCCCTTGTTATTTCTGTGCAAAGAGAGTACAATTGCCTTAACCAAAGGAGGCCGATGCAAATGAAAACTTACGATATCCGCAACCTGGACGAAGTCCGCCTTTCCGGACGTTTTGACATGACCCAGCAGGGCTTTCCCATGCACTGGAGCTCCGCCAATGCGGAGATGCTCCTTTCCGCCAGCAAGCTGGAGGTGGAAATCGTCTGCCAGTACAACAGCCAGAAGCCCTATTTGTCCTTTGAGGTGGACGGCCTCCGGGCCCAGACCTTCAGCCCCATTCCCGGCAAGCACTGGTACAACGTGTTCCTGAACCTGGACAAAAACACCAAGCACCGGGTGCACATCATCAAGGAGACCCAGCCCTTCGAGGGCGACCCCACCGCCAGCCCCACCATCCTGCGCCTCCGCACCGACGGCCAGTTCCATCCCCTGCCCAAGGTGAAGCGGCGCATTGAGTTCATCGGCGACAGCATCACCAGCGGCGAGGGCGGCCGGGGCCCGATCAGCTTCAATGAGTGGGTTCCCATGTGCTTCTGCGCAGCGGACAACTACGCCCGCATGACCGCCGACGGCCTGAAGGCCCAGTATCAGGTCATTTCCCAGAGCGGCTGGGGCGCATATTGCAGCTTTGACAATCGGCCCGAGGGCAACATTCCCCGGGTTTATGACCAAATCTGCGGCGTTTTGGCCAACGGCGCGGAAAACCAGGGCGTGGAAAAGCCCTACGACTTCTCCTTCCAGCCCGATACCGTGGTGGTGGCCCTGGGCGCCAACGACTCCAACGCCATGCGCAGCGACCCCTACATCGACCCGGTCACCGGCGCGGCCCACAAGCTGGACAATTCTCCCGAAGGCCGCCAGCTGTACGAAAACACCTGCTTCAACTTCCTGCTGCATCTGCACGAAGTCAACCCCGAGGCCCGGCTTGTGTGGCTGTCCTTCATCAGCAGCGGCCCCATTGCAGAATGCCTGCAGAAGGCCGTCGCCCGGGCAAAGGACGCCGGCCTGGACGTCACCTTCGCCTGCCCCTTTGATTTCGAGAGCTTCGGCGGCCGCTGCATGGGTTCCCGGTTCCATCCCGGCATCCTGGCCCATAAGAAGATTGCCAAGGCGCTGGTCAAACTGTTGAAATAAGGGAGGATCCCATGAACAAAGACTGGATATTCCAAACAGAGGAATTCACCTGCGATCTCCGGGTGGCGGCGGTGCTGGTCAGGGACGGCAAGATCCTGGTGCAGCGTGACGCAGACGGCAGCGAGTACGCTTTGCCCGGCGGGCATGTGCAAGTGGGCGAAACCCTGGAAAGCGCCCTCAGCCGCGAATTTTCCGAGGAAACCGGCATTCCCATCCGCATCAGCCGCATGCTTTGGAGCGAGGAGTGCTTCTGGGAATGGAACGGCCGCCTGACCCACAACATTTCCTTCTATTATCTGGTGGAATCGGATGATGATTCTGTCATACCGGAGGGGGCGTTCGTTCCCCAGAAGGACAACAGCCGGGTGGTGGTTGGCTGGCTGCCCCTGGAGGAGTTGCAAAACGTGACCGTTTACCCGAATTTCCTGAAAACCGAGATCCACCGTCTGGACGGCGGTATCCAGCATTTTATCACCCGCGCATAATAAGTATCCCCCGGCAAAGCCGGGGGTTTTTCATATGCGGGCAAAGCCCTCTGATACCAGCAGCGTCCTAACAGACGCATAAACGGCCTGACATTTGCATAGGCTTGTTACTTACCGACCCATAAAAGGGTCGTCTTTATTTTTGCTTAGCATAGTCATCTGTTCCCCCAACTTGTCTTCATCGAGTTGGTGCTTAATGTATTCTGCTATCTTTGCTTTGTTCTTTCCTACAGTATCTACATAATATCCGCGGCACCAGAATTCTCTATTTCGATACTTATACTTGATATCCGCAAATTGTTCGTAGATCATCAAACTACTTTTTCCTTTCAAATATCCCATAAAAGATGACACCGCTATCTTTGGCGGTATTTCGATTAACATATGTACATGATCTGGACAGATCTCCGCTTCTATTATCTTTATTCCTTTCCATTCACACAATTTTCTCAGTATCGCTCCTATTTCCCTCTTCTTTTCTCCATAAAATACTTTCCTACGGTACTTCGGTGCGAATACTACATGATATTTACAGTTCCATTTGGTATGTGTTAAGCTCTTTTCGTCATTTGCCATTCAAATGACCTCCTTTTGCTTTTGGTTGCAGTTGCCAGGCCGCTTCCTTACTATAGCAAAAGGAGTCTTTCTTTCATATCCATAGCTTTAAGCTCTTTTGAACCCCACGCCTAGCGTGGGGTTTTCGATATACATGAAAAACCCCTCTGGGATGGTGGGAGGGTTGTTGAGGAACAGTTTATCCTGCAACGAACAAATGAGCATCCGATATTCGGATGCTCATTTGCTTATGCAGGTTTATAAACGCAATGCACTGGTACAGTGCGTATAATTGCGCCCTCTCTACACAATGGGAAATGAATTTCTCGTCTCCTCAACAAATTGGATTTTGAGTTTTATATCAGTTGCTTGGTACAGATCAGCACATGATATGTACTGAAAACCGCAACTAAGGTTTCGGTTATCAGCATAGCGTACCAAATACTGTTTGCGCCGAAAACAACAGGTAACAACAGAATCATTGCACCACTTATTACTGCACCTCTTGCGAGGGAAGCAACCATTGAGAGGTCAGGTTTCATCAATGACTGAAAGTAGTAGGTTGCAAACAGGTTGAACGGCAGTAGGAGATATGAGATGCCATAAGTGCGAAGAATGCCAGGCGCAATGACCTCAACAGAAGGGGTCGGATTCATAAAGAAATTCATAATCGCATTTGGAAACACAAGCATAGCAATTACCCAGAATACACCCATACCTGCACAGGTATAAAGCCCGTATTTCAAGCATTCCTTGATGCGGCTGCTTTGCCCGGCACCATAGTTCTGAGCAACAATTGGTTGTGCTGCCTGCCCTGCACCATAAGCAAGGCACTGAGCAAAGGCAGTTACCTGTGTAATGATGCCATATACAGCAAGGGCATCGGAGCCGAGATAGGTCATAATCTGGCGATTGAACAAGATACCAATGATGCCCATTGCCAAATCATTTACAGCTGTAGATAAGCCTGTTACAGATATTCTTCCAACCTTTTGGAGTACTTTCGCAGGCTTCACAAATTTCAACGTATTTTTCTTGCGGAAGAAGTGCGTTAGCATAATCATGATAGCGAGGTATTGACCAATAGCCGTTGCAAGACCTGCTCCGAAGATGCCCATATCAAGGGTGAATACACAGAGATAATCACCGATACAATTGAAAATACCGCCTGTAATAACTGCAACTGTAGCGAGCGTCGGATTGTTATCATTGCGAAGATATGCAGACAGGATATTACTGAACACGCAGCACGGAATTGCAAAGAAAATCGGTTTCAAGTACAGTTTTGCCAAATGCAGCAATTCATCATCCGCACCAAAGAAGCGGAACAGCGGTTCCTGAAATAAACCGATGCCAAGCATAGCGATGGCTGAAAGGACAATACCATAGAGAATGGAGAGTGTAAAATACTGCTGTGCTGTTTTTTCGTCACCTTGTCCACGATGATTTGCAAACAGAACGGAACCACCAATACCAGCAAGCAAGCCAAGACAATAGATGATGCTCCACAAGGGATTGAACACCGCAAGGGCGGCATTGCCAGACGGACCATGATACTTTCCAACCATCATCGCATCAATCATGCCAAAAACAGATGCTACCATTGCACTACCTGATGCCGCCACAAGATACCTAAAATACATCGGTTTGATTTTGCTGTTAAGGATATCCATAAATTCCTCCTTTAAAACAAAAATCGCTGGATAAGGTGCAGGTGTTTCAACCTGTGCCTTATCCAGCGAATCACTTCCAACGAATGATTTGCCCTCCGAGCATAGATAATATATCACAGTTTACAAAAAGAATCAAGAGTAGTCCGTCAAATTCAAGTTTATCGCTTTCATTCTATCACAGCAGCACACAAAACCACAAGCCAGCCAAGGCTTGCGTTTCGCTGTTTACACAATGGAAGGCGAAGGATAACTCCATCCTTTCCATCACCTCCGCTGGAGGCAGTTCTTTTTTCTTTTACACGCTTACCTGAACCCCATCGCCTTCAAATTCTTATAACTCCTCCTCAGGCACTCAAAGGGATCTTCCCCGTTGCAGTCATCCTGTTCCACCATCATGTACTTCGTCCCGCCTTTTTCCGCCATCTCAAACACCCGGTCAAAGTTGATGTTGCCCTCGCCCACCACGGCCATTTTCCGTCCGTAGGCGTAGTCCTTCAAATGGATGCAGGAAATGCGTCCTGCCAGCCTTTCCAGCCACTGGGCAGGATCTCCGCCACCCGCCTGTACCCAGAAGGTGTCCAGAGTGAATCCCAGTTCATCCGCCGCAAAATCTCCGGCGATCCTTTCCAGAATGGTCATCCCGCCAACCTTCCGGAATTCCTGATCGTGATTGTGGTACATAAAGTACTTGCCGTTGTGCTTCAGCGTTTTGGCAACGGGCAGATACAGCTCCTTGAATTTCTCATATGTATCGCCCTTTTCTTCATCAAAAGAGTAATACCCAAGCCCCACAAGCCCGCAGCCAAACACCTCGTGATCCTTCGCCACCTGCGCAGCATCTCCCTGCAGCCTGTCCACAAGGGTGTGGGTGAACACGCACTCCAGCCCGTTCTTTTCAAGTTGTTCCTTCAGCCACTGTGGTTCAAAAGGAAAGGTCGCCGAAACCTGAACCGTCGTGTATCCAATCTCTGCAATTCTTTCCAGCGTCCGACTGAAATCCTCCAGCGTCTAGGTAAACTCCCGAACTGTAAACATCTGTGCGCCGATTTTCATTGTACCGCCCTCCAAATCATTCAGTTGTAATGCTGTTCCCATCATACTCCACAAACGCTTTCCTGTCAACGCATAACCCTTTCCCAGCCTTGACCGGCTCCTTTCCCCCGCCTATACTGTAAGCAACAAAACACAATTTCAGAAAGGATGAACTCTCCCATGCGCAAACTGATTTCTTTTCTTTTGGTTTTGTTCTTTCTGCTTCCCTGTTCCTTCACTCTGGCGGAGGCATCTTCCTCCATCCTCGAAGGCGAATGGTACTTCTCCGATGGTGATCCCCAGCTTATCTACTCCCTCATTTTCAATGAAGACGGCACCGGCAAGTTCTGCGCTCCCCGGACGAATTATGCCATTCGTTCCTGGCGTCTTGAAGAAAACTTCGTTGTTTTTGAGTATTTCACAAGCGACGAATGGCGCATCGTGGAAACAATGTATACCCTGATTCAGGAAGACGGTGAATATTACATCCTTTTCAGCGCCGCTGACGGAACCACCCGCAAATACTACCGCATCGATTCTTCTTCCGTGGCAGGCAGCTGGTATTGCGACGATGGCAACAGCCGCCTCATCCACACTCTTGTTTTCCATGAAGACGGCACCGGCAGTGCAATCGCCGCCAGCCAAACCATCGATATTCTTTCCTGGACCACCGAAGAAACCAAAATTCTCTTCGATTATGTCTACAACGGCACCTTTACTACCAACGACATGTACTGCCTCTCCGTAGAAAACGGCGAATCCGTTATCCGTTTTGTTGATGGAAACCACCAGCGTATCTTCCGCCGCATCGACGCCACCGAATCCGCCCCCGATGCCTCCGTCAAGATTGAGGATGTTACCGGCACGTGGACCTGCCGCATGGCTGACTCAGTTGTCACCCTCACTCTGAACCCAGACGGCAGCGGCGCTTTGGTCATCGGCAATTCTACCTATTCCTGCGCCTGGCGGCGTTCCGGACCTTCCTTCATCCTTTATCAGAACGACATCGCCATTGAAGGCGTATACAGCGGTACCACCATCAGCCTGAACCTTGGCGGTCAAATACTGGAATTCACCCGCTGATTATTCCGCTACTTCTGAGCATGCATCCGTGCGATGCACGCTTTTCTGTGCTTGTTTTCTCTGTATATCCCGCCCGAATCTTGCAATACTACCCACAAAAAGGAGGATTTGCCATGTGTACCGCACTCACTTTTACCGCAGGGGATCACTATTTCGGTCGTAATCTCGATCTTGAATACAGCTATTACGAATCTGTGGTCATCACTCCCCGGAACTTTCCCCTGCAATTCCGTAGTGCTCCTGGTCTTCCAGTTCATCATGCCCTCATTGGTGCAGCCATTGTAGTGGATGATTATCCCCTCTATTTTGATGCCACCAATGATTACGGTCTTTCCATGGCAGGTCTCAATTTTCCTGGCAATGCAGTTTATCACCCCAGAAACCCTTCCAAAACCAATGTTGCTCCTTTTGAGTTCATTCCTTAGGTGCTTGCCCAATGTAAAACCCTTACCGAAACCCGCGCCATGCTGGATCAGCTCAACCTCGTCAGCATTCCCTTCAGTCAGCAATACCCCCTCTCGCCCCTTCATTGGATCATCGCCGATCAAACTTCATCCATTACTGTGGAATCCACTCGGGATGGTCTCCATATTCATGAAAATCCCGTCGGCGTACTTACCAACAATCCTCCTTTTGATTATCACATGCATAACCTATCCAACTACTTGTCTCTCTCCGCTTGCGACCCTTCCAATCAGCTTGCCTCCCCGGTAGCGCTTCCCATCTGGTCCCGCGGGCTTGGCGGCGTTGGGCTCCCGGGCGATCTGTCCTCGCCTTCCCGCTTTGTCAGAGCCGTTTTCACCAAATACCACTCCTCCTGCCAACCTGAAGAAACTGCCGCCGTCAACCAGTTCTTCCACATTCTTGCCACCGTAGCCATGGTGGAGGGTACCGTAAAGGTGGGTTCTGCCAATGATAAAACCATCTATTCCAGCTGCATCAATATGGATAAAGGGCTGTACTACTACACCACCTATCAAAACAGTCAGCCCACCTGCGTCGCTCTTCACCGGGACACTCTTCAGGATGATCACCTGATCATTTTCCCTTTTCTCACGCAGCCAAATTTTCATTACCAAAACTAAGTAAACAGCAAGATCCCCCGGGATTACTCCGGGGGATCCAATTCTTCAAAAGGGTTTATCCATTGTTTTTCTGTTTCTTTCCAATCCCCAGCGCCAAAGCAACTGCGGACAAAACTGCCATCATGCTCCAAAGCAGCATCCCGTCACCAGTAGGCGGCGCGTTGTTCTTATTGGCAGTAGGCGCAGGTGTGTTTTCAGGCATAGCGGTAGCCGTTGCTTCCGGTACAATGCTAGGCGTTGTTTCTTCCTCAGGTTCCGGCGTAGGCGTAGGTGTAGGTGTAGGTGTTGGTGTTGGCGTAGGTACTTTTTCAGGGGTAATATCCCGGTACATTTCCACCACTACAAATGCCGTATTCACATTGGGAACAATGCCCTTCAGCACACAATTCTCAATAGAAGGCGTGTTGCCCGTAGTCTCTGCGCCGATTCTGGGCAGATCATAACTGTTCCCATTGTAGCTTTTTCCGTCCTCAAAGCCAAAGTCCACAGAGGTTTCCTCCGTATAGGTCAAGGCTTTCAGCTGCACATAATGTTCATTATCCTTGGTCACATTGTGACCGTTGATGGTATAGTAATTGGCAACGATCCAATAGCTGGGAATTCTCTTGTATACCAGCGTCACGTACTTGTGAGCGTTTCCAAATGTCTCGCCGGAAATACCGGCAGAGATCAACTCATTGTGATCATCTCCGCCCATTTGACCGCTTGCATCAGCCACAAAGGCATAACCTTCGGGCGCAGCTTTCTGCGCAACGCTCCAGCTGTCTCCAGTCAAATATGCCGTATTGTCATACAGTATATACTCTCCGCTGTAACCCTCGTGCATGCTGCCATCTTCAAACAAATACCGCACATATAGCTGATAAGTAGGAATCTTGCTGGTCGTTACCACCACGTCATGATTCCGGGCAATCTTGGCAAAGCTGACAGTACCGGGCGTATGCTGATATTCCTCGACACCGCGTGCCAATACAACAGGAGCGTTTGTCCCGTTGATTGTAACACTCACCAGTTCATACCCATCCTTGATTTCATAACCAACCGACGCATCTTCGCCCTTGCGGTAAACAGCGCCCGGTTTCAGGATATTCACGCCCTCGTCGCCCGTAATGGTCACCCGATACTCGTACCGCTTGTAGGTGATGGTGATCTCTTTCACCGCATCCTTATCCAGCACGATATCAACGCTGCGACCGGTCTCAACATACGCATCTCCGGTAGATGCACCAACTGTCACAGCCTCTGCATTCGAAGCAACCACGGTATCTCCGTGCTTGCCTCCAATGGGATCGGTAACAAAGCCATCTTCATTCACCTGGCTCTCCTGCCCATCAGGATCCACCACATAATACACGTGTTTCACCTGATAGGAAGCTTCGCTCTTCTTCGTTACGACTTTCACATGATGGTTGGCAGAGATATCCTCAAATTTCAACGCTGCTGCATCGCCGGTCTTGTCCTCGCCGTCCACAGTCACGCTCACCAGCTCATATCCATCCTTGATGGCATAGCTGACCTCTGCGTCCTCTCCAGCTTTGTAGACAGCATCTTCGGTGATGCTCTCCACGCCCTCGTCGCATTCGGTAGTCACCTGATACTCGTACCGCTTGTACGTGATGGTGATCTCTTTCACCGCATCCTTATCCAGCACGATATCAACGCTGCGACCGGTCTCAACATACGCATCTCCGGTAGATGCACCAACTGTCACAG
>JAGBDE010000024.1 GCA_017937655.1 Clostridia bacterium | reverse complement strand
TCTTTGGCGGTTTTGACCGGATCCTGCGTGCCGTTCTGGTACACGGGGATGTCGATCTGCTTGCCAACCACCTCCAACTGCTGGATGGCGGCGGGGCGGTAAATATCGCAGGCGGCCAGCATGGGCTTCTTGCCCTGCTTGCGCAGGTGGTTGGCCAGCTTACCGCACATGGTGGTTTTACCGGCGCCCTGCAAACCGCACAGCATATAAATAGTAGGAACGGAAGATGACCAAGTGAGGCGGGCGTGCTCGGTGCCCATGAGGGCGGTCATTTCCTCGTTGACGATCTTGATGACCTGCTGGGCAGGGGTGAGGCTTTCCAGCACCTTCTGGCCGGTGCAGCGCTCGGTGACCGTCTTGCAGAAGTCCTTGACGACCTTGTAGTTTACGTCAGCTTCCAGAAGCGCCATGCGGACTTCCTTCATGGCCTCCTTGACGGTGGCCTCGGTCAGCTTGCCGCGGCCCGTCAGCTTGGAGAGCGCCCCGGAAAGCTTTTGACTGAGTCCTTCAAATGCCATGGTCCCTCTCCTCCTGTTCAATGGTTTGCTCAATCAGGCGCAGGGCCTGAGCGGCCTCCGCCTGTGCCTCAGCGGGCAGATCCCGCCGGGTGAGGCTTTGCAGCAAAATTTGCGCTGCTTCCAGCCGCTTTTCCACCGCCCGCATCCGCTCCGCCGCGCCAACGGCGGCTTCGTAGGCCCGGAGCTTTTCACCGGAGCGGGCAATGAGCTCGTGCACACTCTGACGGGTGCAGCCCAGCTGCTCGGCAATCTCTCCCAGCGAGTAGTCCTCCTCGTAGTAAAGCCGGAGGGCCTGCCGCTGCCGTTCTGTGAGCAAGCCGCCGTAGAAGGCGTTCAATGTGCCCATCTCCACGCTGGCATCCAGCCTGTTTTCCGGCTTCGGGGCGTGGGGCATGCTCATGGGGAGAGGCTCCTTTCGGGTGGGGTCGTCAGGCAAAAGACCCTGACAGCCTGAATATCATACACGATAAGGGGCTGGTTGTCAAGGGGTTTTGCCTGACAGGATCAACTTTCCCAATCGTTTCCCTCTATAGAAGATGCTTGGGTGCACCCCTTGGTACAGTAAATCCTGTACCGTTCCGTGCAAAACAGTCTGTCATCCGCTACAATGATCAGGTCCGGATGTGGCGAAACCTCTTTGGGGACATCACGCGCCCGAAAATAAAACTGCCAGCCAGCCTGATTCTTGTGGTCGGACATTCGTTTCAGCAGGTTGGAACAGCCCTGTGGGATCTGCTTCCGTGTAACGAACCAAAATGAATGGCAACGAACAGGCAGACACCGGAACGACAGAACAGGAGGAAGAAAACATGATCAGCGTTGGAATGGACGTATCCAAAGGCAAAAGTATCGTTTGCATCGCCAGTCGTGCCAGCAGGGTGCGGGAGCCCTTTCAGGTTTTCCATACCGAGGAGGGGCTGGAAGGGCTTTGTGCCCAGCTCACGGAGCTGTCAGCCCGGCATCAGGTGCGAGTGGTCATGGAAGCCACTGGCATCTACCACTTGCCAGTGCTGTTGCATTTGCAGCAGGCCGGGCTGTTCGTCAGCGTAGTCAACCCGCTGCTGATGAAGAAATTCGCAGCCCAGACCATCCGCAAAAACAAGAATGACAAACTGGATGCCATCAAAATCGCCGCCTACGGACTGGAAAAATGGGAGCAGCTGAAACCCTTCACTCCCACCCAGCAGGTATACGAGGAACTGCGGCTTCTGGGGCGGCAATACACCCACTACATCACCCTGAAAATCAAGTGCAAGCAGAATCTTTCCTGTCTGCTGGAGCGCACAATGCCTGGCATCAGCACCCTCATCAGCGCCAACCATACCGGCACCGGTGGCAAGGACAAGTTGCTGGACTTCGTGGATACCTACTGGCACTACCACAACATCACCGCCATGGGCGAAAACGCTTTTGTTGCCGATTACGCCCGCTGGGCTCGTCAGTATGGCTATCACCCCAGCGAAAAAAAAGCGCGGGCGATCTTTCAGGCTGCTCAGCGGAGTGTAGCAACGCTACCAGCCACCACCCCTTGCTGCCATTTGCTCATCAAGCAAGCGCTGCGTTCGTTGCGGGAGATCAGTCAAGTAGCAGTGGAAATCCTTATGGAAATGCAGCAACTGGCCGTGACGCTGCCAGAGTATGCCACCGTGCGTGCCATGGATGCTGTGGGTGATGTACTGGCTGTACGTCTGATTGCTGAAATCGGCGATGTGCGCAGGTTCCACTCTGCCAAGGCACTCATCGCCTATGCGGGTATTGATTCGCCAGAGTTTCAGTCTGGAAGTTTCAGTGCCAACCAGCGGCACATTTCCAAACGAGGCTCTAGCCTCCTGCGCAAAACCGGCTACGAGGTTATGCAATCCCTGATGCGGCTACATTGCACTCAAAGCCCGGTCTACCAATACATTCTCAAAAAGGAGGCGGAAGGCAAGCCCAAAAAAGTGGCCAAAATCGCAGGGTTGAATAAATTTCTTCGCATATACTACGCCAAAGTTCAACAAAGTTACCGTTTCATGGAGCGCACAAGAACTTACCCCATAGCCTGTTGACATCAACAAAATTGAGTGAAATCATTTTGGTAGGAAAGTGCTGCTGTTTCCTTTTTTGCCAAATGCAAAAAAACAGCGCCCGAAGACGCTGTTTTCTCTTGATTTTCTTTAGCAGGTTTTCTCTTACAGTACAAAGTGCTACTGCCACACACTGTCGTTGGATTTCCCCATTGGATTTCTCCTTCCGTTTTTAGGCAAGGGCTTTCCCCACCCTTCGCCATTGACATTTCTGCCATTCCCTACTATAATACAGCGGTATGCCTATAGGCTTTTTTCGCATACCCTTCTTAGGGGACAGGCCACTCTATGCCCCCGCCGCACCGGTATGCCGCAGAAGCCCGCTGGGCAAGACAAACAGCATGTTTGTTTGCAGTGGAGAAGAATCCCCGCCGCCTGAAAGGAGCTAACCACCATGGCCGAAGAGAAAAAAACGATTTTGACCCGAGAGGGCTATGACAAACTGGTCAAAGAACTGGACTACTATATCAGCGTTCGCCGCAACCAGGTGGCGGAGCAGATCGCCATTGCCCGCGGCTTCGGCGATTTGAGTGAAAACGCTGAGTACGATGAGGCCAAGAACGAGCAGAGCCGTCTGGAAGCCAAGATCGCTGAGATGGAAAACACCCTGCACAACTGCATCATCGTGGAAGACGACGAAGTGGACACCGAAACCGTGGGTGTCGGCAACGCCGTTACCGTTAACAACATGAACCTGAAAAAGGAACAGACCTACACCATCGTTGGCGCCAACGAGACCGATCCCCGCAACTTCAAGATCTCCAGCGACAGCCCCATCGGCGCTGCCCTGCTGGGCAAGAAGGTGGGCCAGACCGTGATCGTGGAAGCCCCCGCCGGTCAGATCAAGATGAAGGTGCTCAAGATCGGCCTGCAGCAGGACTGATTCCCTCAACCCAGATACACAGGAGGCTGAGCCTATGACCCCCGAAGAAATGCAGAACCAGCAAACCGCCGTCGAACTGAGCGAACAGGAGCAGATTCGCCGCGAGAAGCTGCAAAAGCTGGTGGATGCCGGCAACGATCCCTATACCATTACCCGCTACGACCGCACCCACACCTCCCAGCAGATCATCGAGAACTACGATGCGCTGGAGAATCAGGAAGTGTGCATCGCCGGCCGTATGATGGCCCGCCGCATTATGGGCAAGGCCTCCTTCGCCCATCTGCAGGACAACGACGGCAAGATCCAGATCTACGTCAAGCGGGACGACGTGGGCGAGGAAGCCTACGCCGCCTTCAAGCAGGATGACCTGGGCGATATTTTCGGCGTGAAGGGT
>JAGBDE010000023.1 GCA_017937655.1 Clostridia bacterium | reverse complement strand
GGTACTCGTCCAGGGTGGTGGCGCCGATGCACTGCAGCTCGCCCCGGGCCAACGCAGGCTTTAAGATGTTGGCTGCGTCCATGCTGCCTTCGGCCTTGCCTGCGCCGATGATGGTATGGAACTCGTCAATAAACAGGATGATGTTGCCCTGCTTGCGCACTTCCTTGATGGTGTCCTTGAGGCGTTCCTCAAACTCGCCCCGGTACTTGCTTCCGGCGATCATGCTGCCCAAATCCAGGGACAAGAGCTTCTTGCCGGTCAGGGTCTCCGGCACCTTGCCCGCCACGATCAGCTGGGCCAGGCCCTCCACCACCGCGCTTTTGCCCACGCCGGGCTCGCCGATGAGCCCCGGAGTGTTCTTGGTGCGGCGGCTCATGATCTGCATGATGCGCTCCATTTCCGTGGCGCGGCCGATGACCGGGTCAAGCTCGCCGTTCTGGGCGGCCTGGGTCAGGTCCCGGCAATACTTGGCCAGCACGTTGCCGCCGCCCTTGCGCTCGCCGCCTTCCTGGCCCTCGTGGCTTTCTTCCTCGGCAGAGGCGTCGGGCTGATTGTCCTTCAGGTATTCCAGAATTTTGGTCTGGAGTTCCTTGGTGTCAACGCCCATCTCCCGCAGGATGCTCACGCCGATGCCCTCGCCCTCCCGGAGGATGGCCAGCCAGAAATGCTCCGTGCCAACGAAGCTGTGGCCCAGGCGGCGGCTTTCCAGGATGGAGCCTTCCAGAATTTTCTTGCTTCTGGGGGTCAATTCCAGCATGCCGCCGCCGGTGCGGTTGCCTTCGCCCAGCATGGTGCGGACTTTTTCCATCACGCTGTTGTAGTTCACGGTTTCCGGCAGAAGCCCGGAAATCATTTCATTGGGGTTTTTCAGAAGACCCAGCAAAAGATGCTCGGTGCCCACATAGGGCTGCTTGAGGATCACCGCGGCCTGCTGCGCCGCGCCGATGGCCACCTGGGCATTCTGAGTAAAGCGTCCAAACAATGCCATATCGGTCAGTAACCTCCTGTCAAAGTCAATCTATTATGCCCGGTTCAGGCATTCCCTGATCCATTCGCAGCGGGCTTCCCGGGCGGAAGCAATTTCCCGCTTGGCGGCAAAATGCCGCACATGGGCGTTTTGCGCCGTGGTCAGCAGCTCGTCGCTGGTAGAGAGGGGAGTGGGCACCATTCCCAGGGCGATGCCCAGGCGCATGTTGCTCCAATGCTGCATGAATTCCTTCTCATCCATAGTGATGGCGTAGCTTAGCAGGCCGTAGCTGCGCATGACGGCATCCTTCAGCTCCGCGGGGGCCCGCTTCATGCTGCGGTCACGAAGGCCGCTTTCCATATCGATCAGCTGCTTGCCCACGGCGGTCACCGCCTGGATGATGTCTTCCTCGCTGCGGCCCAGGGACACCTGGTTGCTGACCTGGTACAGGTCGCCCAAAGCCTCGCTGCCTTCGCCGTAGATGCCCCGGATGGTCAGCCCCAGCTTGGCCACGTTCTGGCCCACGTTGCCCATTTGCTTGTAGCGGGTCAGCATGGGCAGATGCAGCATCAGGGAGGCCCGCATGCCGGTGCCGGTATTGGTGGGGCAGGAGGTCAGGTAGCCGAACTTGGGATCAAAGCTGAATCCGCACACCTTTTCCAGGATCTCTTCCGCCTGGAAGGCCTGCTGGGCAGCGTGTTCCAGCCCGCCGCCCACTTCAATGGCCTGGATCCGCAGGTGATCTTCTTCATTGACCATGATGCTGACCTGCCGGTCCTTGCGGATCAGCGCCGCGCCGGTACCGGCATTTTTCAGCAGATCCGCGCTGATCAGGTGTTCTTCCATCAGGCTGAGCCGCTCGTCCTTGCTCATATTATTGAGGATGTGCAGGGTGTAAAGATCCTCGGTGTAGTTGTGCAGGGCGTCGTAGGCCCGCTTTAAGCAGGTGGCGGCGTTTTCCTGGTTGTGAAAGGGAAGGTCGTGGTAGTTCCGCGCCAGCCGGATGCGCCCGGAAACGGCAATTTCATGGCTGTTTGCCATTAGGCCTGCACCTCCCCGTCATCCATAAGCGCCTTCAGCTGGTCACGATATTTTGCCGCATCCTCAAAGTTTTCACAGGCCACAGCCTCATCCATTTTCTTCCTGAGCTCCTCCCGCATTTTCTCCACAGGGGAGATCTCCGGCACGGGAGCGGGCGTCTCGGCTTCCGGCGAAGCGGCCTGGGCAGCGGCGTCTGCCTGGGTCTGCATGGCCCGGGGCGTTCGGCCGTTGTGCTGGGTATTGCCGTGAATGCGCTTGAGCATGGGGGTCAGCTTGTCAGCAAAATCATGGTAGCACTGGGCGCAGCCCAATCTGCCGCTTTTTTCAAAGGCGGAATATTTCAGCCCGCAGCCGCTGCATACCGGGTCGTCGGTCTTCTGGGCAGAACCCAGAATGGACAGAATAGAGCTGAGGAAGCTATGGATATCGCCATCGGCCAGGTTTGCTTCCCATTTTTTCATGCACTCGCCACAAAGGTGCTTGCGGGTCACGCCGTCGCCGCTGGTCAGGGTCACGGTAAATACGGCCTCGTTCATCTGGCATTCTTCGCACAGCATATCGTTCACTTCCTTGCTTAGCTGTTTTTGTCCTTCCGGGCCACTTCCAGAAGCATGCTTCGGAGGATTTTGGCCCGGAGGGCGTCCTTCATTTCGGTTGTTACCGGCAGGCTCAGTGCCTGGGGCGATATGGCCGACTGCATCAGCCGGGCTTCATCCTTTGTTACGTAGCCCCGCTCCAATAGCTGGACGATGAGATGCCCGGCGGAATGCTCGTCAATGCTTTCGCCGATGCGCTGATTCATCATATAGAGAAGCTGGTTTGCGGAGCTTTGCTCCATGCGGAAAATGCGGATGCATCCGCCGCCGCCCCTCCGGCTTTCAATGATGTACCCATGGTCCGGGGTGAACCGGGTGGACAAAACGTAGTTGATCTGGGAGGGCGCACAACCAAAATATTCTGCAAGCTCGTTGCGTTTCAGCTCAATTTCCTGGGCTTCTTCCACCAGCATGGTTTTGATAAACTGCTCAATGGCGTCGCTAAGTCGCAAAAGGCATGCCTCCTTTCCTGTGTAGGGGCCAGGATGGTTAGACCATCTTTGACCAATGAAAGTATAGCATGCCGCAGCGGAAAAAGCAAATTAAAAACGAGGAAATTGCTTAAGGAAAAATACTGGATTGATAAGACAAAATGGCTATTTTGTCAGAAAGAATCATATTCCCAGAATATGCTGTTCCATGCTCTCTTTCAGCTCCGGGCCAGGATCCTCAATGTGGGAAAGGTAGGTGACCATCAGCCGCTGTTTGGGCAGGATGTAGCATTTCTGCTTCCATTTGCCGTTGATGCTGAAGCCATCCCGGTATTTCCACAGGAAGTAGCCGTAGCCGCCCTCCCGGTTCATCTGCTGGATGGAGGTGGCCTGCCGGACGTAGTCGGCAGACAGAAGCCGCTGGCCGCCAAAGACGCCGCCGTTGTAGAGAAACAGGCCGATTTTGCTCAGATCGTTCACGGTCAGCTCCATGCCGGAGGCGCCGTAGAAGTAGCCGTCCGGGCAGAAGGTGGCGGGCGGACGGCGGATGCGCAGAGGCTCAAACAGCCTGCGGCAAAGGAAATCGTAGAGGTTTTCGTTCAGGGCGCAGGCCGCAGCCACCCCCGCCAGATACGCGGAGATGTTGCTGTAATCAAAGCTGGGCGATTCGGGCTGGGGGAGAGGGTAGCTGAGGGAGTCCATCAGCCAGCTGTCGCCCTGGGCGCGGAAAGGGTAACCGGCGACGGACATGCACATCAGCCGGCGGAGGGTGATGTGCCGATACATTTCCCGCTGCGCCTGGGTCATCCGGCCGACCACGGCCCCCGGCAGATAGTGCAGCAACGGCTTTTCGATGTCCAGCTTGCTGTCGTCCATGGCCATGCCCAGGGCGATGGAAGTGACCGTCTTGGTGGCGGAGTAGATGGGATGGCGGTTTTCGGTGGTATCGCCGAAAGCATGGGCCAGCCGTCCGTCCACATAGACCTCCGCGCCGAACACGTTCCAGCGGTTTTGCAGGATGTCCTCCGTAAAAGCGGTGAAATTCATGGTTTCCTCCAAACGGTGAATAGAAAAAATCACCATGATATTCATGGTGATTTCTGGTGCGGTCGACGGGACTTGAACCCGTACTCCGTTAAGAACACGCCCCTCAAACGTGCGCGTATGCCTATTCCGCCACGACCGCATGTCTTGGCAACGAAAAAGATTATACCGAAGTTTGGCCTCAATGTCAAGCAATATTGCGCAAGAATTTCTCATCTTGCTATTTTTGGGGCATTCTGCTATTCTGAAGGGGATTTGGACGATGCGGAGGTCGATTTTTGCATGATGATTCTGGGCATTGACCCGGGTTTGGCCATATTGGGCTGGGGGATTATCGACGCGCAGCCCGGCCGCCAAAAGCTGGTGGATTATGGCTGTATCCTCACCACGCCGGAGCAGACGCTGCCGGAGCGGCTCAAGCAGATCGGCGTGGAAATGCGGGCGCTTTTGCAGCTGTATCAGCCGGAGGAGATCGCCTTTGAGGAGCTGTTTTTTGCCCGGAACGTGACCACCGCCCTCACCGTGGGCGCGGCCAGGGGCGTGAGCATCGCTGCCTGCGCAGAGTACACGGATAAGCTCTACGAATATACCCCCATGCAGGTCAAGCAGGCCATTGTGGGCTGGGGCAAGGCCGATAAAAAGCAGATGCAGCAGATGGTCAAAATGCTGCTGCACATGGAGGAAATCGCCAAGCCGGACGACGCCGCCGACGCCATCGCCATCGCGCTGACCCACGCCGCCACTGGTCCCGCCAAGGCACAGTTTAAGATGAAATAAATGATAGATGAAAATCCGGACGAATCATCGCCCGGTTTTTTCTTTGCCAAAAGAGGAACATACGTTTGACAAAGCAAGATATATCCAGTATACTTGAGAGTGGCGAAAAAGCCTTGCCGGATAAGGAAAAACCGGCGGAGAGGGGACGGAAAACCATGATCGCAATGATTGAGGGAAAAGTCATTGAGAAAAGCGAAAATGAAGTGATCCTGATGACTGCCGGGGGCGTGGGATATCGCCTGATGTGCAGCGTCAACACCCTTTCCACGCTGCCCGCTGCCGGGGAAAGCTGCCGGGTCTACACCCACATGAACGTCCGGGAGGACGCCATGGAGCTCTACGGCTTTTTGCACACCGAGGAGCGGGAAATGTTCCGCCGCTTGATTTCCGTCAGCGGCATCGGCCCCAAGAGCGCGCTGTTCGTGCTGGGCAGCATGCCCCTGAGCGAGCTGCGCCTGGCCATTTTGACCGGCGATACCGCGGCCCTCAGCCGTGCACCGGGCGTGGGCAAGAAGACCGCCCAGCGCATCAGCCTGGAGCTGAAGGACAAGCTGACCCAGGATGCCCTGACCGCCGGCGTTGTCATGGACGATGTGGTCATCTCCGTTGGCAGCGATGCTCCCGCCACGGACGCCCTCAGCGAGGCCTTGCAGGCCCTGAAAGCGCTGGGATATTCGCCCCAGGAGGCCACCGCGGCCCTCAAGGGAGTGAAGGGCAAGGCGGAGACCGCCGACGAAATGATCAAGCTGGCCCTCAGGCACATGGCACAGCAGGGCTGAGAATACATTGTAGAGGAGGCGCGGCATGGACGACCGCATTGTGAGCACGGGTTTCCGTGAAGGCGACGACGACCAGGAACAAAGCCTGCGTCCAAAAACGTTACGAGATTATGTGGGACAGGAAAACGTCAAGCAAAATCTGCATATTTCCATCGAGGCTGCCCTGAAGCGGCATGAATCGCTGGACCACATTCTGCTTTACGGCCCTCCCGGCCTGGGCAAGACCACCCTGGCGGGCATCATCGCCGCGGAGATGGGCCAGAACATCCGCATCACCAGCGGCCCCGCCATCGAACGCCCCGGCGACCTGGCCAGCATCCTGACCAACCTGGCCGACGGCGACGTGCTGTTCATCGACGAGATCCACCGGCTGAGCCGCTCCGTGGAAGAGGTTCTCTACCCCGCCATGGAGGACTATGCGCTGGATATCATGATCGGCAAAGGCCCCACCGCCCGCAGCATCCGCCTGGATCTGCCCAAGTTCACCCTCGTGGGAGCCACCACCCGGGCCGGCCTCTTGTCTGCACCCCTTCGCGACCGTTTCGGCATCCTGTTCCGCCTGGAAATGTACAATCCGGAAGAACTGGGCAGCATCGTCCGCCGCAGCGCTGGCATCCTGAATGTGGAAGCCGAGGAGGACGGCATTCTGGAGATCGCCCGCCGCAGCCGGGGCACGCCCCGCATTGCCAACCGCATGCTGCGCCGCGTCCGGGACTACGCCCAGACCCGCGCCGGAGGCGTCATCACCCTGGACGTGGCCCGTCAGGCCATGGATATGCAGGGCGTGGACGCTCTGGGCCTGGACAAGACGGATCGTACCATGATCCAGACCATGATTGATAAATTCGGCGGCGGCCCGGTGGGACTGGACACCCTCAGCGCCATGACCGGCGAGGACGCCACCACCATCGAGGACGTGTACGAGCCCTATCTGATGCAGCTGGGCTTCATGATGCGCACGCCCCGGGGCCGCGTGCTGACCCCCAACGCTTACCGCCACATGGGCGTGGAAGCGCCCCAGGGAACCGGCGCAGACCAGATGAAGTTTGATTTGTAAGGAGTTATCCCATGTTTTTCGAGGCAAAAACCATCACATTAAAAGACGGCCGCACCGCCATTCTGCGTGCGCCTACCCAGGCCGACGCCGCTCCCATGGTGGAGTGGCTGCGCCAGACCGCCGGGGAGACCGATTTCATTCTACGTACCCCGGAGGAGGTCACCATGACTGCGGAGCAGGAGGCCGCCTTTTTCCAGCGGCTCAACGATTCTCCCTTTGACATGATGATCGTCTGCGAGGTGGAGGGCGAGATCGCCGGCAACTGCCACCTTTCCTTCAACGGCAAGCTGAAAACCCGTCACCGCTGCAGCGTGGCCATCGGCCTGACCAAGAAATTCTGGAACCTGGGCATCGGCAGCGCCATGTTTGGGGAGATGATCGCCGTGGCGGAGCAGCGAGAGGGCGTGATCCAGATGGAGCTAGACTTCATCGAGGGCAACAGCCGCGCCCGGGCCCTGTACGAGAAGATGGGCTTCCGCATCGTGGGCGTCAGGCCCAACGGCATCCGCCTGCAGGACGGCACGCTGCTCAACGAGTACTCCATGATCCGCCCGGTGTAAGGGGGCATAGCGATGTCTGCCAAAGACCTTGCGGCATATGTTCATGACCAGCTGAGCAGCCTTCCTGTCCGCAGCCGCGCCATGATGGGCGGCTATGTGTTTTACTGCGAGGACAGGATTTTCGGCGGCATTTACGAGGCCGGTTTCCTGGTAAAGGACGTACCCGCCGCCCGGGCCGCCATGCCGGACGCAGAGCCCACGCCGCCGTACCGGGGCGGCAAGCTGATGCTCAGCTGTACCCTTCTGGACAACCGGGAGGCCCTGTGCGCCATGGTGGAAGCCATGCTTCCCCAGCTGCCCCCGCCAAAACCCAAGAAGAAAAGGACGATTTCCCAATGAAAACCTCTGATTTCAACTACTTCCTGCCGGAAGAACTCATCGCCCAGACCCCCATGGAGCCCCGGGATCACAGCCGGCTCCTGGTGTATGACCGGGGCGATAAATCCATCCGCCATATGCATTTTTATGACCTGCCCTCCTTCCTGAAGAAGGGCGACGCGCTGGTCATTAACAACACCCGGGTCATCCCGGCCCGGCTGCTTGGCGAGAAGGAAGAAACCCATGTGCCGGTGGAGATCCTCCTGCTGAAACGGCTGGAGAAGGATCTGTGGGAGGCCCTTGTCCGTCCGGGCCGCAGGCTGCCCCCGGGCACCTTCTGCAGCTTTGGCGGCGGCCTGCTCCGGGCGGAGATCGTGGACCGTGCCCCCGAGGGCGCCCGCCTGGTGCGCTTCCACTATGAGGGCGTGTTCGAGGAACTGCTGGACAAGCTGGGCCAGATGCCCCTGCCGCCCTACATCCACGAGCAGCTACAGAACCGGGACCGCTACCAGACCGTCTACGCCAAGGAAGAGGGCAGCGCGGCCGCGCCCACTGCCGGCCTCCACTTCACCCCGGAGCTGATGGACAAGATCCGCGATATGGGCGTGGAGATCATCCCGGTGCTTTTGCACGTGGGCCTGGGCACCTTCCGCCCCGTGAAGGAGGACGACGTCAGCAACCACCAGATGCATGTAGAGCACTACGAAGTCACCCCGGAGGCCGCAGAGGCCATCAACCGGGTCCGCAAAAATGGCGGGCGGTGCATCTGCATCGGCACCACCAGCGTCCGCACCCTGGAAACCGTCACCGGCGAGGACTGCATCGTCCGGGCGGAAAGCGGCGATACCGGCATTTTTATCATGCCCGGCTACACCTTCCACGCAGTGGACGCGCTGGTCACCAATTTCCATCTGCCCCAGAGCACGTTGCTCATGCTGGTTTCCGCGCTGACAGGCCGGGACGAAGCCCTCCGTGTCTACGAGGAAGCCGTCCGGGAGCGGTATCGCTTCTTCAGCTTTGGCGACGCCATGCTGATTCTTTGACAGGCTGGTGAGCGCAATGAAAAACACCTTGCAGCGCGATAACGAAGAAGCCCGCCGCATGGCCCTGGAACGGCTGGAAAAGCCGGATTTTGACCAGCAGCAGCGCCTGGCGGGGGAGGATCGTCCTCCGCTGGAGGAAACGGTAGAACACAAGGGCAGCTGTCTTTTCGCCATCCTTGGATTGATTTTGATGCTGGTGATCATTTTCGCGACCATGCGCCTGGATCCGCCGGGCAGAAAGACCTGCCTGTACTGCGGAGACCCCATCAGCAAGGGCATATACTGCAGCGTCCACGACGTTGCCTGCCAGGAATGCGGGCGTATTACCACGGAAAGAAACCGGGGCTATTGCCGGGATTGCTTCAAAGCAAAATACGGATTGGACTAAGGCGAGGTGCATCCCATGAAAACGGAAGAATACAACCAGGAGCAAACGGAAAGCCATTCTTCCCTCCGCGATAAGCTGGTGGCGATTGCCGGCTTTGTGATCCTTGCGCTGATGTTCCTTTCGCTGACCGGCGTGATCGATGTGTTCGGCTCCGCGGAAGGCCGCTGCATAGAATGCGGCGCGTCCATTGACCGGGGCGCGTATTGCTGGCAGTGCGGCGTGCATTGCCGCCGGTGCGGACTGGTGACGTCAGACAGAACGAATGGCTATTGCGTAACCTGCTACCGGGAAGTGGTCTACGGGGATTGACGGCCCTATCAACACGCGGGAGGATATGACCATGCAAGAGCAAACAGAAAAAAGGGGCGGTGTGCCCAAGCTGATCCTTTGGCTGGCAGGCATCCTGCTTGCTTTGGTTGTGGCGAGCCTGGTTTTTCTCCTGGCCACAGCGGATTACTCGTCCTTTCCGTTCTCCCTGTTTTCCTTTGAAGTCAACTGCGAAAGCTGCGGCTTTCTGATCAAAAAAGGGGAAGAGTGCCGTTACTGCGGCCTTTGCCGCGAGTGCAAAATGTTTCCCTCGGGAGGCGCGGACGGTTATTGCGATTCCTGCCGCGAGAAACGGGCGGAAAAAGTGTTGACCTTTGACCGAAACGGACAGCGGGTTTTGCCGTGAACGCAAGCATGGCTAAACCTGTTTTCAGGAAGTGAACAACAACCATAAACGCAAACACCCCCTCTGCCGGGAAAAGCAGAGGGGGCGATTTTTTTACAGAATCAGCATGGCCACACCGGCGACGATGGCGGCAATGAGGGGATTGACCACCAGGGTGCTCATCCATTTCACCATTTTCGTCTTCTGGGGGATGTAGGGCCGGAGGTCTTCCGTGCCGGGGATGATCCAGGCCTTGGTGTGGTCCACCCAGTACCAGTCGATGAAGAACCGGTCGAACAGGCCCTGGATCAGCAGGATGACGGTCATCTGCCAGAAACCGTCTAAGAAGCCTGTGGCGCCGTTCAGGCCATACACCATCAGCGGGGGCAGGAGGAACAAAGGCACAAACAGCAGGAGGGAGACCAGGGCCGTCCGGCGGCGGATGGCCTTCTCGGTGGTGTAACCCAGCTCCACCACACGCTTTTGCACGTCCGGCTCATAGAAAACCACAAGCCCCACCGGGCCGTTGGCAATGCCGACCACACAAACGATCAGCAGTACAAAACACATCACAATTCCTTCCAGTAGCAAAAGAAACATTCTGTCACCCTCCGTTTATGGTTGTTTTTCGTCGGCGGATTCTTCCACCTGGCAGACTTTTTCCAGATAGGTTTTACGGAACTTGTACACGCCCATCACCGCCAGGAACATTCCCAGCAGCAGGAAGGCGGCTCCGCCCAGGGGCGTTTCCTGCAAAAGCATGTATCCTACCAGGAAAACCAGCCCGATGACCGCACAGCTGAACAGCACAATCAGCCCAATGGCAATATACCGAATGGGCCGGGGCACCTTTGCACTTTTGCTGGTTTCCGAAAGCCCTTCGGCGATCAGATCCATGACAATTTCCACAAGCAGATCCATGGGGTTTTCCTTCTTTCGTACGGGCGGTTTATCTGGCCACCTCGGTGTCGATAATCAATTTCCGGCAATGGGAGCAAAAATTGGCAGGAAGATGAAAAGTAACGCATTTGGTTCTCAGGGCCGTCAGCTTGCCAATGCCGCACAGCGTATCTCCGAAGGTGTACTTCACGCCTTCCGGCTGAAAGCGCACGCTGCTGCGGGCGTCGCCCAGAATCTCGCCCGGGGTCATTTCCTTGCCGCAATAGGGGCAATTCATGGAAGATCCTCCTTTGTTGGTACTGTGGTCATTGTACCCCGCCGGGAAGGGCGCTGCAAGGAATTTGCGCCCAAAACCGCAGACGGCTGTCTCAAATGTCAGCAAAGTTCGCCTTGAACATACGGGCAGAATCTGCTATGATAGCTAAGTTGGTTTTGATGCCAATGCTTTGTTATTTCATTTTGAAATCAGAGGAGTGTGCCTTTATGGAACTGTTTGACGTTATCAAGCACCGCAGAAGCTACCGCGGCATGTACCAGCAAAAGCCCGTCAGCCGGGATCAGCTCCGGGCCATCATGGAGGCCGCCCTGGCCGCCCCCTCCGGCTGCAATAAGCAGACCACCAGCGTCATCGCCGTGGACGACCCCGCGCTGGTCAAGCAGCTGGGCGACATGCTGGAAGCCCCGCATTTTGCTTCCGCCCCTGCCGCCATCTGCATCCTGACGGAGAAGAAGATTGCCTATCGTGACCGGACTTACTACATCCAGGACTATTCCGCCGCCATCCAGAACGCCCTTTTGGCCATCGAGGCCCTGGGCCTGGAAAGCTGCTGGGTGGAAGGCCACATCACCGACGCGGACAGGATCGGACGCCGTATGGCTGACGTTCTGGGCGTGCCGGAAAACCTGGATCTGGTGTGCTATCTGCCCGTGGGCTACGCCGCGGAAGAGGGCACCCGGGTCAAGAAACTGCCCTTTGAAGAGCGGGCCTGGTTCAACGGCTACCGCAAGTAATCAGCCATGGAAACAAACGGAAAGAAAACAATTTTTTCTTTCCGTTTTCTCTTGTTTTGATAAAAATAGCGTGATAAGATAAACTGTATTTTTGTTTTTTAGGGAGGACGCCACCATGCGTATCGGGTTTGACCACGACAGGTACACGGCAATGCAGTCGGAGCAGATCCGCAACCGGATTGCCCAGTTTGGCGGAAAGCTGTATATGGAATTCGGCGGAAAGCTGTTTGACGATTTCCACGCATCCCGTGTATTGCCTGGCTTCAAGCCGGACAGCAAGGTGTCCATGCTGCTGACCCTGAAGGATCAGGCGGAGCTGGTCATTGCCATCAATGCGGACGACATCGAGAAGAGCAAAGTCCGCGGCGACCTGGGCATCACTTACGATGCAGAGGTTCTGCGCCTCATCGACGCCTTCCGGGGCATCGGCCTGTATGTGAACAGCGTGGTCATGACCTGCTGGCGGGATCAGCATTCCGCTACCGCTTTCAAGAACCGCCTGGAAAGCCTGGGCGTGAAGGTCTACCGCCATTTCCCCATTGAGGGCTACCCCTACAATGTGGAGGAGATTGTCAGCGAAAACGGCTTTGGCAAGAACGAGTACGTGGAAACTACCCGTCCCCTCGTGATGGTCACCGCCCCCGGCCCCGGCAGCGGCAAGATGGCCGTGTGCCTCAGCCAGCTGTATCAGGATCATCAGCGGGGCGTGCAGGCGGGCTATGCCAAGTTTGAGACCTTCCCCATCTGGAACCTGCCCCTGAAGCACCCGGTCAACCTGGCCTACGAGGCCGCCACCGTTGACCTGGACGACGTGAACATGATCGACCCCTTCCATCTGGAAGCCTACGGCGAGACCGCCGTCAACTACAACCGGGACGTGGAGATCTTCCCCGTGCTCAACGCCCTGTTTGAGAGCATTTACGGCCAGTCTCCCTACAAGAGCCCCACGGATATGGGTGTGAACATGGTAGGAAATTGCATCGTGGACGACGAAGCCTGCTGCGACGCCGCCCGCCAGGAGATCCTGCGCCGTTACTACGCCGCCCGCTGCTCCGTTGTCCAGGGCCACGCCGAGCAGGTGGAAGTGGATAAGCTGAAGGTGATCCTGCAGAAGCTGGGCATCACCGCAGAGATGCGTCCGGTGATCGCCGCGGCCCAGAAGCGGGCCGAGGAAACCGAAGCCCCCGCTCTGGCCATCGAATTGCCTGACGGCACCGTCATCACCGGCAAGACCTCCAGCCTGCTGGGCCCCTCTGCCGCCGTGATCCTCAATGCGCTGAAGGTGCTGGCCGGCATCCCCAAGGGCATCAAGCTGATCTCTCCCACGGTGATCGAGCCCCTGCGCTCCCTCAAGTGCGACTATCTGGGCAACCACAATCCCCGCCTCCACAGCGACGAGGTGCTGGTGGCGCTGTCCATCTGCGCCGCCACCAACGAGGTAGCCGCCCTGGCCATGCGCCAGCTGCCCTTGCTCAGCGGCTGCGAGGCCCACTCCACAGTCATCCTGCCCGCGGTGGACGCCAACATCTTCAAGCGGCTCAAGATGAACGTGACCTGCGATCCCAAGTACCAGAGCCACAAGCTGTATCATAAGTAAAACCCAAACGCCGGACGGATCATCCTCCGGCGTTTTTTCTGACGAAAAGCACCTAATAAGAAAATTTTATCATGAAAGTTCAGGCATCGTTTGCAGAAATTGTTTCTTGGCAAAGGTAATAGAGTTTTTTTGAATATATCTTATATAGAATGTCAGATAAATGAAATTTGTTATTGAAAGCATGAAGAATGAAGAAAACAAAATAGGTTTTGTTGTATTGACAAAAAATTCTTATGAGTATATTATATAAAAGAATATTCGTTTACGAAAGGAAAGGTTCATATGAATAAAGCAAAAATTTTCATCAAAGTATTTTTGTCATTGATACTTGCGATAATATTTTGCTTGCCGATAGTCAGTATGGCAGAATCATCTGAGACAATCAATGACACATCGGCCACCTTTAGCTACATGGTTACTTCTGACGAACCGGACAGCGTTCTGGATATGAGCCAGTATTCTCATTCAAATGACTGGAGTGTAAAAGAAGGCTCCCAGGTGACGATTACTGCCGACATTGACATAAGCTCTTATGGTCTCGGTTCGGATTTGGAATATTCATATGAATGGTATCAGATGAAAGCAGCAAATAATAGCTGGGTAAAGGATCAAAAACTGTCTTCTACAGCCGAATGTAAATTCACACCTGTAGCAGAAGATGAGTTTGGTTTTTTCAGTTATCACATAATGCCTGTGATTACCATTACGGATAAATCCGCTGGTAAGCAAATTGTTGCGGAAAATGCTTACCAAACAATAGAATTGGTTCGTTGGCAGCCTCCGGTTGAAGGGACGGCCGAATGGGACATAACCTATAGCCATGAAATTGTAGATTATACCGTCACTCTTACCGAGGGTGATACGTTTACTGTTAGTGTAGATTATTCCTGTGATGTTCCCGATGCAGATGTCCAGTACTCATATTACATGTATTTAGAAGACGCAGATGGTTATGTATATAAATATATTACAAACGAAGACCGTAGAGCAAATACCTGGAGTCTTACTGCAACCAAAGAACTTGATGGAAATTATTTGAATATTACTTTTGGACCGCAAAATCTTTACGATGTTAATAATTCCATGACTTATTATGGAAGAAGTATTAAGTTTAATATTTTACCAGTTCCTGAATCGGAATGGCAAATTATTAATCATAATGAAGCAGCTCCCTATGTTGTTGCAACTACCGATGTTGAAAATTCTATTGAATCCCAATCTTCCTATCATGGGCTTTCCATATGGTCGGTAAAAGAAGGCGTTGAAGTTACAATGACACTGGATGTGCCTATGGAGAAGTTTGCATGGATAAACTCCACAGGGCTTTCCCCGGATTCAGTCGTTACTTGCGAATGGTACTCCGCCCACTTTGAGTTCGATGAAGAAGGTACAGTCATTTATGTAACGGATGATTTGGTTTCTACTGAAAACAAACATAAATTTACTCCAATGCGTAAAGAAGGAGAGGAGACTCTTTCCGTTGCTTTCCGACCTGTCATCACAATTACCGATTATGAAAATCGAATTAAGGTTATTTGTGAAGATTGGCAATACAATGCTGTTGAATTTGTTGATTGGCGGCCTCTTTTATCCGATCCTATTGAATACGACTTTTCCTTTAGCCATCAACCCGATGGAAACGTCATTACTGTTACCGAGGGTGAAACATTTAGCGTTAAGTCCCAATATTCAAGCACTGTAAATGACTTGGAAATGTTCTATTTTCTTGCATTATATCTTGAAGAAGAAGATTCTTTCACGCCATTCTCTTTTGAAAAAGACCTGATCTTCACTGCGAGCATGGAAATGAATAACAGGATCCTTCGGTTGGAGATAACCCCGACAAATTATACTTGCATTGATAGTGAGAATCAGCTTTGTAATGAAAGCTATTATTTCCGTGTTCTACCAAAACCGGAGGAAGAACTGACTCCCAATCCTGAACCAGAAGAGCAGTATAAGCTGGAGGTGGAAGAGGGAATTCCGGAAGACGCCATTTCCGAAGATCTGAAAGCTAATCCTGAACTGGATACCGCTGCTGAGATCCAAAACACTATGGAGATTCAGGTGCTGACAAAGGCTACAAAAAACGATATGAACGTTTCTGTTGACAATACAAAGGTTTATGAAGTTGCTTTGATGTATTCTGAGGATGGCGGAAAAACTTGGATCGAAGCCGACGAAAACAATTGGCCTGAAGAAGGCAAACTAACTGTAGTTTTACCCTATCCCGAAGGAACAGGTATGACTACCCACAGGTTTGTGGTCGCCCATATGTTTACTACCACTACCAAGGATCATAAGGCTGGCGATATAGAATACCCTTCCGTTATCAACACGCCTGATGGCATCCGGTTTGAGGTGACCGGTCTTTCTCCCATTGCTGTTGCTTGGGAAGAAAAGAACAAGAAACCGGAAAATGTCCCTGTTGTACCTGTCACTGGCGACAACTCCACGCCTATCCTTTGGCTGGTTTCGCTGATTATTGCTGGGTTCGTGGCCGTCCTGTTGATGAAACGCCGCAACGTTGCCAGTAATCACTAAGATTCTATTTTCCCGGAAGGAGAGCCTTCCGGGTTCTTTTTGTACTATTGATAATCAATGAATTTCCTAACGGCTTCATTATGAGTTTCTGGCAGGAAAACATAGTCCTAATTTGTTTTTCTGTAATGTTTGAATAGAAAGAACAGAAATATATCTGGGTTTTGATAGAAAAAAAGGCGATACTTGGTCGTAAAACCAAATATCGTCTTTTCCTTTTTTTGAATCCTTCTTGACAGTTGCTGTAGAAAATATATTTTTTTGTGCCGTTTGTGGGCAGAGCCCACGAAATCACTTCTTCTGGCCGTAATAGGCGTTGGGGCCGTGCTTGCGCATGAAGTGCTTGTCCTGGATGAACTGAGGCGCAGGGCCGGCGGAGGGGTTCACCTGGCGGGTCAGGAGGGCCATCTTGGCCACTTCTTCCAGAACGACGGCATGGTAGACGGCCTGGGCGGCGTCCTTGCCCCAGGTGAAAGGGCCGTGGTTCTGGCAGATGACGGCGGGCACGTGCACCGGGTTCAGTCCGCGACCGTTGAAGGTCTCGATGATGACGTTGCCGGTGTTGAGCTCGTAGTCGGCCTCCACTTCCTCAGGGGTGAGGGAGCGGGTGCAGGGCACCGCGCCGTAGATGTAGTCGGCGTGGGTGGTGCCGTAGCAGGGAATGTCCAGGCCGGCCTGGGCCCAGGCCACCGCGTGGGTGGAATGGGTGTGGACGATACCGCCCAGATCGGGGAAAGCGCGGTACAGGGCCAGGTGGGTCTTGGTGTCGGAGGAGGGATTCATGTCGCCCTCCACCTTCTCGCCGTTCAGGTTCAGCACCACCAGATCCTCGGGTCGCAGGTCTTCGTATTCCACGCCGGAGGGCTTGATGACCACCAGGCCGCTTTCCCGGTCAATGCCGGAAACATTGCCCCAGGTATAGGTGACCAGGCCCCGGGCGGGCAGTTCCATATTGGCCTCGTAAACGGCCTTTTTCAAAGCTTCAAGCATGCTTTTATCCTCCTGTGATCAGCCGCGCAGGCCCTTGACGGCAGCGCGCTGGGCGTCCAGCAGAGCGGAGAAGCGCTCCGTGTAGATGCGGAAGCCTTCCTCGTCGGCGGCGTCGGGCTGGATGGTCTCGCTCTTGGCGCCGGAGAAAACCTTCTCGGTCAGGTAGCTTTCCAGAGTCTGGCCTTCAGCGCCGTTGACACGGTAGGCGGCCAGCAGAGCCATGCCCCAGGGGCCGCCCTCGCCGGCGGTCTCCATGACGGACACGGGGGTGTTCAGGGCAGCCGCCAGCAGGCTCTGGCCGACCCGGGGAGTCTTGAAGAATCCGCCGTGGCCCAGCAGGGAGTCGATCTGCACCTTTTCGCCGTTCAGGATATCCATGCCCAGCTTCAGGCTGACGATGGCGCCGCAAACCAGGCTGCGGGCGAAGTTGGCGAAAGTGAAGGTCATGCCGGGCAGGCGGGCCACCATGGGCCGACCCTCTTCCAGGCCGGTGACAGGCTCGCCGGAGAGATAGTTGACGTTGACCACGCCGCCGCAGTCCTTGTCGCCCTCCAGAGCGGCGTTGAACAGCACGGGGAAGATCTGGCCGGGGTTCATCTCAGCGCCGGCGGCCTTGGTGAAGCCCTGCAGCACGTTGGCCCAGGCGTTCAGGTCGCTGGTGCAGTTGTTGCAGTGCACCATGGCCACGGGTTTGCCGGTGGGGGTGGTGACCATGTCGATCTCGGGATAGACCTTGCTCAGGGCCTTCTCCAGCACGATCATGGCAAACACAGAGGTGCCTGCAGACACGTTGCCGGTGCGCTGGGCCACGCTGTTGGTGGCGGCCATGCCGGTGCCTGCGTCGCCTTCGGGAGGACAGAGGGGAATGCCGGCCTGAAGCTCGCCGGTGGGATCCAGCAGCAGCGCGCCCTCGGCAGTCAGAACGCCAGCGTCCTCGCCCGCGTTGAGAACCTTGGGCAGGATGTCGATAAGAGTCCAAGTGTAGCCCATATCGGCGGCCAGCTTGTCAAACTTTTCAACCATGGCCTTGTCGTAGTCCAGGATGTTGCTGTCGATGGGGAACATGCCGGAGGCCTCGCCCACGCCCATGACCCGCTTGCCGGTCAGCTTCCAGTGGACGTAACCGGCCAGGGTGGTCAGGAAGTCGATATCCTTCACATGGGTTTCGCCCTTGAGCATGGCCTGGCACAGGTGGGCGATGCTCCACCGCTGGGGAATGTTGAACTGGAACAGCTCGGTCAGCTTGGCGGCGGCTTCCTCGGTCATGGTGTTGCGCCAGGTGCGGAACTCAGCCAGCTGCTTGCCGTCCTTGTCAAAGGGCAGGTAGCCGTGCATCATGGCGGAGAAGCCCATGCCGGCGGCGGTGGTCAGCTTCACGCCGTATTGCTTTTCAACGTCGGCCTTCAGGTTGGCAAAAGCATCCTGCAGGCCCTGCCAGACCTCGTCCAGGGAATAAGTCCAAACACCGTTTTCCAGGCGGTTTTCCCAGGTGTGGTCGCCGGATGCAACGGGAGCGTGGGTGTCGTCGATGAGCACGGCCTTGATGCGGGTGGAACCCAGCTCAATGCCGATGACGGCCTTGCCGCCGGAGATGATTTGCGCAATATGCTGCTTGTCCAAAGTGATCTGCTCCTTCCATATATGTAGTGCGGTATAAAGTTGTCTGTACAAATTCTGCCACTACTATCTTACTCCATCGGGGCGAAAAACGCAAGAAAGAACTGCAACATGTGTAGGAATTGTGGGCTCTGCCCACACCCGGCAGGAGGCCTGAGGCCCCCTGCACCCCGCACAAGGCCGGAAGATAAATCTTCCAGCCTTTTCTCTATCCCAAAACATGTGAAAAGCGCTTCTTTTGCTTCTTTTCTTCTCAGAAGAAAAGAAGGCCATCCGCAACCTCAGTCGGCGTTCAAGCCGCTACTGCGGCTTGAACTTGCTTCGGTTGACGACTGCGGGTCGCTAACGCCTTTGGCGTTGTGTCCACTGGACACCCGCTTCCCTCCGTCGCCAGCAGGGCCGCCGGAGGCAAAAAAAGAATTACACTTCAAATATCCCGCCCTCAAGCGCACTTCTTGCAGCCAGGATATACTTGCTGGTATCCAGCGGATCCACGTTGCGCCGCTGAGCCGTTTGTCCCAGCTCTAGCGGGCATTCCCGGTACCCGTGCAGGCTGACGGTCATGCTGCCGCGGCCGCCGGTGATGGACGCCAGCTGGGAAGAATAGTCCATGCTGGTGGCCACGGGCAGCAGCGCGTGCAGGCTGACCCGCTGGCCGTCGGTGAGGGTGGAGGTGACTTCGCCGCGCATGAGGGCGATATCGCTGATGATGCGGCCCACGGCGTCCTGGGGCAGGAGGAAGCGCACGTCCAGAATGGGCTCCAGCAGCTGGCTGCCGCCCCGCTGCAAGCCGTCCTGGATGCCCATGGGGGTGGCCACGATAAAGTCCAGGGGATGGGTGTGCCATTGGTGGCTGTTGCCGCTTTTCAGGGTGATCTTCACGTCGGTGACCTGCCAGCCCAGGCGGCCCTGGCTCAGGGCGAGGGGAAGCGCCTGCTGCACCTGGTGCTGGTAGCGGCTGGTCAGCTCCCGTTCGGGGACTTCCGAAACAAAGGTAATGCCGCTTCCGCGAGGAGCGGGTTCAATCAGGAATTCCATGATGGCCCAGCAGGGCTTGGGCATGGTGTAAGCCACAAAGCCCCGGGCGGGTTGGGCGATGGTCTCCCGGTAGATGACCGCCGGATCGGTGAAATGCACGCCCAGGGAGAAGCGGGTTTTCAGCAGCTCCTGGAGGATTTCCAACTGGATGGAGCCCATCACGCTCAGGTGCAGCTGGTTCAGGCTGCGGACGAACCGGGCCTGAAGCAGGGGGTCTTCGCCTGACAGGATGAGGCAGGCTTCCCGCAAGGCATGAAGCTGCTCCGGGCTGTCCGGCACGGCCTGGACGGTGATCAGCGGCGTGCGCAGACTGCCAGGCATGACTTTCCGGGGCAGATGTTCTGCCCTGCCCAGCACATGGCCGATGGCGATATCGCCCAGGCCATACACCACCGCGATTTCCCCGGCGGAGATCTTGCCCTTGTCGCCGCCGGAAACGCCGCGGATCTGGGTGATCTTCCGCTGGACGGTCTTTTCCTCGCCGGTCATAGGGTCCACTCCGGCGGGTAAAGTCAGGGCGGTACGGTTTTCCAGTTCGCCGCCAAAGAGGCGCACCCATGCGCCCCGGCCCAGGGTACTGTCCTGCCCGGCGGCGAAAACCACGCCGCACAATTCGCCGGAGGATGTGTCCGGCCCGGGCAGATAGTCCACGATGCCGTCCAGAACCTTCTCGATGCCCATATCCCGCAGGGCGGAACCGGTCAACACCGGATAGGCCTCGCCCTGACGGGTGAGGGTCTGCATCCGCTTGAGCAGCAGGCTTTCCTCCGGCATGTCGCCGGAAAGATAACGTTCCATCAGCTCGTCGTCCGTGGCGCAGATGACTTCGGCCAGGCTGTCCACGTCGTCCAGCAAAGCGGCGGCAGGGGACAGCAGGCGGTGGATCTGCTTGAGGACGGCGGTGGCGTCGGCGCCGTCCCGATCCATCTTGTTGATGAACAGCAGGATGGGAATGCGCTGCTCCCTGAGGGCGTGGAACAGCACCTCGGTCTGGGGCTGCACGCCCTCCACCCCGCAGATGACCAGCACCGCCGCGTCCAGCGCCCAGAAGGAACGCTCCACCTCAGCGGAAAAATCCACGTGGCCGGGGGTGTCGATCAGGTTGACCTGCACATCCTTCCACGCAAAGGAAACGCAGGTGGCTTTCACGGAAATGCCTCTGCGCTGTTCCACGCTCAGGTTGTCTGTGTGGGCGGTGCCGCTGTCCACGCTGCCCACCTGGCGGATGGCCCCCGCATGGGCCAGCAGCTGCTCAGACAGCGAGGTCTTGCCCGCGTCAACATGGGCAAAAATGCCGATGTTACGCAGTTTTCTCTGGGTTTGCATAGGTTTCTCTCTCCTGGATTACAGCTCGCCCTGAAGAGGCGCGGGCTGGGAAAAGGTGCTTTGGAGGGACACAAAACGCTTTTCGTCCCAGCTCAGGTGCAGGCTTTCCATGACCTCCACCGCATGGGCGGCCATCCGTCCGCTGGCCCGGGGCGTGCCGCCGAACAGCAGGCACTTGGCCATGTCGCAAACGCCTGCGCCCCGCTGGTTGCTGCCGTAGGGGTGGCCGATGCTGACCGGCTTCCACTGGGTGTCGCCCTTTTTGCACAGCAGCACGTCGCCGCCAAAATAGTTGGGGTCGGGCAGCAGGAGGGAACCCTCCGTGCCGTGGAGCTCGATGTGGGGGAGGGAAGTCATGACGGCGTCAAAGCTCTCGATGATGCTGATGACCGCGCCGGACGCGAAGTGGATCAGCCCGCTGACGTGGGTGGGCACCTCCACGGGAATCTTGGTGCCGCACAGGGGCTGGCTGGTGATGAGCCGCTCCTCCCGGCCCTTGGTGTGCATGCCGAACAGGCCGTCGGCGGGGCCCAGCAGGTTGAACAGATTGTGCAGGTTGTAGGGGCCCATGTCGAACACGGGGCCGCCGCCCTTCTCATAGTAGAAGGCGGGGGAGGGGTGCCAATCTTCCGCGCCGGAGTTGAGGAAGAAGGCCTCGCCGGAGATGACCCTGCCGATGTCGCCCCGGTCGATCACTTCCCGGGCGGTCTGCCAGCTGGCGCCGAAGAAGGTGTCCGGGGCGCAGCCCAGCAGCAGGCCCTTTTCCTCAGCGATAGAGCAAAGCTCAGCCGCGTCGCGATAGTTCAGGGCCAGGGGCTTTTCCGTGTGGACGTTCTTGCCCGCCTCCAGGCAGCGCTTGGTCAGCGGATAGTGGGACTTGGGCGTGGTCAGGTTCAGCACGATGCGGATGGATTCATCCGCCAGCATTTCTTCCAAAGTCAGCACTTTGCCGATGCCGTATTTCTCGGCCTGGGCACGGGCCTTAGTTTCGTCCAGGTCGCACACGGCCTCCACGGTCACATAGGGGAAAAAGCTGGTCAGGTTGGAAAGATAGATGTCGGAAATGTTACCGCATCCCAATACGCCGATTCCGATGGTTTTCATAGTGCAAGCCCTCCTGATGCGTTGTGAAATTGTGCGATTGGCTTTGTTTGTATAGTATCATAGACGTTGTTCAATGTCAATGAAAACGTTTACGTACATTGCTTTTCCCGGGCGATTATGGTATAAACGTTACATTGCATTGTTTTTTGGAGGTACGGACGATGATCTACCTGATTCTGGCCATCCTGAGCAGCATGCTGGTCAGCGTGCTGATGCGCCTGAGCGAGAAATACACCGGCGACAGCATGAGCAAGCTGGCCATGAATTACGTCATGTGCTGCGGCCTGGCCTACGCCTTTTCCGGCGGTATGGAACTGTTTCCCCGGGCCGATGGCCTGACAATGACCCTGCTTCTGGGCGTGGTCAACGGCGTGCTTTATCTGGCCGGATTTGTGCTGCTGCAATGGAACATTTCCAAAAACGGCGTGGTGCTGCCCTCCACCTTTATGAAGCTGGGGGTTATCGTGCCCACGCTGCTGGCCATTCTGGTGTTCAAGGAGCAGCCCCGCCTGACCCAGCTGCTGGGCATCCTGGCGGCGGTGGCGGCCATTTTCATCATCCAGGGCACCGGCGGACGGAGCAGCGCCTCTGTCAGCATGGGGGGCCTCATTCTGCTGATGCTCACCGGTGGCAGCGCCGATGCCATGTCCAAGGTATTCGAGCAGGTGGGCCCGGCTGCTCTGAAAGACCAGTTCCTGCTGTACACCTTCTTTGTGGCGCTGGTGCTGTGCGTGCTTCTGTGCATTGTGAAAAAGCAGCGTTTTGGCTGGAAGGACGCGGTGTTCGGCCTGCTGATCGGCGTGCCTAACTATTTTTCCGCCCGCTTCCTGCTGCTTTCCCTGGCCGACGTTCCCGCCATGGTGGTCTATCCCACCTTCAGCGTGGGCACCATCGTGCTGGTGGCACTGGCGGGAGTGATTTTCTTCAAGGAAAAGCTGAATACCCGCAAGGTCATCGGCCTTTGTGTGATCCTGGCAGCGCTGGTGTTGCTGAATATCTGAGGAAGGAAGTGCGAAGCATGATCCGTTTTCTGGTGTTTGGAGATTTGCACCTGGAGGACTGCACGGACGGGCTGGAGCGGCTTCATGCCATCCTGCGCCACGCCAGGGAAGAAAAGGTGGATTTCATCGTTTCTCTGGGCGACCTGTGCTTCCCCACGGAGGACTATTCTCCCGTCATGGACGCGCTGAAAAATTGCGGCATTCCTGTGCATCACACCATCGGCAACCACGATGTGCAGGAATGGGACATCGCCCATTCGTTGAAATTCCTGGGAAAAGATCGCCCCTACGAGGCCTTTGAAATGGGCGATTACAAGTTCATCATCCTGGACACATGCTATTGGAAAAGCGAGCAGGGAGAGTTCCATTTCCCCAACCGGGAGCGGGTGCCATCCCTCTACCCGGTGGTGCCGGAGGAGCAGCTTTCCTGGCTGGATGCGCAGCTTTCCGACGGCAAGAAGTACGTCATTTTCTCTCACATGAGCCTGGTGAACCCCTTTGCCCGGCGGGGCATTGCCAACAAGGAGGACGTGCAGCGCCTTTTTGCGGGCAGGGACGTGCGCCTGTGCATGAACGGCCACGACCATGGCAGCGACCTGAAGCAGATCGGCGGCGTACCTTACTACACCGTTTCCTCCGCATCCCAGTTCTGCTGGTGGAGCGTCACGCCGGAGAAAATGGAAGTGAAGAACCTGTTCTACAAGGATCCCCTTCACGTGATTGTGGAGCTTGGCGAGGACGAGATCCGCATCCATGGCATGGAAAGCGCCTTTGTCGGCCTGACCCCGGAGGATGTGGGCGTGCATGACTACCGCTGGAACGGCGTGGACGTGCATCCCTGCGCCAAGTCCTGCGTTCTCAGGCGTGAATAACAAAAAGGCCCTCTGCGGTATGCAGGGGGCTTTCATTTATTCTTCCCGATATCGCTCCACCCGGAGGCGCAGCTTGTACTTGTCCCGAAGGGCGGCGATCTGCGCCATCATGGGCGACTTGTGGTGAACGTCCAGCGCGGCCTGATCCTTCCAGCGGTCAATGAGCAGCACGGTTTCCGGGTCGTCCATGGGGAAAAAGTACTCGTAGCGCTCGTTGCCTTCCTCGGCCCGGATGGCCTCCACAATGCCGGAGGACACCATCTCCTCCGCAAATTTCTGGGCGTTTCCGTCCTTGCCGGTGTAGTACAGGTTCACGATCAGGCTCATGGTTTTGCTCCTTTTTGCATGCGTTTGCTGCCCATATTTTACCTGATTTCATCCGCCCGCGCAAGCAGAAAGAAACAGGGCAAAAACGGCCCTGCCGTTGACCCGGCCTTGCCCGGCATGGTATAATTTCACAAAACCCGAATAGGAGAAGAATGTTATGAAACGAGCGTTTATTCTGACGGTATTGGCCGCATTGGTCATCTGCCTGTGCCTGCCTGCCCTGGCCGAGGAAGCGGCGAGCGGCGTCACCTTCAGCCACGGAAGCGGCTTCTACATGGAGGCCTTCCAGCTGGAAATGACTGCCGATGAGGGCGCAACCATCTACTACACCATCGACGGTTCCGTGCCCGACGAGACCGACCTGGTCTACAGCGGCCCCTTCCAGATCAACCTGACCACCGCCAAGGTGGATACCCTGGCCCAGGTGCCCGGCACTACCTTGGACGTGTATGAGCTGCCCCCGGTGGATTTTCCCTCCGCGCAGATCATCCGCGCCATGGCGGTCAATGGGGACGGCACCCAAACCCCGGTGACCAGCGCCACATACTTTGTGGGCTATGACCGCCAGGAGCTTTTCGGCGACCTGCCCGTCATCTCCCTGATGATTGAGCCGGACGACTTTTTCCATTACGAGACCGGCATCTATATGCTGGGCGCCAGCTTTGACGAGTGGAAGTCCGAGCAGGACGAGCCCTTCGAAAACTGGGCTGCCCAGGGCAATTACTCCAACCGGGGCCGGGAGTGGGAACGGCCCGTCACGGTGGATTTCCTCATGCCGGAAGACACCTTCCAGCAGGCCATGGGCGTACGCATCAAGGGCGGCGTCAGCCGCAGCGCCCCGCAGAAGAGCCTGAAGCTTTTCGCCCGTGAGGATTACAGCCTGAAGAACCTGAAGTATCCCCTGTTTGAGGACAACTTCCGGGAGTCTGACGGTGAGATTCTCAAAAAGTACAAGCACGTCACCCTGCGCAATGGCGGCAACGACCGCGGCTTCGCCCTGATCCGCGACCCCTACATCTCCCGCCTGGCCACCGGCCTCCGGCTGGATACCGCCGCCAATCGGCCCGTGATTGGCCTGATCAATGGTGAGTTCTGGGGCCTCTACACCCTCAATGAGGAATTCAGCGATAACTTCATTGACTACCACTACGGCATCGCCAATGAAAACGTGGTCACCATCAAGAACAACGAAATCGAAGACGGTGAGGAAGAAGACGAGGATCTCTACTGGGATATGTACGACTTCATCGCCTACGAAGATATGACGGATCCGGACCTCTACGCTGAAGCCGGCGAGATGCTGGATTTGGGTTCCTTTATCGACTTTGTGGCCGTGACGCTGTACATCCACAACACGGACGGCTTCTTCCAGGATAATAACTGGGAGCTGTGGCGCGTGCGTGAGCCCGGCATTGACGACAGCCCTGTGGCCGACGGCAAGTGGCGCGTCATGCTCTTTGACTCGGACAGCTCCTCCGGCGTGTATGACCTGGGCGACAATTTCTCCTACAACAACCTGAAGGACTACTTCTTTGTGACCATCGGCGAGGACGGACATCCCGCCTGGATGCTGGAATCCCTCATGAACAACGAGGACTTCAAGCGGGAGATGATCCTTTCCCTGTGCGACGTGCGCAACTTCTACTTCTCCCGTCCGCGGTGCGCCCAGCTTCTGGAAACCATGACGGAGCAGTACCTGCCCTACGGCGCCATGACCTACGAGCGTTTCGGCCCCTTCTGGGGTGAAAACTGGGACACCGAGGAGGCTTTGAAGGGCCATCTGGAAGATGTGGGTGTGTTCTTTGACGGCCGCTACGGCACCTTCCCGTACCTGATCCAGCAGGCCTTCGAACTCAGCGATCCCACGGAAATCACCCTCCAGAGCTCCGATGCTTCCAAGGGCGTGATTTACGTCAACAACCGCAACATTCCTGTGGGTGAAGCCACCGGCGTGCGGTACTTCTCCGAGTACTCCATCACCGTCACGGCAGAGCCCAAGGACGGCGCCACCTTCACTGGCTGGCAGGTTGACGCTGCCGACGCCGTCGTGGCCGACCCCACCGCCCTCACCACGGAGATCACCTTCGCATCTCCCTTCACCCTGACTGCGGTGTTTGAGTAATCATCATTGTAACAAAATGGCAGGCAGCAAGCGTTTTGCTTGCTGTCTCTTTTGTGCTATGATAAAATGAATGGCAGAGGAAATACCATACGGAAATGGTTTTGAGACAGGAGGGAGAAAAATGTCAACATGGCCCACACACCTCTGGGTGGCGGATGAAGTGCTCGAGCGGCTGCCCCAGCTGCATCGGCGGGGGTTCTGCGTGGGGAGCATCGCCCCGGACTGCAACGTGGAAAATGCCGATTGGACGGTTTTCACCCCTCCCCGGCAGATGACCCATTGGATGGGCAGCCAGCGGAAGGTGCTCTCTGACTGCGACCGTTTCTGGGAGGAATACGCCGCCCCGCGCTATGCCAAAGCATCCACCCAGGAGGAACGCTCCTTCCTGCTGGGCTACTACGCCCATTTGCTGGTGGATGCGCTTTACCAGCAGATGATCCGGGACGAGGAACGGGTGAAAGCCACCTGGCGGCGGATCAAGGCCCATCCGGTTCTTTCCTTGCAAAGCGACGGCATGCCGGAAACCTACGACAGCATTAAGCCGCTTCTTCCCAAGGCAGAACGGCTCAAGGATGTGGAAGCGATAGAGGCAGTCTATCTGGCAAACCATCCCCAATCCGCCTTTGTGACAGAAATCCTGCCATTGCAGGACTTTCCTGATTACCTGGGTTTTCTGCCTCAAGGGGCCATCGTGCGGAAAATCGGCGTGATGGGCCACATGCCTGCGGCGGAGGAAGGCCGGGAGTTCATCGCCATTTCCGTGGAGGAGTATCACGGTTTTGTGAAAGCGGCGGTGGAACTTGTTACCGCGTCTGTTGCATCCAAAATGGCATAAAGAAAGCCCTCTCCCGTAAGTGGGGGAGGGCTGAGTTTTCTTTTGATGGATTAGAAGAAGTACCGCTTCAGCAGGCCTTCGAAAGCCTTGCCATGACGCCAATTAAGCAGAAGGGTCTCGCGACCAGTCGTGCTCTGGATCAATGCCGTTTGCCATCTCCCACTCCGTATGGCATTTCCGCGCATGTTCGACAGCAGGATTCCCTGAATTGCTGATCCCGCTGGCACCATCTGTCACAACAAAATAGTTAAGCCCATACTTTAAGGCCAACTGGGATACTTCTTCGACAAATCTACGAGCGAGAAGGGTTTTTGCATCAATACTCATATTTCCCTCAGCATTAAAACATGGGGCCAGTAAAACCAGCCCCATGAGGTGTTTGTATTAGCCGAAGTACCGCTTCAGCAGGCCTTCGAAAGCTTTTCCGTGACGGGCTTCGTCGCGGGCCATTTCATGCACAGTGTCGTGGATGGCATCCAGGTTCAGTTCCTTGGCGCGCTTGGCCAGATCGAACTTGCCTTGGGTGGCGCCGTTCTCGGCGTCAACGCGCATTTCCAGGTTCTTCTTGGTGGAGGCGGTCACAACTTCGCCCAGCAGCTCGGCAAACTTGGCGGCGTGCTCGGCTTCTTCGTAGGCAGCCTTTTCCCAGTACAGGCCGATTTCGGGATAGCCCTCGCGGTGAGCCACACGGGCCATGGCCAGGTACATGCCGACCTCGGTGCACTCGCCCTGGAAGTTCTCACGCAGACCCATGATGATGTCTTCGGGAGCGCCCTCAGCCGCGCCGATCACATGCTCGGCAGCCCAAACCTTATCGCCGCCCATCTTGGCAAACTTGCTGGCAGGAGCCTTGCACACGGGGCAGAACTCGGGAGCCTCTGGACCTTCATGAACATAACCGCAAACTTTGCAAACCCACTTCATATTGATATACCTCCTGAAATTTGTTGTTTGTTTTGTTGGCTGTTAGCCTTTACGTTTATTATATCACCACATCCGGGGTGTTTGAAACACATAAAACATGTTTTTTGAAAAAATTTTTTCAAAAAAGAAGCGGACACAGCGCAAATGCTGTATCCGCTTGGTTTTCAGTTGCCTGAAAGAATTACTTGGCGGGGGTGAAGGTGGGGGCGAAGCCGGCGTTCACGATCAGATCGTAAACTTCCTGGGTGTACATGACCTGCTCCAGAGCCTTGACCCACTCGGCCTCGGCGTTCTCGGGGCGAACCACGACGATGTTCACGTAAGCTTCAGCGGCGGCGCTGCCAGCCTGCTCGGCGTAGAGGCCATCCTTGTAGGGGATCAGGTCGACCAGGGTGGCGTTGTTGCCGTTGATGACGGCGTAGGCAACGTCCTCACGGGCGCCGGGGATCAGCTCAGCGTTCAGCTCGACGATCTCCAGGTTGTGGGGGTTGTCCACGATGTCCAGAGCGGTGCAGGTGCTTTCCAGGGTGGTGCCTTCGGGCAGGGTGATGAGGCCAGCGTCAGCCAGCAGCATCAGGGCGCGGTTCTCGTTGACGGGGTCGTTGGGCACAGCGATCTTGTCGCCATCGGCGATGTCATCCAGGCTGGTCTTGGTGCCGGCGTAGATGGCCATGGGCTCGAAGTGGGTGAAGATAACGGCCTGCAGCTGGTCCTTTTCTTCAACCTCGCTGTTGTAGCCAGCCAGGTAGGGCACATGCTGGAAGAAGTTGGCCATCACGTCGCCAGCGGAGGTGGCGGGATTTTCAACCACATAGTCGCTCACAACCTGCAGCTCCAGCTCGTAGCCCAGAGCGGCCAGGTCGTCCCGAACCAGTTCCATGACTTCGGCATGGGGGTTGGTGGTGGCGATCACGGAGATCTTGTTGGAGGGCTTGGCAGCCAGCTTGGGGATGACGATGGCGGCAGCAATGGCCAGCACAGCGATGATGGCGACGATGATAATCAAAGTCTTTTTCTTCATGAGGAGTACCGTCCTTTCTGTAATTAGCGTCGTTTATGATCAAGGCTCCGAGTGAGCCGAGTTCCAAAAACCGTGATAATCTGCACGATGATCACCAGCAGGATGCTGGCGGAGTACATTATATCGAAGTTGCGCACGTTCATGCCCTTGACGATGGCCAGGGCGCCCAAACCGCCGCCGCCTGCCGCGCTGGCCAGAGCGGTGTAGCCCAGAATGGTGGTAATGCTGATGGCCGCGCCGTTGACCAGAGAGGGAACGGCTTCAGGCAGCAGCACCTTGAAGATGATCTGGCTGTTGGTGGAACCCATGGACTGGGCGGCTTCGATGATGCCGTGATCCACCTCTTCCAGGGAGCTTTCCACCATACGGGCCACGTAGGGGAAAGCGCTGACCACCAGCGGGAAGATGATGGGCGTGGTGCCGATGGCGCTGCCCATAATGGCGCGGGTGACGGGGAAAAGCATGGCCAGCATAATGATGAATGGAATGGAGCGCAGGAAGTTGATCACCACGCCCAGAACCGAGTTCAGGGTGGGGGCAGGCATGATGCCGTCCCGGCGGGTGACCACCAGCAGAACGCCCAGGGGCAGGCCGATCAGATAGGCAAACAGGCTTGACCACAGGGTCATGTACAGGGTTTCCAGCGCGCCTTGCGCCAGTACGGGACCAAGATCAGACCAGGACATCAGCCGTGCACCTCCTCTACATTCAGGCCGTTATTACGAAGGTATTCCATGACCCGCTTTACGTCGGCGGGATCGGCGGGACGCTGGATCAGCATCTGGCCGTAGGTTTTGTCGTTGAGCTGGTGCATGTTGGCGGACAGGATGTTCACGTCCATATCCAGCTCCTTGGCCAGGCGGCTGATGATGGGCTGCCCGGAGGACGCACCGTCAAACACGATGCGCAGGGAAGGCTGGGTGGGGATTTCAGCTTTCTCGGTGTCCGGCAGGATGCCGAACAGACGCTTGCCGGCAGCGGATTTGGTGTGCATGAACACGTCGTCCACGGTGCCCTGCTCCACCAGCTTGCCGCCGTCCAGAATGGCAACCTTGTTGCAGATCTGGCGGATTACGGCCATTTCGTGGGTGATCAGCACCACGGTGATGCCCATCTCGCTGTTGATGCGCTTGAGCAGATCCAGGATGCTCTGGGTGGTCATGGGGTCCAGGGCGCTGGTGGCTTCATCGCACAGGAGCATTTCCGGGTTGCTGGCCAAGGCACGGGCGATGGCCACGCGCTGCTTCTGGCCGCCGGACAGCTGGGCGGGATAAGACTTGGCCTTGCTTTCCAGACCGACGATTTCCAGCAGCTCCATCACCCGCTTGTCGGCTTCCTCGGTGGGCACGCCGGCAATTTCCAGGGGGTACCGCACGTTCCGGGCGACGTTCTTCTGCATCAGCAGGTTGAACTGCTGGAAGATCATGGCCATGCGGCGGCGGGTGGCCAGCAGGCTTTTCTTGTCCATGGCCAGGATGTCCTCACCGTCGATGAGGATCTTGCCATCGTTGGGGGTATCCAGCCGGTTCAGGCAGCGGATCAGCGTGCTTTTGCCAGCGCCGCTCATGCCGATAATGCCAAAGATATCGCCCTTTTCAATGGTCAGGTTGATATTGTTCAGCGCCTGAACTTCGCCGCCGGGGATGGGGTAGATCTTGGTCAGCCCCTGCAGCTGAATCTGCGGCACATGGGTTTCGGACATTGTGTGTCCACATCCTTTCCTGAATTGCGCTCGTTGCTAAGAAAAAACCCGTCTCGCACTATTGCGAGGCGGGCTTGGAAAGCGAATCCATTAAGCGGCGCAACAACAATAGTACGGGCAATCGCACGCACACATCATGTAGCACCGCATGGCACATAGGTTCGTCACGCGCGACTCCTCCTAACTTCCGGTGTTGCCACCTTGATTGAATGAAGGTATGATACCACCTACTGCGATTTTTGTCAACGCATGACCGGCAGTTCTTTATAAAAATACAGGATTTATACGGAAAAAAGGGCCGGAGCCCGTTTTTCAGGTGCTCCGGCCGATGGATGGGGGAAATCAGCCCATCATTTTTTTGTAGATCTTCACGTAGTCCTGTGCGCTGTGGCCCCAGCTGTAATCGCCGCTCATGCCGCGCTCCTGCAGGGTGCGGATCACGTCCTTCTGGTCGCGGTAGTAACCCAGTGCGCGACGGATCACGTTCAGCATGTCGTGGGCGTTGTAGTTGAGGAAGGTGAAGCCGTTGCCTTCCTGGTTGTACTTGTTGTAGCTGAGCACGGTGTCCCGCAGGCCGCCGGTTTCGCGGACGATCGGGATGGTGCCGTAGCGCAGGGAGATGAGCTGGCTCAGGCCGCAGGGCTCGAACAGGGAGGGCATCAGGAAGAAGTCCGCGCCGGCATACAGGCGATGGGCCAGAGCGTGGTCCATGGCGAAGCGGGCGGCCATCTTGCCGCGGTACTGCTGCTCAGCCCAGCTGAACAGGTTGGTGTAACGGGCTTCGCCCATGCCCAGCACGGCCAGCTGCACGTTCTCGTTCATGATATCGCCCAGCACGCAGTCCACCAGATCCAGGCCCTTCTGATTGCTCAGACGGCCAACCATGGCGATGAGGGGGATGTCCGGATTCACTTCCAGACCCAGATCCTTCTGCAGGGCCATCTTGTTCTTCTGCTTGGTTTCGATGGTTTCCTTGGTGTAGTTGTGATAGATCAGCGGATCGGTCTCGGGATTGTACTCATCCACGTCGATGCCGTTGAGCACGCCGTAGAGGCTGTCATGACGGGCGCGAATCAGGCCGTCCAGACGCTCGCCGTAGTAGGCGGTGGTGATTTCCTCAGCATAGCTGGGGCTGACGGTGGTGATGACGTCCGCATAGACCAGACCGGCCTTCATGAAGTTGGCGCAGCCGAAGCACTCCAGTTTGTCGTTGGTGAACAGATCGTCGCCCAGGCCCAGAACGTCCTGCACTTCCTTGATGCCGAAAATGCCCTGGTACTGCAGGTTGTGGATGGTGAACATGCTCTTCATCTTGGAATAGAAGGGCAGGTGAGCGTACTGGATCTTGAGCAGGGCGGGGATCATGCCGCTCTGCCAGTCATGAGCGTGAATGATGTCCGGCTGGAAGTCCAGCAGGGGCAGGGCGTTCAGCGCAGCGCGGCAGAAGAAGCCATAGCGCTCGTATTCGTCGCCGCCCAGGCCGTAAATGTAGGGCCGGCCGAAGTAGTACTTGTTATCCAGGAAGTAGTAGGTGACGCCGTCCTTGCGGAGGGTGTTGATGCCGCAATACTGCCGCCGCCAACCCAGCTGCACGTCAAAGTTCAGCTCAAACTCCATCTGCTGCTGCCACTTGGAATCGATGGCGGTGTACATGGGAACCATCACGCGCACGTCGTGGCCCATCTTGGCAAGCACAGGGCCCAGAGCGCCAACCACGTCGGCCAGGCCGCCGGTTTTGACGAATGGGACGCATTCGCTGGAGGTAAACAGAATCTTCATAGTAACAACTCCTTGTCCGTTTTATGATGGAAGAGATGCCCGGAACAGAATATGTTCCGGGCGGGAAGGTCAGATCACCATGTTCTTGGAGATAACGATGGGGTAGGCCTTGGGCCCGATGAGCCGCACGTCCTTCTTGATGTGGGCCTGCTTATCCAGGATGCAGTTCTCCAGATAAGCGCCTTCCTCGATGTAGGCGTCCTGCATCAGGATGCAGTTCTTGACGGTAGCGCCCTTTTCCACGCGCACGCCGCGGAACAGCACGCTGTGATCCAGAGTGCCGTTGATGATGCAGCCGTCAGCCACCATGGAGTTGAGGACCTTGGCGTCTTCCATGTAGCGGGCGGGCAGTTCGTCGCGCACCTTGGTGTAGATGGGACGGTCTTCCCGGAACAGCTCGTGGCGCACGGCGGTATCCAGGGTCTTCATGTTGAAGTTGAAGTAGCTCTGCACGCTGTCCAGGCGGAAGCAGATGTCCTTGTACTCGTAGCCCTTCACCTTCAGGCCGGCGTCGCGGATCATGCGCTGCATAACATCCCGCATCAGGTCATGATAGCCGTGGGCCACGCCCCGGTCAATCAGGTCGATGAGCAGCTTCTTGGAGATCAGCAGGGCGTCCATGGAGGTATTCTCGTAGCGGGGCTTGGTGGGGTCGATTTCCACGTCGGTAACGAAGCCGTCTTCGTTCACATCGAAGTAGGTGCCGTACTCGGGACGCTGCATGGCAGGATCCTTGGTGTACATCATCACGGCGTCGCAGCTGTCATCCAGCTGGTCGAACATTTCGTCCAGCTTGGGGTTGTAGAGGATCAGGCTGTTGGTGAACAGCACATAGTCCTGGCGGGAACGGCGCAGGTAGTTCATGTTGGAGTGCAGGGCATCCAGAGAACCATTGTAAACGCCCACGTTCTCGCGGGTCAGGAAGGGAGGCAGAATGTACAGACCGTCACGCTTGCCGTGGAGGTCCCATTCCTTGCCGCTGCCCAGATGGTCCATCAGGCTGTGGTAGTTTTTCTGCATGATAACGCCCACGTTGCGCACGCCGCTGTTGACCATGCTGGAAACCAGGAAGTCAATCACGCGGTAGCGTCCGGCAACGGGAAGAGCAGCGATGGCGCGAACAAGAGTCAACTCCCGAAGGAAGCTGTCCTTATCACCGGTATAAATCACACCCATTACATCTTTCATGGTGTTCTCCTCACTTTGTCAAAAATATGGGATAGCCTTTTCGGGGGCTTATTTCTCGTTATACTGCTCGCCAGCCTTGACGGTTGCGCCGGCGGGAAGCTTCACGTTTGCGCCGACCACGGCGATGTTGCCGGTGGTTTCGCCCACCACAGCGCCGGCGCCGATGACGGCGTCTTCCGCGATGATGGCACGGCGGACCTGTGCGCCGCGCTCGATGACGCAGCCGGGCATGAGCACGCAGTCTTCCACGCAGGCGCCTTCACGGATGGTAACACCGGCGAAGACCACGCTGTGGTTGACCTTACCGTAGACCTCGCAGCCTTCGGTGATCAGGCTCTTTTCCACGCTACCGCCCTCGGCCACGAAATGGGGGGCCAGTCCGGGGCTGCGGCCGTAGATGCGCCACTTCTTGTCATACAGGTCGATGGGCATGGGCAGCTCCAGCAGGTCCATATTGGCCTCCCAGAGGCTTTCGATGGTTCCCACGTCCTTCCAGTAGCCTTCGAAGTCGTAAGCGAACATGCGCTGCTTGTCGCCCAGCATATTGGGGATGATGTTCTTGCCGAAGTCGTTGGAGCTGTTGGGATTGGCGGCGTCCTCGGTCAGGTACTTGCGCAGCTTGTCCCAGGTGAAGATGTACACGCCCATGCTGGCCTTGTTGCTCTTGGGGTTGGCGGGCTTCTCTTCAAATTCGCTGATGGAGTTATCGGGGTTGGTGTTCATGATGCCGAAGCGGCTGGCTTCTTCCCACGGAACCTCGCGGACGGCGATGGTGCAGTCGGCGTTGTTCTTGATGTGGTCGCGGAGCATCTTGTTGTAGTCCATCTTGTAGATGTGGTCGCCGCTGAGGATGAGCACGTAGTCAGCGTCGAACTGCTCAATGAACTGCATGTTCTGGTAGATGGCGTTGGCGGTACCGGAATACCACTCGCCGGTCTTGCCGGTCATGTAGGGGGGCAGCACGTACACGCCGCCGTGGGCAAGGTCAAGGTCCCAGGGAGCGCCGCTGCCGATGTAGGCGTTCAGGGCCAGGGGCTGGTACTGGGTCAGCACGCCGACCACGTCCACACCGCTGTTGGTGCAGTTGCTCAGGGGGAAGTCAATGATGCGGTACTTGCCGCCATAGGGGATAGCCGGCTTAGCCATTTCGGTGGTGAGGATGCCCAGACGGCTGCCTTGGCCGCCTGCCAAAAGCATTGCGACACATTGCTTTTTGTTTTTCATGGGAAGGGTCACTCCTTCAATTTATTCTTGGAATTCCGGATTGGCGATGTATGATGGATTATCCCGCCCGGGGATAAGGGATAAGGAAGTGAGTCATTTCTTTCCCCCCTTTCCTGCGCGAATGGGGGCAGCCAGTGTGCCCGCGATTCTGTAACCCCGCTTTTTGGGCGGGGGAGGGAGGATCTTGTCATAGCGGAAGTACACGGTGCTCAGCGGGGGCACGCAGATTTCCGCCCAGTAGGGGAAACCACCAAACTCTCCAGGAATGGCGTGGAGCTCGTAGGCGTTGTACTGGTTGCTGCCGCCGAACTCGGCCCGATCGGTGTTGAGGACTTCGTTCAGGGTGCCGTCGCAGGGCAGACCGATGCGGTAAACCGGCAGGAACTGAGGCGTGAAGTTGCTGACGCAGAGGATGGCGTTGCCGGCCTTGTCGGTACGGAGGAAGGCCAGGACGCTGTTGTCCGTGTCGTTGGCGCTGATCCACTGGAAGCCGTCCCAGGAACGGTCTATCTCGTAGAAGGCGGGGGTGTCCTTGTAGAAGTGGTTCAGCTTCTGCACGCAGTCCTTCAGGGGCTGATGCCGCTCATACACCAGCAGGAACCAGTCCAGCTGATCGTCAAACTTCCATTCAATAAAATGAGCAAATTCGCTGCCCATGAACAGCAGCTTCTTGCCCGGATGGGCCATGGTGTAGCCGTACAGGGCGCGCAGGCCCGCAAACTTCTGCCACAGATCGCCCGGGTTCTTGTCCAGCATGCTGTGCTTGCCGTGAACCACCTCGTCGTGGGAGAAGGGCAGCACGAAGTTCTCGTTGAAGGCGTAGAACAGGCTGAAGGTCAGCTTGTCGTGGTGATACTTGCGGTAGATGGGATCCAGCTTAATATAGGAAAGGATGTCGTTCATCCAGCCCATGTTCCACTTAAAGCCAAAGCCCAGGCCGCCCAGATAGGTGGGGGCGGTGATCATGGGGAAGGCGGTGCTTTCCTCGGCGATGGTCATCACGCCGGGGAAATCGTGGTAGATGGTTTCATTCATCCTGCGCAGGAAGTTGATGCCGTCCAGGTTTTCCCTGCCGCCGAAGCAGTTGGGAATGTACTGGCCGGGCTCCTTGCAGAAGTCGTAGTAAATGATGCCGCTGACTGCGTCCACCCGCAGGCCGTCGGCGTGATACCAATCCAGCCAGAAGCAGGCGTTGGAAAGCAGGAAGGAGCAAACTTCGCCGCGGGCATAGTCGAACAGCTTGGTGCCCCACTGGGGGATCTCGCCCCGGCGGCGGTCGGGGTGATTGTACAGGCTGGTGCCGTCAAAGCGATAGAGGGCATGCCCGTCCCGGGGGAAGTGGCAGGGCACCCAGTCCAGGATGACGCCGATGCCGGCCTGGTGGCAGCGGTCGATCAGCTCCATCAGCTGCTTGGGCTCGCCGTAGCGGGAGGTGGCGGAGTAGAACCCGGTGACCTGGTAGCCCCAGCTCATGTCCAGGGGATGCTCCATCAAGGGCAGCAGCTCGATATGGGTGTAGCCCATCTCCAGCACATAGGGGATGATCTCGTCAGCAAACTCGGTGTAGGTGTAGAGGCTGCCGTCGGGATGGGTGCGCCAGGAGCCCAGATGCACTTCATATATATTGAGGGGACTGTCGTAAGGATTGCGGGAGCCGCGCTTTTGAATCCACTCCTGGTCGCCCCAGCAGTAGCCTTCCATATCGTACAGGCGGCTGGCGGTGTTGGGCCGGACCTCGCTGAAAAAGGCGTAGGGGTCGGACTTCATGCGCCAGACGTTGTCCCGGCCGAGGATATCGAATTTGTAGGTGGGGTAGCCTTCCGCAGGCAGATCCTGCCAGAGGTAGCTTTCATCCAGACGGATTTCCCAGGTGCCATCGTACTGTTTGACCATGGGGTTGCGGCCCCGGTCATAATGGTTGAAACTGCCAACAAGCGCCACATGCTTTGCATTGGGCGCCCAGACACAGAAATGCCATTTGCGGGTATCGCCTTCCATCACAGGGTGCGCGCCCAGCATTTCATAGGCACGCCTGCTGGTTCCCTGATGGAAAAAATCACGGTATTCACCTGTTGGGGCATGGTAGAGCATACTATCTCCCCTTCAAATTTGTCCAAGGCAAAAACATGGAAATGCCGCAGGACCTTATCAGTTTTTCTACTATCCTTATTCTATTCGCTTTTGGGGCATTTCGTCAAGAGGAAAATTCCATCTTCGAAACTTTTTGTCTTTTTTTCGGCCTTTTTTCACCCGGAAAAATTTATGACAAAAAAATGAAGAAAATTCTTGCTTTTCTTCAAAGAGTGGTATATAATTCATTCTTGGCACATCCTTGCACCGCATAAAAGGTGCGGTGCCATAAGTCCAAGAGGAGGTGAAATGGAAATGAATAGGTACGAACTGACCTACATCATCGACACTGCGCTGGAGGAAACCGCTCGCAATGAGCTGATTGCTAAGTTCTCTGAACTGATCGCTCAGAATGGCGGCGAAATCGAGAAGGTCGATGAAACTTTCTGGGGCAAGCGCCGTCTGGCCTACCCCATCAACGACAAGCCCGAAGGCTACTACGTTCTGGTCACTCTGAAGGCCCCCGCCGAGCTCCCCCGCGAGATTGAGCGTAACCTGCAGATCAACGAAAACGTCCTGCGCTATCTCTTCATCAAGCTGGAAGAGAAGAAGCACAGCGTGAAGCCCCGTCCCGTCCGTACTCCCGCCCCCGTGGCTGCTCCCGCTCAGGAAGCTCCCGTGGCCGAGGAAAAGGCCGAGGAAGTCGTCGAGACCCCCGCAGAATAAAGGATGGTGTAAGCAATGAATAAACTGACCATCATCGGCAATCTGACCCGTGACCCCGAATCCCGCACCACAGCCACCGGCAGCACCGTGTGCTCCTTTACTGTGGCGGTCAATCGTCGCCGGTCTCAGAACAGCAACCAGCCTGAGGCTGATTTCTTCCGGGTTTCCGCATGGAACGCCGTGGGCGAAAACTGCCAGCGCTACCTGGCCAAGGGCCGCAAGGTGGCCGTTGTGGGCCGCGTATCCGTCAGCACCTATCAGGGTCAGGACGGAACCACCCGCGCCAGCCTGGATGTCATGGCCGAGGACGTGGAATTCCTGTCCTCCCGCTCTGATGATGCAGCAGCTTATACCCCCGCTGCGTCTGCTGCCCCTGCCCCCGCTGCACGTGCTGCCAGCGGCTTCCAGGAAGTAGTTGACGACGAAGATTTGCCCTTCTGATTACCGCAAGGCTGATATGCCGTTATGAGAATACCCAAAGGAGGTATAGAGCCCATGTCTGAGGATCGTGGAGAAAGAAGAGCACCTCGGCCCCGTGGCCGCAAGCCCCGCCGCAAGGTGTGCACCTTCTGCACCGATAAGATCGAATACATCGATTATAAGGACGTGAATCGTCTGCGCCGTTTTGTGAACGAGCGCGGCAAGATTCTGCCCCGCCGGATGAGCGGCAACTGCGCTAAGCATCAGCGCCAGCTGTCCGAGGCCATCAAGCGCGCACGTGCCATCGCCCTGATGCCCTATTCCGTGGAGTAAGTTCCATCAGCCTCCGGATTTTGTCCGGGGGCTTTTTCATTTTTTGCCCATTTTTCTTGCTTTTTGGCAAAAAACACGGGCCTCAAACCCTTGTTTTTCCGTAAAAGATGTGGTATACTTTTCCTGCCTTTGTAAAAGGCAGTTGCTATGAACATGTCCGACCCATGAAGAAAGAAGGGTTTTTCGAAAGAGTGGATATCGCTTTTCTGTTCTCTGCGGCAGATTTTGCCCCTGCCAGAAGCCTGGCCCTGCGGAAGCTTTCCCGGGCTGCTTTTGGGGACAAATCCCGGCTGCGTGAGAATGGCTGAGGCGATAATTGCCGCTTTTTTTGTTGCATTCCGACAATTCACGGGCATGGATGATCAGGGGACAGTTTCCCCGCTACAATCAAGGATTCAGGAGTATATATGGCTAAGACGAAAGGCAAAGTGACCGCCAAGGCAAATTCTGTCTACATGGTGGAGGAAGCCGCAGAGAAAATTGCTGCAAAGATGGGCCTGGAACTGGTGGAAGTCGTCCTCCAGAAGGAAAGCCGGGGCAAGGTGCTCAGCGTGTTTATTGATAAGGACGGCGGCATTTCCCTGGACGACTGCGAGCAGTACCATCGCACCCTGCAGCCCCTGCTGGACGATGTGGACTATGACATTATGGAGGTATCCAGCCCCGGCGTGGACCGTCCCATCAAGAACCAGCGCGATTTTGAAAAGAACCGGGACAACCTGGTGGAGGTCAAGCTGTTTGCCGCCCAGAACGGCAGCAAGCTGTACATGGGCCTGCTCAAGGCCTTTGACGAGGAGAAGGTTGTGATCCAGCCCGAAGGCGGCGAGGAGATCAGCTTCCAGCGCAAGGCCGTGGCCATCGTCAAGCCGGTGATCCAGTTCGAGGACGAGGATCTGCCTGAAATTGGCGAAATTACCGAAGACGAATTTTCCGAAATGGAATTAGAATAAAGTGAAGGCGGTTGAAAAAGAATGAGAACCACGAAAACCAATCAGCAGCAAAAAGGACACAAGGAGATTGTTGACGCCGTCAAGGCATTGGCCTCCGAGAAGGGCATTGACCAGGACATTCTTTTTAATGCGATTGAGGAAGCCATGAAGGCCGCCTACAAGAAGAATTCCGCCCGCGAAGAAAACATCCCCGCCAGCCTGACCGTCACTTTGGACCGCACCACCGGCGACGCCCACGTTTTCGCCCGCAAGTCCATCGTGGAAGAGGTGGAGGACGAGGCCAACCAGATCACCCTGGAGGACGCCCTCAACATTCGCAAGGATTACCGCATGGGCGATATCGCCGAGATCGACGTGACCCCCACCGGTTTCCTGCGCACCGCCGCCCAGACCGCCAAGCAGGTTATCGTGCAGCGCATCCGCGAGGCTGAGGCCGGCAAGATCTACGATATCTACTCCGAGAAGGAGAACGAGATCGTCACCGCCATCGTGCAGCGCGTGGACAACAAGGGCGTTTTCGTTGACCTGGGCCGCACCGAAGGCATCATCGAGCCCAGCGACTACATGCCCGGCGAAGAGTACCACAGCGACGATCACATCAAGGTCTACGTGCTCAGCGTCAACCGCACCGGCCGCGAGGTCAGCAGCAGTCCCCAGGTTCGCGTCAGCCGCGCCCATCCCGGCCTGGTTAAGCGCCTGTTTGAAATGGAAGTGCCCGAGATCGCTTCCGGCGTGGTGCAGATCCGCTCCATCGCCCGCGAGGCCGGCAGCCGCACCAAGATGGCCGTCCATTCCACCGAGCCCTCCATCGATCCCGTGGGCGCCTGCGTCGGCCCCCGCGGCAACCGCGTGGAGAAGGTTGTGGAAGAGCTGAAGAACGAGAAGATCGACATCATCAAGTGGTCCGAGGATCCTGCCGAGTTCATCGCCAACGCCCTGAACCCCGCCCACGTGCTGAGCGTTTTCGTGGCCGATTCCGAAAAGGCCTGCCGCGTTGTGGTGCCGGATAACCAGCTGAGCCTGGCCATCGGCAAGGAGGGCCAGAACGCCCGCCTGGCCGCCAAGCTGACCGGCTGGCGCATCGATATCAAGAGCCAGAGCCAGGCCGCTGAGATGTTCGACCTGCCCATGGAAGACCTGCCCGAGGAGCCCCTGGGCTACCAGGCCTTCTACGAGGAGCCCTCCTCTCTGGAAGAAATGGCCGAGTCCGGCCTGCCCGAGTTGCGGGACCTGCAGCTGGAGGACGACGATACCCTGTAATCACACCATTCCATCTTGCCGAAAGGAGGAGCCGCGATGCCGCAAAAGCCTAAGAAAATTCCCATGCGCATGTGCGTAGGCTGCCGCGAGATGAAGCCCAAGAAGGAGCTTCTTCGGGTGGTGCGCTCCCCGGAAGGCGAGGTCAGCCTTGATATGACGGGCAAAAAGCCCGGTCGGGGCGCATATTGCTGCTTCAGCGCGGACTGCTTAAGGCGTGCGCTGAAGCAGGGTCAGCTGGATCGTCAGCTGGAAGTCAAACTGTCCGACGAGGTCAACCAGAGTCTGACGGACACCATGAACCGGCTTCTTGAGGAGGCCAGGGCATGAACGGAAACGAGACCAGAGCCCTTCAATTTTTGGGGCTGTGCATGCGGGCCAGGCAGATTGTCAGCGGACAGGAAGCCTGCGTCAGCGCCGTCAGAAACGGCGAAGCAGCCGTTGTACTGGTGGACGAAGGCGCTTCCGACAACACCCGGAAGCGAATGACCGACGCCTGCCAGAGCCACGATACGCCGTTGTTTTTCATTACTGCCGGAGAGCTTGGACACGCCATCGGGAAACCTGACCGCATGGTGGTAGCGCTTTCCAAGGGCAGCATGGGGGAGAAGGTTCTCTCCTATTTCCAGGGCTAACCCACAGTCCATTCGGGCTGAGAAATACATTGCATGATAATGCGGGGGTGCAAGCGGTACATGACCAAAGTGAAACTCAAGGATGCAACCAAAGAACTGCTGAAAGGCGCGCAGGAGACCCTGAGCAATGTTGCGGGCATTCGCAAGAACGCCGACGCGCTGGCCCAGATGGCTCGCAAGCTGGAAACCCAGTTTGCCCGTGAGGAAGAGCGCCGCAAGGCCGAAGAAAAGCAGGCCGAGCAGGATCGGCTGGTAAGCCAGCATACCAAGGCCTTTACCATGCCTGACACCGAGGAGCCCGCCAAGGAAGCTCCGGTGAAGCAGGAAGTGAAGGTTGAGGCGCCTGTGGAGAAGCCCAAGGCTGCTCCTGTGGAAGCAAAAGAAGAAAAGCCCGAGGTGAAGGCTGTGAAGCAGGAAGAAAAGCCCGTGAAGGCAGAAGTGAAGGCCAGTGAGGCTGCACCCAAGCAGGAGCCCCAGAAAACCGAAAAGAAAGCCCCCGTTGCGGAAACCACTCCTCAGGAAAAGAAGCCTGTGGAGGAAAAGGCTGCGCCTGCAGAAGCATCCAAGCAGGCAGCAAAGCCCGCAGCGCAGGAAGCTCGTCCTGCCCAGCAGCAGGCAGCCCGGCCCGCAGCAGGAAACGCCCCGCGTCCTGCCAATGCTCAGGGCCCCTATGGCCGCCCTGCTAACCCCCAGGGCCCCTATGGCCGTCCCGCCAATCCTCAGGGTCCCTATGGTCGCCCCGCGAATCCGCAGGGCCCCTATGGCCGTCCTGCCAATCCCCAGGGCCCCTATGGCCGCCCTGTGAACCCCGGTCAGCAGGGCCGTCCTGCCAATGCCCAGGGTCCCTATGGCCGTCCCGCCAATCCTCAGGGCCCCTATGGCCGCCCCGCTAACCCCCAGGGTCCCTATGGCCGTCCTGCCAATCCTCAGGGTCCCTACGGCCGCCCCGCCAATCCCCAGGGTCCCTATGGCCGTCCCGCAAACGGCGCTCCCGCCCAGGGCGGACAGCGTCCCGGCAACTTTGGCCGTCCTGCTGGCGGCCCCAACGCCGGCGGCAGACCCCAGGGCGGCGGACGTTCCAAGTCCTCCATGGAGCTTGTGCCCGCCGTGGAGAAGGAGCGCGTCAGCAATTACGATCCCAACAAGAAGAACTATGTGCGTCAGCACGATCCGGAGCGCGTGGCCAAGAACCGCAAGCAGCTGGCCAAGGAAAGCTACAATGGCTATGACGACGAGGTCGTCCGAGGCGGCCGCCGTGCCCACCAGAAGAAGCCCAGCGCTCAGCAGATGATGGCCCCCATCACCATCACCGAGGCCACCATGACCGCCGAGACCATTACCGTGAAGGATTTGACCGAGCGTATCGGCAAGCCCGCCGGTGAGATCCTCAAGAAGCTGCTGCTGCTTGGCATCATGGCCAACATCAACAGCGAGCTGAACTACGAAACCGCCGCTCTGGTCTGCGACGACTTCGGCGTGGAGCTGAAGCTGAACCTGGCCAAGACCGCGGAAGACAACCTGGCCGACACCGACTTTGAGGACAACGAGGAAGACCTCCAGATCCGTCCTCCTGTGGTCACCATCATGGGCCACGTTGACCACGGCAAGACCTCCCTGCTGGACTACATCCGCAACGCCCACGTGACCGCCGGCGAAGCGGGCGGCATTACCCAGCACATCGGCGCGTACACCGTATCCATCGACGGCCGCCAGATCACCTTCCTGGATACCCCCGGCCACGAGGCCTTTACCGCCATGCGTGCCCGCGGCGCCATGTGCACGGACATCGCCGTGCTGGTGGTTGCGGCGGACGACGGCGTTATGCCCCAGACCGTGGAAGCCATCAACCACGCCAAGGCCGCTGAAGTGCCTGTGATTGTTGCCATCAACAAGATGGATAAGATCACCGCTAACCCCGACCGCATCAAGCAGGACCTGACCAATTACGAGATGGTCTGCGAAGATTGGGGCGGCGACACCATCATGGTGCCCGTCAGCGCTCACACCGGTCAGGGTGTGGACGACCTCCTCGAAATGATCCTCCTGGAGGCCGACGTGCGCGAGCTCAAGGCCAACCCCAACCGTCTGGCCAAGGGCGTTATCATCGAAGCCAAGCTGGATAAGGCCCGCGGCCCTGTTGCCACCGTGCTGCTCCAGAACGGTACCCTCCACGTGGGCGACTACGTGGTGGCCGGTCAGGCCAGCGGCCGCGTCCGCGCTTTGGTCAACGACAAGGGCGAGCGCGTGAAGGAAGCAGGCCCCTCTATGCCTGTGGAGATCGCCGGTTTTGCCGATGTTCCCAGCGCTGGCGACGAAATGATGGCCGTGGAAGACGAGCGTCTGGCCCGCCAGGTTGTGGAAGAGCGCAAGGATAAGCAGAAGGCTGCCCGTGTGGCCGCATCTTCCAAGGTGTCCCTGGATAACCTGTTCAGCCGCATTGACCAGAGCAAGATGACCACCCTGAACCTGATTGTCAAGGCTGACGTGCAGGGCAGCGTGGAAGCTGTGAAGCAGGCCCTGGAGAAGCTGAGCAACGACGAGGTCAAGGTTCGCGTGCTGCACAGCGCCGTGGGCGCTGTCACCAAGGACGACGTCAACCTGGCTTCCGCCTTCGACGCCATCATCATCGGCTTCAACATCCGTCCCGATAACAATGCCCGCGACGCCGCCGAGCGCGAGGGCGTGGATATCCGCCTCTACCGCGTCATCTACCAGGCCATCGAGGACATCGAAAAGGCCATGAAGGGCCTGCTGGCTCCCGAATACAAAGAAGTGCTTCTGGGTCATGCCCAGGTGCGCAACACCTTCCGTATTACCGGCGCTGGCACCGTTGCCGGCTGCTATGTGCAGGACGGCAAGATGCAGCGTAACGCCCAGGTTCGCCTGCTGCGTGACAACATCGTTGTGTTCGAGGGCAAGCTCAGCAGCCTGAAGCGTTTCAAGGACGACGCCAAGGAAGTTGCTTCCGGCTACGAGTGCGGTATCAGCTTCGACGGCTACAACGATATCAAAGAGGGCGACATCATCGAGTGCTTCGTCATGGAAGAAATCGAGCGCTGATCGCCGTGAAGCGGCGGAAAGGGCTGTCCCTTTCCGCCTGCTTGTGTGAAGAAAAAGGAGAATTGGATTGAGCTATCAACGCATTGACCGCATCAGCGAGCAGGTTCGCCGGGAGGTGGACCGGATCATCCGCGAGGAACTGTCCGACCCCCGCATCCAGGGCACCTACAGCGTCACCCGCGCCGACGTGACCCGGGATCTTCGCTATGCCAAAATTTACGTCAGCATTCTGGAAGAGGAAAACCGCAAGCCCATGATGGCCGCCCTGAAGAAGGCCGCTGGCTTTGTGCGCCATCAGCTGCGGGAGAACATGATCATCCGCACCTCTCCGGAAATTCTTTTTGAGCTGGATCAAAACATCGAATACGGTATCCACATTGCTTCTGTACTCAAGCAGGTTCACGCGGAGGAAGACAACGATGACGACGCAGATGACCAGGATTGATCCCACGGAAGAGCTGCTGTCCACATTGAAAGGTGCGGACAGCGTATTGCTGTTTGGACATATCGCCCCGGACGGCGACGCCCTTGGCAGCGTGCTGGCTCTGGCCCTTTTGCTGCGCGATATGGGCAAGAAAGTGGAGATGGGCGTGGACGGGATCATCCCCGGACAGCTGATGTTTTTGCCGTCCATCGGCGATTTCCGCATGCCCGGCCAGCTCTCCGCCGATGAAAACACTCTGGCCGTCGCCGTGGACGTGGGCGACCTGGGCAGACTGGGCGGCCATCAGGAAGTGTTCCTGTCCGCCGGCAAGAAAATGGTCATCGACCACCATGGCACCAACACCCATTTTGGCGACGTGAACTGGGTGGACGGCCATGCGCCCGCTTCTGCGGTGATGATCTGGCGGCTGATGAAGGCCCTGGGTCACAAAATGACCAAGGACCAGGCCCTGTGCCTGTACACCGGCCTTTCCACGGACACCGGCAATTTCATTTACGAGAGCGTCAATGACGAATGTTTCTCCATGATGGCGGAGCTGATGGACGCGGGGCTGGAACTGGCCCAGTACAGCCGCATTCTGTTCAGGCAGAAGCGGGTGAATTTTGTGCGCCTGCTCAGCGAAACTTTGCCCACGCTTCGCATCCTGGGCGACGGTTCTGTGGCCGGCCTTTCCACCGCCTATGAGGTGTTCACCAAGAACAACCTGCCCGAGTCCGAAACCGACGGCGTGGTGGACTACGCCATCGATCTGGAGGGCGTGGTCATGGCCTATTACGCCCACGAGAAGCAAAGCGGCGACGTGAAGTTCAGCCTCCGGGCCCTGCCGCCCTACCGGGTGGACAAGCTGGCCGTGCAATTCGGCGGCGGCGGACACGCCCAGGCCGCAGGCTGCACCCTGCCCGGCCCTGTGGGCGAGGCCGTCAGCCGCATGGAAGCCGCAATCCTTCAATCCAAACAGGAACAGGATGACCAGGCATGACCCAGAATGAAAAGGCCCTCTGCGGGTTTATCAATGTGCTGAAACCCCCGGGAATGACGTCGTCCCAGGTGGTTGGCTTGGTGCGCCGCCTGGTGGACGGCGAGAAGGTGGGCCACGGCGGCACCCTGGATCCGGAGGCCGCCGGCGTGCTTCCGCTGATGATCGGCAAGGCGGCCCGGCTGTTCGATTACATGCAGGATAAGGAGAAGGTCTACTTTGCCGAGGTGGCGTTCGGCGCGTCCACGGACACCCAGGACGCCCAGGGCAAGGTAGTGGAGGTGGGGAAGAAGTTCCCCTCTGAGGCCGATATCCTGTCCGTGCTGCCGGAGTTTACCGGCGATATTATGCAGCGTCCGCCCATTTTCAGCGCCCTGAAGCAGGACGGCAAGCGGCTGTACCAGCTGGCCCGCAGCGGCCAGACGGCGGAGATTCCCGCCCGCCCCGCCAAGGTGCATGAGCTGGAACTGCTCCGAATGGCGGAAAACCACGGCGCGATTTTGAAGATCCGCTGTGCCAAGGGTTTCTACGTGCGCAGCCTGTGCCATGATCTGGGCCAGCGGCTGGGCTGCCCTTCCCACATGCGGTTTTTGCTCCGGGCCCAGAGCGGCGTATTCACGCTGGATACCTCCGTCACGCTGGAAAAGCTACAGGCCGCCAAGGAAGCGGGCTGCATGGAAAGCGTGCTGCTGCCCCCGCAAACTGCGTTGGGACATCTGCCGTCCCTCAATGTGCCCGAAAGCATGGAAAAACCTCTGCGCAACGGCGGAAAGCTGCCCATCGGCCGCTTTCCCGGCGCAGACGAAATCCCCGAGGGGCAGAACGTCTGCCTGTGGGTTGGCGGCCGGCTGATGGCCATCGCCCAGCGTGGAAGCAAAGAAATGAAGCCAAAAACCTGGTTGGGTGAATGAAAGGAAGAACTCCATGGAGATTGTTTTGAACGGCCGCGCCGCCGCTGAAAAGTCTGTCATCGCGCTGGGCATGTTCGATGGCGTGCATATCGGCCACAGGGTTTTGCTGGAGCGGGCTGCGTTTCTGGCCCGGAAGGCCGGCTGCCCGCTGGTGGTGTGCACCTTTCAGCAGCATCCCATGGAACTGCTCAACCCCGCCAAAAACCAAAAGCTGCTGACCACTATGGAGGAGCGCCAGCAGCTGATCGCATCCATCGGCGCGGATGTTTTTTTCGCCCTGCCCTTTGACCGGGAAGCGGCGGAAACCCTGCCGGAGGTTTACGTAGGCCAGCTGGTGCGCCAGTTCCATCCCACGGCGGTGGTCTGCGGCTACAACCACACCTTTGGCAAAAATGCGGCTGGCTCTCCTGCGCTGCTGGAGGTGCTGGGCGGCGCGCTGGGCTTTCAGACCAGCATCGTGCCCGCCATTACCCTGCGTGGCCAGGACGTGAGTTCCTCGGCCATCCGGCAAAGCCTGGAGGCGGGCGACGTCCGCAAAGCCATGAAAATGCTGGGCCGTCCCTACAGCCGCGCCGCTCTGGCGGACGAAACCGGCGTTCTCCATTTTCCGGAGGACAACAAACAGCCGGTGGGGGATGGGCTGTACCGCGGGGCCATCTGCGCAGGCGGCAAGCGTTTCCCGGCCATGCTCCGCCAAAAGGACGGCCTGTGCCAGACAAAATTGCCCCGGCAGATGACCGGCGGGGAAGTCCGGGTGGAGTACCTGGGACGGGCATAAAGAAAGAGCAAATCCTTCTGTGGCCTCAAAAACCGCAGAAGGATCCCCCGGGCAAAAAAAGTTGGAAGAATTTTTGATTTTTCCGTTGACAAATCCCCCGGCCTGATATATAATAGTCAACGTTGCGAAAGCAATCAAACGTCGCGGGGTAGAGCAGTTTGGTAGCTCGTCGGGCTCATAACCCGGAGGTCGAGGGTTCAAGTCCCTCCCCCGCAACCACATGGCTTCGTAGCTCAGCTGGCTAGAGCATTCGGTTCATACCCGGAGTGTCACTGGTTCGAATCCAGTCGGAGCCACCATCAGAAAAGCATTCTGCAATTCAGAATGCTTTTTCTTTATGTAAAACGGGATAAGGCAAACAGGCCAAAGAAAGAGCAGGCGTATGGAGCTGTTCCACGCCTGCTCTTTTTTTCAGTTGTTAAAGCATTCAATGATTTTCCGGGTGCGGCGCACGCACTCCTCAAATTCGGGAAGGCAGTTACCCTCCAGGCTCAGCCGTCCTTCGTAGCCGGAGGCCTTGACCGCTTCTGCCCATTGTTCCACCTGGGGGATGTCCTCCGCGTAGGGCATGGCGCGGTCGGCGTTTGCCCGGGCCAGGTGCAGGTGCTTAAGCCAGCCGTCGTTGTGGCGGATGGCATCCAGGGTTTCGCCGCTGCTAAAAACGTGATAGAAATCCGCCAGCGCTCTCACGTTTGCCTTGTTCACCTGTTTCACCAGATGAATGCATTCCGCCACCGTGTTGAGCAGGTTGGTCTCGGTTTTCCGCAGGGCCTCCACAACAATGGTGATGCCGTATTCCGCAGCAATCTCCCCGGCGATTTCCAGCACCTTCATAAACTGCCGGCAGCCGGTGTCAAAGTCAAATCCTTCGGGAATGCTTCTGCTTCCGCCGCTTCCAATCACGCAGATCTTTCCACCCAGCTGGGCCGCCCGGGCCATGCCCGTCCTGATGTGGGCGGTGATCTGGTCATAGTCCACGTCGGGGCCGGTCAGGCGGATGGTTCCGGGGAAGAAGCAGTTGTAGCTTTCGGCGTAAAACTGATGTTTTTCCACGATGGCCTTTGCTTCTGCAAATTCAATTTCGGACATCTCAACCAGCTTGGTGAAATTGTATTCAATGTAGTCATACCCCGCGTCCATCAGGACGGGGATGTTCTCCAGGTCTGTGCAGACACCAAAACGTATGCTCATTTTTCTCCCTCCGAAGGGTCAGTTTGTTAAGACAAGTATACCAATCGCCAGCCGAAAATTCAATGAAAATTTCAGCGCAGCCTTTTCTTTACAGATACTTTGCCAGCCACTCCTCCAGCGGGGGATGATCCTCCAGCCAATAGCTGCGCCCGTCCCGGCTGCGGCCCACCAGCCGATGGGTATACATCTCCCGGCGAAGGGTGGCGGGGTCGTGAAAGGTGTGCCATTGATCCAGAAGGTAGCCCAGTTCCGCCTCGGTGTACTGGCGGCCCGCTTCCAGCTTCTGGGCAAGGTAGTACAGGGCGTGCAGCTTTTTGCGGTTCCTGGCAGGCCAGGCGGTCAGCTGCATTTTCTGGTTGAGAAAGGGTTTCAGCTCTGTCATGGGCACGCCTCCTTTTTGGTTGCTTCCTTTATAACACAATCTGCCGGGCCGGTCAAACAAAAGCCCTCCGCGGGGCTTGCCACGGAGGGGGGAATGTTCACTTTTTCAGGCGCAGGAGGATGGCGTCGTAAACCTGGCTGTAGGGCATGTTTTCCTCTGCGCAGCGGTCCAGATAGCGTTTCGCAAACAGTTCATTTCCCAGAGCCACTTCCCGGGGATAATCCTCGCCGATCTTTTTGAAAACCAGGCTGTCGCCCCCGGAATACCGACGATTTTCATGGTAGCATTGCTGGACGATCTGCACGCTGGCCATTTCCGGCGCGTCCATCCAGACCTGGATTTGCTTATCCCGCATGTAGGGATCGTAGTCCAGGTAGTGCAGCGCGCCGCAGTATTTGTCCTTGGCGGCCACGTGGATGTTCCTGATCCCACCCATGACGATCACGCCCATACACATGGGGCAGGGCTCCATGGTGGTGTACAGGTGATAATGTCTGTAATCGTTGTATTTGGCGGTGTCCAGGTCCCGGACGCACAGCGTTTCCGCATGGGCGGTGCGATGGTTGGGGACGATGGTTTCGCCCATATGGTTGCGTCCGGCGGAGAGGACGTTTCCGTCTTCGTCGAAAATCATGGCGCCGATGGGGATGCTGCCCCGTTTGAAGGCCTCCCAGGTCAGCTCAAAGGTCATCTGCCATTCCCGGGTCAGATCTTTCCACATGAATCATCGCCTGCCTTTGCTTGATGCGGGGGAGATTACACGTCGTACTTGTTCAGCAGCATGTCCAGGGCTTCCCGCAGAAGAATGGCCTCGCCCATGTTTTCCTTTTTGCTGAGCTTGGTCAGCCGCTTCAGCTGCTGCTCCGTGTAATGGGAGGTCTTGGTGACCATCTTTTCTTCCCGGGCCAGCATGACGCGGCTGCGGCCGGCCATCTTGGCGCGGAACATGGCGCCCTCAGACTTACGAAGCAGCTCCACCACCGTTGCGCCGTCCTCGGGGCAGGCGGCGATGCCGATGGTCAGGCTCAGCTCGGGGTTGGCGTCGGTCTTGACGGGGTATTCCCGGCGCAGCTGATCCATCCACAGGAACACGTCTTCCTTTTCCTCTGCGCCGGAGAACAGGATGACAAATTCGTCGCCGGAATAGCGGAACACCTTGCCGTGGCCGATGCGGTCACAGAAGGACTTGATGTACAGGCCGGATTCGATCAGCACCCGGTCGCCCTCTTCATGGCCGCCACGGTCGTTGACCAGCATGAAACGGTCCAGGTCAATGGCAGCCAGGATGATGTTGTTATCCTCCTGGAGCAGTTCGGCGGCTTCCTGGTCAAAGTCAGTGTTCAGGGGGAAACGCAGGGCATCATTTACGGCGTTGGTCTTCATGGATAATACCTCCCAAATAAGATGTTGATGTTATTATATGAACAGCAATATTATTTGTCAAGTATTATTTTGAAAATATTATCCAAAAAATGCTACAAAAAACCGCACACCGTTCAAACCGGTATGCGGTAAAGAAAAATCTGGTTTATTTCTGCAGCCAGTCCCGGCCGGTGGGCTGACACTGTTCGTTTTCATCCAGCCAGAAACTTTCCAGCTGCGGCGCATCGGGCGTCACGTCAAACCGTCCATTGGGAACAAAGAAGGGAATCTCTTCCTTTTGACGGATCAGCTGCACATAGTCCTGAATGCTGTCCATCCGCCGGGGAAGCTGAATGCTGCAAATGCGTTCAGCCGGATCGGCCAGGGAATAATCAGCGTGGTGATTATCGGAACCGGCGGTCATGGGCAGGCCGTACTCCTTGGCGTAGCGGTAGGCGGCGGCGTCGTTGTAGGGCTGGTTGCCCATGTTGAGCACCTCCACCGCGTCGCAGTACTGAAGGCCCAGGCGGATGTGGTCGATGTAGTTTCTGTCCCGGAAGGGATGAGCCTGCACGACGCATCCGCCGTATTTGTGCACCTCGGAAAGCTGCTGGGCGCGGGTCCAGTGCTCCATTTCCGGGTGATCCAGCAGCCAGCGCTTGTCCAGGCCGTAGATCAGGTATTCGTCGTGCATGAAGTTTTGCTCCCAGCCAAAGAACACATCCAGGCCGATTTTCTGGCCCTCAATGAGAGCGTCCTCGTAGCCGGAGCAGAAGATGTCGACCCGCTCTTTCCAGGGCAGATCCCGGGGCACAGCCGTATTTCCGCCAAAGAAATGGTCGGTAATGATGATACCCTGAAAGCCCAGCTCCTTATAGGCACGTGCATGCTCTGCGCCGGTAGATCCGCCGCATTTGCTGGCCTGGCTGGTATGAATGTGGGTATCATACAAGAAAGGCATGGTTGGCAACTCCTTAAAAAAGACATAAAATAAGAATGTTAATATTTTATCATCCTGGAGGACAAGCTGTCAACGCGCATTTTCTGTAGAAAAAAACCAATACAGGAAAAAAACTTGCGGCGGAAAGTGTTACGAGAATGACAGCCATTTCAGATTGACAAAGGGTAGGGGATGCATTAGTATATAATGATGGTAAGATATGCAATGCAACACGGAGGCGAACGAGGATGAAACATCTGAACTCCAATACCTCAAACCGTTTTGTGGGCAAGATTTTTGCTTTGCTGGCAATGCTTTGCCTGCTGGCGATGCCCTTCTCCGCGATGGCCCAGACGGCGGAAAACCCCTATGGCCTGACCGTGGAAAACGGCGAATTCCAGAAAAATCAGGATGGCGTTTTTGCGGCAAAAACGCTGCTTTATCATGCGCCCGAAACCGGAGACGGCCTGCTTTTTTACGGCCTGGGTCTGGATGCGCATCTGGCGGACAGCACCGGGATCACCATCAGCGAGATTCTGCTGAAGGATTCTGTGGCGTCTGTTTTCACCGTGCAGGCCCTGGACGCCATGGGTGAACCTATGGGCGACCAGAAGACCTGGATGGCCGGCTATCCCTTTGCCATGCCCGAGGGAAGCGTTGGCTTTATGCTGAAAATTTATGGCGACGGCGCCGATTTCCGCCTGCTGCAGGAGAACTATGCCGGCTGCACCGTTGAGATGACCTTGCTTGCAGAGGAAGGCGCTGCCTCCGGCATGCTGGAAGTGCTGCTCAGCGGCGAGAAGCGCGATGCGGCGGGCCAGGTGGTGGAGACCCTGGAAGGCGAACCTGCGTTGCTGCCTCTGCCGCTGGTTCCCGGCCAGGAGGATGCTTCTGCCGCGGCAGAAGAAAAGCCTGTGGTGGACATTCCCGTGATGGAATCCGCAGACCCCGCGGACGAGGCTCCGGCGGAGGAAGCTGTCCAGCCCGAAGCGACTGCCGAGCCCACCCCGGAACCCACTCCCGAACCCACGCCGGAACCCGTTGTGGGACGTATTGCCATGCCTTCCTGCGGCATCCCCCAGGGCACCGCTGTGGCGCTGGCTGCTCAGGATCAGCAGCTGACCGCCGAAGCAGGGGAGGATGGCAGCTTTGCTTTTGAGCAGCTTCCCGCCGGCGAATACAATGTGTTCATCAGCCTGCCTGAGGGCATGGCCTTTTCTGCGGGCGACGTATGGCAGCTTACGGACCAGGGCGATATGATCTGGACCGCTGTCACCCTGGCGGAGGGCGAGGAGCTTCTTCTGCCGGAAGTGACCTTTGAAACCAGCTGCACCCTCAGCTTTACCGCTTTTTCTGACCGCAAGCGTACCGGCAAGATGACCGAGGACGCCAAGGGCATTGCCGGCGTGAAGGTGGAGGTCATGGACGGCGAAACCGTTCTGGCTTCCGGCCTGACCGATGAAAACGGTCAGCTGACGTTGGAAGGCGTCGCCCCCGGCAGCCATACCCTGCGGGTGACCGGCACCGATGGCTATTGCCCCACCGTGAAGGGCGAAAACAGTTCTGTGGAAGGCGGCAACGGATATGTCGCCATCAGCGATCCCATTGACTTCACCGCCGGCCAGCCTGTTGTGGCCGGCGCCGGCATGGAGCTGCTTGGCTCCCTGGGCGGCCGCGTGTTTGAAGACATGAACAACGACGGCCTCATGGACGAAGACGAGCCTGGCGTGGCCGGCGTGGTCATCCGCCTGGAGGGCCTGACCAGCGGCAACATCTACTATTTCACGACTGATGAGACTGGTATTTATTCCTTTGGCGGACTTGAGAAGGAAAAATTCAGCATCAGCGCTACTTTGCCTGATGGCTGCCTCTTTGCCCGCTATTCCAAGACCGGCGGCGATCTGCGCAGCATCTTCACCGGCTCTACCTTGGAGCGCGATTTCCGCGTGGGCAAGCAAGAGCAGGTTGGCAATAAGAACATCGGCGTGATCCAGAACGGCACCCTGACCGGCGTGGTGTTCATGGATCTGAACTACAACGGCGTTCTGGACGAAGGCGAGCCCGGCGCGGCCGGTGTCACCCTGGAAGCCATCAAGGTCAGCAATGATGAGTCCTATGGCAAGGTGGTGTCCGACGAAAACGGCCAGTACACCCTGAATGGCCTGCGCAGCGGCAATTATCGCCTGCGGGTCATCCTGCCCGACGATGGCAGCGAGTTCACCGTGGTGCCTGAAAACGCCGCCGAGAACGTGGAAATCAGCAACCAGTTTGTGCAGCGTGACGGCCGCCGGGAAAACAGCGTGCAGCCCATCGACGTGCAGAGCGGCACCACCGTCACTGTCCCCGTGGGCGTAGCCATGGGCGCAACCATCCGCGGCACCGTCTTCACCGACGAAAACTACGACGGCCAGTACACCTCTGACGAGAAGAATATCTCCGGCATTGAGGTCTACGCGGTGGACGAAAACGGCATGGTGCATGACAAGTCCACCACCAACAAGGACGGCCAGTACGCTCTCCATGGCCTGATGCCCGGCAATTATGTGATCAAGTTCCAGCGTGTGGCCGGCAACGGCTTTACCCGCCTGCGCCCTGAGCTGGAAGGCGGCAGCCATGTAGTGGAACTGCTGGACGGCTTTGGCCAGACCGCTCCCATGGAACTGAGCATGAGCCAGGTAGTGGAAAATGTCAACGCGGGCATGCTGCCCTCCGCAACCGTCACCGGCCGGTTCTTCAAGGACCTGAACGACAACGGTTTCCAGGACGACGGCGAGGCCGGCATGGTGGGCGTGAATGTGCGCCTTTTGTCCCAGGATGGCGAGATCGACCTGGTCCGCCCTGTGGAAGAAGACAGCACTTACTTCTTTGACGGCGTGATGCCCGGCACCTACACCCTGACCTACCAGCTGCCCGAACACGCAGAGCTGGCCCAGGTGGCACAGGGCGGCAACACCCTGGAGCATCAGGGACGGGAGACGGTTTCCGAATCCTTTACTATCGTCATGGGGGACGACCATGTGCGGCCTCTAGTTGGCGGCGTGGAGCTGGGCAGCCTGGAAGGCACTGTGTTTGTGGACACCAACGCCAACGGCCTGATGGACGACGGCGAGACCGCCCTCAGCGGCGCGGCTGTGAAGCTGCTGCCCGAAGGCGGCGACGAGCGGGTTGCCACCTCTGACGCGTCCGGCTACTACTTCATCCGGGATCTGCGTCCCGGCAATTACCAGATTTGCGTGGATCTGCCCGAAGGCTATATCCTCAGCCGCGAGGCGGAAGGCCTGGCCTTTGCCCCCGAAAACCAGCAGACTCTGGACTGCAACTGGGATATCCTTGTGGGCCGTCAGCAGCTGCTGCTGGGCGGCGTGAAGCCCGCCACCATTTCCGGCGCCATCTGGCTGGATGAAAACAAGGACGGCAGCCGCGCCGCTGAGGAAGCCCTCCTCACCGGCCTGACCCTGAACCTGATTGACGAAAACACCGGCCTGGTGGCGGACACCCTCCTCACCAGCGAGACCGGATTCGTGTTTGACAACGTCCGTCCCGGCAGCTACTCCGTCAGCTTCATGATGCCGGAGCAGTCTGAATCCGCTGACGATCCCGCATCCGGCTTCCGCTTCTTTGAAGGCGAAATGAAGCAGGAAGGCATCACCGTGGCCGAGGGCGAAACCCGCAGCGACCTGACCGCCGGTCTGGTCAGCCGCACCAGCATCGCCGGTAACCTGACCCTGCGCGTGGGCGAGGAAAACAATGCCGTGGCCGGCGCTGAGATCAGTCTGTGGCAGGAAGGCGCGTCCTCCGCTCTGGCTGTGACCGAAACCGACGAGTTCGGCCATTACCAGTTCGATGGCCTCTGGCCCGGCCAGTATCAGATCAAGTCCGAGCTGCCTCTGGGCATGATCTTCGTCCGTCCTGACGATCCCAACTATCCCGCCGGTGCATCCACCATCACCACCTGGGACACGGAAAGCGGCATGAGCGACGTGTTCCCCCTGGAGATGGCCAAGCACCAGCTGAACCGGAACATTCTGTTCATCGTGCCTGCCAAGATCGGCGACCAGGTCTGGCTGGATGAAAACCAGAACGGCCTCATCGACGGCGGCGAGCAGTTCATCCCCGGCGTGACCATCCGCCTGCTCTCCGGCGGTGAAGTGGCTTACGAAACCACCAGCGATGCGTATGGCTACTATCTCTTTGATCAGGTCTATCCCGGTGTCTACAGTCTGGAGGCAGAGGCTTATCCGGAGCTGACTATCACCACACCTGTTCCTGGTTTGGGGATCATCTCCAGCGCGCTTACATCCGGTGATGGAAACAAGGCCTATACCACTGAAATGAATGCCGTCAGCGGTAGTGAGAACAAAGACGTGAACCTTGGTTACATTCTTCTGCCCGGACAGCAGCTCCCCTCTGTCATTGTGGATCCGCCCCAGCGCGACTGGACTGTGGCCCAGGAAAAATACGTGATTGTTGCAACCCAGGATTGGGAGAACGTCTACGATCCTAACAAATAAATATCAAGAAATGAGGAACGCCCCATGAGCAAATCTCAGGTTTACTTCACGGACTTCCGTACCTGCTACGGCGGCATCACCATGCCCGGCAAACTGCAAAAGCTGATCCGCGCCGCCGGCATCGACCAGATCAACATGGAAGGCCGCTTCGTGGCCATCAAGACCCACTTTGGCGAGCTGGGCAACACCGCTTACCTTCGTCCCCAGTATGCACGCGCCCTGGTGGAAGTGGTCAAGTCCCTGGGCGGCAAGCCCTACCTGACCGACTGCAACACCCTCTACGTGGGCAGCCGCAAGAACGCCCTGGAACACCTCTACTGCGCCTGGGAAAACGGCTTCACCCCCCTCAGCGCCGGCTGCCCCCTGATCATCGCCGACGGCCTCAAGGGCACCGATGACGTGGAAGTACCCGTTGTGGGCGGCGAATACGTGGAAAAGGCCAAGATCGGCCGGGGCATTATGGACGCGGATATCATCATCAGCCTGAATCACTTCAAGGGCCACGAAAACACCGGTTTTGGCGGCGCGCTGAAGAACCTGGGCATGGGTTGCGGCTCCCGGGCTGGCAAGAAGGAAATGCACAAGAGCGGCAAGGCCGGCGTGGATCACGACCTGTGCGTGGGCTGCAAGCTGTGCACCAAGCACTGCGCCAACAACGCCCTCCGCTTTGACGAGGCTTCCCGCAAGATGTCCGTGGTTAGCGAAAACTGCGTGGGCTGCGGCCGCTGCATCGGCGCCTGCAACTTTGACGCCATCAGCTTTGCGGAGGACAATTCCGCCCAGATGCTGAACCGCCGCATGGCCGAATACGCCAAGGCTGTGGTGGATGGCCGTCCCCAGTTCCATGTTTCTCTGGTGATGGACATCTCTCCCTTCTGCGACTGTCACGCCGAGAACGATGCGCCCATCCTGCCCGACGTGGGTATGTTCGCTTCCTTCGACCCTGTGGCCCTGGATCAGGCCTGCGTGGACGCCTGCCTGAAGCTGTCTCCCATCATGAACAGCCAGCTGGGCGATCATCTGAACGATCCTGATTTCCACGACCATCACGACCACTTCACCAACTCCACGCCCGAGTCTGAGTGGCGCAGCTGCCTGGAGCACGGCGAGAAGATCGGCCTGGGAAGCCGGGAATACGAGCTGGTCACCATCAAGTAAGAAACAAAAGGGGATAGGAGCATGCTCATTATTGGAGTTTGCGGCGCAAGCGGCAGCGGCAAAAGCACCCTTGCCATGGAACTGAAAAACGCGGTGGGGGACTGCGCCACGGTCATCAACCACGACTGCTATTACCGGGATTATTCCCACCTGCCCTTTGAGGAGCGCTGCCTGCTCAACTATGACGAGCCCGGCATTTTCGACCACGATCTGTTCCTCAGCGACATGCAGGCCCTGATGGACGGCCAGCCCATCACCCGCAAGCAGTACGACTACTCCCGCCATTGCCGCGCCGACTCCGACGAGCTGATCTACCCCAGCGACGTGCTCATCATCGAAGGCATCCATTCCTTCTACGATGAACGCCTCTGCAGCCTGATGTTCCTTAAGCTCTACATGAGCGTGGAACCGGACATCTGTCTGCTGCGCCGCATCACCCGGGACATCAACGAGCGGGGCCGGGCCATCGACAACATCTCCGCCCAGTACCTGACCACCGTCAAGCCCATGTACGATAAGTACATCCGCAACTACATCGAAAAAGCGGACGTGATCGTAGCTCATGGCGGCAAGAACGCGCGCATCGTCAGCATTCTGGCGGGTTATGTGCGGGATGTGCTCAGCGGCGAATCCGTTTAATTGCATAACAAAACCCGCCTGACCTGTATGTGGTCAGGCGGGTTTTTGTATGTCTGTTTATTCCTCAATTTCTCCGGCGGCGACCATGATGCTCCGCAGGCCAGCCACGCTGTTCACCGGCAGGGAGAACATCACCGTATGGGCCGGGCTGTGCACGCCCGCCTTGTCCATGATGGACCGCATGATGGTCTTGCGCTGCTCTGCGGTGGAAAGGATCAGCAGCATTTCCTTTTCATCGGCAATGGACACGCCAAAAAACATATTCTCGTTGCCCCGGTTGGTGCCCTTGGCATGGATCACGGTGCCGCCCATGGCGCCCGCCTCCCGGGCCGCATCCATCACATCGTCCACATGGCCCCGGTTCACAATGGCAATAATCAGCTCGTAGAGATAGGTCACGTCCTTCTTCACCTCTTCCAAAATAATGTCCTGATTGTGAGTCAAAATGTTGAGACTGCTGGAACCGGCCACGCTGCCCACCGGAACGGTGAAGGCAACGCCGTTGCCCGGCATGTTCAGGCCCATTTCGCTGACCAGCGCGTTCATCAGCCGCTTGGCAATCGCGTTGCTGGTCATGACGTAGGCCAGGGTTTTCTCGGAATTCTCAAGGCCCAGCAAATCCAGCAGGGACTTGGTGGCCGTGCCCCTGCACAGCATGCTGGTGTGGGTGCCGATATGGTGCATTTCCCAGAAGGCGTCAAGCTGCGGGGCCTGCTCCCTGGGAACGATGACGTTCAAAAGGCAAAGGTCATACATGGCTTTGTCTCCCTTCTTATTCGATAATGTCTTCAATGATATCCTCGATGATTTCTTCCTCTGCGGGCTTGGCGGCTTCTTCCAGTTTCTGGGCCTTGCGGAATTTCATCTGGCCGAAGATGCCCAGCAGCTGGATGGTGATCAGCGGAGTCATGGCCACCATGGCCACCACGCCGAACGCATCCGTGGCAACGTTTCCGCCCACGGCGGTGCAGGCGCCCATGGCCAGGGGCAGCAGGAAGGTGGCGGTCATGGGGCCGGAGGCCACTCCGCCGGAGTCAAATGCGATGGAAGTGAAAATGGGCGGAGTAAAGAACATCAGGATGAGGGAGAGGGCGTAGCCGGGAACCAGCAGCCACAGGAGGTTCATGCCGGTCAGCACCCGCAGCATACTGAGGCCAACGGACACGCTCACGCCGATGGACAGGCTGGTCAGCAGCGCCTTTTGGGAAATGGTGCCTGCGCTGACCTCGTACACCTGCTTGCTGAGGATGTGAACCGCGGGCTCGGCTTTGACCACAAAGTAGCCCATCAGCATGCCCAGGGGCACAAGCAGCCAGCGCAGATCGTGGCCGGCGATGGCGCTGCCCAGATAGCTGCCCATGGGCATGAAGCCAACGTTGACGCCGGTCAGAAACAAGGTCAGGCCCACATAGGTGTACACCACGCCGGAGATGATACGGATCACCTGGCGCCAGGGAAGGTGCAGGGTGGCAAGCTGGAAAATCAGGAAGAAGGCAAAAATCGGCGCCAGGGCGATGCCCACCTCGGCCAGGTAATGGGGCAGCTCGTGAACAAACAGGGAGGTGAGGGCGGTGGTGTCCGCCGCGTTGGGCATGGCGGGGGAGGTGTAGGCGGCGTTTTCCGGGCGATAGATCAGCCCCAGCAGCATCACCGCCAGGATGGGGCCCACGGAAGCCAGCGCCACCAGACCGAAGGAGTCGTTTTCAGCGTTTTTGTCGCTACGGATGGAGCTGACACCCAGACCCATGGCCATGATGAAGGGAACGGTCATGGGGCCGGTGGTCACGCCGCCGGAGTCAAAGGCCACGGCCAGGAAGTTCTTGGGCACAAAGATGGCCAGAATGAACACCAGCAGATAGCAGCCCAGCAGCAGATAGGCCATCCGGATGCGGAACAGGATGCGCAGGAAGGCCACCATCAAAAACAGGCCCACGCCCAGGCCCACCATGAAAATCAGGGTCATGTTGGGAATGCCGGGCACCTGCTGGGCCAGCACCTGCAGGTCAGGCTCGGACAGGGTGACGATGACGCCCACCAGAAATGCAATCAGCAAAATGAGCCACAGCTTTTTGCTGCGGGTGATGGCGGAACCCACCTCTTCGCCGATGGGGGTCATGGCCAGGTCGGTACCCAGGGTGAAAAGCCCCATGCCGATGATCAGCATGGCGGCGCCCGTCAGGAAACCCAGCATGGCGCTGGAGGGTGCGGGCACAAAAAGGAAGCACAAAACAGTCACGATCAGAACGATGGGCAGCACGGAAGCCATGGCCTCCGTCCACTTTTCGTTCAGCGCGCCCTGAATGTGCTTGTGATACATTCGCAGATTCTTTTTTTCTTTCTTCACGGTGTACCTCCTGGTTGGATTTGCGGGGGATACATCTATTGTAATAGGGAAATGTCGGAAAAGGAATCTTTACTCATGTACAATTTCCATGGTGATACCGGGCAGATGGGCCTGGTTGATCAGGTCGATCTCCGCCTTGCGCAGGGGCGGATAGCAGTAGTTGCACATGGTCAGCTTGGAGAAGGGTTCGTCGTCCAGCTGGGAATAGAGGAAGGTGTCCTTGGGGGGACGATCCTTGGCCTTGTTGAAGCAGTCCGGGGAGCGGTGATAGAACTCGGACTTTTTGGCGTAGTAGTACAAGGTGGTGTCCGGGTCAGGGTAGGGGATGCTCCGGCCGGGAACGTCCTCCCAGATAACGAGAGAGTTGCCCACTTTCAGATTAGACCACATCCAGTTCATGTTCATACCGCTGGGAGTCCGTTTGCGCTGTACACGGATGCATCCATGGCTGGCCCGGGTACCCAGCTTGGGCTCGGTGCGGCCATAATGTTTATAGCCGTTGGCCCGCTCTATATAAGGTACTTCGTGGATCAAATCGCCCCCGTTGAAGCGGAAAGCCAGGGCGCAGAACAAGTTATCGGAATAAAAACCGCCGGTCTTGCTGGTGATCTGGAACTGGCCGGAGCGGGTCTCGTTATAGGGCTGATCTTCATTGGGCAGGCCGGTGGATACCGCCAGAGTGTCCAGTAGCTGGCCATCGGAGAAAACGTAGGCACGCTGGGTCAGCTTGTCCACCACAATGCCCAGGGAGGGATTGGGCGTGACCTCCACCAACTTTTCCGTCAGGATATAGCCGGTGATGAACTGGTTCCATGCGCCGATCTTGCTGCCGTGAAAGGAACTGGAATAGCATTCCACCTTGCTCCATCCATTGCTCAGGGTTTCCAGCACATGCACGCCCTGGGTGCCGGTGGTCACCTCGCCGATGGGCTTGGCGTCTTCCGCAGGGGCGGAATACACGTACGCCTGCTCGGTGCCGTCGCCCGCCACGGTGATGTACGGCGCGGTCAGCATGGCCCAAATGGCGTCGGTATCGGTGATGTCCATGGGGGTCTCCCAGTAGCAGTGCTCCCTGCCGCATTGGTGGGAGGAAATGACGTATCCATCGGCCAGGGCAAAGGCCGGCATCAGCAGCAAAAGGGCGGAGAGAAGGGCAAAAAACCGTTTCATGGGCGGAGGGTTCCTTTCCGTAGGTGATGATTGGTAAACAAAGGATGAACATTTCCCGGCGCAAAGATACAAACCACCCGGAAATGCATATGTTTTCTATATTTTATCATATCATACCCGCCCTTTGTTTTCAACGGAAAGGGTGTAACAAACTTGCATTTCTTTCCGGAAGGGGCTATAATACGCTTTGTCGGCGTGGAGTTTGCCCGCCTGCTGTTCCTGCCCGGGATTTTTTCCCGGAAGCAACCGAACCTGAAGCAAAAGGAGAATGCAATTCATGAGAACCAATCGTTTCACTCGCTGGCTTGCCTTCCTGCTGGTTGTTGTCACTTTGACCAGCCTGCTTTCTTGCGCCTTTGCCGCCAAGAAAAAGAATAATAACAAGAAGGAAGAAGTTGTCTCTCCCATTATCGTGTACGCTCTGGACTACGATGTACAGGAAGACGGCTGGTATGACACCAAGGAAGAAGTGGCCATCTACCTGACCCTGTTTGGTCGCCTGCCTGACAACTACATCTCCAAGTACGATGCCGAGGACCTGGGCTGGGTCAGCTCCTGGGGCAACCTGGGCGAAGTGGCTCCCGGCTGCTCCATCGGCGGCAACCGTTTTGGCAACTACGAGGGCCTGCTGCCTGAGGCCGACGGCCGCAAGTACACCGAGTGCGATATCGATTTTGACGGCACCTACCGTAACGCCAAGCGCATTGTGTTCTCCAACGACGGCCTGATCTTCTACACCGAGGATCACTACGAGACTTTCATCGAGATCGTTGTGGAGCTGGAACTGGAAAACCCCGACAAGCTGGAAGAATTGGAGGATGACGCAGCATGAATGAGATTCGTCTTGATCTGACCCAGTTTGAGGATAAAATCACCCTGCACCGTTACCTGAAGGAAACCCTGGGCTTTCCTTTCTATTACGGCGCCAACCTGGACGCCCTCCACGACGAGCTGACCAGCATCACCACGGATACCAAGCTGGTGGCCGTTTTCGCCAAGGAGCCCAAGGGCAATATGGAACTGTATGCCCCCCGCATCAAGCGGGTGTTCCTAGATGCGGCGGAGGAGAATTATCACCTGACCGTCAGCTTTGAGGAAGCCTGACAGCGCATAAAATAAGGCTGCAAAGCCGGACGACTTATCCGGTTTGCAGCCTTTTTCACATTTATTTGCCCACGCAGAAGCGGGAGAAGATATCGTCCAGCAGCTTTTCGTCCACGCTGTCGCCGGTGATGCGGCCCAGGATGTACAGGGCCTCGTGCATGTCGATGGCGGCCATGTCCAGCGGTGCGGAGGATTCCAGCGTTTCCTTGGCCTGATGCAGCTTTTCCAGCGCCTCCCGGGCCAGCAGCATGTGCCGCTCCTGGGTCAGCTGCAATTGCTGGGGCAGGCGGATGAATTGGCGCAGGAATGCACGCAAATCATCTAGACCCTCGCCGGTTTTGGCGGATACAGGGATGACCGCGTCCTTTTGGGCAAGCTTTGCGGCCATTTCCGGGGTGAAGAGAACCTCCGCGTCCTGTTTGCTCAAAACGAGGGCGCAGGGGCAGGCCATGGGCATTTCCATCAGTTGGATGACCTCCGGGGAGGGTTCCTCGCCCGCGTCCACCAAAAGAAGGGCTACGTCCGCGTGCTGCAGGGTCTGCATGGCCCGCTCCACGCCGATCTGCTCCACGATATCCCCGCTTTCCCGGAGACCGGCGGTGTCAGACAAAAGAATGTTCACGCCATCCAAAGCGAAACTGTCCTCCAGCACGTCCCGGGTGGTGCCGGGAATATTGGTGACGATGGCCCGTTCCTCGCCCAGCAGGGCATTGAACAGGGTGCTCTTGCCTGCGTTGGGCCGGCCCAGCAAAGCCACCCGCAGGCCTTCCCGCAGGATTCGGGCGCTCTTCTCATTCACGGAGCCGGAAAGCCGCCGGATCAACCCGTTCAGCCCGTCGATCAGGCCGGTCATGGCCTCGTCCTCGTCGATCTCGTCCGGGTAGTCAATGTGGGCCTCCAGACCGCTGAGCAGCAGGGTCAGGTCCTCCTGGGCCTGCCGGATGAACTGGCTTTGTCCGCCGGCCAGCTGCTGCTGCTCCGCACGGAGCGCCGCCGCCGACTGGGCAGAAATCACGCCCATGACCGCCTCGGCCTGGGACAGGTCAATCCGACCGTTCATGAACGCCCGGCGGGTGAATTCGCCGGCCTCCGCAGGCCTTGCGCCGTGGCGGATCAGCAGCTTCACCGTCAATGCGGCGGCCACGCTGCCGCCGTGGGTGTGGATTTCGCACACGTCCTCCCGGGTGTAGGTGCGGGGCGCACGCATGATCACGCCCATGGCCTCGTCAATCACGGTACCGCCGTCCACCACATGGCCGTACATCAGCCGGTGGCTCTCAAAAGGCGGCTGCTTTCCAGCCGCTGTAAACACTTTTTCAAACAGGGGGATGGCGTCGTCCCCGCTGATGCGCACGATGGCAATGCCGCCCTCGCCTTGAGCGGTGGCAATTCCTACAATGGTTTCCGCCATACTGCATCCTTCCTTTCATACCCTGTTATCTTACCATGAAGCGCCTGCGGTTGCAACGCCCGGCGCATCAAAGGAGGCTTTTCCATGACCGGGAAAGTGCATATTCTCACCGCCAGGCCCCACCGGCTGCTGATGCCCCTGTTTGCCATTTTGGGCGATCACATCGCCCGGGGGGAACAGGCCATCCTGCTGGTGCCGGAACAGCTGACGCTGGAGATGGAGCGCAAGCTGCTGCAAACACTGCAATTGCAGGGTTTCTTTGACGTGGATGTTTTGAGCCCCTCCCGCCTGTACGAGCGGGTTCTGGACGCAGCGGGTCGGGATCAGCGGGAGCCTCTCAGCTCTGCCGGGCGGCGGATGGCGGTGAGCCTGGCCCTGGAAAAATTGGAGGACAAGCTGGGGTATTACGCCTCTGTCAGCCTGCGCCAGGGCTTTGTGGAAAAGACTTCCGCCCTCATTACCGACTTGAAGCGGGGCGGCATGACCCCGGATATGCTCCGTGAATACGCGGAGGATCTGCCCCAGGGCATCAGCCGGGAAAAGCTGCTGGATGTCAGCCGGATTTACGCCCAGTACGAAAATGTGCTAAACCAGCGCTTCAGCGACAGCGAGGATCAGCTGGTCTATGTGGCCGACCGTCTGGACAAAAGCGGTTACCTGGCCGGAAAACACCTGTATGTATACGGTTTTGACACTTTGCCTGACCAGATGATGCGCCTGCTGTGCGCCGCCGCGCCGCTGGTGGAGAGCCTGAACGTGGCCCTGATGTGGGACGGTGAGTCCGCCCCCGACGGCGAGCTGTTTTTGCCCATCCGCCAGGGCGTGGGCCGCTTCAGCCAGATGCTCAGGGATGTGGGCATGGACGCGGTTTTGAAACCCATCGGCCGGGAAAATGAGAGGACGGAAGCCATCCGCTACCTGGACGAAGCCTTGTTCACCCTGAATCCCCGCAAGTTTGAACAGAAGCAGGACAATATCTTCGTGTTTAGCGGCATCAGCCCCTACGAGGAATCCACCCTGGTGACCCGGCAGATCATGCGGCTGCTGTCCCTGGGCACGCCCATTGAGAAGATCGCTGTGCTGTACCCGGACGGCCAGGGCTACGATTTTGCCCTCAGCGCCGCCATGCGGGACAGCGGCATCCCCTTCTACACTGACGAAAAATTGTCCGCCACCGCCCACGGCCTGGTGCGGTATCTGCTGTGCGCCCTGAAGGCCGCCGCCGGCGGATGGCAGAACCGGGACGTGCTGGGTATGCTGAAAAGCGGCTTCTCGCCCCTTGATTACAGCGAATGCTGCCAGCTGGAAAACTACGTGTTTACCTGCGGCATCAACCGGGGCCGCTGGCTCAGCCCCTTCACCCGGGGGGACGCCGCCGCCCTTCGGGAAGCCTGTGAAATCAGCCGCCAGAAGCTGATCGGTCCGGTGCAGCGGATGCGTCAGGCCTTGGTGGACGCCCGGAGCGCGGCGGAATCCATGACGGCGGTGTTCCGCCTCTTGGAGGACGTGAACGCCTACCAGCGGCTCCAGGAGGAAGAAGAGCAGCTCCTTGCGAAGGGCCTGGTCACCCGGGCCAATCAGAACAGCCAGGTTTGGCAGACCATCCTCACGCTGATGGACCAGATGGTGCGCCTCAGCGACGCCGCCCGCATTCCGCTGAAGCACATCGCCACCCGGATGGAATGCGGCTTTTCCGCCATTTCCCTGGGCGCGCTGCCCCCAGCGGGCAACATGCTGCACGTGGGCATCCTGGGCCATTCCCTGGCCGAGGACATGGAAGCCGTGTTTTTGCTGGGCCTCAACGACGGCGTGCTGCTCCGTGAAACCCAGAGCCTGCTGACCCCGGAGGAGCGGCAGGACGCCCAGGAGAAAACCGGCTGCTTCCTGGGCCTGACCGACCAGAGCCGCGGCCTGTTTGCCAAGCTGGACTTGAAGCGGGCCATGACTTTGCCGGAAAAAACCCTGTTTTTGAGCTATGCCAAGACCTCCGTGGACGGCAAGGCCCTGCGACCCCTGTACGTGCTGACTGCCATGGAGGAGTGGTTCCATCCGGCGCTGCCCCAGTCGCCGGTGGAGGAGGGGGATCTGCCCATCTCTGCGGCCCAGGCGTTGGCGGAGCTGTCCGTCACACTTCGCGCCCAGGCCGATGGCCAGAACGCCGCCGCCCTGACGGAGCAGCAGCGCAGGCTGTTTGGGCAAATCGCCCGGAACCCGGAAACCGCCCCGGCGGCCCTCCGGCTGCTCCAGGCCCTCCAGTACGACGGTTCTTCCCGGCCCATCAACCGAGAGGCCGCCCGGGCCCTTTTCGGCGACGAAACCCTGTCCATCAGCCGCCTGGAGGACTATGCCCAGTGCCCCTTCCGGCATTACGTCCACCATGGCCTGCGGCCTCAGGTGCTCCGGGAGTGGAAGGTGAACCCGCTGGATACGGGCAATTTCTACCACGCGGCGCTGAACAACTTTGCCCGCCTGGCCCGCCGGGAGAAAAACTTCCCCGACGTTCCCCCGGAGCGGGTGCAAACCCTGGCAGACGAAGCCATCCAGCCCCTGTACGAAGACCTGATGAACGGCCCCATGGGCGATGGGGAGCGCAACCTGGCCCGGTTTGATCTGGCCCGGGACGCCATCCATCGCGCTGGAGAGGTCATCACCCGGCAGCTGAAGGCGGGGCAGTTCCGCATCGACCAGACGGAAGTCAGCTTCGGCTACGAGAAGGGCCTGCCGCCCATCGTGCTGGTGCTGCGGGATGGCCGGGAAGTCATGCTCCGGGGACGTATCGACCGGGTGGATCGCTACGACCACGAGGGCAGCGTGTACCTGCGGGTGATTGACTACAAGTCCTCCCAGAAGGAGCTGGAAGCGGCGAAAACCTGGTGGGGACTGCAGCTGCAGCTGCTGCTTTACCTGGACGTGTGCACAAACGCCCTCCCCGGCGCAAAGCCCGCGGGCGCGTTCTACTTTTACGTGGCCAATCCCCTGGTGGAAACCGCCGCGGACGCTGCGGAAATCGTGGAGAAGGAAATGCGCAAGCTGTTCCTGCTGCGGGGCGTGACCCTCTACGACGTGGAGATCATGGAGGCCATGGACCGGGGCGACGAGCCCTGCGTGATTCCGCCTGCCGCCACCAAGAGCGGCGAATTGCGCAAGGACGCCAAGGCCCTGACCCTTCCCCAGATGCAGGCGCTGATGCAGCACGCCCGGGAAATGGCCGTGCAGCTGGCGGATGAGATGCTGGGCGGCAAAACGGAGATCAAGCCGGTGAAGGAGGACTTCGGCGACGCCTGCAAGTTCTGCGATTATCAGGGCATCTGCCACTTTGACCCGGAGGATGAGGACGCCTGCGTGAGGAAAGTACCCAAAATGAATATGGAGGACATCCGCCAGGCCCTTGAAAGCATGATGGAATAAGGAATTCACGCATTGTTCACAAGAAAAAACACCGAACAAGTTGATAATTCCGAAAAAATCATGTATAATATTTTCGTAAAGAGGATGCGGTGCAGCATCTTCGCAAATGTGTTCCAAAAAATGAAAAGGAGGCGTTACCATTGATTCAGGTGATTGCCGGAAAAAAAGGCTCGGGTAAAACCAAGCGGATTATTGACCTCGCTAATACTGCCAGCAAGGATTCCAGACACGACATCGTATTTATTGACGATGACAACCGTTACATGTATGACCTTCGCCATGAAGTGCGCTTCATCAACGCAGGCGAATACGCCATCGCAAATGACCAGATGTTCATGGGCCTGATTCTGGGCGTGGTTGCTCAGAACTTCGACCTGGGACTGATTTTCATCGATGCTTTCAAGAAGCTTATCAAGGCCGACCTCAGCTCCACCGAGTGGATGTTTGACCGCCTGGCCCAGATCAGCGAAAAGCACAACGTTGACTTCGTGATCTCCGTCAGCGAAGATCCCGCTGACCTGCCCGAATTCATCGCCAAGTACGTGGTGTAAAACCTTGATGCGGCCCGCCGCACCTAAGTTCCTATAAAAAACAGGACGTTTCCAAATGGAAGTGTCCTGTTTTTTATAGGATGCCGACGACTCCGGCCAGAAGCCCCAGCCCGCCGCAGACGACCAAAACCAGAATGGGGTTTGGCTTCCATTTGCGAAGGGTAAAAAGTGCGGCGGAAAACGGCACAAGGCCGAAAACGTCCACGTTTTGCAGGGCGATTTTACCTTCCCCGAAGGCCACCTGCAAAAGCAGCTTCAGCCCGGCGGAAAGGATCAGCGCGGCCACTACCGGCTTTAAGCATTTCAGAATGGACTGAAGCGCCGGCAGGGTCTTGTAGCGGGTGTACAGAAATGCCAGCAGCGAAACGATGATCATGGACGGCAGCAGAAAGCCCAGGGTGGCGACCATTGCGCCGGGGATGCCGGAAAGCCGCACGCCCACAAAGGTGGCGGCGTTGATGCCGATGGGCCCGGGGGTCATCTCCGCGATGGTGACCAGGTCGGCAAATTCGCCCATGGTAAGCCAGCCGTGTTTGGCCACCGCCTGGGCCTGGATCAGCGGCATGGCGGCGTATCCTCCGCCGATACTCATCAGGCCGATTTCCAGAAAGCTGAGGAACAGGTCAAGAAGCACTTGGGCCCGCCTCCTTCCCGAAGAAAGTCAGCCCAATGCCGATCAAAATGGCGATTCCCAGCAAAATGGCCGGGTTCACGCCAAAGAAGAAGGTGGCCGCAAATGCAGCCGCCATTAGGCCGATGCGCAGGATAGACCCATCCTTGAACAGTTTGCCCAGCAGATTGCAGGCCACGTCCATGATAATGGCCGCCACACCCGCCTGCATGCCACGCAGGGCAAAGGCCACATAACGGTTTTGTGCAAAGGCGTTATAGAAGGTGGAGATCACCAGCAAAATCAGCATAGGGGGGAGGGCGGTGCCCAGAACCGCCGCCAGCATGCCGGGAAAGCCGGCCATCCGCCAGCCCAGCAAATTGGCCGCATTCACCGCAATGGCCCCGGGGCTGGACTGGCCGAGGGAGACCATGTCCATCATTTCGTTTTCGTCAATCCAATGGAGTTCATCCACAAAGCGGCGCTTCATAAAGTTAACAATCACGAATCCGCCGCCAAAGGTAAAGCTGCTGATCAAAAACATATTGGAAAACAGCTGCCATAGGGTTTTCAGTTTGCCGGTTTTCTGTTCCATGCTGCAGCCTCCTTTCCTGCTAATGGTACACCGCATAAGGATCAATGTCAAATGTGCGAAAAGTAACAGTTTTTGAAACAAATTGCCTGGCTATTGACAAACCATCCCCCAACAGTATAAACTATTACTGATATAGAAAATTCTCTATAACGCAAGGAAGGAGAACGGACATGGACTGTATTAAATCCTCTATCCCCATTTTGAAAGTGCTTTGCGACGAGACCCGCCTGCGTATCATCCAGATGCTTTCTGAGCAGGAGCTGAACGGCTGCGAGATCAACCGGGCCTTTGACTGCACCCAGCCAACCATCAGCTATCACATGAAGCAGTTGGTAGACTCCGGGCTGGTGCATTGCCGCCGGGAGGGATGCTGCTCCGTTTATTCCGTCAATAAAGAGATCTGGCCAGGAGTGCAGGTGCTGCTCAGCGCCCTTTGCAACTCGGCCAAAGGAGAATGCCATGAGTGAGCAAACGCCCTTTCTGCGCCTGGAAAACCTGAGCAAGGATTACGGCCAGGGAATGGTGCTGCACAGCCTGAGCCTGGACGTGGACGCAGGCGAGTTCCTGACTTTGCTGGGCCCCTCCGGCTGCGGAAAAACCACCACATTGCGGATCATTGCCGGCCTGGAGGACGCCACGGAAGGCCGGGTGTATCTGGACGGGGCCGACGTGACCAAGCTCCCGCCGGAAAAGCGGAACCTGAATACCGTGTTCCAGAGCTACGCGCTGTTTCCCCATATGAACGTGTTTCAAAACGTGGCCTATGGGTTAAAAATCAAGAAAGTACCCAAGGCGGAAATCCAGCAGCGGGTCATGGAAGCCCTCCAGCTGGTGCAGCTGACCGGCTACGAAAAGCGCATGCCCTCTCAGCTCAGCGGCGGGCAGCGTCAACGGGTGGCCATCGCCCGGGCGGTGGTGCTCCGGCCCAAAGTCCTCCTGCTGGACGAACCCCTGGGCGCCCTGGACCTCAAACTGCGCCAGCAGATGCAGCAGGAACTGAAACGCCTGCAAAAGCAGCTGGGCATCACCTTCATTTACATCACCCACGACCAGGAGGAAGCCCTGAACATGTCCAGCCGCATCGTCATTATGCGGGAGGGCAGGGTGGAGCAGATCGGCACGCCGGAAGAGGTCTATGAGCATCCGGCCACCCTGTTCGCCGCCGGGTTCATCGGCCAGAGCAACCTGATCCACGGCGTGGTGGATAAGGTGGGGGAGGACGGCCAGATGACCATCCTTTCCGAGGGCGTCAGCCTGCCGGCCTACGCGGAGAAGGAATATCATCCCGGGGACAAGGTGGTACTGTGCCTCCGCCCCCAGCGGGTGCGCTACGGCAGCGAGCCCCAGCACGGCCTGGATTTGCAGGGCCTGATCCTGGACAAGGAGTACTCCGGCGGCATGCAGCATACCCACATCCGCCTGGGCGATACCCTGGACATCCGCGTCATGTCCCAGTCCTCGGAGCTGGATAGCTACCAGATCGGCGATAAGGTGCATGTGGGCTGGAGCATCCGCCACGCGCCCGTAGTGCCGGACAACCCGGCGGAGGAGGCGCAGTAAGTGACGACCGACAAGAAAGACAGCCGCTTTTTCCGCTTTCTCAAGCTGCCCATGTACCTGTGGACGCTGGTGTTTGTGTTTGTGAGCCTGACGTATGTGATCGGCCTGAGCTTCATGGGCCGGGGCGAGCTGATCGGTGTGGACGGACTGTTCACGCTGGCCAATTACGCCCGGCTGAGGGAGCCCCAGTACCTGAAGGTGCTGCTCAACAGCTTGAAGCTGGCGGCCCTGACCACCGTGCTGTGCCTCAGCATCGGCTATCCCTTTGGTTACCTGATGGCCCGGCTCAAGCCCGGCGCCCGCACCGTGGTTTTGATGCTGCTCATCGTGCCCTTCTGGACCAACTCGCTGATCCGTATCTTCGGCTGGCGGATTTTGCTCATGGGCAACGGCCCCCTCAATACCTTTTTGCAGAACCTGGGGCTGATTGAGAAACCCCTCAAGCTGCTCAACACCGAAGGCGCGGTGTTCCTGGGCATGGTGTACGCCCTTCTGCCGCTGATGATTATGCCAAGCTCCAACGCCGTGGAAAAGCTGGATTATTCCGTGGTGGAAGCCGCCCGGGATCTGGGTGCAGGCCCGCTGAAAGCCTTCTTCACCATCACCGTGCCCCTGACTTTGCCCGGCCTGATGGCGGGCTGTGTGCTGGTGTTCATCCCCTCCATGGGCCTGTTTTTCCTCAACGACATGTTGGGCGGAGGAAAGACTTTGCTCACCGGCAACCTGATCCAGAACCTGATCAACAGCCGGGATCTGCCCATGGCGTCGGCCCTGAGCGCGCTGATGCTGCTGGTGACGGGAGCGGTCATCGCCCTGTATCGCAAGGTGGGCGGCAGCTCCGGCCAGCTGAGCATGTTTTAAGGAGGGCGGAACATGAAAAAGAAACGCATTGGTTCCACCCTGTTTTTGACCCTGGTGCTCCTGTTTTTGTACCTGCCCATTGTGGTGGTCATCGTCTATTCCTTTAACGATAACCCCGCCCGCATCCCCCTCCAGTTTACCGGCTGGACCACCCGCTGGTACGAAGAGCTGTTCGCCGGCAAGGGCGGCTACGGCAGCGCGCTGGTGCTCAGCCTGCAAGTGGCCCTGTGGTCGGTGCTGAGTTCCGTGGTCATCGGCACTCTGGGCGCGGTGGGCATGGTACAGGCCACCCTCCGCAGCGGCAAAGGTTCCCGGGGCGACAACCTGATGGAGTCCATCGCCATCCTTCCCATCATGATCCCGGAAATCATTCTGGGCCTGGCCTTCATGGTCATCTTCGACGCGCTGGGCATCAAGGGCAATACCATCCGCCTGGTGCTGGCCCACACCACCTTCTGCATTCCCTACGTTTTCCTGTCCGTCAAGAGCCGCATGGTCAGCATGGACACCGCCCTCTTCGATGCGGCCCGTGACCTGGGCGCTACCCAGCGGCGCATCCTGCGGGACATCACCCTGCCCCTGTGCGCGCCTGCCATCCTGAGCGGCGCATTCCTGGCCTTCGCCATGTCCATGGACGATTTTGTGATCAGCTTCTTCGTTTACGGCGTGGGGGAGGGCACGCTGCCCCTCAAGATTTACTCCAGCGTGAAAACCGGCGTCAGCCTCCGGGTCAACGCCCTCTGCACGCTGATGATCCTGGCGGTTTTCCTGCTGGTGGCCATGAACCAGTACCTGCAGGCCGTCCGGGCCAAAAAGGAACGAATGCTGCAAAAAGCATAAGGCATATTCAACAAATTCAAGGAGGAAACACAATGAAAAAGAACATTCTCTCTCTGGTGGCCCTGCTGATGGCAATGCTTATCGTCGCTCTGTCCACTCTCGGCCTGGCCGACGAAGCCAAGACCCTGAACATCATCAGCTGGGAAGGCTATGTGGATGAAGACACCATCAACGCCTTTGAGCAGGAAACCGGCATCGACGTGATCTGGTCTCCCATGTCCTCCATCGACGAAATGCTCCTGAAAGTGCAGCAGTCCGGCGGCGAAGGCTACGACCTGATCCTGTCCTCCGATTATTCCCTGGACATTCTGCGTCAGGAAGGCCTTTTGCAGAAGCTGGACATGTCCAAGCTGCCCAACTACGCCAACCTGAACCCCATCTACCTGGGCCAGTTCTATGATCCCGCCAACGAGTACGTGGTGCCCTACGTGTCCGGCTGCGTGCTGATTGTGGTCAACAAGGCCCTGTGCCCCATCGAGGTCACCAGCTACGCCGACCTGTGGAGCGAGGAACTGCGCGGCAGCGTGGCCACTCTGGATTTAAGCCGTGTTATCATCGGTCTGACCCTGAAATCCATGGGCTATGGCATGAACGAGACTGACCCCGCCATCCTGGCTGAGGCCAAGGACAAGCTGATGCAGCTGTACCCCAACATCCTCACCTTTGGCGATAACGAGTCCTACACCGCCCTTTCCGGCGGCGAAGCCAGCGTGGGCCTGATCTACGCTTCCTTTGCCTCCCTGCTGCTGCAGGAGAACCCGGACATCCAGGTGGTGTACCCCAGCGAAGGCCTGGGCTTTGGCGTGGACGGCTTTGTGCTGACCTCTGCCAGCCAGAACGTGGACAACGCCCACCTGTTCCTGGACTACCTCATGCGCCCCGAAGTGGCCGCCCACAACGCCGAGTACCAGGGCTACACCAACGTCAACAAGGCCGCTGAGGAATTCCTCTCCGACTACTACTGGGCCAACCCCGCCGTGAACATCCCCGCCGAAAGCATGGAAGGCTCTGAGATCGTCCAGAACATCGGCGAAGCGGAAACCCTCTACACCGATATCTACACTGCCTTCAAATTGCAGTAAAATCAAGGGAAAGAAGAACGCGCCATGCTTGTGAAAAACGCCACCGCGTTTCTGGACGGACGTTTCTGCCCGGGAACCAGCCTGCATATTTCTGGCGGGAGAATCGCCCAGATTGGGGGCGACCTTCCTGCCGGCCCGGCCCTTGACCTTGGCGGCGACTATCTGCTGCCCGGCTTTGTGGACGTGCACATCCACGCCTTCATGGACATGGACATGATGCAGGGCGAAGATGCGGTGCGGCACATGAGCCGGGAGCTGAAAAAGATGGGCGTGGCCGCGTTTCTTCCCACCACCATGAGCCAGGATGAAGAAAGCACCATCCGCGCCCTTTGCGGCATCCAGGCGGTGATGGAACGCTCTGAGCCGGACGGCGCAGCGGTGCTGGGCGCCCACATGGAAGCGCCGTTCCTGTCCCCTGACAAGGCCGGTGCCCAGCGGTCGGAGTTTTTCTGCCGACCCACCCTGGACAACTGGCGCAAATTCACCGGCGACTATGAATCCGTGGTAAAGAAGGTCACGCTGGCCCCGGAACTGCCCGGTGCGGACGACCTGATCCGTTATCTGACCGGCCGGGGCATCGTGGTCAGCGCAGGCCACACCCATGCCACCGCCGGCCAGTTTCGCGCCTCGGTGGATGCAGGCCTTACCAGCGCGACGCACCTGTTCAACGCCCAGTCGCCCCTGGGCCATCGGGAGCCCGGCGTGCCCGGCGCAGCTCTCGTGGACGACCGCATCTACTGCGAGTTCATCGCCGACGGGGTACATCTTCACCCGGACGTGGTTCGTCTGATCTGCCGCTGCAAGGGCGCAGCCCGCGCCATCGCCATCACCGACGCCACGGAAGCCGCAGGCATGCCCGACGGCACCTACCAGCTGGGCGGCCAGCCGGTGGAGGTCACAGGCGGCGTCGTTCGCCTGGCAGACGGCACGCTGGCGGGCAGCACCCTCACCATGGCCCGTGCCTTCACCAACCTTGTCCGCTATGGCATCGCCCCCGAGGACGCGTGCCGAATGACTAGCCGCACTCCGGCGGAAAGCCTGGGCCTGACCGACTACGGCGAGATCTGCCCCGGCGCACCGGCCGTTCTTGTGCGTTATGATCGGGAATGGAATTTCGTGGGAGTGGTTGGGGCGCTGTCCTAAACCCCCGGCAGGTGGATGATCCCCCTGCACCCCGCGCATAAATGCAAAAAAGAAACGCTCCACAAAATGGAGCGTTTCTTTTTGCATAATAGTGGGGGGTGTCGGGGGAATCATTCCCCCGACCGGGAGTGGGCAGAGCCCACAAAAAAAACTTACAACAGCGTAATCCCAGCTTCCCGACAAATACGGTGGGTGTCCTGATCCCAGATGGAGGACTGCACCTCGCCGATGTGGGCCTTGCCCAGAAGTAGCATGCACAGGCGGCTCTGGCCGATACCGCCGCCGATGGTCAGGGGCAGCTCGCCATTCAGCAGCATGCGGTGGAAAAGCAGTTCCCGGCGGTCGTCGCAGCCGGCCAGGGTCAGCTGGCGGTCCATGGTCTCGCTGTCCACACGGATGCCCATGGAGCTGATCTCGATGGCGTTGTCCATCAGGGGATTGTACAGGAGCAGGTCGCCGTTCATGTTCCAGTCGTCGTAGTCAGGGGCGCGGCCGTCGTGGGGCTGGCCGTTGGACAGCTTGTGGCCGATGCCCATCAGGAAGGTGACCGGATGCTCGCGGACGAAAAGGTTCTCCCGCTCCTTGGCGGTCTTGTCGGGGTAGAGATCCAGCAGCTCCTGAGAGGTGATGAAGGTGACCTCCGGGTTGATCTGGGTGCGGAGCTTGGGATATCGGCCGTTGACGATGAGGGATGCGTCGCTGATGCACTGGACGATGTCCCGCACGGTGCTTTTCAGGGTGTCGATGGTGCGGGTTTCCCGGGTGATGACCCGCTCCCAGTCCCACTGGTCCACGTAGATGGAGTGGAGATTGTCCAGCTCCTCGTCCCGGCGGATGGCGTTCATGTCCGTGTAGATGCCCTTGCCCGGGTGGACGTCGTAGCGGTAGAGGGCCATGCGCTTCCACTTGGCCAGGGAATGCACCACCTGGGCGTCCTTGCCTGCGGCGGGAATGTCAAAACTGACGGGACGTTCCACGCCGCTCAGGTCGTCGTTGAGGCCGCTGGACTTTTCCACGAACAGGGGGGCGGATACACGCTTCAAATTCAGCGCCATGGCAAGATGATCCTGGAAGGTGCGCTTGATCAGGCTGATGGCAGCCTGGGTTTCATAAAGGGTCAGCTTCGGCTCGTAACCGGCCGGGATAATGGTCTTGCTCATGGATGGTTCCTTCTTTCAAAAAAGAATTACCCGTGTATCATAGCACGTTTTGCAGGGTTTGTCATACAAAAGGCTGTTCTGCCTTTGTATTTGCGCCATTTACAGCTGGATGCGCTCACCGGGGTTGATCTGGTAGGTCTTGCCCTCAGCCCAGAACCACACCGGAATGGCCCAGGGATTCTCGATCAGGCCGCCGTCGCAGCTGATGCGCAGACCCTCGAAGGCCTTGATGTAGTCATACAGCTCGATGTTGGTGGCGTAGTACACGTTTTCCTGGTTGGCCAGCTTTTTGGCCTGCTCCTCGAAGCGTTCCCAGTTATCAAACTGCTCAAATTCATATGCATGACCCCATACGTAGAAGAACAGGGGGCGGGCCCACACCTTGGTGGTCAGGAATTTGTCCACCAGCTCGGGGTACTTTTCGTCGTCGTGATGGCAGGTGGGGTTGAGGCGAAGCCAATCCTGGGGCACCTCGAAATTGTGGGTGGAGTGAACGGTGCGGAAGTAGGTCACGCCGGATGCGCGGAGGGCCTCCACCAGCTCGTTGCTGTGGGTGCCGAAGGGATACGCGCCGCCCCGAACCAAGCCGCCGAACTGCTGCTCCAGCAGCGCCCGGTCAGCGATGATCTCGTATGCCTGGCGGTTGGCGGGCATGCTGTCCATAAAGCCGTGCATGCAGCCGTGGAAGCCGATCTCGTGGCCGGAACCAATATACAGCTTCTGGGCGGCGGACAAAGTCAGCCGGCGGTGGATCTGTCCCTCGGGCCACACCTGGCCTTCGTCTGCAAACAGCTTGCTGGACAGGTTGAAGGTGGCCTTCAGGCCGTTTTCGTTCAGAATGTCGATCAGCCGGGCGTCCTGCTCCACGCCGTCGTCATAGCTGAAGGTGACGGCACGGTCCTTGCCGCCGGGAAAACGCATGTAAATCTGCGGATAGAACTTCATAATTATCCTCCCTTGCGGCCTTGGCCGCGTTTTTCCATATTATAGCACAATTTTTCCTGGGTGGAATGGTTTTTTGAATGCCTTTTTCCTGTATATTTATTGCCCTTTTGGGCGGTTATCCTGTATAATGAAAGTCTATCAGGCTGCCAAGGCAGCATAAAGGAGGCGCAACCCATGTCCGACACAGTGAAGCAGATCGCCATGAGAATTCTGGATTTACGAGAAATTTCGGACTACACTGTCGAAGAAATGGCCCAGGCTTTGAACGTTCCCGTAGAAGAATACGAAAAATATGAGAGCGGCGAAGCGGATATGCCCATCAGCTTTCTGGTCAAGGTGGGGGAGATGTTCAACGTCGATATGATGGAACTTCTCACCGGCGAGGCGCCCCGTCTCAGCGTGCTCAGCGTGACCCGCAAGGGCAAGGGCACGGAGATTGACTGCCACGACCAATACGTATACCGCAACCTGGCCTATAATTTTGATAACCGGCGCATCGAGCCCATGTACGTGACCATCCAGCCCGATGAAAACAAGAACCTGGCCACCAACAGCCACGACGGACAGGAGTTTGACTACATCCTCTCTGGCCAGCTGCGTCTGGTGGTGGGCAAGCATGACATCATCCTGAACCCCGGCGACAGCGTGTATTACGATTCCCGGGCGCCCCATGCCATGCAGGCCATCGGGGAGGAGCCGGTGCAGTTCCTGGCCATTGTGATCCCCTAAAGCTGAAAACGGCTTTCCTGCCGTGACTAAAGGAGTTTGAGTGTATGCTGGCGGATAGATATATCCGGACCGACCTGACCTCTCAGGAGGATTTTGAACAGAATTTTACGCTGAATGTGCCTGAGCACTTTCATTTTGCTTACGATATTGTGGACGAATACGCCCGCATTTCCCCGGACAAGCCTGCGCTGATCTGGTGCGGCCTCACCGGCGAGGAGCGGCGGTTATCCTTTGGCGACATTTCCCGCCTCAGCGACCAGGCAGCCAACGTGTTTTATAACGCTGGCCTGCGCAAGGGCGACCCTGTGGTCATCATGCTCAAGCGCCGCTGGCAGTACTGGGTGGTGGCCGTGGGCCTTTTGAAGGTGGGCTGCGTGCTGATCCCCGCTACTGCGCAGCTGCAGAAGAAGGACATCGCCTACCGCATCCAGGCATCCTCTGCCAAAGCTGTTATCTGCGTGGAAGAGGCCGACGTGCAGAAGCACGTGCTCCGCGCCGCCGAGGAATGCGACACCCTGGAAAACATCTGGACCCTGGGCGACCGGGAAGGCATGCGGAACTTTGACCGGGAGCTGGCTGAGGCACCCACCCATTGGGAAAAGCCTGCCGTCCTGCCGGAAAACGACGACATCATGCTGATGTATTTCACCAGCGGCACCACCGGCATGCCCAAGATGGCCGCCCACAGCTGGACCTATCCCATCGCCCAGACCGTGACCGCCTACTACTGGCATAACGTGGGGGATGACGATATCCACATCGCTGTGGCGGATACCGGCTGGGCCAAGGCTGGCTGGGGCAAGCTGTACGGCCAGTGGATCTGCGGCGCGACGCTGTTTGTGTACGATTTTGACCGCTTCATCGCCGCCGACCTTCTGAAGATGCTGGAAAAATACCGTGTTACCGCCTTCTGTGCGCCCCCCACGGTGTACCGCTTCATGATCAAGGAAGACATGAGCCAGTACGATCTCAGCGCCCTGCGCTGGGCCAACTGCGCCGGCGAGCCCCTGAACCCCGAGGTATACGACCGCTTCCTGGAATACACCGGCGTTAAGATCCACGAAGGCTTCGGCCAGAGCGAGACCACTCCGCTGCTGATGACCAGCAAGTGGATGGAACCCAAGACCGGCTCCACCGGCCGCCCCTCTCCCGCCTACGCCATCGCTTTGGTGGACGAAAATGGCCGGGACGTGGAGGACGGCGAGGAGGGCGAGATCGTCATTCGGCTGGACAAGGGTCATCCCGCGGGATTGTTCCTGGGCTATCACCGCAATCAGGAGCAGACTGACGCCGTGTTCTACGACGGCATGTACCACACCGGCGATATGGCCTGGCGTGACATCGACGGATATTTCAACTTCATCGGCCGCAGCGACGACGTGATCAAGTCCAGCGGCTACCGCATCGGCCCCTTCGAGGTGGAAAGCGCGCTGATGACCCATCCGGCCGTGCTGGAATGCGCCATCACCGCCGTGCCTCATCCCGATCGCGGCCAGGTGGTGAAGGCCACCATCGTGCTGACCAAGGGCTACACCCCCAGCGACGAGCTGAAAAAGGAGCTGCAACAGCACGTCAAGAAGGTCACCGCGCCTTACAAGTATCCCCGCATCGTGGAGTTTGTGACCGAGCTGCCCAAGACCGTCAGCGGTAAGATCCAGCGTAAGCTGATCCGCAAGCAGGACGCCACTCCGGAGACCAATGTGCAGTACCTGGAGGACCGCAAGGAACTCCCGGCCGATCAGCTGCACCGCCTGTTCCTGCGTGCTGGCTGGTCCGACGGCAAGGAAACCGCCGCTGTCAAGGAGAACTTCCACCTGCCCTTCCTGCGCTCCACTTACGTGGTCACCGCCTGGGCCGGCGAGCAGCTGGTGGGCGTGGCCCGCGTCCTCAGCGACGAGTGCGTCCAGTCCGCCCTGTACGACCTGGTGGTGGATCCGGAGTTCCAGAACGTGGGCATCGGCAAGGAAATCGTCCGCCGGTGCGCCGCCCGCTTCCCGGACACCGAGTGGCTGGTGCAGGCCACCAAGGATTCCTTCCGGCACTTTACCAAGCTGGAAATGGGCAAGCAGGCCGGAACGCCTATCAAGTAACACTTTTGGCATATGCCACGCAAATAGCCGCGTCTGTTTGATCGGGCGCGGCTTTTATCACAAGCATGTTTTCAGGAGATGAGCACATGAAGCAGCGCATCGAAACGCCGCTGGGGGAAATATTTGTTTTCATAGACAACGCCCCTGCGGACTATGATTTTGAACCTTTTCAGCGCGATATCCGTTCTTTGCAGCTGAAACCTGTATCAGCCAGCTATCGCATTATTGTTTCCGCAAAAGAATGGCAGACCATCCGCTGCGAGGTGGCGTTACAGAACGCCGAGCTGCCCAACAACGGCGAATCCGGAGAGCGATATCTGTGCTCGGAATTTGCCAGGGAGAATATCGTTCTGACCATTGGTGCAGGGAATGACAGCGACTTGTTTGACACCAAGCAAACCCGGTACGGAATGGAGTACACCCGTAGAAAACCGATTGATCAGGTCATGTTCGGCGTGGCATGGACAACTGACTACGAAGGAAAATATGACATTAGAACGCAATTAGCAACAGATTTATACTGAAACACTAAAGGCTTCCCGTAAGGGAAGCCTTTTTGCGGAGGTGCAGGAGGCACTGCCTCCTGCCGGGGCGCCATAGGGAAGCGTGTGCCCAGTGGGCACTTGTGCGAAGCACAAAGCGACCCGAAGGCGGGGAGTGAAACGAGCAGCAGGCATGGAAATGCCTGCTGCGACGATTGAACGACCGGGAAGGGGCAGCGCCCCGGAAACACCATCCTTATCTGGACACTTCTTCCAGCCCCGCCGTCTCCTCTTTGGTAAGAGCGAAGCTCAGCGCCTGGGCGTTGCCCTCGGCCTGGGAGGCGTTTTTCATGCCGGCGATGACCACGCTGTTTGGGAGATGGTCGAGGATGAAGCGCACGGCCACGGAGGCCACGGTCACGCCGTGGTTTTCCGCGATGGGCCGCATGGCCTCCACGATGGAGAGGTTCTTTTGCAGCTTGTCGCCGTAGAAATTGTCGTAGATGGTGCGGCTGCGGCGGTCGTTCTTCTCAAAGCGGACAGACGCGTCGTATTTGCCGGTGAGGATGCCCTGGCCCAGGCTGCCCCAGGTCATGGGCGCGGCGGACAGGGCGTCGGCCACGGAAAGCATGTCGGCCTCGTCCTGACGGTGGGCCAGGCTGTAGTGGTTCTGGAAGGTGGCGATCTCGTCCTTGTAGGGCAGGAAGAGACGGGCCTGGTCGGCGGTGACGTTGCTCAGGCCGATGGAAAGGATCTTGCCGGCCTTCTTGTGGCGCAGCAAGGCTTCCATCATGTCGTCCGCAGGGGTCACGCCGTCCAGATAATGCACCTGGTAGAGATCGATGTAGTCGGTCTTGAGCCGCTTCAGGCTGGCGTGAAGCGCGGTTTCTATGTAGGCAGGGCCGTTGTCATAGAAGGTTTTGCCGCCTTCCACCCGCACGCCGAACTTGGTGGCAATGACCACCTTGTCCCGGACGGAATGCAGGGTATCGCCCATGTTTTCCTCGGAACGGCCCAGGCCGTAGGTGTCGGCGGTGTCAAAGAAATTTACGCCCAGCTCGTAGGCCCGGAGGATGGAACGCTGGATGTCGTCCCGGTTCACGTCGCCCCAGCCGTATTCTCCGGCGGGACAGCCGCCGGCGCACAGCCGGGAAACTGGCAGGGGAATGCCTTTCAAACGGATGCTTTCCATGGGAAACCTCCTTGCTCAGGGCCTGCGCAGGCCTTTGGGATAGTGGTTTTTGATCTGCCCGCCGGACGCCTTGCCAAAGCCCAGGGTCAGGCCCTGGTGGCTGACCAGCAGGAAGCCGGACAGGTCGTCCGGGCAGGGGATGGTCTCGCCGCGCAGATAGGCGGCGGCTTCGTCATGAGATGCGTCGAAAGCGGGGTAACCGTCCCTGGGGGACAGTGCCATAGCCAGGGCGTGGTCGGGGAAGAAGAGCTTGCCCTTCATGTTGCCCAGCTGAATGCCCGCCCGGAGCACCTTGATGCCCCGCAGGAGCGGCAGGTCGGGAGAGGAAATGAGCATGTCGCCGAAGAGGGCGTTTGGTTGGGGCAGATGGCCGCCGAATTTGGCGGAGAAGGCTTCCCAGGCGGCCCGCTGCTCTTTGGTGACCGGGGACAGGATTTTGTCCGGGGCGGACAGAGGCGCGGCGGATGCGCTGCCGCCTTTGCGGAGCAGGGCGACAAAATGGCCTTCGCCCTGTAGCTGATGGGGATAGAGATGCAGCATACCTTCCGAGGCATCCAGGGCCGTTTGCCCGATGGGCAGCGAGAAGGCGACGGTTTCTGCATCCGGGTGTTCCGCAAGCATCCAGCGGACAATGCCTTCATTTTCAATTTCGTTGAGGGTGCAGGTGCTGTAGCAGAGCCGTCCGCCGGGGCGGAGCATCTGCCAGGCAGAGGCAAGGATCCGCTTCTGGCGCGCGGCGCAGCCCTCGGGGGACTGGGCGTTCCATTCCGCCCGGGTCTCCGGATGGCGGCGGAACATGCCCTCGCCGCTGCAAGGGGCGTCCACCAAAATGGCGTCGAAGACATTGGCCCAAGGCCCGGCCAGCTGCTCCGGCTCTGCGGATACCACCAGCGCGTTGGTAACGCCCATGCGCTCGATGTTCCGGCTCAGGATCTTGGCCCGGCTGGGGACAGGCTCGTTGCAGACGAGCAAACCATCCCCCTGGAGGGCGTCCGCAATCTGGGTGCTTTTTCCGCCGGGCGCGGCGCACAGATCCAGCACGCGCTCGCCGGGCTTAGCCGCAAGGATGCTCACCGGGGCCATGGCGCTGGGTTCCTGGATGTAGTAAGCGCCGGCCTCGTGCAAAGGGGAAAGCCCGGCGGCGCTTTCCATGGCAAGGTATCGGCCGTGCTGAGGGTTCCAGGGCACAGGATCAAGCAGACCCTCCACCTGGGCGGAAGGGTCAAAAAGAGGCTTGCGGGGATTCAGTCGCAGGCCGCGGAAATAGGGCTGTTCCAGGGCGGCAAAGTAGTCGTCCGCTTCCTGGCCAAGCTGCTGGCGGATGCGCTGCACAAACACCTCCGGCAGGGGAAACTGCAGCTCACTCATCCAGGTTCACCAGCCATTCCGGCTTCATGACAGGCTCCAGCGGGAAGAAAATTTCCTGCATGTCCTGGGGCAATGCTTCCTTTAAGGATGCAAAACCGCTGACCGCCGCCACAGGCACGTTCAAACGGCGGGCAGCCTCGGCCACCACGGCATGGGCCTCAAGCAGATCGGCGGCGGTGGTGTGCTCCTGCAGATTGCCGTTGCTGATAAAGCCATCCACCATCAGCCGGGATTTTTCGCCAATGAGCCGGTACAGGGTTTCAATTTTGTCCGGGCTGTCGGAAAAAGGGCGGAATGCATTGACCACGTACAGCACCTGGGTATCCTGCCGCACATTGGCAAAATAGGGTGCATAGGGGCCGAGAGCCGTGGCGCCGGTATCGTCGCCGCCAACGTCAAAAACCACGTGGGCAAAGTCCTGCTGGAACACGCCGTAAATCTGGGCGGGCAGGGCCGGAATATCCACCGTAGACATGGCAAAAGAGGGCATGAAAACTTCGATGCCCTCCTTTTCAAGCAGCTGTTTTTGTTCGCTGCTGCGGAAATAGGGGTTGACGATGTCCAGATCCACCAGGGCGATCCGTCCCTGGGACTGCTGGCGCAGTTTGCGGGCCAGAGCGATGGAAAGCTCGGTCTTGCCGCTGCCGTAATTGCCCACCATGACGGTGTAGCGTTTGTTCAGAAGTTCGATGACGATTCATCCTCCTTGTTGCTGAGGGGCTTGGGATAAGCGGGTTCCCGGAAGCCGGAGCGCATGTCCACCGGCGGCTGCAGGTCGTAAATGGTGCGCTTGTTTTCCTCGCCGGAGCCCATCAGGTCGCGGGCCTTGCGGGCCAGGGTGGTGAAGAAGGTCTGGGAACGGGCCTGGGTATCGGTTTCCATGAGGGGATTGGTGTTGATGGCAATGACCTGCTCTTCTTCCTCCGCAGGCTGTTCCTCCGGCAGAGCCCCCGCAGGGGTCAGGCCAATGTTCTTGCGCAGGCTGTCCGCATCCAGGCCGGGATGAACCGGGCCGACGTTTTCCGGGCCGGGCACCTGGGGCGCATACATCTGCTCCGGGGGGATGGGCGGCGCGTAGCCGGCCTGCATGTCCCGGAAATAGGAAGCGGGCTTCTGCTGTGGCACCCCAAAGGTGGGCGACATGGCGGCGGGTGCAGGGGATGCGACCATGGTATCGCCGTCGGCCCACTGGATGGGCGCGTCCTCGTCAAAGACGGGGTCAAAGTCCTGTACGGCCTCCTTGGCGGGTGCGGGTTGCACGCTGGGCGCATAGTTCATCTGCTGGGCGGGCGGGGTCACATAGGGGGCGATGCGCTGGGTTTCCACGTCAAGGGCGCGCTTGCCCCGCACCGGCTGGAAACCCGCGGTGGCATAGCCCGCGCTGCGGCTGCCCCGGTAGACAACGTCCTCGTCCGGGTAGGGGTCGGAATAGCTTTCCCACTGATAGCCCTCGGGCTGGGCGTCTTCGTACTCCTGATCCCACTGCTCATGCTTTTTCCTGCGCCGGTTGCGCCATACAATGTCCGGCCGCCAGCGCAGCATGTACACAATCAGGTCGATCACAAGGCCGCCGCCGCAAAGAACCAGCACAATGATCCACCAATTTTTGGACAAAAAGGAAACCAGCTGTTCGCCGGTCTCGCTGCTGAGAAGATTCCAGAACTGGTTGATGATCACCTTGATCCAGCTCAGCAAAAGAGAGAGGATGGCATTGGCAAAGCCGTTCATTCAGCGGTTCCTTTCTGTTAGGGGTTACTGTGCGGTGATGGTTACCTGAATATCAGCGGGGTTCACGGTGTAACTGAGGTTTTCCGGGTCGATATTGCCAAAGGTGGCCAGAACGGGCAAAAGCATATCGCCTTCCATGAGGTTGCTCAGATCCACGTAGGCCTTGACCTTGGCGGTGGTCATGGTTTTGAGAGTGTTTTCAGGGCCGGTCACGGTGACGGATACCGTCTTGGTGGGCAGCGTGGCGCTCAGGTTGGGGGACAGGTTCTGGGCGGTCAGCTTCACGTTTTCAAAGCTGCGGGAGGTGATCACCGGGCCGATTTCGATCTGGGCCTTCACGGTATCCGTGCTGAGGTAGGTAAGGGAACTGGGCTTGCGGATGGTCAGATCCACGGTGAAGGACTCGCTGCGGCCGCTGACGTCAACTGGCGCGGTGGCAAACAGCGTGGAGATGCTGTCCAGAGCCAGGCTGTCGCCGGCGGCGTAGATGGTGGCTGGCTCGGTGGTGATGCTCTTGACTTCATAACCAGCGGCAGGGGTACCGCTCAGGTTGACCAGATTGGAGATGTTCATCTCCTGCATGGGGTAAAGCCGTTGCTCCAGCACGATGCTGCGCAGCACCACGCTGGCGCTGGTTACCCGGAGCTTATCGGTGGGAAGCTGTTCACCCTGCTTGTCAATGATCCGCATGGGCAAAGCCACCCGCTGCTCGCCTTCCTGGGCGGGGAAAATGGAGGGGTCATAGTCCACCGCCACATAAGCGATGGTATCCACGATGGTTCTGGGGCCGCTGATGGCCACCACGCTGGGATTCAGCACCGGGGCCGGGCCGAAGAAACCCTCGGGATAGGAGCCGCTTTGAACCACGGTGACGGGCACTCGGTAGTTGGTCACGTATTCATCCACCACAACGGTAAAGCTGTCCGGGGAAACAGACTGCACGGTGCCGTAGGTGGTGGAGGAGGTGGTCTGAATGCGCAGGGTCTGCTCGCCGGTGGCGGTGATCTTGCTCACGTCCACACGGGGGCTGAAATTGGCGGGGTGAGAGGTGGAGTAGTTCCGCTGGGGAACCTGCACTTCCATGTCGGCGGTCAATGTGCCGCTGTCCAGGCCGGACAGGATGATCAGTCCGTTGCCCAGCAGGGTATTTTCGCCGGAAACAGAAATGCTGACGTCGTTAAAGGTGCGCTTGCGGGTCAGGGTGGGATCCTGGTTGATCAGGCCCGCCCAGAGGCAGATGGCCAGGAACAGGGACAGCAGTTTCCAGCCCCAGTTATGCTTACAGGTATCCCAAAAACGCTTGGGGGCCTGTTTCAGCGCTTCCCGGAAGCTGACTTTTTCGGTGGAGGGTTGGTTGCTCATGCTGCGCCTCCTTTCCGATGGTTCTTTGCTTTTTTCATCAGGGTGGACACCAGGCCCATTTCCTTCTCGGCATAAAGTTCAGACAGGACGTTTTCCAGGGCGGCGCGGTCCAGGTGGCGGGTCAGCTTGCCTTCCCGGGCCATGGAGATGATGCCGGTCTCTTCGCTGACGATGAGGGAAATGGCGTCGGTGGTTTCCGTCACGCCAAGGGCGGCCCGGTGGCGGGTGCCCAGCTCATGGCTGATGTTGTTGCCCTCGCTGAGGGTGAGGATGCAGGCGGCGGCCATGATGCGGGTTCCGCGGATGACCACGGCGCCGTCGTGAAGGGGCGTGTTGGGTTCAAAGATGTTTTCAAGCAGCGCGGCGGAGATCTCGGAATCCAGGCGTGTGCCGGTCTCTACGATGTCCATCAGGCCCACGTTCTGTTCCAGAACAATCAGCGCGCCAACACGGCGGCGGCTGAGCTTGATCAGGCAGTCCGTGATCTCGGCCACGGTTTGGTTTTTCTCCTGGGTGTCCGCTAAGCCAAGGCTGCCCCGCAGGGATCCCCGGCCGATCTGCTCCAGAGCGCGGCGCAGTTCCGGCTGGAACAGAATGACCAGCACCACGGCGCCGTTGTTCAGAATGTTGCTGAGGATCCAGTTCAGAGAGGTCAGGCCCAGCAGACCGCTGATCCAGCTGGCAAAAACCAGCATCACCAGGCCCTTCAAAACGGCGCTGGCGCGGGTCTCACGGGTGAGCATGATCAGTTTGTACAGCAGGAACGCAACCACAAGGATATCCAGGGCGTCTGCAATGGTTGGACGGTTAAAGATATTCCACACCAGATTTTTGATCTGATCCACCAAATTTCTCAATGGGATTCCATCCTCTCTTTATTGACAGACTTGCCTCGGGAAAATCCCCATGCAGTACTTATTATTATACTACATATTGTGGATGGATTAAACCCCTAAAAGGTGTTTTTTTATGAAATAACTATGAAAAATCCTCTTTTTGGGAAGGTTTGAGAATCCCGCCATCCTGTGGTATACTATGGGGGTAAGCAAGAAACCGGAAAGGGGGATATGCATGAGCGATGTTCACAGCGGCCATCGCGCCAGAATGCGCAGCCGCTTTGCAGCCCAGGGCCTGGACGGATTTGCCGACCATGAAGTGCTGGAGCTGATTTTGTTCTATGCCATCCCCCAGAAGAACGTGAACCCGCTGGCCCATCAGCTGCTGGAACACTTCGGCAGCCTGCACCGGGTCATGGACGCAGAGCTGGAGGAACTCAGGCAGGTGGAGGGCATCGGCGAATACGCCGCGTCGCTGCTCCGGCTGTTTGGCCTCATGGGCGCAAGGATCCGCCAAAGCCGCGCGAAAGACCGGGAGCATCTGCGCAATTTCCGGGACGCCCAGCAGCATTGCATCCGCCTGTTTGAAGGCAAGCGGCAGGAGCATTTCTACATGGTGTGCATGAACGGCGAGATGGAAGTGGTGGCCGACGCCCTGGTAGCCAAGGGTTCGCTGGACGAGGTAGAGGCCTATCCTCGGGTGGTGGCGGAGCTGGCCCTGCGCCACAACGCGCACACCGTGGTTTTCTGCCACAATCACCCCGACGGCAAGACCACGCCCTCTCAGGCGGATATCGACACCACCGTCCGCCTCAACGATTTGCTCATGCGCATCGGTGTGACCCTTGCGGACCACATTATCGTGTCCGACGAAGAGGCTTTCAGCTTCTCCGCCAACGACTTCATCTACCGGGAAAGCGTGGGGGATACCCTGGTCACCCGGGTGGCCAGCAGCGCGGGCGAACTCCGCATTGCCAGGCAGATCAACGAGGCTAAGAAAAACAGGAGTCAATCATGAACAAAACACACAAAGGCAAAAAGGGCAAATTATTCTTGAAACTCTTTCTCTGGCTGATGCTGGCGGGCATTCTGTGCTACGCCGGGCTGATCGGCTGGGTGTATTTGCAGGAGGTCAGCGTGGAAAAACCTGGCGATTATGACAGCATTATCGTTCTGGGGGCGCAGGTGAAGCCGGACGGCACGCCCTCGGTGCAGCTCAGGTGGCGGATGGATACCGCCCGGAAGGTGTATGACGAAAAGCCCTGCTACATGGTGGTTACCGGCGGCAAGGCCGGCGCAGAGCCGGAACCCGAGGGCGACGTGATGCGCCGCCTGTTCATTGAAGAGGGCGTGGATCCTGCGCTGGTCATCAGCGATCCTGCCAGCATGGACACCAAGGAAAACCTGCGTAATGCCAAGGCCATCCTGGACGGGCTTGGCTGCAAAAAGCCGGTGGTGGTCACCAGCGATTATCATCTGCCCAGGGCCATCCGCATTATGAAGGACATGGGCATTGAGGCCCAGGGCGTGGGCAGCCCCTGCAAGAAGGGCATCTTTTTCTGGCTGAAAAATCACGGTCGGGAGGCATTGGCATGGGTGAAGTACTGGGGAATCAAGTACCTGAAATTACCGCTGTAACGGTGGAAAACTGGACGGAGCGGATGGAGACCGTCCTCCGGGAGGCAGCCATCCCCTGCGAGGCCAACACCGCCCGCGGTCTGGCGGTATATCATAAGCTGCTTACCCAGTGGAACAGCTTCATGAACCTGACCGGCGATACGGATTTTGAACTGTCCATCGCCCGGCATTATCTGGACAGCCTGGTGCCCCTGAAGCTGGATGGGCTGTTCCCACGGGGTGCAAGCCTGATTGACGTGGGAACCGGCGCGGGTTTTCCCGGACTGCCGCTGGCCATCGCCCGGCCGGATTTCCAGGTGGTGCTGATGGACGCCCTGTCCAAGCGGCTCAAGTTCCTGGCTGCCGTTGTGGAAGAACTGGGACTGAAAAACGTGACCCTCTGTCATGCCCGGGCGGAGGATGGGGGAAGGAACCCTGTCCACCGGGAAAAGTACGATATCTCCCTGGCCCGGGGCGTGGCCGCCATGCCGGTGCTTGCGGAGCTGCTGGTGCCCTTTGCCAAAGAGGGCGGCAAGGTGCTGTGCTACAAAGGCCCTGCCGCTAAGGAAGAATGGCAGGCCGGCGAGCGTGCCGCCAAAATCCTGGGCGGCGGACGGATGCTTCGCCATGAGGTGGAGATTCCCGGTCAGGCGGACTGGGAACATTGCATCATTGAAATTCCCAAAATCGGGAAAACCCCGGGGCAATATCCCCGGAAGGCGGGCACCCCGGAGAAAAAACCTCTGGGAGTTTTGCAGGAATAATCAGAAAGAACGGAGGAAAATGCTGGAAAGCCGGTTTCTCCGTTCTTTTTTGTCGCATTTGGGGGAACGGTTCCCGCATTTCCCGGCAGGGATTGGGCAAGGGCCGCAGAATCCATTGCAGGAATGCACATGAAGGAGCGATCACACATGCAGGTCAAAGCGGAGCAGTATTGCTGGGTGCCGATGAATGATATCATCCTGTCGGAGGAAGCCCAGGAGCAGGACGACGTATTTTCCGGAGAAGACATTCTTCTGGCGGAGATAGGCGACGGCCATTATCGGCTTTTGCAGGGGCAGGAGCTTCTTTTGCGCCTGCAGGAGGACGGTATGAGCCATGTGGCCGCTCTGGTCAGCCAGCCGGACGACTGCGAGAAGCGGCTCAGCATGCTGGTGAGCCTGATGGCGGAGGGACGGCTCCATTACCTGGACGAGGGCGCGGCCTACCGGGAGTTCATCGAAAAAGACGGCCTGAGTCCCCAGCAGCTTTCCCTGCGCACCGGCCGCTCCGTTGGCACAATCCGCCGCAAGATCCGGCTGATGAACCTGGGGGAGGAGATCTTCCCGCTGCTTCGTGAAAACGACGTATGCGAAGCCATCGCGGAGGCGCTTTTGCGCATTCCCGGCCAGCAGGGCAGGATGCGGGTACTTCGCCATGTGATAGACGAAGGGATGGACGCCCGGGGCGCGGAATCTTTGGTGGACGAGGTGCTTTCCCGGATGCCGGTACCTGTGCAGACCGGGCGGAGGATGCGCCCCCTGATGCGGGACTACCGTCTGTATGTGAACGCCTTCCGGGAGATTGTCCAGCAGATGCGGGACGCAGGGCTGGACGTGAACATGCAGGTCAACCCGGGCCGGACGGTGACGGACATCCGCATTTCCATTCCTGTGTTCACCGGAAAGAAGCGTTGACCGGGGAAAATCATCCTGCTATACTGAAAACACGCAAAACCCAACCGTACCAAAGAATGGGGGAATCAAAATGGAAAATTTGCTGAATCAGGCCATCGCCGGGATGGAAAAGGGCGGCTTTGAGGTCGTCAGGCTGAAAACCGGGGCGGAGGCTTGCGAATACTTGACTGCGCACATTCCTGCGGACAAGTCCGTGGGCGTGGGCGGTTCCATGAGCGTGAAGGAGATCGGCGCCATTGAGGCCCTGCGTGATAAGGGCTGCACGGTGCATACCCATTGGGGCGCGCCGCCTGAGAAGGGCCCGGAGATCCGCTTTAACGCCCGCCTGGCCGACGTGTACCTCTGCTCCGCCAACGCCGTGACCAAAACCGGCCAGATGGTGCTGGTGGACGGTACCGGCAACCGGGTGGGCGCGGTCTGCGACGGCCCTGAGCAGGTGTATTTTGTGGTCAGCCAGAATAAGGTGGTGGACGGCGGCTTCACCACGGCCATCGCCCGGATCAAGCAGGTGGCCTGTCCCAAGAATGCCCAGCGGTTGGGTCTCAAGACGTCCTGCGCCCTGAACGGAACCTGCGCCGCCGACTGCCCGGACAGCATGTGCCGGGTGTCCATCGTGCTGGACCGGGTGCCCCGGGGCCGGAAAATGACGGTTCTTCTGGTGGAGGACCCCCTGGGTTACTGATCCCGCTCATGGGCCTAAGAGAAAAAATTCCATCAAATTCAAAAAAACTGTGGTCAAGCCCCGCCGTTTATGGTACAATATATTGTGGCTTATGCTAAACAAGACGGCTACGCCGTTTGCGAGGGATCAACATTGACTGACAGACCTTTGAAACTGATGGATCGCATGGCGCTGACGGAAAATGAGGCCGTGCTGGTGCACAACCCCAGCAATATGTTCTGGCTTTCCGGCTACACCGGCGAGGGCGTTGTGCTCATCGGCCGCAGCTTCCGCGCCATCATCACGGACTTCCGCTACACCGAGCAGGCAGAGCAGCAGGCTCCTTCCTTCTCCGTGGAAATGACGGATAAGTCCACCTCCCACGATCACATCGTGGCCCGCATCTGCGAAAAGAACAACATCACCACCCTCTACTACGAGGACGATTTCCTCACCGTGCGGGAGTTTGAGACCGCCCGGAAGGTCATCCCCGGCGTGGAGTGGAAGAGCCTGAACCGCAAGGTGCAGCTGCTGCGCCAGGTGAAGGACGAAAAGGAACTTGCCTGCATTGCCGAGGCATGCCGCATCACCGGCGAGTCCTTCGAGCGGCTCCTGCCCAACATCAAGGAGGGCATGACCGAGAAGGAACTGGCCCTGATGCTGGAGTTTGACATGCTGACCCACGGCGCATCCGGCCTGGCCTTTGATACCATCGCCGCCACCGGCGCCCACGGTTCCCTGCCTCATGCTGTGCCCGGCGATCTCAAGATCAAGAAGGGCGACATGATCACCTTCGACTTTGGCGCAAAGTTCGGCGGCTACTGCGCGGACATGACCCGCACCGTCGCCCTGGGCAACCCCAGCGACGAAATGCGCAAGGTCTACCAGATCGTCCTTGACGCCCAGCAGATGGCCCAGGATGCGGTCATGGCTGGCAAGACCGGCAAGGAGATTGACGCCATCGCCCGGAATTACATTTACGGCAGCGGCTATGAAGGCCGCTTCGGTCACGGACTGGGCCATGCGGTGGGTATCGACATCCACGAAGAGCCCCGCCTCAGCATGACCGGCGAAGCCATCCTGGAAGAAAACCACGTGGTCACCGTGGAGCCCGGCATCTACCTGCCCGGCATTGGCGGCGTCCGCATCGAAAACACCGTGGTGGTCAAAAAAGGCGGATGCATCCCCCTGACCATGCCCACCCGGGAGCTTATCATCCTGTGATCCCGCCCTTGCGGAGAACATACATCCGGTAATAAAACACTTACCAAATAAATGGAGGAATGTACAATGATTACTGCTGGCGATTTCAAAAAAGGCATCACTATCGAATGGGACGGCGGCGTGTGGAACATCGTTGATTTCCAGCACGTGAAGCCCGGCAAGGGTGCGGCTTTCGTCCGTACCAAGATCAAGAACATCATGACCGGCGCTGTGGTGGAACGCAGCTTCAACCCCACCGACAAAATGCCCCGCGCCATCGTGGAAACCAAGGAAATGCAGTACGTTTACAATGACGGCGAACTGTACTACTTCATGGACGTGGAAACCTACGAGCAGCTGCCCCTGAACAAGGACCAGGTGGAAGATGCTATCCCCTTCGTCAAGGAAGGCAGCAACGTGACCGTCCGTTTCTTCAAGGGAAGCGCTTTCAGCGTTGCCGCTCCCAACTTTGTTGAGATGGAAGTGACCGACACCGAGCCCGGCTTTGCAGGCAACACCGCCAGCAACACCTACAAGCCCGCTACCGTGGAAACCGGCTACACCATGCAGGTGCCCCTGTTCGTCAACATCGGCGACCACATCCGCATTGACACCCGTACCGGCGAGTACATGGAGCGCTGCTAATTTCAGCGGAGGACAAGCATATGGCTAACATTACCGATCGCGCCGCATACCTGCGCGGCCTGGCAGAAGGCATGAAGCTGGACCGTGAGGACAACCAGCAGCGCCTGATCCTGGAAATGCTGGATCTCATGGACGAGATGGCTCACCAGCTGGCCGACGTCAATGCCGACCTGGGCGAGCTGGAAGAGTACGTCGAGGACATCGACAGCGACCTGACTGACATGGAAGAAGTGCTCTTTGGCGACGAAGACTGCGACTGTGACTGCGACGACTGCATGCACGACTGTGAGGACGAGGACGAAGAATTGTCCTTCGACTGCCCCAACTGCGGCAAGACCGTCATGCTCTGCACTTCTGACATTGAGTCCGACGAGAACATCTGCTGCAAGCACTGCGGCGAGCCCTTCTTCACGGACGATCTGGGCGACGAGGAATAATCCCCGGCCCAACTGAAAACGGCGTGGCTTCGAAAGAGGCCCGCCGTTTTTGCGTGTATGAAAACTGCATTTTCCTTTACATTTCAGCCATTCAGGGCTATAATATATCAGATAGCTGCTATCCATTCGGAAGCAGACCGGTCAAGGCAAACCCACCCAGGTTGCCCCCGAAAAAGCATCGGGCATCCAATGCGAGCCCGAATCAAGGAGGAGTTTCTATGGGAAACAAACTGAAGAACTTTGTACTGCTTGCCCTGTTCGTTGCGCTCATCGTCCTGCTGGGCTTCACGCCCCTGGGCCTGATCCCGCTGGGCTTTATTAATGTGACCATCCTGTGCGTGCCGGTCATCATCGGCACTTTGTTCATGGGCTGGAAAAGCGGCCTGATCCTGGGCCTGGCCTTCGGTCTGACCAGCTTCATTTCCGCGCTGATCAAGCCTTCCGCTCTGGTGGCCACTTTGATGGGCGCATCCCCCCTGTGCGTGGCTGTGATGAGCATCCTGCCCCGCCTGTGCGTGCCGCTTTCTGCCTGGGGCGTATACAGTCTGCTCAAGAAAAAGCATGAAAACATCGCCGTGAGCGTGGCCGCCGTGGCCGGCAGCCTGACCAACACGGTGCTGTACCTTGGCCTGATGCTGCTGTTCTATGTGCTTTGCGGCATCGACGCCACTTCCGTGCTGGCCCTGATCGGCGGAACGGCTTTGATCGCCGGTTCCTGCGAAGCCGCTGTGGCTGCCATCATCTGCACGCCCATCCTGGCCGCCCTGCGCCGGGTCAGCGGCGGAAAGAAGGCCCGCAAGCCCGTGGAGGACGCATCTCAGACCGAAGATGCATCCGCCAACCAAATCTCTGAATAATTCTGGAGGATTTTCCCGATGATTCTGACCATGGACGTAGGCAATACCAATATCAAGACCGCCCTGTTTGACGGGACGGAAATGAAACAGTATTGGCGCCTTTCCACTTCCAAATCCTCCACTTCTGACGAATATGGCTTGAAGCTTTGCGCCCTGTTTGAGCACGAGGGCTACAAGCTCAGCGACGTGGAGGGCATTGTGATGTCCAGCGTGGTTCCCACCATCAATTTTACGCTGGAACACATGTGCAAGAACTATTTCCACATGGCCCCCATGATCGTTGCGCCGGGCATCCGCACGGGCATCAATTTGAAGTATGAAAATCCCCGGGAGCTGGGCAGCGACCGTATCGCCAATGCGGTGGCAACCCAGGCCGAATACGGCGGCCCCAGCATTTTCATTGACTTCGGCACCGCCACCACCTTCGGCGCCATCGACGCGGACGGCGCGTTCCTCGGCGGATGCATCTGCCCCGGCATCAAACTGACCAGCGAAGCCCTCGTCAGCGGCACGGCAAAGCTGCCTCGGTTTGAGCTGGTCCGGCCCGAAAGCGTCATCAGCCGCACCACCGTTACCAATCTGCAGTCCGGCGTCATCAATGGATACATCGGTCAGATTGACTACCTGGTGCGCAAGTTCCGGGAAGAGCTGAAAGCCCCGGACGCGCTGGTGGTGGCCACCGGCGGCATGGCTGTTATCGTGGCGGAAGAAAACGGAATCATCGACAAGCTGGACGGCATCCTGACTTTGAAGGGCCTGAGAATCTTGTACGAGCGTAACCGATAAACGAAAGGAAGATTGTTGATGGGCAAGGTTATCAAAATCGGTTTCTTTGGATGCGGCAACGTAGGCAGCGGCGTTTGGAAGCTGCTCACCGGGTTTGCCGACAATATTTCCCACCGCACCGGCCTGAAGTTTGAACTCAAGCGCGCCCTGGTCCGGGACATCCATAAGAAGCGGGACATCGACTTCCCGGAAGGCTTCCTGACCGATCAGGTGGACGATATCCTCAACGACGACGAGATCTCCATCGTGCTGGAATTCCTGGGCGGCGAGGAGCCTGCCTTCAGCTGGGATCTGGCTGCCCTGAAGAAGGGCAAGACCGTGGTCACCGCCAACAAGGTGGCGCTGGCCCTGCACTGGCATGAGCTGCAGCGCGCCGCCAAGGAAAGCGGCGCCGGTCTCTACTACGAGGCTGCCGTCTGCGGCGCTATTCCCATCATCCACACCATTGAGGAAAGCCTGCAGGCCAACAGCATCAGCTACCTGTACGGCATCGTCAACGGCACCACCAACTACATCCTTTCCCGCATGAGCAAGAACGGCGAGGACTACGAAACCGTATTGAAGGACGCCCAGAAGCTGGGCCTGGCCGAGCCGGATCCCGCTGCCGACGTAGAGGGCTTCGACGCTGCCTACAAGCTGAGCATCCTTGCCAGTCTTGCATTCCACGGCAAGGTTCCCTTTGAGTATGTGTACCGGGAGGGCATCACCCGGGTCAAGCTGGAGGACATCCGCTGCGGTCAGGAGCTGGGCTATACCCTGAAGCTGCTGGCCATCGCCAAGCGGGACGGCCTCAAGGTGGAGACCCGCGTGCATCCCACCTTCATCGCCCAGGATCATCCCATGGCCAATGTTTCCGGCAGTTTCAACGCCGTGTTCCTCAAGGGCCACGCCTGCGATGAAATGATGTTCATGGGCAAGGGCGCGGGCGATCTGCCTACTGCCAGCGCCATCGTCAGCGATCTGGTGCGGGCCGCATCCGCCCCCCAACATCAGTATCCCACCTTCACCAACGAAGAAAAGCCCGCCGTGGGCCTGGTCCGCAACAGCGACTGGAAGTGTGCCTTCTACGTCCGCACCATGGCCAAGGACGCTCCCGGCGTGCTGAGCCGCGTGGCCCAGACCTTTGCCGATCATGGCGTGAGCATTGCCGCCATGCAGCAGAAGGGCGAACGCCAGAACGACCGGGTGCCGCTGGTGTTCATCACCCACACCGCCCGGGAGACCGATATGCAGGAAGCCGTACGCCAGATTGATCCTGAGATCGCCACGGTGGAAAGCCTGATCCGCGTGGAAAAATGAGCATCACCCGTGAACAGCGGCTGAACCGCAGCGCGCTTCTCTTACGCCCCGATCAGCTGGACAAGCTGAAAAACGCCCATGTGCTGCTTCTTGGACTGGGCGGCGTGGGAAGCTATGCCGCAGAAGCCATCGCCCGCAACGGCGTTGGAAAGCTGACCATCGTGGACAGCGACGACGTTGCCCCCTCCAACCTGAACCGGCAGCTGCCTGCCCTTGCAAGCACCATCGGCCGGCAGAAAACCGAGGTGGTGGCTGAGCGGCTTCGGGACGCTGCGCCCGATATGGAGCTGCAGGTCATCGACCAGTTTTACCTGCCGGAAACCCCGGTGGACATCCCGGAGGATTGCACCTTGGTGCTGGACGCCATCGACACCATTTCCTCCAAGCTGCATCTGGCGCAAAAGTGCACGGAGCGCGGCATTCCGCTGGTGTCCTGCATGGGCATGGGCAACCGGCTGAATCCCACCATGATTCGCATCGGCGATATCTTTGAAACCTCGGGCTGCCCGCTGTGCCGGGTCATGCGCCGGGAACTCCGCAAGCGGGGCATACCCAGCCTGCGCTGTGTGTATTCTGTGGAGGAAGCCCTGTCGCCCAATGCGCCGGAAGGCGCGGAAACCAAGGGCGGCCGCACCGCGCCTGGATCGGTGGCCTTTGTGCCCTCCGTGGCCGGGCTGTACATGGCCTACGAGGCCGTGCGCATCCTCTGCGGATTGGATGAATAACATGAATGAAAAAAGCACGGGTGTTTTCCGTGCTTTTTCATTTTCAATTGGGGATTTTCGTGATATCATACAAGGGAAAGCTACAAACATGGAGGGCTTCTCGTGATGAAAAAAGTGATTGTGATCGGCGGCGGCGTGGTGGGCTGTGCTCTGGCTCGACAGCTGAGCCGGTATGAAGCGGATATCCTTGTGCTGGAAGGCGGCGAGGACGTGGCCAGCGGCGCCAGCAAGGCCAACAGCGGCATCGTCCACGCGGGTTTTGACGCCAAACCCGGCACCATGAAGGCGCTGACCAATGTGGAAGGCGCGAAGATGTACGAAGCATTCTGCCGGGAGGTGGATGCGCCTTACGTCCGCAGCGGAGCCATGGTTCTGGCCTTTGATGAGAAACAGCGCGCGGTGCTGGAAAAACTGCTCCGTCAGGGCGAGGAAAATGGGGTAGAGGAGCAGCGGATCATTGAGCGGGAGGAGATTCTCCGGCTGGAGCCCAACGTGAATCCGGACGTGGTCTGCGCCCTTTTGGAGCCCACCAGCGGCCTGACCAGCCCCTACGAGCTGACTTGCGCCCTGGCCGACCATGCGGCGGTCAACGGCGCCCAGTTCCAGATGGAAACCATGGTGGAGAAGGTCGTTCCGGAAAATGGTGGCTTCCGGGTGGTGACGAACAAGGGCGACTATCTTTGCGATATTTTGGTCAACTGCGCGGGCGTGAACTCTGCCGCGCTGCACAACCAGCTTTCGGAGAGCAAGATGACCATCATCCCCCGCAAGGGAGAGTATTATCTGCTGGATCACCAGGCTGAGCCCTTCTTCCAGCGCACCATGTTCCAGTGCCCCTCCAAGATGGGCAAGGGCGTGCTGGTGAGCCCCACCGCCCACGGCAATACTTTGCTTGGCCCCAGCGCGGAGGACGTGGATGATTCCATGGACCTTGGCACCAACGCGGACATTCTGGCCAAGGTGAGGGATGCGGCGCGGCTGACCTGGCCGGGCATGACCCTGCGCACGGTGATCACCACCTTCGCAGGCATCCGCGCCCATGGCACCAATGATGATTTTGTGATCGGCGCGGTGGAGGGCGTTCCCGGCGCGTACGAGACCGTTGGCATCGAAAGCCCGGGCCTGTCTGCGGCGCCGTCCATTGCCAAGCGGCTTGGGGAGCAAATCGTCCGGGAGCAGGGCCTGAACGAAAAGAGTGAATGGAAGCCCGCACCCAGGCGGGAGAAGCCCTTCTACGCCATGACCCTGGAAGAACGGGCCGACGTGGTCCGGAAGAATCCCGAATACGGCGCGCTGGTCTGCCGCTGTGAACAGGTCACCGAGGCGGAGATCCGCGCAGCCATCCGCAGGCCTGTGGGCGCAAGGACTATCGACGGGGTGAAATGCCGCACCCGGGCCGGTATGGGCCGGTGCCAGGGCGGTTTCTGCAGCCCCAGAGTGCTGGAAATTCTGGCCGAGGAACTGCACCTCGACCCCACGGAAGTCACCAAATGCGGCGGCGAGAGCCATGTGCTGGTCAGCACCATCGCCCAGGCATTGCAGAAAGGAGGCAACCACAATGCTCAGTGAAGAATTGCGCAGCCAGGTGGAAAAGGTAGATATCCTCATCGTGGGCGCAGGCCCTGCGGGCATGGCCGCCGCCATCGCCGCAAAGGAAGCCGGTGTGGACAGCATCGTGGTGCTGGAACGTGAAGAGCACATGGGCGGCATCCTCCGCCAGTGCATCCATAACGGCTTTGGCCTCCATCGCTTCAAGGAAGAGCTGACCGGCCCGGAATACGCCCAGCGGGACATCGACCGGGTGCAGGAGCTGGGCATTGAGGTTCGCTGCGGCACCACGGTTTTGTCCATTGACGAAAACCGCTTTGTGACCGCAGTCAGCAAGGAAAAAGGAATCCAGCTGTTTGCATGCGGCGCGCTGATCCTGGCCATGGGCTGCCGGGAGCGTCCCCGGGGCGCGCTGGCCACCCCCGGTACCCGCTGTGCCGGCATCTATTCCGCCGGTACTGCCCAGAAATACGTCAACCTGGAGGGCTACATGCCCGGCAAGCGGGTGGTGATCCTGGGCAGCGGCGACATCGGGCTGATCATGGCCCGCCGCATGACTTTGCAGGGCGCGAAGGTGCTGGCCTGCGTGGAGATCATGCCCTATTCCGGCGGCCTGAACCGGAACATTGTCCAGTGCCTGGACGATTTTGGCATCCCGCTGATGCTGAGCCACACGGTGGTGGACATCCACGGCAAGGAGCGGCTCACCGGCGTGACTGTTGCCCGGGTGGACGACAAGCGCAACCCCATTCCCGGCACGGAGCAGCATTTTGACTGCGATACCCTGCTGCTTTCTGTGGGCCTGCTGCCGGAAAACGAGCTAACCCAGATGGCGGGTGTGGAGATGTCGGCCCAGACCAGCGGCGCGGTGGTGGACGACGCCCTGCAGACCAGCGCAGAGGGCATTTTCGCCTGCGGAAACGTGCTGCATGTGCACGATTTGGTGGACTTCGTCAGCGCGGAAAGCATGCGGGCGGGCAAGGCTGCCGCCGAGTACGTGCAGGGCAAGAACCGGGCCGGACGATACGCCCAGGTGAAAGACGGAAACGGCGTCAGGGGCGCAGTGCCCCAGCGGATTCTTGTGCCGGATGGCGAGGCCGAGCCCATCCAGCTCATGTTCCGCCCGGCCAATGTGTATGAGAACAGCTACATTGTGATCCGGGACGGCGAAAACCAGATCCTGCGGCAAAAGAAGCGGATCCTGGCTCCCGGCGAGATGGTGGAGCTTACCCTGAAGCCGGAAATGATCAAAGCCTTCAGCGGCGCGGATTTGACCGTGTCCATTGAACAGTAAGGGGGAGGGGAGAAGATGGAAAAGCAAATTACCTGCATCAACTGCCCTGTGGGCTGCCGGCTGGCGGTCACCCTGGAAAACGGCCAGGTGACGGCGGTTTCCGGCCACGGCTGCAAGCGTGGCGAGACCTACGCCCACCAGGAATGCGTGGCCCCCACCCGCATGGTGACGGCGGCCATTCCGCTCGTAAACCGGAAAACGCCGGTCAGCGTCAAAACCAAAGCGCCCATCCCCAAGGAGAAGATTTTCGATTGCATGGACGCGCTGAGCAAACTCAGCCTGGAAGCGCCCGTTCACCTGGGAGACGTAGTCTTGGCCGACGTTTGCGGCACCGGGGTGGACGTGATCGCCACCAAAAGCGTGGAATAAAAGGAACAAACAGAAGGCGAAGGCCCGGCAGTGAGAAGAATGAAAAAGAAGGTTTTATCCTTCGCATTGCAAGATGCAAACAGAGAAACGCAAGCCTTGACTGGCTTGTGTTTCTTTGAAGTGCTGTGATATAATGAAAACTGCGAACCTGAGTTTGATAAACAGACTGGAGATAATATGAAAAGGCTAAATGACTATTTCTTTAGCATAGGTCAAAAAAAGGACATTAAGCAGAAGATATCTATGTGTGGCAAATTAGAAGCTATTTTGGGTAACTACTTTTTATCAGGAGCGGGTAATCCTGATAGTGATACTCGAATACTGTATTATGATTCAAAAGTTGGATCTTGTGAACCAGTCCCTTTGATAACGGAAAATATTGTTGCATATATTTTTGAGAAGGATCATATCGCATTTGTACGAGAAGATATGTTGCCAAAAGTTCAGAATGATACGGAGGAGTACGAGCTTTTATGTATTCCTGTTGTTTCGTTTGAAGCGGATGAACTTTGCATTGATACAGAGACAGAAATTCCCAATCTGTTCAAAAAGATTATTTGGATAGACGATGACTTTCTAAGCGATGAAAATATTGAATTTGACTTTGAAGCATTTGACATGATTGATAGCGGAGTAACATATATCAACCCAAATCATTTTTCGGTAATGGATCTTTTTTGCGCTTTGCAAAGATATGTCGATGTGAATTGATCAATACCGATTTGTTAAACAGACGAGAAACTCATTCTCTACTTTTTGGAGGGAGGGCGCAATTATACGCACGGTATCTGTACATTGTGTTTGTACACTTGCATAAGCAAAGGAGCATCCGAAACGCCGGCTGCTCCTTTGTTCGTTGTTGGAAAAATTATTCCTTAAGAATCTCCTTGCTAGCTTTCGCCTTTTTTGATGGAAAAACAATTTGTGAACAAAAAGGAAATTCCCGGGCTGAAAATTGGAAAATCTATTGACAAAACCCGGCAGCTGGAATATGATATGCATGTGTTAGCACTCAATAAGGGTGAGTGCTAACAGCAGAAGAACACAAGAAGTACAAAGGGAAGGAGGCAGCTCAAAAGATGATGGATGCAAGAAAATTCCGCATTTTGCAGGCAATCATCGACGACTATATCCTGACCGCAATCCCCGTGGGCAGCCGCACCATTTCCAAGAAGTACGAGATGGGCCTCAGCTCCGCCACCATCCGCAACGAGATGAGCGACCTGGAGGAGCTTGGCTACCTGGACCAGCCCCACGTCAGCGCGGGCCGGGTGCCCAGCGCCAAGGCTTATCGGCTGTATGTGGACCAGCTGCTGGCCCGGGGCATGATCCCCACCGCTGCAGAGACTGACGTCCGCCATTATTTTGGCGACAGAACCCGCCAGATGGAAGACGTCATCACCCATGCAGCTCAGGTGCTTTCCGGCCTGACCCATTACACATCCCTGGTCATGACCCCCAAGGGCGCGGAGCTGCGCATTCGCAACCTGCAGCTGGTGCCTGTCACCGCCACCTCCGCGCTGGTGGTCATCGTCACCGACGGCGGCATCATGCGGGATACCGTCATCAACGTGGGCAAGGACATGGACTCCGATACGCTCTATTCCATCAGCCGTATGCTGACCGAGCGCCTTGCCAACCACACCCTCAGCGAAGCCCAGTCCATCCTCAGAGAAATCGGCGGGACGATGAAAGAAAACAGCCAGCTGCTTTCCGGCATCATGGAATTTGTGGACGAGACCGAGGGCCGCGGCTCCAAGGCCAAGCTGGCTTTGGGCGGCACAAGCAACATTCTCAACTACCCGGAATACAACGATGTGGAAAAGGCCCGGAATTTCCTCAGCGTGCTGGAAACCAAGGAAAAGCTGATGCGGCTTCTTGATAACCAGAGCGAGATGGCATTTACCGTGCGCATCGGCCCGGAAACCGGCATCCCCGAGCTTTCAGACTGCTCGCTGGTAACCGCTACTTACCGCCTGGGTGATAACACCCGGGGCACCATCGGGGTCATCGGCCCCACCAGAATGCAATATGGCCATGTGTTCAGCGTGCTGAACGCCATGGGACAGCAGCTCAGTGAACTGCTGGGAAATGATAAGGAGTGACAGAATTGTCGGACGCCCCCAAGAAACGCAAGAGAAGCACCAAGAACCAGCCCGAGGAAACGCCTGAGACCGTGCAGATGGAAGCCATGGACGCAGAAAACGCCGCCGTGGAAGCCACCGAGGCCGATGGCGCCATGGACGCTGCGCAGGAGCCTGAAGCTGCCGAGCCTGCCAAGGACGAAAAGGACGCGGCCCTGGAAGCGGCTATCGCCAAGCAGGAAGAATACTTGGCCATGGCCCAGCGGGTGCAGGCGGACTTTGAAAACTTCCGCCGCCGCAACCAGAACGTGCGCAAGGAAGCCTTTGGCGATGGCGCGCGCACCTTTGCCACCACTTTGCTTCCGGTGATCGATAACCTGGAGCGGGCCATCGCCGCGGCGGCAAATACCACCGACGCTTCCCTCAAGGAGGGCGTGGAGATGATCCACCGCCAGCTCAGCGAAGCGTTCACCAAGCGGGGCATTACGGTCATCGACCGCAAGGGCGAACCCTTTGACCCCAACCTGGAAAACGCTGTGATGCAAGGCAGCCCCGATGACGGCGAGCCCGGCACCGTGTGCGAGGTCTTCCAGAAGGGCTACCAGATGGAAGGCAGCGTGCTGCGCTACGCCATGGTGAAGGTAGTTCCCGAATAACTTTGCTTTCCCCAATGCGGAATAGGGTTTCCGCCACTTGAAACAGTACATATCTTATCCAGTATTTTGAGGAGGAAAATGTTATGTCTAAGATTATCGGTATTGACCTTGGTACCACCAACAGCTGCGTTGCCGTGATGGAAGGCGGCGAACCCACTGTTATCCCCAACGCTGAAGGCAGCCGTACCACTCCTTCCGTTGTGGCTTTCACCAAGGACGGCGAACGTCTGGTT
>JAGBDE010000022.1 GCA_017937655.1 Clostridia bacterium | reverse complement strand
TACCACCGTTTATGTGGAGCGTCTGTTCAGCCAGCTGGAGGATTATGTGCACAAGCTGTAATCAGCCATATGAAGCAGATGGGAGGTGAAGATGATGACCGGCGTGATTTATGCCCGCTATTCTTCGGATAATCAACGTGAAGAAAGTATCGAAGGTCAGCTGCGCGAATGCATGGCCTATGCGGAACGCAACGGGATCACTGTGATCGGCAACTATATCGACCGTGCCATGTCCGCAAGAACGGCAGACCGTCCTGACTTTCAGCGGATGATCAACGACAGCGAGAAAAAGCTGTTCGATGTGATCATTGTATGGAAGCTTGATCGCTTTTCCCGTGACCGATACGACAGCGCCACCTACAAGCATATTCTGAAAAAGAATGGCGTGAAGGTGATCTCTGCCACAGAAAACATCGCCGACAGTCCCGAGGGAATCCTTCTGGAATCATTGCTGGAGGGCTTGTCCGAATATTACTCTGCGGAACTTGCAGTGAAGATTCAACGTGGACAGACAGAAAACGCACTCAAAGGCAGAAACAATGGCGGAACGATCCCGATGGGCTTCCGACGTGGCGCGGACGGTGTATTGGAGCTTGATCCTGCCACCGCTCCCATTGTTCAGGAAATCTTCCGCCGTTATGACAACGGCGAATCGCTTACAAGCATAGTAGATTTTCTGAACAAGCAGGGCGTTCGCACTTCCAAGGGGAAGCCCTTCCGCATCGGCAGCATGGAAACCGTGCTGAAAAACCGGAAGTATATCGGCGAATATCGCTATGGTCAGATCGTCATCCCCGGCAAGCTGCCTGTCATTGTTGATGAAGCGCAATTCAACCGAGTACAGCAGCGAATGGAAGTCAACCGCCGTGCCCCCGCAAGAGCGAAAGCCACGGAGGAATATCTTCTGACCACCAAATTGTTCTGCGGAAAATGCGGACGAATGCTGGCAGGCGAAAGCGGTCGGAGCAACAACGGCGATGTGTATCATTACTACAAATGCGGCGGCGCCAAGCGCAAGCTGGGCTGCAATCTGAAAGCGCTCAAAAAGCATTGGATCGAACGGGCTGTGGTGCAGGCAACCGTATCACGCGTCATGAACGACGAGGTCATCAACCGCATTGCCGATGCGATCATTGCTTTGCAGGATCAGGAAAATACGATGCTTCCCACGCTTCGTCAGCAGTTGAAGGAATGCGAAAAGGCTATTGAGAACATGCTGAGCGCCATCGAAGCCGGCATCATTACGCCTTCCACCAAGAAGCGGCTGGAAGAGCTGGAAGCCCGCCGGGAAGAACTGAACATCAGCATCCTGCAGGAAAAGCTGGGCAAGCCAAAGTTCACCAAAGAACAGATCGTTGGATGGATCGAACGGTTCAAATATGGCGATCCCAACGATCTGGAATATCAGAAGCAGATTATCGATGTTTTCGTCAACAGCATTTATGTGTTTGAAGACAAGCTGGTGATGACCTATAACTACAAAGACGAATCGGAGACGATTTCTCTGGAGGATGTTCAGCAGGTTTTCGGTTCGGATATTGCCGGTAGTGCTCCACCATAAAACCTGCACTTAAGTGCAGGTTTTTTCTTTACACATTCAAATAGATTCTCATATATAGCAAAGCAAATCGAATTGCCCTTTAGTGCTCTATCACATGCAGAAACTAACAGAAGAAGCGCAACTAATTATCAGAAACAATCATTCCCCCAGCGTCTTTTCCATGCGGATGGCTTTCCACCCGTTAGGCCTGATCACGGTTTCCGCCTCAACAAAACCGCATTTCTGATAACATTTCTGCGCTGATAGGTTGAAGTCAAACACAAACAGTTGAAGCTTTTTAATGCCCAGCTTTCTTTCGCAATCAGCCATAAATGCCTTGAGCACAAGGGTACCTAGCCCCTGCCCGGCAAGGGCTGGATTCAGCAAGTATCTGCCCATCAAAGCTGTGCCTTTTTCTTCCCGGGCGATGATCTCAATGGTGGCAACCACGTTGTCATCCAAAACAGCCTCAAATATCTCCGCACCATTCGCCAGCCTGGTTTCGATTTGCTGTGCAGTCAGAGGATACTCATATCCTTTGCCAGCCCATTGGTACAAAAAATCCGCGTCCCTGTCCTGACACCAGCCGACTATGTTCGCAAGGCTTGTTTTTCGAAGTGCCCGTATTTCAATCAAAGAAAACACTTCCCTTCTCATTCCCCTGCAAACGCCGCAAAGCCGTCGCTCCTGACCACGGTGCCGTCCATCAGGACCCACATGACCTCCACGCCGTCCAGACTGTCTACCAGCGCCTGACCCTCCTCCAGAGGCATCAGGAACAGGGCGGTGGACAGGCCGTCGGCCAGGCCGGAATCACGGGTGAGAACCGTCACCTGGTGGAAATATTCCGCGGGCATCAGCGTTTCAGGATGGACGATGTGATGATACGCCTTGCCGTCCACCGTGTAGGTCCGCTGGTAGTCGCCGCTGGAAACCAGGGACAGATCCCGAAGGGACGTGACGGTCAGGTAGGGCTGATCGGAAGAAAGATCCGGGTTCTGCACGCCCACCCGCCAGGGGGTGTTTTCGCTGCGTACGCCGATGGCCCGCACGTTGCCGCCAATGTCCAGAAGCACGTTGGTGGCACCGGAAGCCTCAATGGTGCGGGCGGCCATCTCCACGCCAAAACCCTTGCCGATGGCCCCCACGTCCAAAGACATGTTGGGATCGGCCAAAAACACGGTGCGGTTTTCTTCGTCCAGGATGATGTTGTCCACATTGGCGGTGGCTGCCGCGGCGCGGAGATCAGCCATGTCCGGCAGGGTGGCTTTCGCGGGATCGGCCATGCCGGCTTCCCGGTGGTCATGCCAGATGCGCAGCACCCCACCCATGGCAATGTTCAGCCTGCCGCCGGTGCGGTAATACATCTCCTTGCCGAAGCGGATCAGCTCAAACAGCTTGTCGTCCACCTGAACGGGGGCCTTTCCTGCCATGTCGTTGATGGTCTTGAGGTTGTTCAGGCCGGGATAATCGTTGTAGATGTCAAACAGCTGGTGGCATTCCAGCAGCACATCGTGGGCGTCGGCCGTCACCTTCTGGGCCAGCTGCTTGTTGTCCGAATAAATGGTGATCTGGGAAAAGGTGTCGAACACGTCAAAAAACTGCAGCTGGTATTTCTGCACGTCGGCCTGGCCGACAAAACACAGGGCCAGCGCCGCAATGATCAGCACGGCGCAGAAAACTTTGCGCACGGTTGCTCCTCCTTTCAGCAAAACAGGGCCTGCAGGTTTGTCTGCAAGCCCTGACAGTCAGCCAATGATTTACTTTGCCAGCAGCGGCTCAATGGCGGTGTAGATGCTGTTGGTGCCGCCGATGACCGCCTTGGAACTGACGGTAACGCCGGAGATACCATCCACGTTCTCGCCCATGACGGGAGCGCTGTCCAGGCCGATGAACTGGGTGGTGAATTCCGGCTCACGGGTGCGGGTGCCGAATCCGGGAGATTCTGCGAAGGTGGTGCCGCCCACGTTGATGCCGGTAATCTTGCCTTCCAGGTCGACGCCCAGAACGATGACGATGCCGGGCTTATAGCCGCTCACGGTGATCTGGCCCACGTAACCGGCCAGCTCGCCATCCAGCTTGGCTTCGTAGAGGCCGTCCAGGCCTTCAGGGGTCTCTTCGATGGCGGCGAAGGTAGCGCCGGGGAACACATCGCCCAGGGCAGCCTGCAGCACCTGCTGCTCCTGCTGTTCGATGGGGCCCTTGGTGATCATGTAGGTGGCGCCCAGAGCCAGACCGGCGACGATGGTAATAATACACAGGACGATCCAGGGGTTCTTGTTCATGACGCTACATTCCTTTCTTTGGCAAGCCTTGCTGCGGAAGTTTGATTCTTTTGGTCAATATGGTTGCGATGAGGCCGGTCACAGCGCCCATGCCTGCGCCCACAGGCAGCAGAATGGCCAGCTGCACCACCAGTGACGGTGTTTTGAGGATCAGGATGGCGGTCACCACCTGGGCCAGGTTGTGGGCCGCGCCGCCGGCCATGCCGATGCCCACCGGGCTGAAGCCGGGAATTTTGCGAAGCAGCTGCATCAGGAGCAGGCTGAGGCATCCGCCGGCCAGGCTGTAAATAATGGCCATGGGGCCGGAAAAGAGCAGGCCGCTGAGCAGCACCCGGATGACCATGATGGCCCAGCAGTCGCCGCCGGGAAGCCAGAACAGGCCCGTCAGCAGCACGCAGTTGGCCAGGCCCAGCTTGATGCCCGGCACCGTGGATACGGGAATCCGGGCCTCCACGTAGCTCAAAATCATCATCAGCGCCACCAGCATGGCGCACAGGGCTAAGCGTTGGGTTCTATTCACGGCAGAACCTCCAGCAGCTGGGTTTCCTCGCCGTCCACCATCTCCAGCACCACCTGGTTGGGCAGGCAGATGATCTGGTGGTAGAGCAGCCGGGTATCCACGTTGTCAACGGTGACCTCGCCCTGGTGGATGCAGTCCTGATTATGGCAGTTGCTTTCCTGCATGACGAATCCGCCGGGGAACATGCTGACCACGTTGCGCTTTCCGTCTTCCTGCAAAAGCTCGATGGTATCGGTTTTGTTCAGGGGGATCTCACGTTCCACCACGCCCCCGATGGAAATCCTCAGCCGGGGAACGTCCTCCCCCATGCCAAGGGCGCCGCTCCACATCTCCCGGGTCAGGAACGCTGCCAGCGCCAGCGCCAGCACCGCCAGCAGGATGATCAGATCCTTGCGCTTCATAGCTCCTCCCCATTTTTGCAAGAATGTACTGCTTATTATAGCATAGCCAGGCCGCCGGTTTCAATGCGTAAACCAAAAAAGGCCGCCGCATCATGAAGATACGGCGGCCCAATCTGGTTTTTTTAGTCGATAGAGGCTTCCACCTGGATGGTGTTGCCCTGTCCTTCGGGCAGCGGCACAACCTGGCCGTCGATGGCCTTGCCGTCCACCTTCAGGGTGATCTTGCCCTTTTCGCCGCCGGCGTTGTTCGTGATCTTAATCTCGTACACGTTGCCGCGGAATTCACGACGGATGCTGACATCCTTCAGGCTGCCGGGCAGGCAGGGGTCGATCATCAGGCCGTCAAACTGGGGCTTCACGCCCAGGATGGCCTGGCTGATGGCGAAGAAGTTCCAGGCAGAGGTACCGGTCAGCCAGCTGTTCTTGGCTTCGCCGGGCAGATAGCTTTCCTTGCCGTTCACGGTCTGGGCGTAAACGTAGGGCTCGGTACGGTGGAGCTTCTGGTCCTGGATGTAGGCGGGGGCAATCTTCTTGTACAGATCGAAAGCCGCATCGCCGTGGCCCAGCTCGGTCTGGGCGATCATGACCCAGGGATTGTTGTGGCAGAACACGGAGCCGTTCTCCTTGTATCCCGGAGGATAGCTGCTGATTTCGCCCAGTTCGAGGTGATACTCGGTGTAAGCGGGGTAGTTCAGCACGCAGCCGTATTCAAACTCCAGGTACTTCTTGGTGGAATCCATGGCCTTCTGCGCCATGCCATTCTCGATGCCCACACGGGCCATGACGCACATGCCCTGGGGCTCGATGAAGATCTTGCCCTCGGCGGTCTCGTTGGTGCCCACCTTGTTGCCAAAGGCGTCGTAGGCGCGCAGGAACCATTCGCCGTCCCAGCCGTCCTTCTCGATGGCTTCGATCATAGCGGCCTTCTCAGCACGCACGAAGGCGGCTTCCTCGGTCTCGCCGCGCAGGTCGCACAGCTTGGCATAGTCGTCGGCCACGCCAACGTACATACCGGCGATAAACACGCTCTCGGCGATGCCGGTATCGTTGTTGGTCACGGTCTGGAAGCTCTCGCCGGGCTCGGCGGAGAAGCAGTTCAGGTTCAGGCAGTCGTTCCAGTCGGCACGGCCGATGAGAGGCAGCTTGTGGGGGCCCTTGTGCTCGGCGATGTAGTGGAAGGAGCGCTTCAGGTGAACCATCATGGTGTCGGCCAGCTCGTGGTTGTTGTCAAAGTCCACAACCTCGTCCAGGATGCTCATGTCGCCGCTTTCCTTGATGTAGGCGCTGACGGCGTAGATCAGCCACAGGGGGTCATCGTTGAAGCCGGAGCCAACGTCCATGTTGCCGCGCTTGGTCAGGGGCTGATACTGGTGATAGGCGCTGCCGTCCGGGAACTGGGTGGCGGCGATGTCCAGGATACGGGCGCGGGCGCGCTCGGGGATCAGGTGGACAAAGCCCAGCAGGTCCTGGCTGCAGTCACGGAAGCCCATGCCACGGCCGATGCCGCTCTCGAAGTAGCTGGCGCTGCGGCTCATGTTGAAGGTGACCATGCACTGGTACTGGTTCCACAGGTTGACCTGGCGGTTCAGCTTCTCGTCGGCGGTCTGGATGGTGTAATGGTTGAGCAGCTTAGCCCAGTAAGCCTTCAGGGCGGCCAGCTTCTCTTCGAACTGCTCGTCAGTCTGGAATTCCTTCAGCAGCGCATGAGCGGGCTCCTTGTTGATCACGCCGTGGGATTCCCACTTCTTGTCAACGGGGTTCTCGCAGTAGCCCAGGGTGAAGATAAAGCTCTTGGTTTCACCGGGGTTCAGGCTGATGCGGATGCAATGGCTGGCAATGGGAGCCCAGCCATGGGTATCGCTGTTGGTGGGGGCGTCGTTCATGACAACCTGGGGGTTGCCAAAGCCGTTGTACAGGCCGATAAAGGCTTCACGGTTGGTGTCAAAGCCGTCGATCTTGCTGTTGACGGAGTAAACGGCATAGTGGTTGCGGCGTTCGCGGTACTCAGTCTTGTGGTAGATGGTAGCGCCGCCGTTTTCGTATTCCATCTCGGCCAGGGCGTAGTTGCGCTGGAAGTTGGTGGAGTCATCCTGAGCGTTCCACAGGCAGAACTCGATGAAGCTGTACAGGGATAGGTTCTTGGCTTCGCTGCCTTCGTTGGTCAGGGTGACGCGGGTCACTTCCGCCTTGAAGCCACGGGGAACCATGACGGTCTGGGTGGCCTTCACGCCGTTCTTGGAGGAGATGATCTGGGTATAGCCGGTACCGATGTGGCACTCATAGCTGTCCAGAGGGGTCTGGGTGGGCTGCCAGCCGGGGTTCCACACCAGGCCGCCGTCGTTGATGTAGAAGTAATGTCCGCCGGCGTCGGTGGGCACGTTGTTGTAGCGATAGCGGGTCATACGGAGCAGGCGGGCATCCTTGTAGAAGGTGTATCCGCCGGAAGTGTTGCTCATCAGGGAGAAGAAGTCTTCGCTGCCCAGGTAGTTAATCCAGGGGTAGGGAGTGTCCGGGCGAGTGATGATAAACTCACAGCTCGCGTCGTTAAAATGGCCGTATTCCATGCTGCATACCTCCATTGTGTTTGGTTGATCGCCCATCCGGGCGGTGATTCCCTTTCAACGACGAGAATGAATCTCAATCGTTTTCGTAAAATCAATATACATCAAATCCTGAAAAAAAGCAATCCCAAAAGCGGACAAATTTCCCGCCAAAGAACACAAACGGCCGCCCGAGCGTTTTGCCCCGGCGGCCATAGATTTTTTACTTTTCGCTGCGCTTATAAGCGGTTTCGCAATAGTGGCAGCGGTACACGCGTTTTTCCCGGTCTGCCAGGGTGAAAATCTGATCCAGCTCATGCTCCACCTGGGAGATGCAGCGGGGATTCTTGCAGCGCATTACGTTGACCACCCGGTCAGGCATTTTCAGCTGCTTCTTTTCCACCCGCTTGCCGCCGCGGATCACATTCACCGTCACGTCCGGGTCGATGTAGCCCAGCATATCCCAGTCAATGGGAATCTCCTGGTCAATCTTAATGATGTCCTTCCTGCCCATGCGCTCGGACTTGGCGTTCTGGATGATGGCGATGGAGCAGTCCAGGCTGTCCAGCTTCAGGTGGCGGTAGAGCTCCATGCTCCGGCCGGCCTTGATATGGTCGATGACGTAACCGTTCTGGATGCTGTCAATGTTCATGCTTCCACCCCCAGCAGCTTCATGATCAGGGCCTCGCGGATGTACTTGCCGTACATGGCCTGGCGGAAATAAGCGGCCCTGGGGTCACTGTCCACGGCCCGGCTGATCTCGTTGACCCGTGGCAGGGGATGCATCACGCACAGATCCTTCCGGGCCATTTTCATCTTCTCGGTGTCCAGGATGTAGCTGTCCTTCAGGCGGACGTAGTCGGCCTCATTGAAGAAACGCTCCCGCTGCACACGGGTCATGTACAGGATGTCCAGCGTGCCGATGACGTCCTCCAGCCGCTCCACTTCCATGTAGCTGACCTTGTCCCGGTGCATGTTTTCCTTGATGTACTCAGGCACCTTCAGCTCGTTGGGAGAGATCAGCACGAAGCGGATGCTCTTGTAACGGCTCATGGCGTTGATCAGGCTGTGCACCGTCCGGCCAAACTGCAGGTCTCCGCACAGGCCGATGACCAGCTGGTTCAGTCGGCCCTTCTCCTTGCGGATGGTGAGCAGGTCGGTCAGGGTCTGGGTGGGATGGTTGTGGCCGCCGTCGCCTGCGTTGATGATGGGCACAGGACACACAGAGGCAGCCGCCACAGGCGCGCCTTCCTTGGGATGGCGCATGGCGATGATGTCCGCATAGCAGCCCACCACCTGCACCGTATCACAGACGCTTTCTCCCTTGGAAGCGCTGGAAGAGCTGGCCTCGGAGAAGCCAAGCACATTGCCGCCCAGCTCCATCATGGCCGCCTCAAAGGACAGGCGGGTGCGGGTACTGGGCTCAAAGAACAGGGTGGCCAGCTTCTTGCCGTCGCACACATGGGCGTACTTGGCCGGATTTGCCATAATGTCCTCAGCCGTCTCAATCAGCTGGTCGATTTCCTCGATGGTCAGATCCAGAATATCGATGAGATGTCTCATGCTTTTGCTCCGTTCACAGCCAGGTAGTTCTTGATGCGGGTCACGTTCTCGGCGTTCTTTTCGTCCTCCTCCAGGTACTCGATGATGTCATACACATCCACCACGGAGTACACCGGGAAGCCGAATTCCTCTTCCACTTCGCTCATGGCGCTCTTGTCGGTCTTGCCCTTTTCCTTGCGGTCCACCATGACGAAGGTGGCGGCCACCTTCACGTCTTCCAAGTTGCTGAGGATGGCCATGCTCTCGCGGATGGCGGTACCGGCGGTGATCACGTCTTCCACGATGACCACTTCTTCACCGGCCTTGGGCACGTAGCCCACGAACACGCCGCCCTCGCCGTGATCCTTGGCTTCCTTGCGGTTGAAGAAGAAGGGAACGTCCAGGCCTTCCTTGCTGAGAGCGATGGAAGAAGACACAGCGATGGAAATGCCCTTGTAGGCGGGGCCATAAAGCACGGTGCGGCGGTTGCCCACCTTCTCCAGATAGGCCTTGGCGTAGAACTCGCCCAGCTTGGCGATCTGCTCGCCGGTCTTGATATCGCCGGCGTTGATGAAGTAGGGAATCTTGCGGCCGGACTTGGCGGTGAAATCGCCGAATTTCAGAACGCCGGCGCCTTCCAGAAACTTGATAAACTCTCTCTTGTAAGCTTCCATGTTCTTATCTCCTTTTCATCTCACAGAATGGAAACGCCGTAATCCAGGATCACGTTGCCCTGGGCGTCAGGCGTAGTAAAGCGGGGGCATTGGTAGCGCTCGAAGCACCAGTCGCCTTCCTTGCGGGTCAGGCCCTGGGCTTTCAGCGCGGCAAGGCATTGTTCATGGGTTTCCATGGAGTAGAAATCGCCGCTGCCGTCCGGGGCTTGCAGATAACACACCGCATAGTCCAAAGGGCCGATGTCCACCCACTCAAACCCTTCCGGGGCCACGGTTTCCGTGGGGAAAAACATGCCGATCCACCGCTGCGGCTTGCCGTCTCTGATCCGCACCGCGCCGACGAACGCATCCTGGTTCATGGGGTGGCGGGGACTACACTCCAGCCTGGAAAACCAGTCGTTTGCCCACCATTCGCCCCAGTTGGGCGCGCCATCGTATTTCTTGCCGATGAGCCGCACCTGAGGCCAGCTTTCCTTCTGGATTTCCACGATCTTCACAGCCATGGTTTTCCCTCCTTATGCAGTTCAGTCGCCCAGGAATTCCTTCACGCAGCGGCGGTAGGCAGCCACGGGATCCTCCGCCTTGGTGATGGGACGGCCCACCACGATGTAGTCGCTGCCGCCCACCCGGGCCTTTTCGGGGGTCATGACGCGCACCTGGTCGCCCACGTCGCCGTCAGCGAAGCGGATGCCGGGGGTCACGGTCTGGAAGGTATCGCCGCAGGCTTCCTTCACCAGCTTGGCCTCCAGGGGAGAGCAGACCACGCCGTCCAGGCCGGCTTCCTGCGCGTTCTGGGCGTACTTCTGCACGGTGGCAGGCATGGTGGCATTGATGAGCAGTTCGTTCTGCATGCGCTCCTCGCTGGTGGAGGTCAGCTGGGTCACGGCCAGCAGCATGGGACGGGTGCCGTCGGGGCGGGTCAGGCCTTCCACGGCGGCCTTCATCATGTCGATGGTGCCGGCGGCATGCAGGTTGGTCATATCGACGTCCAGGCGGCTCAAAACCGCCATGGCGCTCTTCACGGTGTTGGGAATGTCATGCAGCTTCAGGTCCAGGAAGATCTTGTGTCCGCGCTGTTTGATCTGCCGCACAATTTCCGGGCCCTCGGCATAGTAGAGCTCCATGCCGATCTTCACAAAAGGCTTTTCCTCCTGGAACTGATCCAGGAAAGCGTAAGCCTTCTCTGCGCTGGGGAAGTCCAAAGCAATGATCACGTCGCCCTTTTTCATTTCCACGCACCTCCGATAATGTCTGTCAGGGACTGGATACCATATTTTTCCATGACGCTGGGCAGCTCTGCGATGATCTTGGGGCAGACGTAGGGATCCACCAGGTTCTGCGCGCCAATCTGCACCGCCGTTGCGCCGGCCAGCATCATTTCAATCACGTCCTCGGCAGTGGCGACGCCGCCCATGCCGATGATGGGGATGTTCACGGCCTGCGCCACTTGGAAGACCATTCTCAGGGCCACCGGGAAAATGGCGGGGCCGGAGAATCCGCCCATCTTGTTGGCGATGACGGGCTTCTTTTTCTTCAGGTCGATGCGCATGCCAAGCAGAGTGTTAATGAGGCTCAGGCCGTCGGCGCCGGCTTCTTCGCAAGCCTTGGCCACGGACACGATGTCCGTCACATTGGGGCTGAGCTTGATGTAAACGGGCTTTTGGGTCACTTCCTTCACGGCGCGGGTCACCTGGGCCGCGCTTTCCGGAGAGGTGCCGAAGGCCATGCCGCCGCCATGCACATTGGGGCAGCTGACGTTGACCTCGATGATGCCCACCTGGTCTTCCTTGTCCATGATGCGGCAGCAGTCCACGTACTCCTCCAGGGAAAAGCCGCTGATGTTTGCCACCACTTTCTTGTGGAAGAACTTCTTCATTTCGGGAAGCTCATGCTCCACCACATGCTGGATGCCGGGATTCTGCAGGCCCACGGCGTTGATCATGCCCGCGCTGCATTCCGCGATGCGGGGCGTGGGGTTGCCGAAGCGGGCTTCCCGGGTGGTTCCCTTGAAGGAGAAGGAGCCCAGCATGTTGATATCCCACAGCTCGGCAAATTCCTTGCCGTAGCCGAAGGTGCCGCTGGCGGGGATGATGGGGTTGTCCAGCTCCCAGCCGGAAAGAGTGACTTTGGTATTTACCATACAATCTCCTCCCCTCTGAGCACCGGGCCATCCTTGCAGATGCGCTTGCTGCCGTACTTGGTCTGGCAGCTACAGCCCATGCATACGCCAAAGCCGCAGGCCATCCGCTCCTCAAAGCTGTACCAGCCGGGAATGTTTTCGGGCTGGCACAGGTCGTACACGGCCTTCAGCATGGGCTCGGGGCCGCAGCACATCACGCCGTCATACTCACCGGGCATCTGCTTCATGGCGTCGGTCACAAAGCCCTTCACGCCCACAGAGCCGTCAATGGTGGTCACGATGGTACGAACGCCCAGGGCCTCGAACTCGGCCTTCCAGAAGATCTCGTTTTCCTTGCCAAAGCCCATGACCATGGTAGGCTTCTTGCCCATTTCCACAAGGCGCTTGCACAGGCCGTACATGGGCGGCACGCCCACGCCGCCGCCTACCAGCAGCGGGTTTTCCACAGTCTGCATTTCATCGGCCTGGATGTCAAAGCCATTGCCCAGGCCCATGAGCAGATCCAGCTCCGTGCCTTCTTCCATCAGGCTCATGGCCTCGGTGCCGTGACCCACCACCTTGTAGATCAGGGTCAGGCTGCCCTCTTCCCCACTCTCCCAGTCACACACGGAAATGGGGCGGCGCAGGTAGAAGCCGGGCAGGGCGATCTGGACAAACTGTCCGGGCCGGACGATGCTCCGGGTGTCGCCCATAAGGCGCATCAGGAGCACGTCCTTGGTCAGCCAGCGGTTTTCCTTGACGATAAATCGCATGACAAATATCCTTCCTTATTCGCTGTCGATGGTGGAGATACCCAAAGTGATCTCCTCCAGCACCTCCAGAAGCACCCGGACGGTGTCCAGAGCGGTGAACATGGTCACGTTGTTTTCCACGGCGCAGCGGCGGATGAGGGCGCCGTCGGAGTCTGCGGAGGCGCCGCCGGCGGCACGGGTGTTGATCACGTAGTTCACGTGGCCCTGCCGGAGGGAGGTGAGGATCTCCTCGGTGCCTTCCTTGATCTTGTTGCGCACGCGGGTGCGGATGCCGTGGTTCTTCAGGTATTCGGCGGTGCCGCGGGTGGCCTCGATGTTGAAGCCCATGTCGTAGAAGCGGCGGATGAGAGGCAGGGCCTCGGCCTTATCCTGGTCGGCAATGGTGACGAAGATGGTGCCGTAGTTGGCCACGTTCATGCCAGAGGACTGCATGGCCTTGTACAGGGCGCGGGTCAGCTTGCGGTCGTAGCCGATGGCCTCACCGGTGGACTTCATTTCCGGGCTCAGGTAGGCGTCCATGCCGCGGAGCTTGGAGAAGCTGAAGGCGGGGGCCTTCACGTACCACTTGCTGCGCTCGGGGGCGATCACATCGAAGATGCCCTGCTGCTGCAGGCTTTCGCCCAGCATGACGCGGGTAGCCACGTCGGCCAGAGGCACGCCGGTGGCCTTGCTCAGGAAGGGCACGGTACGGGAGGAACGGGGGTTGACCTCGATGACGTACACATTGTCGTTCTTATCCACGATGAACTGGATGTTGTACAGGCCCACGATGCCGATGCCCAGACCCAGCCGCACGGTGTAGTCAATAATGGTCTGCTTGGCCTTCTCGCTGACGGAGAAGGTGGGATAGACGCTGATGGAGTCGCCGCTGTGGATACCGGTGCGCTCCACGTGCTCCATGATGCCGGGGATGTAGACGTTCTCGCCGTCGCAAACAGCGTCGGTCTCCAGCTCCTTGCCGGTGATGTAGTGGTCAACCAGCACGGGCTGATCTTCGTTCAGGGCCACGGCGGTCTTGAGGTAGTGGCGCAGGCCGGCTTCGTCGTTGACGATCTGCATGGCGCGGCCGCCCAGCACGAAGCTGGGGCGCACCAGCACCGGGTAGCCGATGCGGTTGGCGACCCGCACACCGGCCTCGATGTCGGTCACGGCTTCGCCGTTGGGCTGGGGAATGCCCAGCTCGTTCATGATCTTCTCGAAGGAATCGCGGTTTTCGGCCCGGTTGATGGCTTCCACGCCGGTGCCGATGATGTTCACGCCCAGGTCGTGCAGGCCCTCGGCCAGGTTGATGGCGGTCTGGCCGCCCAGGCTGACCACAACGCCTTCCGGCTTCTCCAGCTCGATGACGTTCATTACGTCCTCGATGGCCAGGGGCTCAAAGTAGAGCTTGTCGCTGGTGGTGTAGTCGGTGGAGACGGTCTCGGGGTTGTTGTTGATGATGATGGCTTCATAACCAGCCTTGCGGATGGTCCAGATGGCGTGGACGGTGGAGTAATCGAACTCCACGCCCTGGCCGATGCGGATGGGGCCGGAGCCCAGCACCACAATCTTCTTGCGGTCGGACACCTTGGACTCGTTGCGGCCTTCGTAGGTGGAGTAGAAGTAAGGCACGTAGCTGGCGAACTCGCCGCCGCAGGTGTCGATGATCTTGTAAGCGGGCCAGAGGTTATTGGCCTTGCGCAGCTTGTAGACCTCGGCCTGGGTCATGTTCCAGCACTGGCCGATGTACTTGTCGCTGACGCCCATCTTCTTGGCGGCGGCCAGCACGTCCACATCGCCCACGGAAGACTTGAGCACGGTCTCGAACTCCACAATCTTCTTGAGCTTGTTCAGGAAGAACATGTCGATCTTGGTCACGTCGTAGATCATGCCCAGGTCAACGCCGTTTCGGATCATCTGGGCAATGGCGAAGAGACGGTCGTCCTTGCCTTCGTGGACGTAGTCCAAAAGCTCGTCGTTGGTGTAGTTGTCAAACTTGGGCATGTACAGGTGGCACACGCCAATTTCCAGGGAGCGGATGGCCTTGAGCAGGCTTTCCTCCACGGTGCGGCCCAGACTCATGACCTCGCCGGTGGCCTTCATCTGGGTGGACAGCTGGTTGCTGGCGCCCTCCAGCTTATCGAAGGGGAAACGGGCGATCTTGCTGACCACGTAGTCAATGGAGGGCTCGAAGCAGGCGGGGGTGGTGGAGAGCATGATCTCCTCCAGGTGCATGCCCATGGCCACCTTGGCAGATACCCGAGCGATGGGATAGCCGCTGGCCTTGCTGGCCAGAGCGGAGGAACGGCTCACGCGGGGGTTGACCTCGATGAGGTAGTACTGGAAGCTGTAGGGATCCAGCGCGAACTGGACGTTGCAGCCGCCTTCCACCTTCAGCGCGCGGATGATCTTGAGAGCGCTGTCGCGGAGCATGCCGTATTCCTTGTTGGTCAGGGTCTGTGCAGGGCAGACCACCACGCTGTCGCCGGTGTGGATACCCACGGGGTCCACGTTCTCCATGGAGCAGATGGCGATGGCGGTGTCGTTGGCATCGCGCATGACCTCGAATTCAATTTCCTTATAGCCCTTGATGCTCTTTTCCACCAGAACCTGGTTCACGGGGGACAGCATCAAAGCGTGCTTGCACAGCTCCACCATTTCTTCTTCGTTGTCCACGAAGCCGCCGCCGGTGCCGCCCAGCGTGAAAGCGGGACGCAGCACCACCGGGTAGCCGATCTCCTCGGCAGCCTTCAGGCCTTCCTCCACGGTGGAGGCGATGGCAGAGGGCAGCACGGGCTCGCCCAGGCGCTCGCAGAGCTCCTTGAACAGCTCGCGGTCTTCCGCCATTTCGATGCTGTCAAAGCCGGTGCCCAGGATTTCCACCTGGCACTCGTCCAGAACGCCCTTCTTCTTCAGCTGCATGGCCAGGTTCAGGCCGGTCTGGCCGCCCAGGCCGGGCAGGATGGCGTCGGGACGCTCGTAGCGGAGGATCTTGGCGACGTATTCCAGGGTCAGGGGCTCCATGTAGACCTTGTCCGCGATGTGGGTATCGGTCATGATGGTGGCGGGGTTGGAGTTGACCAGGATGACCTCATAGCCTTCCTCCCGCAGGGCCAGGCAGGCCTGGGTGCCGGCATAGTCAAACTCTGCGGCCTGGCCGATGACGATGGGGCCGGAACCGATAACCAGTACTCGCTTGATATCTGTACGCTTAGGCATTTTTGCTGGCCTCCTTCATCATGTCAATAAACTGCTTGAACAGGTAGTCGCTGTCCTGAGGGCCGGGGGCTCCTTCGGGGTGGAACTGCACGCCGATGATCTTGTCGCCCTCCACGCCTTCCACGGTGCCGTCCAGCACGTTCTTGTAGCTGACGGTGAGCACGGTATCGGCCAGGCTGGCTTCATCCACCACATAGCTGTGGCCCTGGCTGGTGATGATGACCTTGCCGGTCTTCACTTCCCGCACAGGCTGGTTGCCGCCGTGATGGCCCGCCTTCATTTTGCTGACCTTGGCGCCAGCGGCCAGGCAGATCATCTGATAGCCGGCGCTGATGCCGAACAGGGGCAGCTTGCCCCGCAGCTGGCGGATGGTCTCGATGGTGGCCTTGGCGTCCCGGGGATCTCCGGGGCCGTTGGAAATGACCACGCCATCGGGCTTCATGGACAAGATGGTTTCGGCGGGGGTGTCAAAGGGCACCACAGTCACGTTGCAGCCGCACTGGTTCAGCAGGCGGACGATGTTCTGCTTGATGCCGCAGTCCACAGCCACCACATTGTAGCTGGGGTTGGGGGTACGGGCGTACCACTTCTTCTTGCAGCTGACCTGGCTGATCAGATCATGGGGCTGCTCATAGGCCTTGATGCGGGCCATGGCGTCCTCCACGGCGGTGTCAGCGTCGCAGATCAAGCCCAGCTGGGAACCTTCGTCTCGGATCATCTGGGTAATGGTGCGGGTGTCAACGCCCTCCAGGCCCACCACGCCATTGTCCTCCATGAACTCGGCCAAAGTCTGCACATAGCGGAAGTTGCTGGGTTCATCGCAGTATTCACGCACGATCAGCGCGCCCAGAGCAGGCATGCGGGACTCGTTGTCCTCCGCGGTGATGCCGTAATTGCCAATGAGGGGATAGGTCATGACCACGCCCTGGCCCATGCAGCCGGGATCGGTCACCAATTCCTGATAGCCCACCACTGCGGTGTTGAACACCAATTCACACAGGCAATCCTTGCCGGATCCGAAGCCGTAGCCGTAGTGTACGCTGCCGTTTTCCATCACCAGCATGCGCTGTTTTCTCATTTCTGCCATACTGCTTTACCTCCCACTACCGTCATTTCGCATTTTCCTTGTACCTTCCAGCCTGCGAACGGTGTCGCCCGTCCCTGGCTCAAAAAGGTCTGAGGGTCGATCACATATTCTTCGTCCAGGTCAAACAGGGCGAAGTCCGAGGGGTCATCCAGAATATCCATCACAGGCAGCCCGAAGCGCTGTCTGGGCGCGTCGGTCATGGCCTGAATGATGCGTTCCAGGGGCACAATGCCCGGTTTTACCAGACCGGTGTACAGCACCGGGAGAGCGGTTTCCAGTCCCACCACGCCCATGAGGCTCTTTTCCAGCCCCCGGGATTTTTCCTCCGCGCTGTGGGGCGCGTGGTCCGTGGCGATCATATCGATGGTGCCGTCCAGCAGGCCTTCGATCAAAGCTTCCCGGTCGGCCTTGCCGCGAAGGGGCGGGTTCATCTTGAAGCGGCCATCCTCCTGCAGATCTGCGTCAGACAGAAGCAGGTAGTGGGGGCCGGTCTCGCAGGTCACATCCACGCCTTCCTTTTTGGCCTGGCGGATCAATTCCACGCTTTCCTTGGTGGACACATGGCACACATGGTAGCGGCAGCCGGTTTCCTTCACCAGCTTCAGGTCGCGCTGGATCTGGCCCCATTCGCTTTCGCTGCAGATGCCCCGATGCCCATGGGCCCGGGCGTACTCACCGTCGTGGATGTATCCGCCGCGGAGCAGGCTCTCGTCCTCGCAATGGGCGGCCAGGATGCGGCCCGTCTTGGCGATTTGCTCCATGGCGCTGCGCATGGTGCTTTCGCTCTGCACACCCTTGCCGTCGTCCGAGAAGCCGACCACCATGTCCTTCATGGCCTCGTAGTCGCAAAGCTGGCCTGCGCCCTTCTGCCCCACGGTGATGCATCCGTAGGGAAGCACGTTCACCAGCGCATCCCGGTCGATGATCTGCTGCTGGAGCTTCACGTTTTCCGGGCAGTCCGGCGGCGGGTTCAGGTTGGGCATGGAGCATACCGTGGTGTAACCTCCCCGGGCCGCAGCCTTGGTTCCCGTCAGGACGGTCTCCTTATAAAAATAGCCCGGCTCTCGAAGATGTACGTGGACATCAACAAGACCGGGTATCAACAACTTTCCCGCCATAGAAACAGCGGTATCAGGAGAAACGGAAACGTTAACAATGCGGCCATCAGACAAGGCCACATCTCCAACGGACACTTTGCCCTTGCAATAGAAAAGCACGTTTTCCAACCGGTTTTGCAAGTACATCGCCCCCTTCTTTGGATGGTGTAGCTTGGCTACGCTCAAAAATATATTTTGCACTATATGTTGTATTTTGTCAAGATGCCATCGTCTATTTTTTGTATTTTTCTTTTGCCAACAAACAATCTCCCCCTCTGCACATTTCCTTGCAAAGGGGGGATTCCATTCTGTTGATCAAGCTTCCAGCGATTGTTCAGCCTCTTTTTCCTTCTTGCGCCCGAAAACCAGCGTTGCCATCAGCAGCGGGAAAACAACTGCCGCCAGGATGCCGATTTTCAGATTGTCGCTGGCCGCGCCCGCCACCAGGCCCACAAAGGTGGGGCCACCGGAGCAGCCCAAGTCGCCTGCCAGGGCCAGGAATGCAAACATGGCGTTTCCGCCACCCTTCATGGTAGCGGCTGCCGTGCTGAAGCTGCCAGGCCACATCACCCCCACAGAAAAACCGCAAATGCCAATGCCTACCAATGCCCAAATGGGGGACTTGGTCAGCGAGATCATCAAGTAAGACGCCACGCACAGCAATGCGCAAAAGCCCATCATTTTTCGCAATTCCAGCTTATCACCATACTTACCGTATAGCGCGCGGGAGGTTCCCATCAGCACAGAAAACAGCATGGGGCCTACCAGGTCGCACAGCTCCTTGGAAATGCCCAGGCCTTTTTCCGCAAAGGCCGATGTCCACTGGCTGACAGCCTGCTCGCTGGCGCCAGCGCAGACCATCATAACCATCAGCAGCCAGAACATTTTGCTGCGAAACAGCTGACCCAGGCTGAATTGTTCTTCCCCCTCGGCGATCAGCGGGAAAAGCGGCGTTTTGATGAAAATGATGCCGTTGACCAGCGGAACCATCGCCCAAAGCAAGGCCAGAAGCTTCCAGTTCTGAATGCCCACAAAGGTAAAAAACAGCGTACTGACGCCAGCCACAGCCACGCAACCCCAGCAATAAAAGGAATGCAGCATGCTCATGGTGCGCTCCTTGTGGTCGTTGGGGCAAGCCTCCACGATGGGGCTGATGATTACTTCCAGCAGCCCGCCGCCGATGGCATACAGGCTAACGCTCAGCAGCAGACCCACAAAAGGATTGCCCACCAAATCCGGCAAGAAAGTCAGGGAAATCAAGCCAGCCGCAGAAAAGCCATGAGCCAGCAACGCCGCAGCCCGATAGCCAATCTTGTCAATGAAAAAAGCTGCCACAAAGTCCGTCAGCAATTGGAGAGCAAAATTGAATGTGATCAAAATCGTAATCTGGCTCAACGGAATGCCATACTGACTCTGGAAGGTCACAAAGAGCAGCGGCACAAAACTGTTGACAATGGCCTGCACCACATAACCCACAAAACAGGCGCGAATGGTTCTCTTGCAGTTGGTCGCCATAAAAAAACCTCCGTATAACACGTTATGCATTGCCGCCATTATACTCAATCTGTTTTTCTTTTGCAACAAAACTTTTCATATAGAATGCACTGACGTTTTTTCAGTCAAAAAAGCCGAATGATCCATCAACCATTCGGCTTTACTCGCAATGATTATTTGTTCAGAGAATCCACCGCATTCTGCATGTTCTGGCCGGCATCCTTGACCATTTTCTTGAAGTCGCCGCCAAAATCGGGGGAATCCTTTTCCATGGAGAAGGTGTAGCCCAGCAGCAGCGCGGCGATGGCGCCGCCCACCACCAGCCAGATGGCGCTCAGGGAAGCGATGATCAAAAACAGCGCGCTGACGTTCATGATGGGGGTCTTGCCCTTGGCCACCTTGATGCGGGTGCGGAACAGGCGGGAGAACAGGTTGCCTTCCTTCTTTTCTTCCTGGGCAGGCTGGGCGCGCTGCACCTCGGGCTGGGTCTCCATGCGGGCCTGGGCTTCCTCGTGCTCCTTGGCAAACTGCTCAAACTGGGCTCTCTCGGGAATCTGCAGTACGATGGGTTCTGCGGGGGCCTGCTGCTGTGCACAATTTCCAAACTGATTATCCATAAATGTCTTTCTCCTTTCAAGTGGTCGCGGGGCTTTCTGCTCCTTTCGACAGTCATATGGTAACACATTGGAAAATGAGATGCTTGAGAACGCCATGCTTCTTTGCTGAAAACAAGATTAAGGTTTTCTGAATGCTTCTGAAATCCCCCATGAGAAAAAGGGCGCAAACGGCTGATTTCAAACCGTTTGCGCTCTTTTCATTTCACTCAGGGAAATTTGAGATAGCGGCTCATCACATAGCCGGTTTGGTCCTTGTAGCGGACCATGGTCCACTCCTCACCCCGGAGGAGAACCTCCACCCTGGCGCCTTTGGGCAGGGTGCTGATCACGCTGGCATCCGTGCTGGGCTCTTCCCGGAAGCGGACGCTGTCTCTGGTTTTGACGAATACTTCCAGGGTATCTATCGGCTCCAGGATCCCTCCAAAATCATTAACGCCAATCAAACGCCCGTCGTCCGTCAAGCACAAAAATCCTTCACCCCAATTTCCCATGCCGATGACCGTCAGTTCGGTTCCGGGGTCCATGGCAATCCGGGCCTGCTCCAGCGTTCCAAGGTACTTCGGACGATAGGTGTCATTGCCATTGTTATCATACACTATTTCCGTCAGTCTCACCCGTGTACAGCCATTTTCAACCTCGCTGTCATCAAAGACCAGGAACTTGGTCATGGCGCTGCCGGTGATACGCTGTCCCCCATTTTCCCCGGTGAGGAACACCGCGGCCCATTCATCCGTATAAGAGGCCACCTGTACCTTTACGCCGGAACAGAGCTTGCACCTCATGTAGCCGTCTTCCGCGGCTTCGCCGCGCACATTCAGCCTGTCCAGAATTCCAGAGGACTTCACCCGGGCGTAGCGGATGCTGTGGTCGCCCTCCGGCTCCAGAAACCGGGTCTCAATAAACGCGCCGCCGATCAGCTGGGCCCACCCATCCAGGTACTTGACCACCTCCACCTCGTCCCCGTCCTTCACATAGGTGGGTTGCATTTCGCAGTAGCCGGTAGCGGAATAGCCAATGGCCAGCTCCGGGCCGCCGGTGTGCACAGTTCGCTTTTCCATGGGAAGTTCGCTGTATGCCAAGCCACTACTCTGGCTGTTTTTTATATCTGCGTAGTGCTTGATGGCCTTCTTGGGCATAAACCCAGCATCTCTGCCGAACTCCACCAGATAATCGTCCCCGAACTCGCCGAAAACCATCACCAGCGTACCCTGCGCATGCTTGGCGCATACTGTTTTGTGCTTTGTGGACGTATACAGCGGCGCGTCCTCCTGGGTAATCTCCCCCACAAACACGTTGCAGTCCATCTGATCCCGCCGCTCCTGCCAGGCTTTTTCAGAAAAATAGCCGTTTTCGTTTCGGGGGTAATTTTTTTGCGCCTTATCCTGGTTCAGCCACACCGTCACATCCCGGGTCAGCCAGCAGGAATGCAGACCGTTTTCATCATGCAGACTCAAGCTGGAGTGAAAGCCATTATATAGTAAGCCGATGGCCTTTCCGCCCTGTGAGGACTCATACACCTTGATGCCCTTGCCGTCCGTAGTCACCATCAGCGGGTTGTATCCCGCCAGCGCAGACTGCACCGCCATCAGGCATAGCAGCAGGCAGATCAGCGCCGCAAAGACTATTTTCCGCATTCCCCTCGCTCCTTTCGTCTTTCATTGAAAAAACGTAACACATTTCCAAAATATTGCATTTGACGCATATTTTTCTTTTCCTGCATTTTGTGCTACAATGCTTTCAGAAAACATGCAGGAGGCGTACCATGACGGATTTTGGCATGAACGAAATGCTGGAGATGCAGCGCATCCTCCAGGATAAATACAAGGACAAATGGGAGCCCATCGGCCCGGATACCGGCAAAAACAAGCTGCTGTGGATGATCGGCGAGGTTGGCGAGGTCATCGACATTGTGAAAAAGCACGGCGGGGAGAAGGCCTCCTCCGACCCCGCCCTGCGTAAGGATCTGGTGGAGGAAATGGCCGACGTGCTGATGTACTTCCACGACGTGATGCTTTGCTACGGCATCACCACTGACGAGATGAAGCAGGCCTATGAGCAGAAATTCCAGCGAAATCTGACCAGGTGGTAAGGGCTATCCATAATCAAAAAGCACCTTTGGAAATCTCCAAAAGGTGCCTTTTTTTTACCCTTCCAGCTCCGAAGCCAGCAATTCCGCCGCTTTTTCGATGTAACGGCAGCAGGGGCGTTTTTTGTAATATTCCGGGGTGCGCTCTGCGGGAACGCTGCTGACGGCAATGCCCGCGGACACCAGCAGCTGGCGGCAGTTGGAGGTTTCAAACTGCTCCGTGAACTGGCCGTGCAGCTTCTGAATGGCGGCATAGAGGGCTTTCTTGCCGTCGTAGTCAGAGGCGTCGCTGTAGCCCCGCAGCTTGCCTAGCACCAGCGCCATGGCGGATACGGTGCCGCAGGTCTCCCTGAGGCCGCCGATGCCTCCGCCCATGCCGCTGGCAATGAGCAGCGCCGTTTGCCGGGGAAGGTCCATTTCCTCGGCAAAGGCGGCAAACACAGCCTGGGCGCAGTTGTAGCCGTTCAGGTACAGCTCTCTGGCGCAGGCCACTTTCTTTTCTGCATAAGGGGTCATGGCTTATTTGTGCTCCTTGGGCTGCAGCTCGTAGATGGCGTCGGCCAGTTCATTGAGCCAGTCGCCGTTGAACAGCTCGATCATGCCCTTGTCCACGCCGCCGGCCAGCTTGCGGTCGATGGGCAACGCAGCGGTGCGGGGAATGTTGTACTGGGCAGCGATCTCGTTCCGGCGGCTCTGGCCGAACAGCTCAATCTTCTTGCCGCAGTCAGGGCATTCCACATAGCTCATGTTTTCCACCAGGCCCACCACGGGGATGTCCAGCATTTCGGCCATCTTGATGGACTTTTCAACAATCATGCCCACCAGCTCCTGGGGAGTGGACACCAGCACCACGCCGTCCACGGGGATGGACTGGTACACGGTCAGCATGACGTCGCCGGTTCCCGGAGGCATATCGATGAACAGGATGTCCTTGTCGCCCCAGATGACGTCGGTCCAGAACTGGCCCACAGCGCCGGCGATAACCGGGCCGCGCCAGACGACGGGATCGCTGTCGTTTTCAAGAAGCAGGTTCAGGCTCATCACGTCGATGCCGGTGGTGGTCTTGACGGGGTACATGCCGGTCTCGTCACCGTAGGCCTTATCCTTGATGCCGAAGGCCTTGGGGATGGAGGGGCCGGTGATATCGGCGTCCAGGATGCCCACCTTCAGGCCCATGCGCTGCATCATCACGGCCAAAAGGGCGGTGACCATGCTCTTGCCAACGCCGCCCTTGCCGCTGCATACGCCGATGATCTTCTTGATCCGGCTCAGCTGGTGGGGTTTTTGGAGAAGGCTCTGGGGTTCGTTGCGGGATCCGCAGTTTGCGCTGCAGGTGGAGCAATCGTGGGTGCATTCGCTCATAAAAATCTTCCTCCGTTATTCATTCGGGGCTTGCCCGTTTTCAGCATTCTCAATCAGGGTCTGGGTGATGCGTGCCGCTTCCCGGATCAGCGCGTCCATGGGCTGCTTGCCCACGCCGGACACGTACAGTCCGCACTTTTCCAGGGGAACGAGCACTTTCTTGGCCTCGCTGAGGCTGACCGCCATGGCGATGGCAGGCGATATCTCTCCCAGCATGGCGTTGGCGTGCAGGATGCCGCTCACACCCAGAATGATATCCGCGCTTTTGCACTGGTAGCGGATGGCGCTCTCGCCGGTGGCGCCCTGATCGGCGCCCGCCTTGAGCATGGCTGCTGTGGCCTGGGCGTTGGTGCCCAGCGCCATCACCGGCATGCCCGGCATGCGCTGTTTCAGCGCGGCGACGATGCTTTTGCCCATTCCGCCGCCCTGTCCGTCAATGACAAGGATCTTCATGCATCGGCCTCCCAAGATATGCTGGTCAGGCAAAAATCTGCCCAACATATGCTATGATACGCCTCCGCATACTTTTTTTCAAGGGGTATCCAGCGGGTTTTGAACATCTCCAGCATTTCCGGATTCCGGGCGGCGATGCGCTCAAGCTGGGCATTCTCGTCCACGGAAACGTAGGCGGTGACGGCGTTTGCGCTTTTCCACCCATCCCGGAAAACCGGGTGCAGGCTGTAACTGCCCTCCACGATGCGCACCGGCGCGGCCTCCACTTTTTTGGGCGACAGGCCGAATGTGGAGCAGTCAAAACGCTGATAGGTAAACGCTTCGCCGGAAACAAGGGGCGCCATGACCTCCGCCAGGAACCGCTCGTGGTGGATGTTCCCGCCAGGCTCTGCAAACCGCTGGGGCGTGCGCAGTTCCGGCGGCAGGAAAAAGTCGTCCATGGGGATAACCGGCGCGTCATACAGGCGGGAAAGCAGCCCCGCCAGGGTGGATTTTCCGCTGCCGCAGGGGCCGTCCAGCACCGCCAGGGCCGGGCCGACGCTGCGCCGCTCCTCGATGGCCAGCACCACCGGCAGGAGCGTCGCAAAGTCGCTCAAAACCACCCGATAGGCAGGCTGATACAAGCGGCGATATTCCTCGCTGTGGCTGACCATGGGATAGCCCTCGGCGGCATAAAGGCGCAGATAATCGGCCAGATCATCCGCGGAGAAGGGCGTTTTGCCCTGCCGGGCCAGATCCGTCAGCGTGGCAAGGCTGCCGAGGAACGCCTCCTGGCTGTTCTGGGGCGCATTTCCGTGATGCTCCTGGGTGAGGAGCATCATCCGGGCGATGATCTCCGGCGAAAGCCGCCGCACGTCGGCGTTGCGCAGGTTCAGGCGGCACAGTCCCCCGCCGATGAACTCCGCTGGCGAAACATCCGCCGAGGGTTCGGTGGCGGACAGTTCCTCCGCCACCCGGGCAGCCACCTTCTCCGGCGCGGCCAGCAGGTGCCCGCAGCCAAAATGGTGCTGATAAAGCAGCTTGACCCCATCCACGCATTGCATGGACGGGGTTTTGCCAAACAGATCAAGCAGCAGTGAAACCTTCATGGTCTCCCTTTCCTTTCGGTGAAGCATTGGTTTTCAGGGGCAGCAGCCCGGCCTTTTCCAGTGCCAGCACAATGGCGGGGATCAGCACCATCTGCAACAGGATGCCAGGCCAGGCGTTGACGAATCCACCGGCCCAGAAAGCGGCCAGGGTAAAGGTTTTGTCCGTGAACATAGCGTAGATGGGAATGCTCACAAGGCCCCACACCAGCCGTCCCGCCACCATGGCAATGACCAGCGAGAGGATCACCCGGCCTTTTTTGCCGGCAAACAGGCGGTAGCAAAGGCCGCTCACCGCGCCGTAGGCGGCCAGTTCAAAAGCCATGGCCAGCGCCGTGGGCACCATGGGCGGCATGGAAAACAGCAGGCTGCGCAGGATGGGCAGGATGAACCCCACCGCCATACCCCATTTCCAGCCGCACACAAAGCCGCACAAAAGCACCGGCAGATGCATGGGCAGAAGCATGCTGCCCATCTGGGGGATGTTTCCCGTCAGCATGGGCAGCACAAGGCCCACCGCCAAAAGCAGCGCAGACAGCACCAGTTTCAGAATTTTTGTTGCGTTCATGATCTTTCCTCCGGAACATCAAAAATACACCCTTCTCCGCCTTCGGACGGAAAAAGATGCCTTCATGACATCCGGCTCAGGGTTGAGGGTATTGTAGCAAATTTCCATGCCCTTGTAAAGGTTGACGCGCCTGCCAAAATGGGCGTATAATGACTGTATACAATCGCGAAACCGCGCAATGCAAGGAGGCGGCGCACTTTGGAGGATCTTCTGTTTTCCCTGAAAACCATTTTTCCGCTGCTGCTGATCATGGCGGCAGGCTTCCTGACCCGCCGCCTTCGCTGGATTGACGACCATACCACACGGCAGATCAACGCCTGTGTTTTCCGCATTTTCCTGCCGCTGCTCATCTGCTTTAACCTGGTGGATATGCAGGTGGTTTCGTCCATCGACTGGAAAACTTTGCTCTTTGGCTTGCTGGGCAGCCTGAGCTGCTTTGGCGTGCTGTTCCTGATCGCCCCCCTGTTTGCAAAGGAACGCCGGGACCGGGGCGTATTCATCCAGGGCGTGTGCCGCAGCAATTACGCCATTTTCGGCATCCCCCTGGTGGCCATGATGTACCCCGAGGGCAACGCCATCGCCTCGTTGATGGTGGCGGTGGTTGTGCCGGTGTTTAATGTGATGGCCACCATCGCGCTGATGATCTACGGCACGGAAAACAAGTCCTCCCCCTGGAAAATCGCCCGGGGCGTGCTGCTCAACCCGCTGATCCTGGCCACCGCCGTCGGTTTCCTTCTTTGGGGACTGCGCATCCAGATCCCCGCGCTGCTGGAGAAACCCCTCCGCCAGATGGCCAACATCTCCACCCCCCTGGCCCTGTTCTCCCTGGGCGCCACCCTGGATTTCAGCAAGGCCAAGGCCAACCGTCGCCTGCTTATCTGGAGCGTTCTGGGCAAGCTGGTGTTTGTGCCCCTAGTGTACCTGAGTCTGGCGGTGCTGATGGGCATCCGGGACGTGTCCCTGGCCACGCTGATTGCGGTGTTTGCGTCCCCCGTCAGCGTTTCCAGCTTCCCCATGGCCCAGCAGATGGGCGGCAACGATGACCTGGCAGGCGGTCAGGTGGTCTTCACCACAGCCTTCTGCATTGTGACGGTGTTCCTGTGGGTGTACCTGCTCAAGACCCTGGGGTTCATCGGCTGACAAGAAAACCAAACCGGCGCGGCCCTGACTGCCGCGTCGGTTTTTTGTTGCATTTCCCTTGTGTTTCCCGGGCCTGATGTGTTATCATCAAAACGTTATTTATTCAGCTTTCCCACTCTTTTTTCGGAGGATTTTTCCAATGTCCACCCTCACCTTTCATCCTTCCCGGCTGCACGGCACGGCGGCAGTTCCCCCGGCCAAAAGCCAGGCCCACCGGGCGCTTTTGCTGGCTGCGCTGGGCGTGACCCCCTGCCGCCTGATCGGCTTTGCCCAGCCCCTCTGCGACGACGTGCAAGCCATGATCGCCGGCGTGCGCGCTTTGGGCGCAACGGTGGAGATCCGCCAGGATTCCCTGCTGGTGACCCCCGCGCCCGCCTCCCCCACCGCCGATATGGTCCCCTGCCACGTACACGCCTGCGCGGCAGCCCTCAGGATGCTGATCCCCGCCTTTCTGGTCCGTGGCCAGCGGGTGCGCTTCACCATGGAGGAAGCCCTGTTCCGCCGCCCCCAGACCGCTTATGACCATCTGATCGCCTCGGTTGGCGGAAGCATCTGCCGCATTCCCGGGGAAAACGGCGGCTATTGCTCCATTGAGGTGGAGGGCCGCCTGCCCGCCGGCAGCTACCAGATTGACGGCAGCCAGTCCAGCCAGTTTGCCTCCGGGCTGCTCATCGCCCTGAGCCATTGCCGGGACGACAAAGGCCAGCCCGCCCCCGCGGAAGTGCAGATTACCGGGCAGATAGTCAGCCGCCCCTACCTGGACATGACCCTTCATCAGATGCAGAATTTCGGCCTGCAATACGAGGAATCCGCCCCCGGCCGATTCACCTTGCAGCCCCGCCGCGCCCCCTCGCCGGACACCGTGATGGTGGAGGGCGACTGGTCTCAGGCCGCGGTGCTGATGTGCGTGGGCGCCCTGGGCGGAAACGTCCGCGTAAGCAACCTTTCCGAGACCAGCGTCCAGGGCGACAAAGCCTGCATGGACGTTCTTTCCCGCATGGGCCTTGTGAAGCAGGCGGCGGACGGCGCGCTGTCCATGGTCTGTCCCGCTCAAACGCAGCTCATGCCTGTGACCGTTGATTGCAGCGACATTCCGGACATCGCCCCCATTTTGGCGCTGGCCCTGAGCCGCGCCCCGGGCGAGAGCGTCCTCACCGGCGTGCACCGCCTGACCATCAAGGAAAGCGACCGGCTGAAGGCAACGGTGGAAACCCTTGCCCAGCTTGGAACCCGAGCCACCGTGGAGGATAACGGCGACGTGCTGCACATCTTCGGCGGCAGTCCCCTTCGCGGCAGTTTTGAGGCCGATGCCCGGGGCGACCACCGGCTGGTGATGCTCCTGGCCGCAGCCGCCTCCGCCGCCGACGGCCCCATCACGGTGCACGGCGTGGAAGCCATCACCAAGTCCTGGCCAGGCTTCTTTGACACCATCCAGCAGTTGGGAGGGATCATCTCATGAGCAGCCGCGACGGACGAGCTCTTGGTATCCAGATTTTCGGCGAAAGCCACGGCCCTATGGTGGGCGTGACCCTGGACGGCCTGCCTGCGGGCATCCGGCTGGATTTGCCTCGGATTGACGCGTTTCTTCAGCGCCGGGCAGCCGCTGGCAGTCCCATCGCCACCGGCCGCAAGGAGGAGGACAAGGCGCATATCCTCTCCGGCCTGAAGGAGGACTGCACCACCGGCTACCCCCTCACCGCCTTGTTTTACAACAAGGACGCCCACAGCGCGGACTACGCTTTCCTGCCTGACAATCCCCGCCCCGGCCACGCGGACTACCCTGCCATTGTGCGCAGCGGCGGCCACGACGACCTCCGGGGCAGCGGCCATCACAGCGGACGGCTGACCCTCCCCTACGCCTTCGCGGGCGCGGTGGCGGTACAGGTGCTGGAACAGCTGGGCGTCGCCATTGCCTCCCACGTTCTGTCCGTGGGCGACGTGCAGGACTCCCCCATCGACCCTGTCGCCCCCGATCTGTCGGCCCTGAAGGACGGCCTTGCCCATCCCGTGCCCACCCTCAACGAGGATGCAGGCCAGAAGATGTTTGACGCCATCCTCGCCGCCAAAGTCGACGGCGATTCTCTGGGCGGCGTGGTGGAAGTGGTTGCCACGGGGCTGCCCGTGGGCCTTGGCGCGCCCTGGTTTGACGGCATGGAAGCCGTGCTCAGCAAGCAGTTTTTCAGCATCCCCGCCGTGAAGGGCGTGGAATTTGGCGCAGGCTTTGCCGCCGCCCGCATGCTGGGCAGCCAGTACAACGACTGCTACCGCTACGACGGCGACACGATCCGCACATCCACCAACAACGCAGGCGGCCTGCTGGGCGGTCTGACCAACGGCATGCCGGTCATCGCCCGGGTGGCGTTTCGGCCTACCCCCTCCATTTCCAAGGCCCAGCAGACCGTTTCCCTGTCCCAGGGCAACGAGCAGACCCTGCAAGTCAAGGGCCGCCACGATCCCTGCGTGGCTGTCCGGGGCGTGCCGGTGGTGGAAAGCGCGCTGGCCATCGGCCTTTTGGAAATGTGGCTGCAGCATCGCGGCGACCAAACCCTGTAAGGAGGCCCCTCCATGGAGAAAAATGAACTGCTGACCCTCCGCTGCACCCGTCTGGGCAGCGAGCTGGAAGGCGTATGCACCCACGAGGGCATGACGGTCTTTGTGGCGGGCGCTCTGCCTGGCGAGACGGTGGAGGCCCAGGTGCTGAAAGTGCACCCCACCTACGCCTTTGCCAAGCTGCGCCGGGTTCTGGAGCCCTCGCCCCACCGTCAGGAGCCCCTTTGCCCCGTGTACGACAAATGCGGCGGATGCAGCGGCCAGCACATGACCTACGCCGCCACCCTGGAAGCCAAGCGGATGCAGGTGTTCGACTGCCTGACCCGCATCGGCGGCCTGTCCCTTTCCGATGCCGATGTTCCGCCCGTCCTTGGCGCGGCCGATCCCTGGCATTGCCGCAACAAGACGGCTCTGCCCGTAGGCGGCACCGCCCGCCAGCCGGAGCTGGGCTTTTACCGCCGCCGCAGCCACCAGATCGTGCCCATTGAGGACTGCCCTGTCACCATGGGCAAGCTGAGCCCTGTCATCCGTGCCATCAGCCGGTGGATGCACATCGCCCACGTGCAGCCCTACGACGAAACCAAAGCCAGCGGCCTTCTCAGGCACGTCATCCTCCGCCAGAGCCGCAGCGGCGAAAGCATGGTGCTGCTGGTGGTCACCAGCCCCAAGCTGCCGGAGACGGAAACGCTCATCCGCTTTCTGAAGCAGGAACTGCCCGGTTTCTGCGCCCTGCACCTCAGTGTGAACAAGGCCCGGAACAACGTGATCCTGGGCAAGGATTCCCGCTGCCTTTACGGCGCGGAAGCCATCTACGAAACCCTGCTGGGGCACCGGTTTGAGATCGCCCCCCTGTCCTTTTTCCAGGTCAACCCGGACCAGACCGAGCGGCTCTATCAATGCGCCATCGACCTGGCCCATCTCCAGCCCGGTGACACCGTGGTGGACGCCTACGCCGGCGCAGGCACCATCAGCCTGTGCATGGCCCCTCACGTGAAAAAGGTCATCGGCATTGAAATTGTCCCCCAGGCCATTGAGGCGGCCAGACGCAACGCCGCTGCCGGCAACATCCAGAACGCCGAGTTCCACACCGCCGCCGTGGAGGATCTCCTGCCCGTGCTGGTCAAGGACGGCCTCCGGCCCGACGTCATCATGCTGGATCCGCCCCGGAAGGGCGTGGAGCCGCCGGTCATCGACGCGGTGCTGAAGGCCCGGCCTCGCCGCGTGGTATACGTCAGCTGCCACGTGCCCACCCAGGCCCGGGACATCAAGCTGCTCTGCGAGGGCGGCTACCGCTTTGAATCCTGCCAGCCGGTGGACATGTTCTGCTGGGCGGGCGGCGTGGAAAACGTGGCCGTTCTGACCCTGGACGACTAAGGAGGCATATCCGTGGCCCAGTTTTCATCCATTGACGAAGCCCGCGCCTACTTTGCGGGCGACCTGTTTGCCGCAAACGCCGGCGTGACCATTGACCAGCTTGGCGAGGACTACTGCGTCTGCAGCATGCCTATCACCGACGCCCACAAAAACGCCGCAGGAGGCGTCATGGGCGGCGCCATCTTCACCCTGGCCGACCTAGCCTTCGCCGTGGCGTCCAACAACATGCATCGCACCACCGTGGCGCAGCAGGTCAGCGTGAATTTTCTCAGCGGCAGCCGGGGCACGAAGCTCATCGCCCGGGCCCAATGCAAGAAGGACGGCAAGACCACCTGCGTCTACAACGTTGACATCACCGACGATCTTGGCCGGGACATCGCCCAGTTTGTGGGCACCGGCTACAAACTGTAAGGGGAGGACACATCATGAAAGCCACTTTTACCCGGGACGAAGCCCTGAACCTGCTCAAGAAATACAACCAGGAGCCTTTTCACATTCAGCATGCCCTGACCGTGGAGGGCGTGATGCGCTACTTTGCGGAAACCCTGGGCTATGAAGCCGAGTCCGACGACTGGGCGCTGGTGGGCCTGCTCCACGACGTGGACTTTGAGCGCTTCCCCGAGGAACACTGCCTGCGCGCGCCGGAGCTGCTCCGGGAGATCGGCGCAACGGACGAGTTCATCCACGCGGTTTGCTCCCACGCTTACGGCCTTTGCTGCGATGTGAAGCCAGAGCTGGAGATGGAGAAGGTGCTCTTTGCGGCGGACGAGCTCACCGGCCTCATCGGCGCGGCGGCCCTGATGCGCCCCTCCAAGAGCGTGGACGACATGGAAGTGAGCAGCATCAAGAAGAAATTCAAGGACAAGAAGTTTGCCGCCGGCTGCTCCCGTGACGTGATCCGCCAGGGCGCAGAAAACCTGGGCTGGGAGCTGGAAAAACTCTTCGAGGAAACCCTCAGCGGCATGAAAAAGTACAAACCCGCGGAATAATCGCATGATAAAAGACTGTTGCTTCATGAAAGCAGCAGTCTTTTTCTGAGAGGCGGCTTTCGATAACCGCCCGCAACCTCAGTCGTCGTGCATGCCACTAACCGTGGCCCGCACTCGCTTCGGTTGACGACTGCGGGGCGCTAACAGCTTCGCTGTTGTGCCCACTGGGCACACGCTTCCCTCCGTCCCCCTCCCGAAAAGATCTATTTTCTTTCCAATGGCCAAGCCCGCCAACACAGCGGGCTTCTTTTGGTTCTTTTCTTCCCCGGGAAGAAAAGAACGCCCCCGTCATAACTTGATCGAAATCGTGCTGATGGCCACGCCGAAAATGCCCACCACGCACACCGCAAAGTCGATCCACTCGCTCCAGCCAAGGATGTGGCAAAGGCAGGAGAAGGCAGCGAAGAGCAGCGCGAACCAGCCGAACCGCTCCAGGTGGCGCATGGCAAATGCCTTTCGCTTCTCGGAGCCCGCCTCCTTGGCCTGGTCAAACTCCACGCCGTTGATCCAGTAGATGGCCTCGGTTTGGTGGATGATCAGCATGAGCAGGGCCAGGGAAATGGCCATGTAGTTGAGAAAAAGGCGCATCATCGTGCTTCCATCAAGAGGTGGAAGCACGATCATCACAAAAGGAATTGCCATAAACAAAACCAGCCAGATCACCAGGCCCAGGTAGCTTTTCTTATATTCCATATTGCCCTCCAAAAAAGCGGAGGAATCCCGCAGGACTCCTCCGTCAAATATTCGTTATTCGTCCAGCAGGGCCAGATCCGGATCTTCGTCGGCCTCAGCGTCGGCCCGCTCCTGGGCGGTGGGGGCCTCGGCCTTGCTCACGTCCTTGCCGGCGGCCAGAGCGGCCTTGGCTTCGTCACGAATGATGCGGTCGATCTCGGCGGCGACGTCAGGATTGTCACGCAGGAACACGCGGGCGTTCTCGCGGCCCTGGCCGATGCGCTGATCCTTGTAGCTGAACCACGCGCCGCTCTTGTGGATGATGTCCCGTTCCACGGCCATATCCAGCAAAGTGCCCTCGGCGGAGATGCCTTCGCCGTAAATGATGTCGAACTCGGCCACCTTGAAGGGCGGGGCCACCTTGTTCTTGACCACCTTGACCTTGGTGCGGTTGCCCACCACTTCGGAGCCGCTCTTGAGCTGCTCGCCGCGGCGCACGTCCAGACGGACGCTGGCGTAGAACTTCAGGGCGCGGCCGCCGGTGGTGGTCTCGGGATTGCCGTACATCACGCCGACTTTCTCGCGCAGCTGGTTGATGAAAATGGCCACGCAGTTGGTCTTGGAGATGACGCCGGTCAGCTTGCGCAGGGCCTGGCTCATCAGGCGGGCCTGCAGGCCGACGAAGCTGTCGCCCATCTCGCCTTCGATTTCAGCCCGGGGCACCAGAGCGGCCACGGAGTCGATAACGATCATGTCCACAGCGCCGGAACGAACCAGAGCTTCGCAAATTTCCAGGGCCTGCTCGCCGGTGTCGGGCTGGGAGATGTAGAGTTCGTCCACATCCACGCCCAGCTTGCGTGCGTACACGGGATCCAGGGCGTGCTCTGCGTCGATGAAGGCGCATACGCCGCCGATTTTCTGGGCTTCTGCTACGCAGTGCAGGGCCACGGTGGTCTTACCGCTGCTTTCCGGGCCGTAGATCTCCACCACGCGGCCACGAGGCAGTCCGCCTACGCCCAGAGCCAGGTCCAGCTCAAGGCAGCCGGTGGAAATGACCTGCAGGTTGGCGTCTGCGGCTGCGTCGCTGAATTTCATGACTGCGCCCTTGCCGTAGGTCTTGTTCAGCTGTGCCAATGCGCTTTCCAGCGCTTTCATCTTCTCCTCCCGCAGTTCCGCTGCCTTGGAGGTTTCTTTTTTGGTGTCTTTCTTTGCTGCCATGATGCTTCTCCTTTATTTTCTCATTTGCGATGGTTCTATGTTATCGGGATTCCTCCAGCAGGATCTCCAGGGCCATATCCAGCACCACCTGGGCGCTCTGCTCCCGGACGGCCATGCGGTCGCCCTCAAAATGGCATTTCTTGGCAAAGGTGCCCTTGTGGCCGCTGACGCCCAGCCAGACGGTGCCCACGGGGTTCTCCTCCGTGCCGCCGGTGGGTCCGGCAATGCCCGTTGCGCTGACGGCGATATCTGTGTCCAGAATCTTCCGGGCGCCCTTGGCCATCTGGATGGCGCAGGCCTCGCTGACCACGCCCACTCCGTCGATAATGACCTGGGATACGCCCAGCACATCCCGTTTCACCTTGGGGTCATAGCTGACCACGCCGCCCATCAGCACCTTGGATGCGCCGCTGACGTCGGCCACAGCCGCGGCGATCATGCCGCCGGTCAGGCTTTCCGCCGTTCCCAGGGTCGCCCCCCTGGCCGAGAAGGTTTCCACCACCCGCCGGGCGGTACGTTCAAGATCGGTCATTCTGCCTTGTCCTCCTTGAGGCTGAGCACGGAAATGTTGCGCACAAAGTAGTCCACGCCGGACCAGAGGGTCATCACCACGGCGGCCAGGATGGCCAGGGTGCCCAGGATAAAGTCAGGCGCGCCGAAGGCACGGCCAAACAGCAGGAAGAGAATGATGGCCACGATCTGGGTCACGGTCTTGATCTTGCCCAGCTTGCCCGCGGCGATGACCTTGCCCTGCTCCACAGCCACCAGGCGCAGGCCGTCCACGGCCAGTTCCCGGAACAGGATCACCACGCAGACCCAGGCGGGGACCAGGTCACAGCCGCACAGGGCGATCAAAGTGCTGAGCACCAGCAGCTTGTCCGCCACGGGGTCGATAAACTTGCCGAAATTGGTGACCAGCTTGTATTTGCGGGCCATCCAGCCGTCCAGGAAATCCGTGAAGGCAGCGATGGAAAACACTGCCAGCGCCGCAAGGCGGCAGAACGTTCCGCCGATGGTCAGCAAAACGACGCACACCGGCACCAGCAAAATGCGCAGGATGGACAGGCGGTTGGGCCAATTCATATTCTTCATCTTCGTATCTTCCTTTCTCAGAGGCGCTGGGCGTGCAGGTCGTAGGGCTCTGCATCCACGATGCGGGCTGTGACAAAATTGCCCAGGTCGTCCTCGGTAACGCCCTGAATCTTCACGATGCCGTCGGTGTCAGGGGCTTCGGAGGCGGTGCGGCCGATGCCGCCGCCCATGCCGTCCACCGATTCCACCAGCACCTTTTCCACCGTTCCCACCCGCAGTTGGTTCCGCATAAGGGAAATTTGCTGCTGGCGGGTCATGAGCCGGTCAAGACGCTCCTGCTTCACTTCTTCGCCTAACTGGTCAGGCATCTCGGCGGCAGGGGTGTCCTCCTCCGGGGAGAAGGTGAACGCGCCCAGGCGGTCAAACTGGATGTCCTCCACAAAATCCATCAGATGATCAAACTGCTCCTCGGTCTCCCCGGGGAAGCCGGTAATGAAGGTGGTGCGGAGGATGAACCCCATGTCCCGGGCCTTTTTCAGCAGTCTGCGGGTAGACTCGCCGTCGCCCCGGCGGTTCATGGCCCGGAGCAAATCGGGGTCCGCATGCTGCAAGGGCAGATCCAGGTACTTGCAGATGTTGTCGTGGCTGCTCATGACCCGAAGCAGCTCGTCGTCCACCTCGTCCGGGTAGCAGTACAGCACCCGCAGCCATTCCACGCCGGGGATTTGGGCAGCCTTGTCCAGCAGCTCCGGCAGCAGGGAACGGCCTTCCTTGTCGATGCCAAAGCGGGAGGTGTCCTGGGCCACCAACACGTGCTCCTTCACGCCCTGCTGGGCCAGCGTGCGGATCTCCTCCAGCACGCTTTCCATGTCCCGGGAGCGGAATCTGCCCCGGATCAGCGGGATGGCGCAGTAGGCGCAGCGGTTGTCGCAGCCGTCCGCAATGCGGATGTATGCGGTGTAGGGCGCGGTGGTCAGCACCCGGTCGCCGGAAAGAACGCTCATGTCCTGGGCGCAGTAGCTGGCCCGCTTGCCGCGCACGGCCTCTTCCAGGGCTTCCGGCAGCCGGGGATACTGGCTGGTGCCCAGCATCAGGTCGATCTCCGGCATGGCGTCCATCAGGTCTTTTTCGTAGCGCTGGGTCAGGCAGCCGGTGGCCACCAGAAGCTTGCACTTGCCGGTTTTCTTGTACTCCGCCATGGCCAGGATGGTGTCGATGCTCTCCTGCTTGGCCGGGTCGATAAACCCGCAGGTGTTCACAATCAGAATCTCGGCTTCCCGTTCATCGGCGGTGATCTGATAGCCGTGGTTCTTCAAAATACCCAGCATCAGCTCCGTGTCCACCTGATTTTTGCTGCATCCCAGCGAAATAACCCCAACGGTCGTCATTTGGCACCCCATAAAAAAACAGAATGGAGAAAGACAAACACATGTGCGCATCTTTCTTTCCCCATTCTATCATATTTTCCCGCGAATGAAAACCCCTATTCCTCAAGCCCGAGCAAGGAAAAAAGCTCCTTTTTCTTTTCGCCGAGCCGGCCAAAATCCATGCTGCGGATATAGGGCGCTTCCAGCTCGTCATGGAAGGATTTTGCCTGCACCAGCTGCTCCAGCCCGCGCTGGCAAAGCAGCTCGTAAGCATTGCGGTCGAAGCTGTATTCTTCTCCGGGCGACAAGTCGAACAATCTTTCCGCCTTCACCGCCGACGGACTTGCATCCTTTGCCACGCAGCCGAACACCAGCCCATGTGCGGGCAGCCACAGCTTTTCCATATGCCCGGGCGACAGCGGATCCAGCAGCGCGATCCTGTCCAGTCCCCTGTCCCCCATGGCCTGATCCAGGCGGGACATCAGGCCGTCCGCCCAGGCGCCAAAGGGGCATTCCACCAAAAAATGCCGGGTGTTTGCCGGGAACACCGTCACTTCCACCAGGCCCTTGGGGGTGAATGCCCTGCCCAGGAAGCTGCGCCGCCTGCCGATGCCGCCCCTGAGGGGCAAGGCCTCGATCCATTCCGCCGCCAGATCCCTGGCCTTTTCTTGGTTTTCTGTTCCCTGGGGCGCGGCAGCCAGGATCTTCTCCGCCGCCGCCAGATACTGATAACACCTGCCAAACCGCCGGCTGATCTCCCCCTGGATGCGCCGCACGTCCTCCAGCGCAGGCCGCAGCTGCTTTTCGTCCAGATAATCCCCCAACGATACCAGCGTGTCTCGCGCGCCGGGCACAGCCGGGTCGTACACGTGGGGCGACGTGCCGTCCATCAGCGCCACTCCCTTTTCCGGGAACGCCACGCCGTCCAGGCTGTCCGGGTCGGACGAGCAATGGAAGTACTCCACCTCCCAGCCCGCCTTTTCTGCCGCCAGGCCGATTTTCTTCATCAGGCTGCTTTTGCCCACCCCTGGGCCGCCCTTGATGTAAAACATCCTTTTGCGCTGTTTTTCCTGCACGATGTCCTCAAAGCAGGAAAAGAACCCCTGGGCCGTATTGCCCCCGGCAAAATAGTGCATCGTACTCATTCTGCGCCTCCCTTGCGTTTTTCTCGGAAGGATATGCGGCGGGGGTGATGGGGATGCCTGCCGGCGGCCTTCTTTTCTTCTAAGAAGAAAAGAAGCAAAAGAAGTTCTTTGTTCTGTTTCTTGGATAGAGAAAAGGCCGGAAGATTCATCTTCCGGCCTTGTACGGGGTGCAGGGGGATGATCCCCCTGCCAGGGTTTGGGGCGCTGCCCCAAATCGTCCCCTATTACTTGCACAGAGTGGGCCACTTGGTCTTGGCGTAGTTGTAAGCCGTGTTGATGGCGTTGTTGTGCTCGTTGATGACGGTCTGGTTGGCGCTTCCGTGTCCCTTGGAGTTGTAGAAACGGATGCACATACAGCCGTAGAAGTTGTTGTTCTCGTACAGCAGCTTGCCGTTGGGGAACTTCTGGGTGGACAGACCGTCGCTGGCGCCGATGCCCTCGAAGCCGTGAGGCCAGCCGTAGATGCTGACGGCGTAAACGTTGCCGTTCACGTTCAGCAGGGCGGGACGGCGGTCCCATGCGCTGCCGATGGAAGCCACGCCGGTCAGCTTGCCCTTGAAGTCGGGCCAGGTGTAAGAAGTGTTGCTATTGGGGCTGTCCGCCACAATCTTCTTCAGCTCTTCGCTGGTGGGCCGACGGTTGGGATAGGTGAAGCCAACGATCTCACACATGGTCTTGGTATCGTTGGTGGTATAGGGCACGGCGTCGGGGTGGTTGCTGCCGCCGGTGCGGTAGATGGTGAACACCTTGCCAGTCTTCACATCCAGCACGGTGGCGAAGGAGTACTTGGGCCAGAAGTTGCCGTTATCGGCCTCGGTCCAGGTAGGTTTGGTGACCTTGTTCACGGTGCCGAATTCGGTCACGGTGGCACCGGTGCCAGCGCCCGCGCCAGGAACGACAGTCGTGGTACCGTCGGAAATCTCCTTGGCAAGGCCGGCCAGCAGAGGCCAGGTCTGTGTACCGATGACACCATCAGCCTCAACCTTCTGCGCACGCTGGAAATTCTTCACAGCGGCCGCTGTCTGGTTGCCATAGCTGCCATCCAGGGTGCCGGTGTAATAACCCAGAGCGTAAAGCGCCAGCTGAGCAGCGTACACACGGATATCGCCGCGGAGATTACCCTCGTTGGCCATGCGAATGCTGGACGGGCTGTTCCACAGGTTCACAACCATGTTTGCCAGATCCTTTTCGCCAATAGCGCCGCCGGAAATGGCGGAATACACGGCGTAATATTCGCTGCCCAGATAATAGACACGGCACAGCATTTCGCCGTTGGGGCCACCAAGGAGCTCTGTGTCCACCAGCCGGACAATGGTGTCCTTGGGCATCGTCAGGCTGGCTTGGGTGGTCTTATTGTCAGCGTATGCAGGGGTATCAGCGGGGAGTTTGATGAACTGATATGCGTTTGTGATGGTCACGCTGCCAGCGCCGCCGCTGGAATTAGTAGAACCGATGATCGTTGCGCAATCATCACGGACATAACCTTTCACGCCACCAGCAGTCACCATGGGATACCATTTGTATCCGCCAGAACTGACAGCCTCGCCCACCAAAGATACGGTGGATCCCTTGGCCAGCACAATGCCGGTCTTGGCACCGTTGGGGCCTTTACGGACGCGAGTGCTGGTCTTGGTGATGCGCAGGGAGCCAATGACAGTGTAGTTATCGGGGATAGCGGTACCTGTACCGGTAGAGCCCGATCCGCCAGCAGTACCGGAAGCCTTAACATAGCTTCCCATGACCCAGCCGGTGTTGATACCGTAGGTGATCTTATACCAAGTGATGCCGCCCACGTTCTTTGCCTCGGAATACGCCATGGTTACGTTCCGGGGAACAACACCCAGGCGTGCAGAGGAGGTAGATGCGGTCTTACGCAGGTTGACGCTGTCAATGGTGGTCAGAGTGCCCGCACCGGTTCCGCTGCCGGAGCCGATCACGTCCACATAGGTACCCATCAGCCAGCCGATGTTATCCTGATAGATAATCTGATACCAGGTGACGGAGCCATCGTTGAAAGTATTGTAGAAAGTCAGCAGGGTGTTGATGGGAACAGCTCCCAGCTTCGGAGACTTCTGTGTGGCCTTCTGGCGAAGGTTCACCGATGCCTTAGTACGCAGACTGCCGCTGGTGGCGCTGCTGCCCGTGCCGGTTCCGGTGCCGGTGCCAGTACCCGTGCCGGTGGAGCCGGAATCGCTCTTGCCCAGGGCATCCGCATAAAGGGCTGCCTGGGTCAGGGGGCCGGCGTCGCCGTCTTTGACCAGGCCAGAAGCCTTCTGATACTTGTAAATCGCATCGTCAGTAAGCTTTCCATAGTCGCCATCAGCGTTGCCAGGCAGATAACCCAAAGATTTCAGAGCCAGCTGCAAGCCGTATACACGTACATCGCCCACCAGATTCATGCTCTGCTTAAGCGTGGTAAAGGTGGTTGCGCCCCAGATGTTCTTATCCACATAATCCTTCACCTGGGCGTTCGTCAGAAGCGTAACATCAGCTTTGCGGACGTGATATTCTGCATTCTGATAATACAGAGCATAATACTCCACTCCGCCCTCGGTGTAAGGAGTACCAGTGATAAGCATCAGCACGGTTCCGGCGGGCACAGTGGCTACAGTGCCTGCGCCGAAGGTCTTTCCGGTAAAAATGGAAGCGCCTGCAGCAGGAACCTGCACAAAGCTCTTCTTCGCCCCTTCAATCAAACTGACGGAAACACCGGAGGTAGTGGTAGTGCCCGTGCTGGTTCCGGTGCCAGTACCACTGCCACTTCCTGTGCCGGAGCCGCTACCCGTGCCGGTTCCTGTTCCAGTACCAGTACTTGTACCGCTGCCGGAACCACTTCCAGTACTTGCATTCAGTTTTGCAAGCACCTGATCATAAAGTTTCTTCTGAGTCAGAGGACCAGCGTCGCCGTCCTTCACCAGGCCGTTGGCCTTTTGGAAAGCGTAAACCGCATCATCCGTCTTTTTTCCGTAATCTCCATCAGGAGCGATATTGTAGCCTAGGGTCTTCAATGCCAGCTGCAGGGCGTATACTTTGACATCGCCCACCAAACCCATGGTTTGCTTTAATGTGGTAAAGGTGGAAGAACCCCAAATGTTGGTCTTGAAATACGCTTGCACCTCTGCGTCGGTGAGAACCTTCACATCAGCAACGCGGGCATGATATTCCGCATTGTTGTAGTACAGGGCATAATAGTCTACGCCGCCCTCGGTGTACTTCTGGCTGGTAAGCAGCATCCACACGGAACCAGCGGGAACGCTGACCACAGTACCGGTGCCATAGGTCTTTCCTGTAAAGAACTTTGCGCCGCCGGAAGGAATCTGGATGAAGGACTTGCTGGAAGAAGCCACCAAGCCAGAAGATACACTTCCAGTAGAGGTGCCCGTGCTGGTTCCAGCGCTTGTTCCACTACCGGTACTCGAAGAACTGCTGCCCAAAACCTGCGCATAAAGCGCTTTCTGCGTAGCAGGACCTGCGTCGCCATCCTTGGTCAGACCGGCGGCCTTCTGGAAACGATACACAGCATCGTCCGTCTTCTGACCATAATCGCCGTCGGGGGTAACAGAATAGCCCAAAGTCTTCAGCGCCAACTGCAAAGCATAGACTCTGACATCGCCTACCAACTCTAAAGGCATTTTCAGCGTGGTAAAAGAACTGGCACCCCAAATATTCTGTTTAATATACTGCTGTACCTGTTCTGCCGTCATCAAATGAACATCTACGCAGCGCACATGATGAACCTTGTTCTGATAGAATACCGCATAATAATCCACGGAATCCACCGTGTAAAAATCATCGCTATACAGCATCCAAACAGAACCTGCAGGCACATTCACAACGGTACCTTCGCCGAAGGTGTCACCGGTGAAGAACGTGGCCCCAGAAGCAGGAATCTGGATAAAGCTCTTTTCGCTGGAAAGAGAAAGGCCGCTTGGGGAGCCGCCAACAGATTTTCCAGCCAGCGCTTGCGGCATCATAGATACCAGCATGCAAAGGGTCAGGACCAGCGTTACAAGCCGCTGTCCCCTCCGTACCCATTTGTAATTTGCTTCACGATTTGCCGTCATAACTGATTCCCTCCGCAATCATGTGCATATACAGAAAAACGGTCAATCTGCGCAAGGGCGCAGTTTTCCTTCTATAGCATGACTATACTATTACAAAAATATTACGATGTCAATGCTTAATCGTAAAAACTTTTGCCAATTTTGTTCATTGTTACATTCTCCTGTCATAATCATACCAAAAAACCTGTTCTTTGAAAAGAAGCAATTGCAAACCGGCCGTTTATCCTATATAATAGGAGCATAGATTTATCCGCAAGCGGAAATCAATACCATCAACAGAATAAACGGGAGGCGTCTACCCATGAGTTACCGCGACAATTACGAGCAGTGGCTGAAAGACTTTGCCTGCGACGAAGCCGTTGTGGCCGAGCTGCAGTCCATCGCCGGCGACGAGAAGGAAATTGAAGACCGTTTTTACCGCAACCTGAGCTTTGGCACCGCCGGCATGCGCGGCGTGCTGGCCGCCGGCATGAACCGGATGAACATCTACACCGTCCGCCGTGCCACCCAGGGCCTGGCCGACTTCCTTCTCACCAACGAGGAAAACAAAGAACGTGGCGTGGTCATCGCTTATGACAGCCGCCGCATGAGCAGCGAGTTTGCCCTGGAGACCGCTCTGGTGCTTTGCGCCAACGGCATCCGCGCGTTCCTGTTCGACGCCCTGCGCCCTGTGGCCCTGCTGAGCTACGGCGTGCGTCACCTGAACGCTGTGGCCGGCGTGGTCATCACCGCCAGCCACAATCCGCCCCAGTACAACGGCTACAAGGTCTACGCCGAGGACGGCGCCCAGATCGGCCCGGAAGTGGCCAACGAAGTCATCGCCCGCATCGACAGCCTGTCCTTCACCGCCGCCAAGCGCATCTCCAAGGACGAAGCCCTGGCTTCCGGCCTGCTGAAGATCATTGGCAACGCCGAGGTGGACGACGACTACATCGCCCAGGTGAAGACCCTGTCCATCCACCCCGAGCTGGTGAAGGAAGAGGGCAAGAACCTGAAGATTGTCTACACGCCCCTCCACGGCAGCGGCAATGTGCCTGTGCGCCGCATTCTGAAGGAAATTGGCATCACCAACGTGAGCGTGGTCAAGGAACAGGAAATGCCTGATCCCAACTTCTCCACCATCAAGGTTCCCAACCCCGAGGATCCGGACGCCTTCACCCTTGGCATCAAGCTGGCCAACGAAGTGGGCGCCGACGCCATCTTCGGCACCGACCCCGACTGCGACCGTCTGGGCGTGGCCGTCCGCGAGGCCGACGGCAGCTTCCGCCTGCTGACCGGCAACCAGATCGGCTGCCTGATGCTGAACTACATCCTCAGCGGCAAGAAGGAACTGGGCACTTTGCCCGCCAACGGCGCTGCGGTCAAGAGCATCGTCTCCACCGAACTGGCACGGCCCATCTGCGCCGCCTACGGCGTGGATCTCTACGATACCCTCACCGGCTTCAAGTTCATCGGCGAGAAGATCCAGCAGTTTGAGGACGACGGCAGCCACACCTTCCTCTTCGGCTTCGAAGAGAGCTACGGTTTTCTCAGCAGCACCTTCGTCCGTGACAAGGACGGCGTGAACGCCTCCCTGCTCATCGCCGAGGCCGCCGCTTACTACCGCACCAAGGGCAAGACCCTTTGCGACGTGATGAACGACATCTTTGAGACCTACGGCTACTACCTAGAGCACGTTACCTCCACCACTCTGCCCGGCATCGACGGCCTGAAGCTGATGGCGGACATCATGGCCCGCATCCGCAAGGATCCGCCCAAGGAGATCGGCGGCGTGAAGGTGGCCCATGTGAAGGACTTCCTGTCCGGCACCGACACCAACCTCCTCACCGGCGAAGTGGCCAAGATGGATTATCCGGAAAGCGACGTGCTGTACTTTGCTCTGGAAGGCGGACATTTCGTCTGCGTGCGCCCCAGCGGCACCGAGCCCAAGATCAAGCTGTACGTGAACGTCAACCACAAGGAAGAAGCCAAGGCCAAGGAGCTGCTTGCCACCCTGACCAAGGAATCCTCCCTGCTGCTCAAGTAACGCTTCCAAGGAATCTAACGAGCGAAAGCCGCTGCATCATCCTATGCAGCGGCTTCATTTTTGTTAAAACCCCCATGGCCGTGACGCGTTATTATGTAGAGGAAGGTTTACCCCTCCTCGTCATGAGTCGCGGGAAATACAAGTAATTCAAGCAGTTATGGCTTGAAGGGAAACCTTCAAGTACATAGCTGCTTTTTTCATTGCAGCAGAAAGCGAGGATACCCCATGAAACTGACCTATCGCCGCTGTGGAGACTACTACCTGCCCAACATTGGCATTCCTGCCGATGACATGCGCCCGCTTGGTAAGTACGGCAGAATGCGCATGCACTACCTCCGGGAGCATCGTTTCCTCCTGTTCAATCAGCTCCTGCTGTCCGGCAAGCTCATGAAGCACCTG
>JAGBDE010000021.1 GCA_017937655.1 Clostridia bacterium | reverse complement strand
GACGACAACGGCGTCTTCAACTTCGAGGGCGGCTGCTACGCAAAGGTTATCAACCTGGACAAGGAATCCGAGCCCGACATCTACAACGCCATCCGCCGCAACGCTCTGCTGGAGAACGTGACCGTGGACGAAAACGGCAAGATCGACTTCGCCGATGGCAGCGTGACCGAGAACACCCGCGTGTCCTATCCCATCGATCACATCGAGAAGATCGTCCGCCCCGTGTCCGCCGCTCCCGACGCCAAGGACGTCATCTTCCTGTCCGCTGACGCTTTCGGCGTTCTGCCCCCCGTCAGCATCCTGACCCCCGAGCAGGCTCAGTACTACTTCCTGTCCGGCTTCACCTCCAAGCTGGCCGGCACCGAGCGCGGCATCACCGAGCCCACCCCCACCTTCTCCGCTTGCTTCGGCCAGGCTTTCCTGGAGCTGCATCCCACCAAGTACGCTGAAGAACTGGTCAAGAAGATGGAAAAGGTCGGCGCCAAGGCTTACCTGGTCAACACCGGCTGGAACGGCACCGGCAAGCGTATCTCCATCAAGGATACCCGCGGCATCATCGACGCCATCCTGGATGGCTCCATCCTGAAGGCCGAAACCAAGACCATTCCCTACTTCAACCTGGCTGTTCCCACCGAACTGCCCGGCGTTGACACCGGCATCCTGGATCCCCGCGACACCTATGCCGATGCCTCTGAATGGGAAACCAAGGCCAAGGATCTGGCCGGCCGTTTCGTGAAGAACTTTGTCAAGTACACCGGCAACGATGCTGGCAAGGCTCTGGTGGAAGCTGGCCCCAAGCTGTAATTCACGGCTGACAGTTATCTTCCCGTTTGGGAATCAAAAAACGGCGTGACCTTCGGGTTGCGCCGCTTTTCTTTTTCTTGTTTCCTGGGGACGGATGTGCTATATTGAACAAAAGGAAACACAAGGAGTGTTATGAATGAAGTGCAGGCAAAAATCCATGCTGATCCTGCTGCTGGCGCTGCTCTTGATCTGGCCTCTGACCGGTTTTGCCCAGGAAACGGAAGACGGCGCCACCCAGGTTTACGACCTGTCCAGGGGCATTCCGCTGGGCATCAGCGCCGCCAACGGCTGGACCAACGGAAACATGTTCAACGTCACCTGGCGCAGAGACAACATTCAGGCGGCGGACGGATTTGTCCGCTTGGTTCTGGATTTTGACAAGTTTCCCACGGGGAACATCCCTTATTCCGGCGCGGAGCTCCGCAGCAACGGTTTCTACGGCTACGGACGGTTCGAGGTATCCATGAAGGCCATCAAGAACGACGGTGTGGTTTCCTCGTTCTTCACCTATACCGGCCCCTCGGACAACAATCCCTGGGACGAGATCGACTTTGAGATCCTGGGCCGGGACACCACCAAGGTGCAGCTGAACTACTTTACCAGCGGCAGAGGCAACCATGAAGTGATGATTGACCTGGGCTTTGACGCCTCCGAGGATTTCCACCGCTACGCCTTTGAATGGCGGGAGGACAGGATTGACTGGTATGTGGACGATGTGCTGGTGCACACCGCCACCAAAGATATCCCCAAAACGCCGGGCAAGATCATGGCCAACGTCTGGTGCGGCAAGGGCGTGGACGGCTGGCTGAAACCCTTTGACGATCAGAACCTGCCCCTTTCCGCCGAGTATGCGTGGATCACCTATACCAGCTTTGAATAAACAAAAACCGGGATGCTGAAGCGGCATCCCGGTTTTATATGCGGCAATATTCTGCGAGGATTACAGGGCTTCCACAAAGCGGAGGAAGTCCTCAAAATTGCCGTTGGGGTAGATGGAAATGTCCCGGCCGTCCTTGTTGATCAGGCAGTCCGTCAGCAGGAACACCTTCATGCCAAGGGTCTCGGCGATCATGTCCTCGCCCACGTCATTGCCCACCATGAGGCATTCCTCGGGCTGGACGCCCAGCTTGGCCAGAATGTCCTGATAATAAGCAGGATTGGGCTTGGAGTGGCAGGAGTTTTCGTAGGTGGTGTAGAGCTCAAAATCAGCGGGGTCGAGTCCGGCCCAGGCCATGCGGCTTTCCGTGGCTACGGCGGGGAAGATGGGGTTGGTGGCCAGGGCGGTGCGCAGGCCCTTCTGCTTCACCATAGCCACCGCCTTGGCAGCCAGCGGATTGAAGCCGCAGGACGCTTTCACCTGTTGGAATTCGTTGCGGTAGAAATGGTCGAAGGTGGGTTCGTCGGCCCGGACGTGGTCGCCCAGAAGGGCGGCAAAGGTGTCCCAGAACACGGCCTCGTTGTTCTTGTCGCCCTTGTTTTTCACCATGGCGGCGGTGCCCTTCCAGATGCCGTCGATCAATGCCTCGGGCTGATAGCCCAGCGGCGCCAGTTTCTTGGCCAGCAGGCCGAAATAATACTTGGTGAACTGCTCCTGGTCCATGGGCAAAAGGGTGCCGTCCAGGTCAAACAAAACCATTTTCAGAGCCATAATGAAAACCCCTTTCGGTTCGATGTTTACTGCGCCGCTTCTTTTGCGCTGCCCTTGAAGAAAGCCACCGCCACGGCGCCGGGGCCGGCATGGGTGCCTACCACGCTGCCAATGATGGTCTGCGGCAGGTCCACCAGATGATCCGCCCACAAAAATGCGCTGTCGCGGATGTACTTTTGTAAAAGCACGTCGCTCATACCAGTGTAGCCCAAAAGCAAGGGTTTGTCAAAGTCCACGCCGCCTGCGGCCTGGATCTTCTCCACCAGCAGATTGTTGCCCTGGCGGGAACCCCGGGCCTTGCCCAGGATCTCGATCTCGCCGTTATGCAGGCTGACCACGGGCTTGATGGAAAGCAGGCTGCCGGCAAAGGCCACGGTCTTGGAGATGCGGCCGCCCCGCTTCAGGTACTCCAGGGTGTCCAGCATGGCCACGATGCACACGTTGTTCCGCTCCCGCTCCAGCTCCCGGGCGATATCGGCGGCGGACATGCCGCGCTCGGCCATCTCCAGGGCCAGCTGGGCCAGAATGCCCGTGCCGATGGCCACGGAATGGCTGTCCACCACGTGAACGTTGTCAAACTCCCGGGCGGCGATCATAGCGCTCTGCCAGGTGCCGCTGAGCTTGGCGGAAAGGGTCAGCACCACCACGCTTTCTCCGGCGGCCTTGGCCTTTTGGAACACCTTTTCAAACACGGCGGGGCTGGCCTGGCTGGTGGTGGGCAGCACGTCGCTCTCCACCAGCTTTTCGTAAAACTGCTGATGGGTAATGGTGATGCCGTCCACATAGGCCTGGTCGCCGAAGAGGATGGTGAGGGGAACCACCGTCAGCCGGCTTTTGATTTCCGGGGGCAGATCGGTGGTAGAATCCACAACAATGCGTACTTTCATGGGATAAATCTCCTTTGATGATGGCGGATGAAAAACAATGTTGATTTCTCAACAAGTGCCATTGTAACGCATGGATGTTGACTTGTCAACAACAAAAAACCGCCCGATATGGGCGGTGGAAAGGCGCGCATTATTGCCAGCTGACGTAATGCCGCTCCAGAATAGCGATTTGGCCGTTTTCGTCAAAGGTGATCCGGAAGTTGTGGCAGGAAAAGCCGACGCCATCGTTTTCTTCTTCATCGGCCTTCATGGCCAGAAACTGAGGGATGCTATGCTGGGTAGGGGTGTCCAGGACGGCGCCGTCCCGCGGGTCGATGCCGTCCAGAAACACGGCGGTGGGGGAGAGGGGGAACGCTGCTGTGCCTACCTCCCGCCAGACCGCGTCGTGGACATTGGTGGAGTAGTACAGGCCGTCCTCGTGCAGGTACAGCCACAGCCAGCCGTCGCAGAATATGCCATTGGATTCGTTGATGGTGCAGCCCATATCGTCAAATTCCAGCTCATTGACCTGGTAGGTCACGCGGTCGGAAATCAGATATTCCCCCAGCCGCAGACTGCGGATGTCCTCGGCAGAAAAGGCTTCCGGCTCCAGCAGCGTCAGTTCCAGGGTGTTCGTTTTCGGGTCGTACGCGCCGGGGATGGCGGTCAGGGTCAGTCCCGCCAGGGCGTTCATGTCCGTCCGGAGTCGGATTGGGCGCACGGCGCGGACGTCGTCTGCCAGGGCGGAAAGGCTGCAAACGCAAAGCAACAGGGTCAGCAGCAACGCGATGGTTTTCTTCATGGGTCGGGCCTCCTTTTCTCTACGGAAATAAAACGATGGAGGGAACGAAATTCTTCCATAAAATGGAAAAAGAAGAAACCCACCGCATCAGCGGTGGGTTTTTGGCGGAGAAGGAGGGATTTGAACCCTCGCTGCCCTTTCGAACACTACTCCCTTAGCAGGGGAGCCCCTTCGGCCACTTGGGTACTTCTCCATGGTGGACGGTTTTATGAAATTGGCGGAGAGAGAGGGATTCGAACCCCCGGTGCCTTTCGGCATCACTGGTTTTCAAGACCAGCGCCTTCAACCGCTCGGCCATCTCTCCACGTTGTGGAACCAGCAGAAGTTAGTATAGCAGTTTTCCGCGCCGCCGTCAATCTTTTTTTGAAATTTTGCTTGTTTTTTCCTTCCGGGGGATGGCGCCCATGCCCAAAAGGCAGATTTTGATTGATTCCTGACCGTTTTTTTGTTATGCTTATGGGCGATGAAAATTGCTGTTTGAATGGGAGGAAACGGGATGAGCCAGTTCCCTTTTGACGCGGTGGTATTCGATTTGGACGGTACGCTGTTTGACGCTGAGGAAGGCATTGTATCCTCCGTGGTGAAGGCCATGGAAGAGCTGGATTTGCCCATCCCCCCGGACGCCGACCTCCGGCTGGTGGTAGGCCCGCCGCTGCGCACGTCCCTCCGGGAGATCCTCCGGGTGCCGGAGGACAGGGTGGAGGACGGTGTGCAGCGCTATTTGTACAATTTCTATCATGAAGGCCGCTTCCGCTACCGGGTGTATCCGGGCATCCGCAAGGTGCTTTACGCCCTGCGCAAGGCCGGCGTGCACGTGGCGCTGGCGTCCTCCAAGCCGGCCCACACCTGCGAGCTGATTCTGAACCACTTCGCCATATCCCACTATTTCGACGTGATCATGGGAGAGGTGGACGGCAAGGACAAGCTGGGCAAGCCGGAGCTGATCCGCCGGGCCCTGCCGGAGAAATATTCCCGGGCCGTCATGGTGGGCGACCGTCTGTTTGACGTGGAAGGCGCAAAAGCCGCGGGCGTGGAAAGTGTCGGCGTGAGCTATGGCTGCGGCTCCGTGGAGGAGCTGGAAAACGCCGGAGCCGACCACATTGCCCACAGCACGGAAGAGCTGTTTCAGCTGCTCTGCCCTGGCGGGGAAGCCCCCCGGGGGATGTTCATCAGCATGGAAGGCCCCGACGGCAGCGGCAAGACCACCCAGGCCAACCGTCTGGAGGAAAGCCTGCGCCAGTACGGCTTTGACGTGCTGCGCACTCGGGAGCCCGGCGGCTGCCCCATCAGCGAGGAAATTCGCGGCATCATCCTGAACAAGGAACACATGGAAATGAGCCCCATCTGCGAGGCGCTGCTCTACGCCGCCTCCCGGGCCCAGCACGTGAGCCAGGTCATCCGCCCGGCGGTGGAGGAAGGCAGAATCGTGTTCAGCGACCGCTTTGTGGACAGCTCCGTGGCCTATCAGGGCGGCGGACGGCAGCTGGGCGTCGGCCTGGTGCAGCAGATCAACCAGCCCGCGGTGGACGGCATGCTGCCCGACGCTACCGTGTATCTGGACATCGACCAGGCGGAGGCCATCCGCCGCAGGTTCAGCGCATCGGAGCCGGATCGGCTGGAGCTGGCGGGGGACGCATTCCACCGCAGAGTTCAGGCCGCCTACGAGGAACTGCTCGCCCAGGGCGACGATCGGTTCATCGTGGTGGACGCGGCCCGGGACGTGGAGCCCATCGCCCAGGAGATTTTGCAGCGGGTGCTGGACCGGTTGGAGCCGGACAGAAAGCAGGAGGCATAAATGGAGAGAATTGTAATCGGCATGTCCGGCGGCGTGGACAGCTCTGTGGCGGCGCTTTTGCTCAAGCAGCAGGGCTACGACGTGGTGGGCGTGTTCATGAAAAATTGGGAAGAGAAGGACGAAAACGGCACCTGCACCGCCGCCACCGACTGGGAGGACGTGCAGCAGGTCTGTGACGTGATCGACATTCCCTGCTATTCGGTGAATTTTGCCAAGGAGTACTATGACCGGGTGTTTTCCTATTTCCTGGACGAGTACCGCAAGGGCCGCACCCCCAACCCGGACGTGCTTTGCAACCGGGAGATCAAGTTCAAGGCCTTCCTGGACTACGCCACCAAGCTGGGCGCGGGCCGGATGGCCACGGGCCACTTTGTCCGCAGCGAAATGCGGGACGGCCATGCGGCGCTGCTCAAGGGCAGCGACCCGGGCAAGGATCAGAGCTACTTCCTGTATATGCTGAAGGAGGCTCAACTGCAGCGCTCCCTGTTCCCGGTGGGCCATATGCTCAAGGCGGACGTCAGGGCCATCGCGGAGAAAAACAACCTACCCGTGTTTGCCAAGAAGGACTCCACCGGGGTCTGCTTCATCGGCGAACGGAATTTCCGGCAGTTTCTCCAGGGCTTCCTGCCCCTGCAGTCCGGCGATATGCTCACCGAGTCCGGCGAGAAGGTGGGGGAGCACATCGGCCTGTCCTATTACACGCTGGGCCAGCGCAAGGGGCTGGGCATCGGCGGCCGGGGCGACGGCAGAAGCTGGTTCGTGATCGGCAAGGATCTGGAGAAAAATGTGCTGCTGGTGGCCCAGGGCGAGGATAGCCCCCGGCTGTACAGCCGGTATATCCGGGCGGCACAACCCACCTGGATCGCAGACGAGGCCCCGGTTTTGGACGGCCAGAGCTTCCGCTGCACCGCCCGGTTCCGCTATCGTCAGCCTGACCAGGACGTGACCGTCACCCTCCGGGGCGATGAGCTTCTCATTGAGGCCGACCAGAAGCAACGGGCCATCACCCCGGGCCAGAGCGTGGTGCTCTACCAGGGCGACGTGTGCCTGGGCGGCGCCATCGAGGAGGAAAGCTGGGACGATTGATCGCCCTTTGCATATGTATACAGTAAAAAACAAGATAAATACAGCTAAATATCGCCATTTTTACTTGAATTGTGGCCGCTTTGCGGCTATAATATACAGCAACATTCCAGCCTGTATGGAATGCTTGAAGTATGGAAGTTAAGACAGGAGGAAAAGAACATGAAAAAGTTTGTGGCATTGGTTCTGGCTATCGCAATGGCTATGTGCATGACTCTGCCCGCTATGGCAGACGGCGCATTTAAGATTGGTTTTATCGGCCCGCTGACCGGCGGCGCTGCCGTTTACGGCATTTCTGCCAAGCAGGGCGCTGAGATCGCCGTGCAGGAAATTAACGAAAAGGGCGGCATCCAGATCGCTTTCCAGGCTGAGGACGATATGCATGATCCCCTGAGCTCCGTGGGCGCTTATTACACCCTGATGGACTGGGGCGTGCAGGTCATCAACGGCTGCGTTACCTCCGCTCCCTGCGCCGCTGTGGCTGCTGAGGCTTATGAGCACCGCGTGTTCATGCTGACCCCCTCTGCATCCTCTCCCTCCGTGACCGAGGGCCGCGACATGATGTACCAGATCTGCTTCACCGATCCTGAGCAGGGCAAGACCGCTGCCAAGTACATCGGCGAAAAGGGCCTGGCCACCAAGGTTGCCATCATCTACAACAACGCCGACGCTTACTCCACCGGCATCTACCAGGGCTTCGTGGCTGAGGCTGAAAACCAGCCCTTCGAAGTGGTTGCCACCGCTTCCTTCTCCGACGACGCCAACCCCGACTTCTCCGTGCAGCTGAACGCTGCTAAGGATGCCGGCGCTGACCTGGTGTTCCTGCCCATCTACTACACCCCCGCTTCCACCATCCTGACCCAGGCCAAGAACATGGAATATCAGCCCCAGTTCTTTGGCGTGGACGGCATGGACGGCATCCTGACCATGGAAGGCTTCGACGTCTCCCTGGCCGAGAATGTCATGCTGCTGACCCCCTTCGATCTCAACGACGCTGAGACCGCCAGCTTTGCTGATAAGTACATGGCCGCTTATGGCACCATGCCCACTCAGTTCGCCGCTGACAGCTACGACGCCGTCTACGCCCTCTACGATGCCATGGTCGCCTGCGGCGTGACCCCCGACATGAGCAGCGCCGAGGTTTGCGAGCTGCTGGTTCAGTACTTCCCCACCATGACCTTCGAAGGCACCACCGGCACCATGCAGTGGGATGCCACCGGCGCTGTGACCAAGGTCCCGCTGGTTGTGAAGATTGTTGACGGCTCCTACGTTACCCAGTAATTTGCAGAGTAACCATTAGGTTTGCCAACATTGGGAGAATGCCACATTAGGTGACGTTCTCCCCTTTTCCGTTCCTACGGAAGCATTTTTTCCACGCGAGAGATGGAGGTTGATTCCACTTGTCGTTCCTCAGTAACCTGATCAATGGTATCAGTCTGGGCAGCATTTATGCCATTATCGCCCTTGGCTACACCATGGTTTACGGCATTGCCAAGATGCTGAACTTCGCCCATGGCGACGTCATCATGGTTGGCGCATACATTTCTTTCTATGCCACCCAACATTGGGGCCTGACGCCCCTTTTGTCCGTGGTTGTAGCCATGGCGGTTTGCACCGTGCTTGGTATTGTGATTGAAAAGCTGGCATACAAGCCCCTGCGCAGCGCTACCTCCCTGGCGGTGCTGATTACTGCCATTGGCGTGAGCTATCTGCTGCAGAACCTGGCTTTGCTCATCTGGGGCTCCAACCCCAAGAACTTTGTGTCCATCGTACAGCTGGGCAAGATCAGCCTGTTCAATGGGGAACTGATCATTTCCGACGTGGCCATCGTGACGGTGCTTTGCTGCATCGTGATCATGGTGGCGCTGACCTGGTTTACCAGCAAAACCAAGATGGGCCGCGCCATGCGTGCGGTCAGCGAGGACAAGGGCGCGGCGCAGCTGATGGGCGTGAACGTGAATCAGACCATCTCTGTCACCTTTGCCATTGGCTCTGCGCTGGCGGCGGTTGCAGGCATCCTGCTGTGCTCCTCCTCTCCCGTGTTGATGCCCACCACCGGCTCCATGCCTGGTATCAAGGCCTTTACCGCGGCCGTGTTCGGCGGTATCGGCTCCCTGCCCGGCGCCATGCTGGGCGGCATTCTGCTGGGCGTGATCGAGATTTTCGGCAAGAGCTACATCTCTACCGATCTGGGCGACGCCATCGTGTTTGCGATCCTGATCATCATCCTTCTGGTCAAGCCCACCGGTTTGCTTGGCAAGAAGGTCAACGAAAAGGTATAAGGGGGTGGGCGTATGAAAAGGAAAATCAGCAAAACGTTCTTGAATAACGCCTTCACCTACCTGCTGGTCATTGTTGCCTTTGTGGTGATCATGACTATGCAGAACGCCGGCAAGCTGACCTTCAGCTTCAAAAACCAGCTGGTGCCCGCCTGCGTGTTTATTGTGATGGCGGTCAGCCTGAACCTGGTGGTAGGTATTTCCGGCGAACTGAGCCTTGGTCATGCTGGCTTTATGTGCGTGGGCGCCTTCTCCGGCAGCATTACCATTGCCGTTTTGAATGGCGTGGTGACGGATCCCACCCTGCGGCTGGTGATCGGCCTGATCGTAGGCGCGGCGTTTGCCGCTCTTACCGGCGTCATCGTGGGCGTGCCTGTGCTTCGCCTGCGGGGCGACTATCTGGCCATTGTGACCTTGGCCTTTGGTGAGATCATCCGCAATATTCTCAACTGCCTGTATGTTTCCCTGGATGAAGCGGGGCTGCACTTTGGTTTCAACAATCCCGCCCTGCCCGGAAAGATGATCGTTAACGGCCCCATGGGCGTGAAGAACGACGCCAAGCTTGCCACCTTTGTGATGGGCTTCGCGTTGGTGCTTTTCACGCTGATCGTGGTGCTGAACCTGATCAACAGCCGTTCCGGTCGCGCCATGATGGCTCTGCGGGATAACCGCATCGCCGCCGAAAGCGTTGGCATCAGCGCCACCAAGTACAAGCTGATGGCCTTCGTTGTATCCGCTGCCCTGGCCGGTATGGCGGGCGCGCTGTACGGCGCCAATATCGGCACCGTCACCTCCAAGGAGTTTATTTTCGACAAGTCCATTCTGGTTCTGGTGTATGTGGTGTTCGGCGGCATCGGAAACATCTGGGGTTCCATCATTTCCGCCGCCTTGCTGACCACCTTGCCCGAGCTGCTCCGTTCTTTCCCTGAATTTAAGGAAAACCGTATGCTGATCTTCGCCATCGTGCTGATTCTGGTCATGCTGATCACCAACAGCTCCATGGTCAAGGGCTGGATCGCCCGGATCAAGGCCCTGTTCAGCAAAAAGGAAGAAGCTCCCAAGGAAGCCGCCGCAGCTGAAGAACCCGAAACCGAGGAAGGAGGAACCGAAGAATGAGCGAGAACAGGAAGCGCACCAACATGGTTCCCTTCCCCTCTGACGCCATCATCCCCGAGCGCGACCTGGGCACCCGCCCCGTGCTGGATGCCCGTCACCTGGGCGTGGAGTTTGGCGGCCTGAAGGCGGTGGACGATTTCAACATGATCATCGGCCGGACGGAGATCGCCGGTCTGATTGGCCCCAACGGCGCGGGCAAGACCACCATCTTCAACCTGATCACCAAGGTGTACCAGCCCACCACCGGCACCATCCTCATCGATGGCAAGGACACCCACAACATGAACACCATCCAGGTCAACCGGGCCGGTATCGCCCGTACCTTCCAGAACATCCGCCTCTTTGACAAGATGAGCGTGGAGGACAATGTGAAAATCGGCCTGCATAACCGGATGCGTTACAGCGCCGCCAGCGGTGTGCTGCGCCTTCCCAACTACTGGAAGAAGGAAAAGCTGATGCACGAAAAGGCCCTGGAACTGCTGTCCATCTTTGACATGCAGGACATGGCCGACGTGACCGCAGGCTCCCTGCCCTACGGCGCACAGCGCAGGCTGGAGATTGTCCGCGCGCTGGCCACCGATCCCAAGCTACTGCTTCTGGACGAGCCTGCCGCCGGTATGAACCCCCACGAGACCGAGGAACTGATGGAGAACATCATCAAGATCCGCGACACCTTCCAGATCGCCATCATGCTCATTGAGCACGATATGAACCTGGTCATGGGCATCTGCGAGGGCATCGCCGTGCTGAACTACGGCTCCATCATCGCCAAGGGCACCCCGGAGCAGATCCAGTCCAATCCGCTGGTTATTGAAGCCTATCTGGGCAAGCAGAAGGAGGCGAAGTGATCATGAGCGAAGTGCAAAACCCCACCTCCAACACCATTCTGGACGTCAAGGACCTGCATGTTTACTACGGCAGCATCCACGCCATCAAGGGCGTCAGCTTCCACGTCAATGAGGGCGAGATTGTCACCCTGATCGGCGCGAACGGCGCAGGCAAGTCCACCACCCTGAACACGGTGGCCGGTCTGCTGAAGCCCCGCCACGGCAGCATCCTGCTGGACGGCCAGAACATCGCCGGCGTTCCTGCCGACAAACTGCTGCCCCGCGGCATGGCCCTCTGCCCCGAAGGACGCCGCATCTTTTTGCAGATGACCGTCCGGGAAAACCTGGAAATGGGTGGATTTACCCGCCCGGCCTCGGAAATTGAGGAATCCATCGAGGACGTGTACCGTCGCTTCCCCCGCCTGAAGGAACGCTACAAGCAGGTGGCCGGAACCCTGTCCGGCGGCGAGCAGCAGATGCTGGCCATGGGCCGCGCCCTGATGAGCAAGCCCCGCCTGATGATGATGGACGAACCCTCCATGGGTCTGGCTCCCATCCTGGTGGAGCAGATTTTTGACATCATCCGCGAACTGAAAGAAGCGGGCACCACCATTCTTCTGGTGGAACAGAACGCGCAGATGGCGCTGTCCGTCGCTGACCGGGCCTACGTTCTGGAAACCGGCTCCATCAGCATGGAAGGCCCCGCCTCCCAGCTGCTGCACGACGATAACGTCCGCAAAGCCTATCTGGGAAATTAATAGGAGAGCTGCCTCTGATGCAAAGTGTCAGGGGTGGCTTTTTCTGATGTGAGGTGAAAGCATGAAAGTGATGGAATATGGGCAGGAACATCCGGAAGTCATTGTTCTTCTGCATGGCGGCGGGCTATCCTGGTGGAATTACCGGGAAGCGGCGCAACGCCTGAAAGAACGCTATCATGTGGTGATCCCGGTGCTGGATGGCCATGGGGGGAGCGATCGGCCCTTTACATCTATTGAGGAAAACGCCAGGGAGATCATCAGCTGGGTTGACGAAAACTGCAGGGGACATGTACTGCTGATGGGCGGACTGTCACTGGGCGGGCAGATTTTGCTGGAAGTGCTTGCCCAGCGAGGGGATATCTGCCAATATGCAGTTGTTGAAAGCGCGCTGACTCTGCCGATGAAACTGACCGCTGTACTGGTAGGCCCAAGCTTCCGGCTTTGTTATCCGCTGATTCGGCGGCGCTGGTTTGCGCGTTTGCAGTTCAGGTCCCTGCGGATAAAGGAAGAACTGTTTGAAGAGTATTTCGCAGATACGGCTGCAATTGCCCGGGAGGACATGGTGGCATTTCTCAAGGCCAACGCGGATTATCGCCTGAAGGACGTAGCCTCCTGCGCTGCTAAGGCTCTTGTGCTGGTGGGTGAAAAGGAGCAGGCGGTGATGAAAAAGTCGGCCGAAGAGATTACAAAAACCCTGCCCAATGCACAGCTGGAGACGCTGCCGGGCCTTTATCACGGGGAAATCAGCATCAACCATGCCGGGCAATACGTGGAAAAACTCCTGCGGCTGATGGGCCTGCGGCAGGAATGACCACGTCAGCCTGTAACAAAACCGCTTTCGCTGTCCAAGGCGGGCGGTTTTGTGCTATACTGAACCTGCAAAACTCCCAAAGGAGGAACCTCACATGAAAAAAAGCCTGATTCTTTTGGCTTTGACCCTTGTTTTGGCCTGTACACTCACCTCCTGCGCCCTTTTCCGGGAACCCTGGCCTGCCAGCGAGGGCTACGCGACCGCCGCGCCCGATGTGACGCAGGTTCCGCCCCGGGGCGACGGCCCGGACGCCACGCCTGTGCCCACCAGCAAACCCGTTACCGAGCCGGATTACAACGGCTGACAAGGAGGCCGCCCAATGCTGAAGACCATACTCCCTGCGGAGATGAAAACCCTTGAGGAGCAATACATGCAGCGCACCGGGGTGCCGGGCAGTCAGCTGATGGAACTGGCGGCCACCCATCTGGCCGACGCCGCGGAGCGGCTGCACACCGGCGGCCGGGTAGAGTGCTTTTGCGGGCCGGGAAACAATGGCGGCGACGGCCTTGCCGCCATGCGGATCTTGGCGGGCCGGAAGGCCGATTTCCGTGGCTGCTGTTGGCTTCTGTCCGAAAAACTCTCTGCCGATGCATCCGCCCAGCTGGACAGGCTGCGGCAGGAAGCGCCTATGGTTGAGGTCAAACCCGCGGCGGAATCCTCCCCGACCGATGAAAAGCCCGGCCTGGTCATCGACGCGCTGTTTGGCACGGGCCTTGCCCGGGAGCTGACGGGGGATGCGGCAGATTTGTGCTGCAAAATCAACGCTTTTGCCGATGCGGGCGTGCCTGTATTGGCGGTGGATATCCCCTCCGGGCTGGACGGCTCCACCGGCAGAACTCTGGGAACGGCGGTCCGCGCCACGGAAACCGTGACCTTCCACAGGCCCAAGCCCGGCCTGTATCTGAACCACGGCCTGGACTGCGCGGGGCGTGTCACCGTGGGGGATATAGGCATCCCAGAGGATGACTCTGCGCCGGAGGGCCTCAGCATTTTGCAGCGGGACGACGTATCCTGCCTGCTGCCAAAACGGCTTCACAACAGCCACAAGGGCAGTTATGGGCGGTTGCTGATCGTGGCTGGCAGCGTGGGCATGGCGGGGGCGGCGTCCCTTTGCGCCACGGCGGCTCTGCGTAGCGGCGCGGGGCTGGTCACCGTGGCTTGTCCGGAAAATGTGCTGCCCATCGTCCAGACCCTTTGCCCCTGCGCTACCGCGCTGCCTTTGCCGGAGGATGCAGCACAAGCCGTCCGCCAGCTTCGTCAGCCCGTGAAACAGGCCGACGCTGTGGCCATCGGCTGCGGCATGGGCCAGAGCGAGTGGGCGCAATTTCTGCTGTACGGCCTTCTGGATATGGTTGCCCGCAGCGGGAAGCCTGCCGTGCTGGATGCGGATGGACTGAATCTGCTGGCCCAAATGGGGGAGAGGCCCCGGCTGGAACGCTGCATTCTGACGCCTCATCCTGCTGAGGCCGCAAGGCTGCTGGGCCAAACCACATCCGCCGTATTGGCTGACCATGTGTCCGCCGCAAAACGGCTTCGCCAGCAGTATGGCGCGGCGGTGGTGCTGAAGGGATCGGCCAGCGTGCTTGCAGCGGAGGACGGCCTGGGACTCAATGTTTTCGGCACTCCGGCCATGGCCAAGGGCGGCAGCGGCGACGTGCTCACCGGCATATTGGGCGCGCTGCTGGCAGGCAAAACAGCCGGGGCGTATCGCTTGAATCAGCTGGAAATTTTGCAGCTGGGCTGCGCCCTGCACGGCCTGGCAGGCATGGCCGCGGAAGAAACATACGGAAGCCGCGGCGTGCTGGCCACCGATCTGTGCCAGGAACTGGGCAGAATCTATTGACATGGGAGGAAAAAGATGGACTACAGGTTGGCGTCTCCCGGGGATGCGGAGCAGCTTTTTGCCTTGAACGCGGAGTTCAACGGCCCGGAGGAAACGGATCTGCCGCTGATCCGCGCCGCGCTGGAAGACAATACCGGCGAGGTGGTCGTTGTGGCGGACGACGATGGCGTCCTGGCGGGCTTTCTCTGCGTGCAGCTGAAAAAGTCCTTCTGCTACCTGGATTGTCAGCCGGAGGTCACGGAAGTGTACGTCCGGGAAAATTATCGGCGACAGGGCGTTGCCAGCGGGATGATGGCGTTTGCGGAAAAACATTGCCGGGAGCACTATCCCTTGCACCGCATGGACTTGCTTACCGGACGGAAAAACCTTGGCGCGCAGGCTTTTTACGCCGCCTGCGGCTACCAGGGGGACGGCCACGTCCACATGAGAAAATCAATCCAGCAGGAGGAAAACCATGGAACGTTTTGACGGAAAAGTTGTGGTGGTCACCGGCGGCGCTGGCGGCATCGGCAAATGCATCTGCCGCAGGTTTGAAGAGGCCGGCGCTCACGTCTGCCTGATCGATACCCAGAAAAACGATTTTTTTCAGGGAGACATCGGCCAAAAGGAAGCGCTGGAAGCCTTTGCGGAGAAGGTCGTCGCCCAGTACGGCCGGGTGGATGTGCTGGTCAACAATGCGCCGCCGCAGATGCGGGGCATTGACGAGTGCAGCTGGGAGGACTTCACCGGCGCGCTGAACGTGGGCGTGACGGCGGCCTTTTACCTGACCAAGCTGTTTCTGCCCCACTTTGCCCCCGGGGCAAGCGTCATCAATATTTCCTCCAGTCGGGACCGCATGAGCCAGCCCCAGACGGAAAGCTACTCCGCTGCCAAGGGCGGCATCGCGGCGCTGACCCACGCCCTGGCGGCAAGCCTGGCAGGCCGGGTGCGGGTCAATTCCATTTCGCCCGGCTGGATCGACGTGAACTACACCGTTTATCAGGGCCCCGACGCGGTGCAGCAGCCTGCGGGCCGGGTGGGCCATCCGGACGATATCGCAAACATGGTGCTGTTCCTGGCCTCCGACCGGGCCGGCTTCATCACCGGCGAAAACATCTGCATCGACGGCGGCATGACCCGGCTGATGATCTATCACGGCGACCATGGGTGGAAGCTGGAAGAGTGAGGGTTTGGGGGATTCCTCGCCCTTAGCCCCGGCAGAAGGCAGTGCCTCCTGCACCTCCACATATGAAAAGCGACTGAGAAGCATCCCAGTCGCTTTTTTCATGCGGTCTTCTTTTGGTTCTTTTCTTCTTCCCAAGAAGAAAAGAATGCCCCCGGCAGGGCCGCCGGAGGCAAAGAGAATAAATAAATGGAGTTGTTACGCATTCACAACAGCCGCGCCTTCGGCGATGGCCTGCTTGTTGATGTCCAGCATGTGGGCTTTCTTTTCGCCCAGCCAGTCCTGCAGGGTGGCGATCAGGCTGTCCTCGGTGACCACGTCGGTGGCCTGGCGGATGGCGCCCAGCATGACCATGTTGGCGGTGCGGGCGTTTTGCAGTTTCTCGGCGATCTCGTTGCAGGGCACGGGGATGACGGTGATGTCTTCCCGCAGCTCGGGATCCTCGATGAGGGAGGAGTTGTAGAGCAGCACGCCGCCGGCGGGCATCATGGGCATGAACTTGTTAAGGCTGGGCTTGTTCATGGCGATGAGCACGGGGGGCTCGCTGACCAGGGGGCTGCCGATGGGCTCGTCGCTGACGACCACGGCGCAGTTGGCTTCGCCGCCGCGCATTTCGGGGCCGTAGGAGGGCATCCAGCTGACTTCATAATCCTGCTTCATGGCGGCCTTGGCGATCAGCTGACCGATCAGCAAAACGCCCTGTCCGCCAAAACCTGCGATCAGAAATTGCTTTTCCATTACTGGTCACCTCCTGCGGTAATGTCCTTGTAAACGCCCAGGGGGTAGTTGGGGATCATGTCGCTCTTGACCCATTCCAGCGCTTCCTTGGGAGTCTTGCCCCAGTTGGTGGGGCAGGAGGAGATGACCTCGATGAGGGTGAAGCCCTTGCCTTCCATCTGCAGCTGGAACGCCTTCTTGATGGCGGCCTTGGCCTTCTTCACGTGGGCCACATCGTGGACGCTGACGCGCTCGATGTAAGCGGGGCCGTTGAGGGTGGCCAGCATTTCGCTGACGTGCACCGGGAAGCCGCAGTGGTTGGTGTCGCGACCGTAGGGGCTGGTGGTGGTCACCTGGCCGGGCAGGGTGGTGGGGGCCATCTGGCCGCCGGTCATGCCGTAAATGGCGTTGTTGACGAAAATGACGGTGATCTTCTCGCCGCGGGTGGCAGCGTGGACGATCTCAGCCGCGCCGATGGAGGCAAGGTCGCCGTCGCCCTGGTAGGTGAACACGGCCTTGTCGGGATGGACGCGCTTGATGCCGGTAGCGACGGCGGGAGCACGGCCGTGAGCCGCTTCCATCATGTCGCAGTTGAAGTAGTCGTAGGCGAATACGGCGCAGCCAACGGGCGCAACGCCGATGGCGGTCTCGCCAATGCCCAGTTCTTCCAGAACCTCGGCGGTCAGGCGATGGATGATGCCGTGGGTGCAGCCGGGGCAGTAGTGGAAGGGCTTATCGGTCAGCATGCTGGTTTTCTTGAAAACGGTAGCCATTACTGTTCCCCTCCTTCGTTGTTTTCCGCGGGAGTATCCACGGTTTCAGTTGATTTGGGTTCTTCGGGCTGAGCGCCGCCGAAAATGCTGGAAAATGCCTTGCCCAGGGTGCTGGCCATGGCGTCCATGCCCTTGGCCAGGCCGCTGGCAGCGCGGTTGGCAACGTCGGAAGCCTGCTTGCGGAAGTTCTCAGCCTTCTGCTCCAGCTCCGGGTTGTTCACGGCCTTTTCGATCTTCTGGCCCAGCTTGTTGAAGGCATTGCCCACGGCGCCGACGGTGTCGTTGAAGGCTTTCTCAGCCTTGTGGAGATCGTCGTTATCGTACATGGCCTTGACCTTGTCCACGATCTCGGTGACGGTGGGAACCATGCCGCCGGTGCGGCCGTAGAAATCCACGGGGCGCTCGCCGTTCACGGCCAGGCGCACGTCGTCGATCATCTGGCCCATGCTCATTTCCACGCACAGATACTGGCGGGCGGTCTTGAGGGTGGAGCGGATGGCGGCTTCGGGGAAGGGCCACAGGGTGATGGGACGGATCATGCCCACGCGGATGCCTTCCTGGCGCAGCTTGCGCATGGCGCTGCGGCAGATGCGGCTGGTGGTGCCGTAAGCCACAATCACGATCTCGGCGTCCTCGGTCTCCTCTTCCTGCCAGCGGCATTCAGCGGCCTCGATGGCGTCATACTTGGCCTGCAGCTTCTGGCAATGCTTCTCCAGCACGTCGGGCTGGATGTACAGGCTGTTGATGATGGCCCGGGGGGCTTCCTCGGTGGGAACGTGGCCGGTAGCGGCCCAGGTCTTCTCGGTCAGGTCTTCGGCGGGCTTGCGGTCCTTGCACAGGTCCATGTCCACAGGCTCCATCATCTGGCCGATGAGGCCGTCGCCCAGCACCATGACCGGGTTGCGATAGCGGTCGGCGATGTCAAAGGCTTCCTGGGTCAAATCGACGGCTTCCTGCACGGAGCTGGGAGCCAGCACGCACATGCGGTAGTCGCCGTGTCCGCCGCCGCGGGTGGACTGGTAGTAGTCGCTCTGGGCGGGCTGGATGCTGCCCAGACCGGGGCCGCCGCGCACCATGTTCACAATCACGCAGGGCACCTCGGCGCCCACGATGTAGCTGATGCCTTCCTGCTTCAGGCTGATTCCGGGGCTGGAGGAGCTGGTCATGACGCGTGCGCCGGCGCCGCCAGCACCGTAAACCATGTTGATGGCGGCAACTTCGCTTTCAGACTGGAGGAAGCAGCCGCCCACCTCGGGCATGCGCTTGCTCATGTATTCGGGAATCTGATTCTGGGGGGTGATGGGGTAGCCGAAGAAGAACCGGCAGCCGGCCTGGATGGCGGCCTCGGCGATGGCCTCGTTACCCTTCATAAGCTTTTTCATACTGCACTATACCTTCTTTCCAAACCTGCAAAAGCCGGTCATTTTTCCACGGTAATCGCCACGTCGGGACACATGGTGGCACAGAAAGCGCAGCCGATGCATTCGTCGGGCTTGGCGCAGTGCGCAGGATGATATCCCTTGCGGTTCAGATGGCTGCGATCAATCTCCATGATTTTTTTGGGGCAAGCGTCGATGCACAGGCCGCAGCCCTTGCAGACGTCCTCGTTGACAATTGCGTTTGCCATATCCGCACCTCCTAAGTAAGAGTTCCGTCTATAAAAACTGGACTTATACATTATACCTTCTGATTTTGCAAAGTCAATGGAGGGGCGTGTTTCCTCTTTGCATTTCTGCACCGCGGGGGGCGCTGCAAAAATTTGCATCTGTTTCGGGGAAAACAGGCTTGCGCCCTTTGCTTATGAAGGAAAGTGTGCTATAATAAATCGTTAATGTGGAAATCTATGCTCTGGCAAAAGGAGGCGCAGGCTGTATGCAAAAGTTGTTCCCGGTGGTGTTGGCCTCTGCCTCGCCCAGGCGGCAGGAAATGATGGTGCAGATGGGCGTGCCTTTTGAGGTGGTGCCTTCCCTTGCGCCGGAGGATGACGTGCTGGGTACCGGGCCGGAGCGGGTGAAAGTGCTTGCCCGGCGGAAAGCCGAGGAAGTGGCCGCCCGGATGCCGGGCAGGCTGGTGCTTGCGGCGGATACGCTGGTATGTGTAGACGGCCAGGTGCTGGGAAAGCCTGTGGATGAAGAAGATGCCGTCCAGATGCTGAAAACCCTCAGCGGGCGGGTCAACCAGGTGGCTACCGGCGTTTGCATGATCGCCCCGGACGGAAGCGTCCAGGAGGAAGTCTGCCTGACGGACGTGCGCTTCGCCACCCTGGACGAGGGAACCATCCGCCGCTATGTGCTGACCGGCGAGCCCATGGACAAGGCCGGCGCCTACGCGGTGCAGGGCCGGGCCGGCGCCTTTGTGACGGAAATCAAAGGCAGCCCTTCCAATGTGATTGGCATGCCGATGGAGACCGTGGCCCGCTTTTTGAAAAGTTGCAACGTACAGCTGTTTTCTGAAACGTAAGAATGGATGTGAAATAATGGGATTTGTTGCCCGTGACCTGGGAATAGACCTCGGCACCTGCAATACGCAGATCTACGTGAAGCATAAGGGCATCGTGATCAATGAGCCCACCATCACCTTGGTGGAGGCGGGCAATAACCGCCGGGCCATCGCCGTGGGCGACGACGCCCGCATCATGATCGGCCGCACCGCCGAAGGTTACATCGCCGCCCGGCCCATGCAGGAGGGCGTGATTGTGGACTTTGACCTGACGGAGATCATGATCGAGTCCTTTATCCGCAAGGCCATCGGCGTGAGCTATATTGTGCACCCCCGACTGTTCGTCAGCTATCCGTCCTCCATTTCTGCCATCGAGCGCCGCGCAGTGGGCGAGGTGGCCCGCTATGCCGGCGGACGGAAGGTGTACCTGGTAGAAAAGCCCTTCCTGTCGGCCCTGGGCTGCGGCCTGCCCGTGTTTGAGCCCAACGGCTGCATGGTGGTGGACATCGGCGGCGGCACCACGGACGTGGCTGTGGTCAGCCTGGGCGGCGTGGTCATCAGCCATTCCATCCGGGTGGGCGGCAGCAAGATGGACGAAGCCATCGCCGCGTATATCCGTCGGGAGTTTGACATCGGCATTGGCGAACGCACCGCCGAGGAAGTGAAGCTGGATCTGGGTTCCGCCTTGCCTCTGCAGGGCGAGCGCCGGGCCCGCATCCGCGGCAAGAACGCCGTCACCACCCTTCCCGAGACCGCGGAGATCAACTCCACCCAGATTTATCAGGCCATCCGGGAGCCTTGCCAGGCCATCGTCCGGGCCATCAAGTGGGTGCTGGAACGCACGCCCCCGGAACTGGCTTCCGACGTGATGCACAACGGCATCTACCTGACCGGCGGCGGATCGCTGCTGTACGGCATGGACCAGATGATTGCCAGCGAGCTGGGCATCCGGGTGCTTCTGGCCCGGGAACCCATGGACTGCGCCGCCCTGGGCCTGGGATACATCATCGAAAATCTTGACCTTCTGGAGCATCTGGGCAGAACCAGCTTCCTCAAGGAGGCCTGACACGTTTTGGAGGTTAGGCAATGAACGTGAAAACACCCAAAACCGAACGGAAACGCTCGTCCAGCGGCAAAGGCCGGAAAGTATTCCGCAACGTTGTTTTGTGGATTGTTGTGCTGCTGCTTCTGTTTTTTGCCGGCATGCACCTGCTGGTTTTGATCAACGGCACGGATGATACCGCCTTCCCCGAGCGGGGCGTGGCGCGGATCCTGACGCCCATTCAGAACGGCTTCCAGCAGGTGGTCAACTGGGTGGACAACTATTTTTACACATTGAAACTGCGCTCCCGCCTGGAATTGGAGTATAATACTCTCAGGCAGGAAAATGAGCAGCTGACCTACCAGGCCATGCTGACCCAGGAACTTGAGCATAAGCTGAGCGTGTACGAAAACCTGTACGACGACATCAGCACCAATGACAGCATGAACCCCATCGTTGCCACGGTTGTGGGCAAGGATCCGGGCAACTACTTTTCCGTGTTTGTCATCAACAAGGGCTCCAACGACGGCATTCGGGACTACATGGCCGTGACCGTGGACAACGCCATGATCGGCTACACTTATAACGTCAAGCCCAACAGCGCCTCTGTCCGTACCATCATCGACAGCGAGGCCAGCATCGCCGGACTGATCTCCTCCTCCCGCGACCAGGGAACCGTCCGCGGCACGCTGGGCATCAACGGCGAGCCCCTCTGCCGCATGTATTACCTGCCGGAAGACCATCTGCCCCGCCCGGGCGATATGGTGGTCACCTCCGGCGTGGGCGACCTGATCAACGAAGGCGGCATTTCCAAGTCCTTCCCTAAGGGCATCCCCCTGGGCACCGTGCGGGAAAGTACCCGCGGCATGGAAAGCAACAAGCAGTACATCGTGGTGGAGCCCATGGCGGACTTCCAGCACATTGAATACGTGATTGTGTGGCGTTATCAGGCCATCGCGGAGAATGTGGAGGACCGCACCTCCTCCGGCGACGATCTGGGCTATGTGCCGCTGGATACCATCGTGCCTGTGCCCACCATCCAGATCGGCAGCGACTTCTACCAGCTGGCCCCCACGCCCACTCCCACGCCGGAACCCACCCTGGAGCCTGACGCAAGCCCCAGCCCTGGCGATCTCATGACCGATACTCCCACGCCGCAGCTGACCCCCAACGGCAACCTGGAGTATCAGCTGCCTTCCGGCGTGCAGACAGATAACTCCTTCAACTTCACCCTGCCGCCTACCGCCACGCCCTCTCCCACCCCGGAGCCCCTCGACCTGACCGTAGAGGAGGACTAAACCGTGCTGGGAAAGTTGATCAAATTTTCGGTGCTGACCTTGCTGGCGTATCTGCTGCAGGTCACCACCGTGGATTCCATCGCCCTGTGGGGCGTTGCGCCTAACATCGCCCTGGCGCTGATCTCCATCGTGACGGTAGCCCTGGGCCGAAAGTACACCTTTGTGATGTCCATGGTGATTGGCTATTGCCTGGAGATCATGGTGCCTGCGCTGGACTACATCAACCTGATTCTTTACCCGGTGGCCGCCATGCTGGCCGCTCTGGCCTTCTCTGACAAGACCGAGCGCAAGCTGGAGGAAGAGCGCACCCGGGGCAAGAAACGGCTGCAGCTGAACGCTCATCTGCGTGCGCCCCTGGCGGCTCTCTTGAGCATCCTGCTCTTTGAAGGCATCCACATGGGCTATATTTCCCTCTCCGGCGTGGAGCTGGACAGCGGCCACTGGCGGCGGGCCTTGATTGACGTGGGCTATACCACCCTGCTGTCCGCGGTGCTGCAGTTTCCCATCCGCTGGTGGCTGGGCACCTATAAGCTGAAAAAAGCCAGATAATCTCACCTGTTACAGAAAGGAGGCAAAGGCATGCCTGTACGGAAAAACAACTGGCGCAGAAAAGCGCCTGGTTCCGGCAAAACTTACAACATGACCCTGCGGTACTGGACCGTGGTCGTGATTCTTGTGGCCGCTTTTGCCTACCTGATTTCCGGCATTGTGAACCTGCAGCTGCTTTCCAGCGACACCTACGGCGAGAAGGCGGAAAGCCGCCGCACCACCACCGTGCCCCTGCGCGGCAGCCGCGGCATGATCACCGACGCGGACGCCGTGATCATGGCCAAGAGCGAGGACATCTACAACGTCACCTTCTACCGCGACGCCAGCCAGAACAGCCAGAGCCAGTACCGGGAGTTCACCATCTCCATCATGGAGACCATTGAGATCATCGAGCGCAACGGCAACGAGCTGGACGTTTCCTTCGTGATCCAGCGCAACGAAGTGACCGGCGAATGGGAGTTCAACTTTGGCTCCGGCGTCAGCGAAAGCGTGCTGCAGACCCGCGAAAACCAGTGGCGCAGCAACAACTACTTCACCGTCACCAGCGTGCCCACGGCCGCCGATGCCATGGTCAAGCTGAAAAACCGTTACAAGATCGCCAATACCGTGGAAGAGCGCGAGGCCAACCGGGCCGATTACGCCTCCCGCGGCAAGACCTATGTGGACGACGTCATCATGGACGAGGAGACCATGCTCAAGGTGCTGGCGGTCTACTCCGAAATGCAGATGAACCTGTTCAACTCCCAGCCCATCGTCATTGCGGAGGACGTGCCCTACGTCACGGTCATTGAAATCGAGACCCGTTCCATGACCCTGCCGGGCATGGAGATCGCCATCGGCTCCAAGCGTGTCTACCCCCGCAGCAACCTGGCTGCCCAGGTTATCGGCTACATGGGCTCCATCCCCTCCGCCGCCAAGTGGGCGGAGCTGAAGCCCAAGGGCTACCAGTACAGCGATACCATCGGCGTGGACGGCGTGGAAGCCTCCATGGAGGACTGGCTGACCCAGAACAGCGACCTTCGTCAGGGCTACCGGGTGGTGGAGCGCGACCGTGTGGGCAAGATCACCCGCGAGCTCAGCTACACCGAGCCGGAGGACGGCAACAACGTGAAGCTGACCATCCGCGCCAGTTACCAGCAGCAGGCGGAACGCGCCCTGGCCGAGAACGTGGCCTCCGTCCGCAAGGTGCAGGAAGGCAAGCTGATGGACAACAACTGGCTGGACTCCAACAAGGTGGATATCGAAAACCGCAACTGGAAGAAGTATCCCCTTTCCCTGGCCGAGCGTGCCGCCATGATGGTCATTGACATGGAGGGCCGGGTGCTGGCCATGGCCAACTATCCCACCTTCGACCTGAACGCCCTGTCCGCTGCCGGCCCGGAAAGCCAGGAGATCCTGATGGACAGCCGCAATGTGCTGATGAACTACAACATCCACGCCCGCGGCACCCCCGGCTCCATTTTCAAGATGGTGTCCTCTCTGGGCGCACTCATCGAGGGCGAGCTTTACACCAACGAAACCATCTCTGACGGCGGTTACTTCATGCTCTATACCACGGACCAGTCCACCGCGCCTAAGTGCTGGATTTCCGAGTCCCAGCGGTATAAGCATCAGTACCAGACCGTGGTGGAGGGCCTGACCCACAGCTGCAACTTCTTCTTCTACACTTTGGGCAGCCGCCTGGGCGAGACCCGCATGTACCAGTATGCGGCGGACTTCGGCCTGACCAGCAAGACCGGCGTGGACCTGCCCGGCGAGGAGCGCAGCGTGGTTGGCTGCCAGACCAGCCTTTACGACCCGGACAAGGCCATGGACGAAGCCAGCCAGGACACCGCCGTGCCCATCATCGTGTTCAACTCCATCAAGAAGCACCTGCGCAACCAGGGCGCCAGCCGGAATATCACCTACGATGACGACCGCCTCAACCGCTGCGTCAAGCGCCTGATGGACATGGCCGTCAACACCAACCAGGGCGACTGGCTGCAGTATATGCGTCCCATCCTGATGGAAGAATTGAACATGAGCCGTGAGATGGTCTTTACGCAGGCCGTCATCGGCGATACATACAACTACCTCAACGATATCAAGTGGGGCGGTGGCCAGACCATTCAGGTGGCCATCGGCCAGTCCATCACCGTGGTCACCCCGGCCGCGGTCAGCCGCTACGTTGCCGCCCTGGGCAACGGCGGCAAGGTGTACAACCTGACGCTGGTGGACTCCATCACATCCCCCGAGGGCGATATCATCAGCGAGCGTAACCCCGTGCTGCTTCATGACTTTACCGAGGATTCGGACCAGACGGAAACCTATCTGGCCTATATCCGGGAAGGAATGAAGGGCGTTGTGGACGACTCCGGTACCGCTGAGAAGCACTTTACCGGCTGGCCCTATCGCGACATGATCTGCGCGAAAACGGGAACCGCCGAGGTCACTACCATCGACCTGGAAAACAACGCCTGGTTCGTCTGCCTGGCGCCTTACGGCTCCGAGGGCTACGACCAGGGCCTGACGCCAACCACCACCATCCAGCCGGAAATCGCCGTGGTGGTGTTCATCCCCAGCGGTTTCTCCGGCGGCGAGGCCAGCGTAGCCGCCCGCGAATTTGTGGGCTGGTATATGGACCAGAAAACACTCAGAAACACAGAAAATGTGCTGTTCCCCGCCGGAAATATGCTGGCGCCGTAAACCACTCAAGCAGGGAGGGAAAAACATGAGCCAGTCCTGGCTGATTGCATCGGGCAAAGGAGGCGTGGGCAAGTCCATGCTGACGGCTGCCCTGGGCTTTGCCTTGGCCCGGCGGCAGATGATGACCTGCTGTGTGGATGCGGATCAGGGCCTCAGGGACCTGGACATGCTGATGAACCTGCACAACCAAGTGGTGTACAACCTGGTGGACGTGGCCAACCGGGAATGCAAGCTGAAAACGGCTCTGCTGGACCATTCCGGCAGCGAGAAGCTGTCCCTGCTGCCTGCCTCCCAGAGCGCGGGCCACGGCGACGTGGAGCCGGAGACCTATGTAAAGATCCTGTCCAAACTGAAGAAGCGGTACGCTTACATTCTGGTGGACGCTCCTGCGGGCGTGGGCAGGGGGCTGAAAAACCTGCTTCCCGCCTGCGACGACTGCCTCATCGTGGTCACTCCGGACGACGTGGCCATCCGCAATGCGGAGCGGCTGATTGCCGTGATGGAGGAGGAGGGTAAGGGCCGGCCGCTGCTGATTGTGAACCGGGTTCGGGAGGACTTGGTCAAAAAGGGCCTGATGTACAGCCCCCAGGTGGTGGCCAACCAGCTGGACGTGCCGCTTTTGGGCTACATCCCTGATGACGCCCAGATCATCGCCTCTCTGAACACCCATGAGAACTTCATGGAAAAGAACTGCCCCGCAGCCAAGGCTGTGGAGCGGATCTGCCAGCGTTTCCTGGGCGAGTATGTGCCCATGCCGGAAGTTGGCGCAAAGAAAGGCCTTTTCCGCCGGAAGGGAGGCCTGAGCGTATGATGCTGAACGAATCCCGGCGTTCCCGGGCCCATTTTGACATCCCCCTGACGGTGATGGTATACACGCTGGCCGCCTTCGGCGTGCTGGCCGTGACCGTGGCTACCTTCTCCATCAACACCGAGGTGCAGGAAGGCGCCCTGAACTACATCGTGTCCAGCTACTACGGCATGCGTCAGTCCATCTTCCTGCTGGTATCGCCGCTGATCATCGGCGTTTTGACCTACGCCCCCTACGAGCTGATCCGCCGCCGTGCCAACCTGTTTTACATGCTGGCCTGTCTGCTGCTGCTCATCACCCTGGTCAGTAACCAGGCTCAGGGCGTGAAGGCCTGGACGGACATTATCTGGGGTTACACCATCCAGCCCTCGGAGTTCGTCAAACTTGCCTGTATCATCGCCCTGGCCAAATACCTGGAGACCAACGATAACCCCATGGGCGATGCGAAGAGCTTCTTCCAGCTGTGCATGCTGATGGGGCCGCCTGTGGCGCTGACCCTTGCCCAGGGCGAAATGGGCTCCGTGCTGGTTATGGCCGTCATCTTCGTGGCCATGATGTTCTTTGGCGGCATGCGCTGGCGGCTGATCGTGACCTTTATGGCCATTTTTGCCATCCTGCTGGTGGTGCTGTATGCGGTGATCACCGTTTCCGGCTCGGACAACTACCGCGTGATCCGTATCCTCAGCTTCCTCGATCCCTCCCTGGTGGACGAGGGCGCTACTTACCAGGTGAACAACTCCAAGATCGCCATTGGTTCCGGCGGCGTCAGCGGCGTGGGAACCTTTGTGCAGGGCAGCTTCAGCCAGCTGGACTACGTGCCGGAAGACTGGACGGACTTCATCTTCGCCACCATCGGCGAGGCCTGGGGCTTCGTGGGCTGCCTGGCGGTGATCCTGCTGTATTTCTGCATCATCCTGCGGATGCTGTACCTGTCCCGGTACACCATGAACCGCTTTGGCCAGCTGGTGATTATCGGCGTGATGGCCATGATGTTCTTCCACGTGTTTGAGAACGTGGGCATGACCACCGGCCTGATGCCGGTTACCGGCATTCCGCTGCCATTCCTCAGCTACGGCGGCAGTAACATGATGACCAACATGGCGGGCATCGGCCTGGTGCTGAACGTGGTCAAGAACCGCAGCAGCGCTTCTATGCCGGGCCTGGCCCTGCAGACCCAGAACGCTAGCAGCAGGTATTATAAATAATTGAATTAGCTACGAGGAAAGGTTTGTGGGCTCTGCCCACACCCGGCAGGGGAGACGGAGGGAAGCGTGTGTCCAGTGGACACAACGCCAAAGGCGTTAGCGCCCCGCAGTCGTCAACCGAGGCAAGTGTAGCTCGCGGGTAGCGAGCTGCACGCCGACTAAGGTTGCGGATCAGTGCCTCCTGCACCTCCATAAAAAACCGTCCGTTGAAAAACGGACGGTTTTTGCTTATTCCTTTTCCCACCTGGGTGGCACCATGGGGCAGCTCATGCTCCGCTTGGCGGCCCGGGCCTCTACGTAGCAGCCGCAGAGCACGCAGGTGCCGTTGCGCAGCTCCGTGCAGTCGCGGCAAAGGTTCAGCCGGGCCTGGTAGAGCTGGTCATCCGCCCGCTGATTTTCCGGCAGGGTGTCCAGATAGTCCTGGATGATTTCATACAGGGGCCGGGTGGAGTCCTGCTCCCGGAGCAGGCAGCGGCAGACCCGCTCAGCCACGGACGGTGATGGCGGCCACGGAGCAGGCGGGCAGCTTCAGGCTGATGCCGGCGTCCGTGACGGTGAAATCGGTGCAGGGCTTGATGGTGACGTTTTCCTTGTTTTCGAAGGTGTTCATGGCGTGGCATTCGCCGGCAAGCAGGCTGATGGTCACGTCGGTAGGCTTCAGGCCATTGACCTGAATCAGCACTTCCTCCTCGTCCACGTCGGACAGGTTGGAGCAGGTCAGGGTGACCGCGCCGTCCTTGATGGAGGCGGAGGCGGTGACCTTCTTCAGACTGCCGGTGAGCATGTCGCTGGCCACCATGCAGTCCAGCAGCTGGGCTTCCATGTGGGGGCGATACATGTCGAACACATGGTAGGTGGGGGTCAGCAGCATTTCCGCGCCGTCGGTGAGGATGACGGCCTGCAGCACGTTGACCATCTGGGCGATGTTGGCCATGGGGATGCGGTCGGCGTGGCGGTTGAAGATGTCCAGGTGGATAGCGGCCACCATGGCGTCACGCATGGTGTTCTGCTGGTAGAGGAAGCCGGGGTTGGTGCCGGGCTCCACGTTGTGCCAGCAGCCCCATTCGTCCACGATCAGGCCCACGCGGTGCTCCTTGTCATACTTGTCCATGATGGCAAGGTGGCCCTTGATCATCCGCTCGATGTCGGCGGCCTTTTCCAGGGTGGTCAGGTACATTTCCTTGCTGAAATCGGTGGCACTGCCCTTGTCGGTCCAGTCGCCGGGGACGGTGTACTGGTGCAGGGTGATGGCGTCCAGGTGGGCCGCCGCGTTCTTCATCAGCACTTCAGTCCAGTTCCAGTCGTCGCCGCTGGGGCCGCAGGCGATGCGGTACAGCTTGTTATCGCCGTAGTTACGGCAGTAGGTCTGGTAGCGGCGATAAACGTCGGCATAGTATTCGGGGCGCATGTTGCCGCCGCAACCCCAGTTTTCGTTGCCCACGCCCCAGAACTTCACGCCGAAGGGCTCCTTGCGGCCGTTTGCCCAACGCTGCTGGGCGATGGTGGAGTCGCCGTCAGAGTTGAGGTATTCCACCCACTCGGCCATTTCCTGCACGCTGCCGCTGCCCACGTTGGCGTTGATGTAGGGCTCGCAGCCGATCTGGTCGCACAGCTCCAGGAACTCGTGGGTGCCGAAGGAGTTGTCCTCCACCACGCCGCCCCAATTGGTGTTCACCATGCGCTTGCGGCCTTCCTGGGGGCCGATGCCGTCCCGCCAGTGGTATTCGTCGGCGAAGCATCCGCCGGGCCAGCGCAGCACAGGCAGGTTCAGCTTTTTCAGGGCTTCCACCACGTCCGTGCGCATGCCGTTGACGTTGGGAATGGGGGAGTCCTTGCCTACGAACAGGCCGCCGTAGATGCACCGTCCCAGGTGCTCAGAGAAGTTGCCGTAAAGGTTTTTGTTGATTTTGGCTCCCGGACGGGAAGCGTCGATGGTAATGGTTGCCATAATATCGTCCTCCAAAAATGTTGGTTATTTTGCGTGGATCAGAATGGCGCCGTGGGCGGGAATCCGGGCGGAGTTTGCGCCGGTGAGCAGATCGTCCCGGCCCCAGAGTTCCCGGATGGCCTTGCCGCCAAAGTCGATTTCTGCGCTGATTTCCTGCTCTTCATCGCTCAGGTTGAACAGGGCGAGATATTCGCTGCCGTCCTCATCGTAGCTGTGCCAGGCAGCGGCGCTGTCCGTGCGCTGCAGCTGGCGGGCATGATGGCTGTGGCCGATGAGCCGGAGCACATCCCGGTTGGTGAGGAGGCTCAGGGTCCAGTCGTCGTTTTCACGCATTTCGCCGCCCATGATCAGGGGCGAACGGAAGATGCTCCACAGGGTCATGACGGTGCGCTGTTCCTCCTTGGTGAAGCGGGTCATGCCCGGGTCGTGGAAGCCGATGCGCAGCTTGCCCAGGGGCAGCATGTCGCAGTCCGGCCAGCAGCCTTCCCGGCCCTGGCCGCACCAGACCTCGCAGCGCCAGAACATTTCTTTCAAGAGCCGCCAGTCGTCCCAGAAATCGTCGGTGATGCGCCACATGTTGGCATACTGGGTCAGGTGCCACTGCTTGTCGATCTGGGCAGGGCCGGGTGAGAGGCTCAGCACCATGGGGCGGCCGCTCCGCTCGATGGCCCGGGCGATCATCTCCACCTCGTGGGCGGCGGAATAGGGGTTGTGGGGATACATATTGGTGTTGCAGATGTCGTCCACCTTGACGAAATCCACGCCCCATTCCGCGTACAGCCGGAAGATGGAGTCGTAGTAGGCCTGGCCCTCCGGCGTGTTCAGAACGCCGTACATATCGCCGTTCCAGCGGCTGACGGAGAAGGGATCTGCAATGCGGTCAGCGGTGGTATTGGTGCCCAGGACAGGCAGCCGTGCGTGGACGGCCTGCCGGGGGATGCCCCGCATGATGTGAATGCCGAATTTCAGGCCCATTTCATGGATGCGGTCCGCGATGGAACGGAAGCCCACGCCATTCGCGGCGGAGGGGAAGCGTTCCACCGGGGGGATCTGCCGGCCGTATTCGTCCAGGTTCAGCTTGGCAAAGTTGATGTAGGTCACGTCCGTGGAACCGGCAACGGGATCCGACCACTGGATATCGCACACGATGTACTCCCAGCCGTATTCCTTGAGGTATTTGGCCATGTATTCCGCGTTGCCGATGAGCTGTTCCTCATTGACGGTGGCGGCATAGCAGTCCCAGCTGTTCCAGCCCATGGGAGGCGTTTTTGCCACAAGATCCTTGGGCAGCAGGTATGTATCTTTCATAGGTAAGCCCTTCCTTTCAAAGGCGCGGTTTGTGCCATCATCATACACGGTTTTTCCTTTTTTGGCAAGGGATTTGCAAAGGTTGTAAGGACAACTCTTACGGGGCCGATGCATCGGGGAAAAGAACGTCCTCCCCGGCGGGTTCCTCCGGCAGAAGAGCCTCAAGCTGATGGAGAAGGGTGAAGTCCGGGTCATAGACCAGCATGATCTTCTTGCGATCCTCCCGGGTGTAGCGGTAAAGCAGCTTCAGGTTCTCGCTGTAGGAAAACAGGTTGGAGGTACCGTCTTCGTAGAGAACGGTAAAGGAACACGGGGGAATATCAGGCAAGGTATAGTCCGCTGCATTCCGCTGGCGGGCCTTTCTGGCATAGGCCTGCAGGGAGGATTTGATGTCGGGAAGGGCGTCGGCGGGAACGGTTACCGTCGTCTCTTCCTGGGAAAATGTGATGCACACAATATTGCTGAATGTTCCGGTCAGCAGATCTTCTCCCGCAAAATACCACAGCAGAAATGCTGCGCCCAAAAGGACACAGAACGCCACAAACACAACCATTTTTTTCATGTGGATATCACCGCTTTCTTTTGGTGGCCCGAAGGCGAAAACATATATCTATCCATTCGAGAAACATTCCCTGTTTTCCTACAAAGATTGACGAAAAGGATGATTTCATGTATCTTTATATTGAATTTTCTAAGTCAAATTGCCCTTTCATGTTCGCAAAACGCAGATAAACCGGAGGCATCTCATTATGCAATGGATAGACCCGCAAAGCATTGCTGCGGCAGGCGGCATGGCGGTTCCGCTGGCCATCCTCATGCTGGAAAGCGACGACGACCGCCAATTTGTGGAAACCATATACAGCCAGTACAGGCCCTTGCTTTACAAGGTGGCCCGTCAGTTTTTTCCTGCTGACAGTCAGGAAATGGAGGACGCGGTGAGCAATGCGGTGGTTAACCTGTGCCGGTATTGTAAAACCATTCGAAGCGTTTCGGAAGACAAGCTTCCGGCGTATCTTGTTTGCCTTGCCAGAAATGTATGCAACGCCCAGCTGAAGAAGCTGGCCCGGCAGCAGAAAATCACCCTTGCCATGGAGGACGCCGAGGAAATGGAGGACATTGCCGACGAGCGGGCCATGCACGAAGTGGTGCTCAGCAAGCACAACGCCATGGAAATGCTGGATTCCTTCGAACACTTGTCCAAGCGGGAGAGGGAACTGATCCGGCTAAGGCACATCGACATGCTGGATTATGAGGAAATCGGCCAGATTCTTGGCCTGAGCTACGGCGCGGCACGCACGGCGGTGTCCCGGGCCAAGCACAAATTGGAAGACATTGCCAGAAAACAGGAGGAGAGCCTATGAGCATCGCGCTGAATAACGCCCTGACCATGGACCGTTCCCTGGACGACATGGCTTACGACTATCTGGGCCAGATGCTTTTGCAGAAGGAGACGGAGGAGCTGCTCCGGGAGCTTGAGAAGGAGCAGGCCGACGGCCTTACCGGCGAGATGGACGCGTTCTTTGCCCAGCAGGAAAAGCGGCACCAAAAAGAGATGAGCCGTTATTTTTGCCGCAGGAATACCAAGCGCCTTTTTACAAAGACTTTGCCTGGGCTGGGCCGGGTGGCCGCCATTGTGCTGGCAGTGATGATCGCGGTAGGCGGCGTTGCCATGGCCGTCAGCGAGACCTTCCGCGTCCGTGTATTGGAACTGGTGAGCAATCTGCAACTGGGCATTCTAAAATATGAATTCCGGGAAAATCGCGAGGCCTCTTTTGATGTTCCGGTGGAATGGATCGGTAGTCATTATCCTGCATGGATTCCTGAGGGATATGAAATCACCAATCTGATTTCCTACCCTGGCTACAGCAATGTGACCTTTACAGACCCAGAAATTGCTGAAGAAACCGGAGCGAGCTATGCTGATTTCAATATCAGCGAACAGGATTGCACAGTCATAGAGTTTGACATGCAGAGAGCCGAGATCAGCAAGACGCTGATTCAGGGTTTTGAGGCGGACCTCATACAGATTTCGGATTCCGTTTATTTGCTTTGGACGGACGGAGAAGCGTTTTTCCAAATTGGCACACGAAATATGAGTATGGAAGATACGCTCCGATTTGCAAATAGTACCTATCCGGTATGGAAATCAGATAAAAAGTAATTGATGGGGAATACTTTTGATGATGACAGCATATATATGACTATCACATCAAAAGGAGGGTTTCCCCATGAAGAAAACTCTTGCAACTTTGGCATTGGCTGTTTTTCTGCTGACCCTGCTGGGCGCCTCCGTCGCCATGGCGGATCTCTACACAACCCGCGCCTATCAGTACACGGACAGTATCTCGGCCAGTTTGTCCGTCACGGGAGGCACGGCATACTGCAGCGGCTCTGTGGATCCTACGGGCACATACAGCGCCAGCGTGACCCTCAACCTCTACCGCCAGAACGGCAGTTCCTGGACCTACATCACCTCCTGGTCCGGCAGCGCTACCGGCGGCGCGAAAGCCAGCGCTTCCGGCAACATCTATGTGGGCAGCGGCACCTTCAAACTGGTGGTCAAGGGCAATGTGGGCAATGGCCTGGAGTATCCCACCATCACCAAAACCAAATAACCTTTGGGCGAAGCCTTCCCCTCCGGGGGAGGGCTTTTTTTTGCCGGCATAATGCGGCAAAACCTGCCATACCTTTTGCCCAGGAGGGATGGCATGATATCTGCATTATTGACCTGGATCATCAAGGATTGCCTGCTGCTGTTGGGGTACATCTCCGGCAGGCAGAATTTTCAGAAACCCCTGACCGCCGCCGAGGAGGCCGCCGCCCTGGACGCCATGGCCCGGGGCGATGAGGACGCCCGCCAGAAGCTGATTGAGCACAACATGCGGCTGATTGTTCACATCGCCCGGAAGTACAAGGTTCCCGGCTGCACCTTTGACGACCTGATCTCCATCGGGGCCATCGGGCTGATCAAGGCGGTGCAGAGCTACAAGCGGGAGGCGGGCACGTCGCTGTCCACCTACGCGGCCCGGTGCATCGAGAACGAGATCCTCATGTGCCTCAGGCAAAGCCGGAAGCAGCAGGCGGACATCAGCCTGAACGAACCTCTGGGCACAGACCACGACGGCAACGCCATTTCCTTCGCCGATCTTCTGGGCACCGCGCCGGATCTGGTGGAGGAGGAAGTGCGGCGGCGCATTACCCTGGACGGCGTCCGGCGGCATCTGCCCGCCCTGCCGGAGCGGGAACGGCTGGTGCTCAGCATGCGCTACGGCCTGTCCGACGGCGTAATGCACCCCCAGCATGAAATAGCGGATCTGCTGGGGATATCCAGGAGTTATGTATAGCACCGCCATTACTGTAAACGATGCCCGAAGGCTGGAAGAAAGCCTTCGGGCATTGGTGTTTTGTTGAGTAAAAGCGGCCATTCATCAGGCGTTTTGACCCGGTGGACAACCTCTGTGCAAAATGCACAGAAGTGAACAGAACCACATTCCCTTAAAATCATGCCCGAAATAAGGGAAAGCGAGCAAACGAAAGGGCATTTGATTCGGACAACATCAAAAAGGAGAAGCATATGAAAAGACGGACACAGATTCAACTGACACCTTACGAAGATCTCTTTTCTACCGAAGAACAGCGGCAGGACTTGCGCCGGGAAAAGGTGATGGACATTCCACTAAGCGAACTCCACCCGTTTCATGATCATCCCTTCAAAGTGCTGGACGATGACCGCATGGCGGATACCACCCGCAGCGTACAGGAGCATGGCGTGCTGGTGCCAGCCATTGCACGCTCACGCCCTGATGGCGGCTATGAGCTGATCTCCGGTCACCGCCGCAAGCGTGCCTGCGAACTGGCAGAGCTGGACACCATGCCGGTGATCGTCCGGGAGATGGACGATAATGCCGCTGTGCTGGTGATGGTGGATAGTAATATCCAGCGAGAGAATATCCTGCCCAGTGAGAGGGCTTTTGCCTATAAGATGAAGTTGGAGGCCTTGAGGCGACAAGGGAAAAGGTCTGACCTAACTTCATCCCAAGTTGGGATGAAGTTACAGGCGCTTGATATTGTTGGACAGGAATCAGGCGAAAGCAGAAATCAAGTGCATCGCTACATCCGCCTGACTTACCTGATTCCCCAATTACTGAACATGGTGGACGCAAAGAAGATCGCCTTCAATCCGGCGGTGGAGCTGTCCTACCTGAAGCAGGAGGAACAAGCCCAGCTGCTGGATGCCATGGAAAGCGAACAGGCTACGCCGTCCTTGTCCCAGGCGCAGCGGCTGAAGCGGTTCAGTCAGGAGGACAAGCTGTCCCCGGCGGTGATGAGCGCCATCCTGTCCGAAGAGAAAAAGGTGGAGCGTGAGCAGTTGTCCTTCTCCACCGAAGCCCTGCGCAAGTATTTCCCCAAGTCCTACACGCCCCAACAGATGGAAGCCGTCATTTTCCGCCTGCTGGATACCTGGCAGCGCAAGCGTCAACAACAAGAACGATAATGGAAAGGAGCATCACAATGCCTGTCTATCGCAGCAACGATCCCCACAAGTCCTTCCTGAGAATGAGCAACCACTCCACCCGCAATAAGGAGCTTTCTCTGCGTGCCAAGGGGTTGATGACCGTCCTAATGGACTTGCCGCCCAACTGGCGGTTCTCCGTGGCAGGTTTTAGCAAGATCATGCCGGATGGCCCGATGCCATTCGCACCACCATGCGGGAACTGGAAAGTAAGGGCTATCTGGAACGCATCCGCAAAACTGGTGCAAACGGCAGATCCTACGTGGAGTACAATATCTACGAGATGCCGAAAGAGACCATGTTACTACCATCAAAGAAAGAATAATCTAATCGTACCGAATCAAAAAGGGAACCGGAGCTTTTCCACAGGGGTTAAGCTCCGGTTCCCTTTACGTTACGGTTGCGTTATTCAGGCTTCTTCATCACAGCCAGGATGTCGGCGAAGGTCAGCACCGAGCCAATGCCCATGTTGGCCATGCCCAGGGCATTGACCAGCTTGGAGGCCGGCAGGAGCATGGGCAGGGCGTTGATCACCAGAGTGCCCGTCAGCGGATTGAACACCGCAGCCCAGCGGGGCAGGCAGGTTTTGCCGCGAACCACCGTCACGAACAGGGCGATGGTCATGGCGTAGTAGACGGGCATAAATACCAGGCAGATGGGCAGCACCAGCCATAGCGTGAAGTCCCACAGCGGCTGAGGAATGCCGCCTGCGGAGAAGTCCACCATGCGGCACAGGAACATCAGCGCAATGCAGATCACATGAACGATGCCGCCCAGCCCTGCGGTAGCCGCAGCACCCACATGGATGAGCTTCGCAGCCCTTTTGCTGCCGCCCTTTTCCACCAGCTGCGCGGTGGCCTTGAAGCCGTAATACTGCAGCGGGATGCCGATGCCGCCAAAGAGCACGCCGCAGGCCAGCTGCCACAGCGACAGGTTGGCACTGCCCAGCATCATGCCCATCATGCCGGTGAGGTCGTTCTCCACCCTGGGGTATTCCACCCAGCCGATGGTCAGCTCGCCGCCCAGCACCGTAACGATGGAGGCGATCAGGCCGATGATCAGCAGTTTTCGGATATTGGCGTATGTTTTCGTATCCATGGGTACTCCTCCAATCATTTTTTCAGGTGCAGCCGGAAATCGCAGCAGCTGCCGCCGGTGGCAAGGGTCTGGGTGCGGGCCCAGACCAGATTTTTGTGCAGGTTGCCGTAGGTGATATCATCGGTACGGCAGGAAAACTGGGTCAGCTCCGGACAGCCGTACTTCTTGCAGGTTTCAAAGTAGGGGCAGTGCAGCATATCCACCGCGAATTTCGGGGCATCCGGCACAAGGCGGTATTTAAAACCGGCTGCTTCGCCGAACATCCTGTCCAGCATTTTGCCGCACAGGGAGGGCATCAGTTTGTAAAGCCCCAGCTTCATCAGGCCCCGGGCGAACTTCATCATCTTTTCCGTTTCGATGAATGCCCATTTTCCGTGAAGGCCAAAGCCCCTTCCACGCTTCCGGTGATCTCCACCGCCTTTTCGTACAGGGCGATTATGGGCAGCAGCTGGTTCAGGTGCATCTGCAGGGCAGGGCTGGCAGAGGCATTGTCCACAAACAGGGAATCAGCACGGTCATACACGGCAGGCAGGTGGGCTTCCCAACCGTTAGCCACAAAACCATTGTACAGGCTTTTCGTGATGGGCTTCTGGAGGAAGATCTTTTTGCAGGCTTCGGGGGTGACGGTTTTCATCGTTTGTACTCTCCTTTATTTGTGTTCATGGAGCAGACGGATCCATTTTCTTTGCCGATGAGCGTAAAACAGCTTGGCCCACAGGCACACGAAAGGCGTTTTCCGGCCTGCGTGGATCTCCACTTCGTCCGTATATCCTGTGTGGTTATGGTTGATGGGCTTCAGGATGATCTTGTGATTCCACACCGGCACATGGGAATTGGATTCTTCTGTGTAGATGATGCCAGCGGCTTGGTCGAAGCGCATCACACGGATGGTGTGGATGCCCAGGGGCAGCGCCCCGAAAAGTTGAAAGCGGAACCGGTATACTTCACCCGGCTGCCATTTGAGATCGTCGGAGCGGTCAACTGGCTGGAAGGTGGCATAGGGCCTGGCAATATGCTGCAACGTGCTGAGCATGGAGAGCTTCGGCCAAAGGGTGTTTACGTTTGCAGGTAGGGTGACGGATCGTACGACAAGCCGATGTTTCATTTGATCTCCTTTCACGGTCGTTTGAGGATAACAAAAACCCGGGCACGGCGCTGAATGCCATGCCCGGGTGATGAAACGATCACACTTCGACCCACGCATAGCCTTTCAGCTGTACGATGAGTCTCGCAATTTGAAGCAAGCCAGGCCGGAGCCAGGATGTTGACTTGCTACGCCAGTGGCGCTCGCTACTCCCTCACGGAATGTACAATTTACGATACCATATTTGTGAAAGGATTGTCAAGCGAAATACAGGGATTAAACAATCCAGCCTTACAGCAGCTGATCAAACAGGCGGATGTTGCCGGCTTTCAGGGGCAGCTCGCCGGCTTGCTCCTTCTTGATGATCTTCACGATCTTATCGTTGATGGGGGTGGCACGCCCAGCTTGCGGCCATAGGCGCAGACCACGCCGTTGATGGCGTCCACCTCGCAGGGCTTGCCGTTGCGGATGTCCTGCAGCATGGAAGGCTCGATGGCGCGGTGCTTTTTCATGGCGATGGGCAGCAGCAGAATGCCGATGGCCCGCTTGATGGCACCCTTGTAGTAGAACAGCTTGGTGATGTCCTTGCCCTGCACGGGAGCGAAGGTCACGCCGGCAGCATGGCCCACATCGATGCACTCCTTCATGCAGCGGATGGCCACCTTCTGGGCGTCCTTGTTCTCGGACACGTCGCCGAAGGTGCCGCCCACCACCGTGCCCAGGCCGGAGAAGGTGGCGTTGATCAGCAGCTTCGACCAACGGGCACCCAGCAGGTTGGGTTCTTCATGCACGGGGCACATCTTCTCCAGCAGGGCCTTCACGGCGTTGTACTGAGCGTCGGAGATGCCCTCCATGCGGCCCATGTGGAAGGAGAGGCTGTCCGGCGCACTAGTCAGGCGAACAACGCCAGGGGATTCCAGCGTCGCACCCCATTCCACCACACAGCCCATGGTGCGGTGGGTACCAACGATCTCCGCGATGCCAGGCTCCGGCAGGCCATTCTGCAGCGTGACGATCACGCCGTCCTCCGCCAGATAATCACGGAGCATGGTCACGACCTCAACGTTCTGCAGCTGCTTGGTCAGCAGCAGGATGGCGTCATACTTGCCATTCATCTGGTCGGGGGTAATGGCCTTGACCGGCACGGTCATGTCCACGGTGCCGGTGATGTGCGCACCCGTGGTGTTCAGTGCCTCCACATGGGAGCGGTTGCGATTGATCAGGTCGATCTCGCCGCCGTTTTTCGTGATGTATGCGCCCAGCACCGTACCAAGGGAACCAGCGCCATAGATTGCACTTCTCATAATCGTTACCTCCTGAACGGCTGCGACGATGCGTCCACAGCCGATTGTTTCCATGTGTATCACATCAGAATTGGCGGGGCACGTAAAGAAGCTGATGTAAATACGGGACAAGTTGTCCCACATTTCGGTAAAGGGCCCCAACGCAACAAAATGCTGAAAACACCTTGTTTGGTGAATCCAACATGGGGAAATACACATACAAAAATGGCCTTTTCAGCCCTTGACGGAACCGTCGTGTGACATGCAGACAACGGACAGGCCATCGACTGGTAATCAGTCCTTGGTTCGCCCTCCGGAGGCCGGACATCCGCAAATAATTTACTGATGATCTAAACTAATATCAATAAAAAAAGAAAAAGAAATCGTTACTATCAAGGAAAGAATATCAATCAATCCATCAATCAAAGGGAAAATTTTGGGGGATGTCAAGGGTAAATGGGGGCTTTTCCACAAGGTTGAGCCTCGCTTTTCGTTGGTGTAAGGTAGGGGTGCAGCAAGCACTTTACTCAAATTTAATATCAGAAAGGATGATTTCTCAATGACCAGAAAAAAGAACAAAACTGTAGACGAACTGCGTGCCGCAGAAGCAAAAGCCCTGCGGGAACGAGACGAAAAGAATGCCCTCATCAAGGAGCTGCACAAACAGATCAGCGAGGCTGCCCGTCGGGAACGCAAT
>JAGBDE010000020.1 GCA_017937655.1 Clostridia bacterium | reverse complement strand
GTATCCTCGCTTTCTGCTGCAATAGAAAAAGCAGCTATGTACTTGAAGGTTTCCCTTCAAGCCATAACTGCTTGAATTTACTGTATTTCCCGCGACTCATGACGAGGAGGGGTAAACCTTCCTCTACATAATAACTCCTGCATTCCCGGGGGTTTTTCTTTACAGCTCAACGGGCAGCGTTCCCTGCATTTCTTGCTTGCCGACCAGCGCGGCGCAGAGCACTTCCACAGAAAGGGCGGTGTAGTCGTAAGTGGCCAGGCACCAGCATTTGTCCGTCATGCCCATCAGGTCGTAGGGGTCGCGCATGGCAATGAGAACGACCGGAATATCCAGCGTTTTCAGGCTGTGGATCAGCTTTTGCTGCTGGGGCAGCTGACGGCCGTTGAAGGTGGACATCACCAGCGCGCTGTGAAGTTGCGCGCGTTCAAGAACTGCGGCGATGGTTTCGTCGTCCGGGTCGGGGGTGATTTCCAGCGCGTCGCCGCCAAACTGCCGCTGCAGGGACCTTGGCAGATTGCCGGTGCAGCTGGAAGGCTCGGCGGCCTGGGTGCTGCGGTAGGGCTCGCAGCCCACAAACAGCGGGTTGTCGCCCAGAGAAGGCAGCCCGGCCGACGGCCCGCCCACAAAGGTCAGGGATGCCCGGCCCATTTCCCGGGCTTTGGCAAGATGCTCCTCGCAGCCCACGCACTCCAGCGGATATGCCTGTTTTGTCAGCCGCCCCTTGACCCGCTCAATGCGCCGGAAGGAGGCTTCCAGTTCCTCGTCGGTAAGAGAATCCATCAGGGCCTTTGCCGCGTCCGCGGTCAGGGGATTGCTTTGGCAGATCAGCACCAGATCCACGCCCGCCTTCACCGCGGCCACGGTGCCCTCCACCGTGCCGTAGAATCGGCTGATGGCGTCCATCATCATGCAGTCGCTGATGATCAGCCCCTCAAAGCCCAGATCGCCCCGGAGGACGCCCTGCAAAATGGCGGGCGACCTGGTGGCAGGCACGCGGCCGCTTTCCAGCTGCGGGAACAGGATATGGGCGGTCATCACCGCGCTGACGCCTTCCTGAACGGCCCGGGCAAAGGGAATCAGCTCGCAGGAAAGAAGCTGCTCCTTGCTTTTGTCGATGACGGGCAGCGCCAGATGGGAATCCACCTGGGTATCGCCGTGGCCGGGGAAATGCTTGGCACATTCCACCACGCCCGCCCGGCGCAGGCCGTCGGCCATGGCGCAGGCAAAGGCCGCCACGTTTTCCGGCCGGCTGCCAAAGCTCCGGGCGCCGATGACCGGATTGTCTGGGTTATTGTTCACGTCCATCACCGGGGCCAGGTTCATGTTCACGCCGCAGGCCAGCAGTTCCTTGCCAGTGATATTCCCCGCCTCCCGGGCAAAATCCGGGTTGCCGGTAGCAGCCAGGCCCATGGCGCCAGGGGTCACGGTGGCAGGCTGGTGGAGGCGGGCCAGGTTGCCGCCCTCCTGGTCGATGGCAATGAAGGCGGGCAGGCCGGTCTCGGCCATGATCAGCTGCTGTAGATCGCCACAGAGGCGGCGCAGTTGAGCCGGGCTTTCGATATTCCGGGCAAACAGGATCACATTGCCCACCTTGTATTCCTTTACCAACGCACGGAATTCGTCGGTGATCTCCGTGCCGGGCAGACCGGTCACCAGCTTCTGGCCTATCATTCCCAAGCGATCCACGGCAGTTTCCTCCTAATATATTTGATATATTGTACATTTTTTGTTTCTCATTTTCGTCAGCCAAATTATAGCACATTCCCCTGCCCCGTCAAATATGAAAAAAAGTTTGCAAAAACGTAAAAAAATGCTTGCATTCCCATCCGGTGGTGTGTTATAATATTCGCCGTGAGAAACGGACGGTCCTCTACCCGCACATGGGCACGAACGTCTACGAAGGAAGGAGGCCCATGAAATGAGTGAAATCATTCGTTCCATCGAGAAGGCTCAGCTCCGCACCGATCTGCCCGAATTCAACATCGGTGACACCGTTCGCGTTTTCGTGAAGGTTGTGGAAGGTACCCGCGAGCGTCTTCAGGCATTTGAAGGCACTGTTATCGCCCGCCGCAACGGCAGCATCCGTGAAACTTTCACGGTCCGTCGTGTATCTTACGGCATTGGCGTAGAGCGCACGTTCCCGCTGCATTCTCCCCGTCTGGACCGTATCGAGGTTGTTCGCCGTGGTAAGGTCCGTCGTGCTAAGCTGTATTATCTGCGCAACCTGCAAGGCAAGGCTGCCAAGATCAAGGAAGTCAAGCGCGTCTAATCAAGGGCAACAAAAACCGCTCGCATGGAGGGAGAACTGTCAAGGAACAAGTTATCCAGCAACAAGAAAAGACGTGCATCCGGTGATATGCCGGATGCACGTTTACTTATATGTACCTGTATAAACGCAATGCACTGGTACAGTGCGTATAATTGCGCCCTCTTGAATGGGAGGTAAGTGAGTTTTCGGATGCTTGACAAATTGGAATTGGCTTAAAAGGCATTCTCTTCCATTTGGATGTGTTTGCGAATTTCATTTTCATATTTGAGACAGTATGCATATGCTTCTTCCATAAAATCGGTAATGCTGTTTCGGCGATAAAGTGTGTCTATCGTATCCAGTATAGGAGTTCCGTTAGCAATCATATTTTGGAAATACGGGTAAATGCATCCTCCGTTCGCCTTTGGAAAATACGGATTAAGAGAACTTAATCTTTCATCGCTCATGATGGCCTCTACAACCATCTCGCTTAATATCCACTTCAACGAAGGAGTTTCGTATTCATCATAACTGTCACCAAAATGGCCATTCCATACATAGAACCAAAAATAGTGAATAGCTTCATGGAGTGATACGCCTAATGCACCTCTTTCACTATTCATATAGAACACATCAAAATAACGCTCTTTCAAAAATCGAGGGCCGATGGGATTCAAAATCACATTACCAGTTAAATCATTAAATAAGGTACTGGCATCCACACCAAACGCGTCGGACAGTGCATCTTCGATTTGACCTTTATGGTTTTGGAAATGGGCATTATAACAGATGACCTTTTTGTCGATTTCTTCTCTCAAGTTCTCGTAAATGCCCCTAAACACATCATTTAGATACTTGTGCTTCTCGGTGTGATTGCAATTTGAGAGTGCATGCTTATCTACTTGTGGATAGAAATGGAATATGGGTTCTGACCAAAACGGGGTTTCATCCCCTGTCAAAAACAACGAAATACTATCTATTGAGTGGTCATAGCCAGGGTTTTTATATGTTATATTCATTTGCTAACTACTCCTTCAAATTCAAATTTGCGCTTTCATTCTATCACGCAGAACAAGAAATAGCAAGCCTGGACGGGCTTGGTGTTTCGGTGTTTCTTTGGTGCAAAGTGAAGGATAACTCCTTCCTTTTCATCCTTCTCGCTGTCGGGCGGTTTTTTGCTATATTCTTATTTGATTTTTCCACCCATAAAGGAGGCAATCTATATGAACGAAGCCTACAACCCCGCCGAGGCCCGGGACTGGATCCTGAAAAAGCTGGAAAAAAAGCCCTTCCGGGCGGTGGAGGATAAGCTGTCCTCCATGCTGGACGACTTTATCCGCTACGATCTGCACTACATGCGGGTCAGCGGCGTGCTGGACGAAAACGACGACATGGGCGAAAACGAGTACGACGATGACGACGCCTTTGAGTTCATCTACGACGCCTACCTCAGCGACCACCCCGACGACGAGGACGACGACATGCTGGCCGCCACGCTGCTGGACCAGTACATGGAGCTGCACCAGGAATACCTTGCCCGGATGGGCTTCCTTGCCTGAGGCAGGAAAAACCGCCCCGGACGACGAAATTTTTATGGAACTGAGCAAAAGGAGCTGCTGAAATGAAGTGTCCCAATTGTGAAAAGTGGAACCGCGCAGGAATGCCCCATTGCATTTACTGCGGCGCGGATCTGCCGCAAAACGCCTACAACGAAAACGGGTATCTTCCCTGGCAGCAGGAAATGAAAAATCAGGAGAAGCCCAAGGCCTATATCCGGGTGGACGAATTTGGCCAGTACGAAGAGGCGGACGATCCCCGTGACCAGCTGGCAGACGAAATGGTCAGCCTGAAGGCCCGGAAAATTGCGGGCGAGGAAGAGCAGCGCAGGCTGCGGCAGGCGGCTGCCCGGCGGGGCATGGCCCCCTCCGGCCGCACGGTGCACACCACCAGCAACCGCTCCACCTTCTTTTCCGCCTACACGGACGACCCCACCCAGACCCTGCGCACCGTGGATCCCCAGGCCGAGGAAAAACCGGAACGGCCCGCCTACGGCCCCCGGTATCATACCAGCTATGACAGCCAGGAGCAGGAGGACATGTACGGCTACGGCAACTCCCGACGCCTGGTGAGCGCCTACCAGAGCAACGATCCTGAGGCCCTCTACGACGGCTACCGGGACACCAGCGCCTACATTCCGGACAACGGTCCTGGCGGCCAGAGCAAGTCCTACACCATGCGCATGGGCGCTTATGACAACCGCCGGAAAACCTTCAGCATGCGTCGCTTCGTCCAGTTCCTGGCCATTCTGACGGTGGCCGTGCTGCTGGTGCTGCTGGTGTGGAAATACGTCATCCCCATGGTGTTCAACCAGTCCGGCCCGGAGAAGGCCACCGCCACAGTCACCCCCACCATCCGCAACGAACTGGCCAACCACACCATCACCATTCCCGGTGAGGACGGCCAGCGCATTATGATCAAGGAGCTGCGCACATCCGCCATCGTGGTGGGCGGCGTTGCCACCTTTGATATTCCCGACCATATCTGGTACGACGATCACGAGGACTACGTCCAGGAGACCATGACCGTCACCGTCAGCCCCTACCTGGTGTCCGACAGCGGCAAGCAGACCGCCCTGGAGCAGATCCAGTACGAGATCGACATCCCCCTTTCCCCCATTGATCTCATCACCCCGGACACGGAATACCTGGAGGTCAGCACCGCGCTGTTCAACATCGTGTTCACCGTCCGGGAGGGCAGCAAGCTGACCATCAACGGCGAGGACTACAGCGACCTGGTCAACACCAATGGCGGCAGGGTCAGCTACAACGCCACCGTGCAGCCCATCGGCGAAAACACCATTACCATCGTGGTGCGCAGCCAGTACTGCCGGGAAAACACCAAAACCATCACCCTCTACCGCGAGCCCCAGGAGATCCCCCTGGATCTGGCTTCCGATATCGCTTCCAGCGGCAACTGGAGCAGCGCCAGCATGCTGGTGCGCGCCACCACCCTGCCCGGCGCCACGGTGAAGGTGCTCTCCCCCCACAGCGACCTGGACATCACCACCACCGCCCAGGACGGCGCTTTCAACTTCATTGCCAAGATGGACAAAATCGGCAATAACACCATCATCATCACCGCCGATTACCCCGGCAAGAAGACCACCCGGGTGGAGCACAATGTGTATTACGTGCCCAATATCGACATCTACTCCCGCAAGGCCTGGGACATCGTGACCCAGTACAGAGACCTGATGGACAACTTGGAGCTTCGCAAGAGCCAGAGCCAGATCTACGTCTGCAAGGGCGTGATCACTTCCATCGAGACCACCAAGCCCCAGCGCGCCTTCATGAACGTGGGCACGGAGGAAAGCCCCATCATGGTGTTTGTGGAGAACTCCTCCAAAACCCAGTGGGAAGAGGGAAAGAGCTACCGTCTTTACGGCGACGCCTTCGGTATGTACCAAAGCGCGCCCTGGCTGGTAGTGCGTTATACATACGGCCTCAACGACCCGGGCTAAGAATTTTCAAATCCTGTCAGAAAAAGTATTGCAATTCCGTTGCGGCTATGTTATAATTTCAATCGCGCATTTGAGCGCAGCACTGCATGCGCAAAAGAGGTGAAAATCATGAAGGAAAAGATCCATCCCAAGTATGGCAAGTCTATCGTCCGTTGCGTGTGCGGCGAGACGTTCGAAACCGGCTCCATCAAGCCTGAGCTGAAGGTCGAAATCTGCTCTAAGTGCCATCCTTTCTATACCGGCAAGCAGAAACTGGTGGACAGCGGTGGACGTGTGGACCGCTTCAAGAAGCGTTTCAACATGGAATAAGCCATTCAAGAGAGCATCCGTCAAGGGTGCTCTTTTTGATTTTGTACAAACCGTGAACTTTTCGTTTCCCGCCTGATGATACCACACAAATGGCAGGAAGCAGGCTGGTTCATGTCGAATGCATAAAAGGACGTAGGTTGCCATCATAGCCCTGCGCCGGAAAGGAATGAATTACCTATGATTAAAGATAACAAAACCGCTTGCGGACGGGTGGATATCGGCGGCCAGGCCGTCATGGAAGGCGTGATGATGAAGGCCCCCAAGGCCATCGCCGTGTCTGTGCGCAAGCCGGACAACACCATCGTTACCAAGCTCAAGCCTTATTCCTCCCCCGCCGATAAGCATCCCTGGATGGGCTGGCCCTTCATCCGCGGTATTGTGAACATGTGCACCATGTTCTCCATGGGCATGTCCACCCTGCAGGAAAGCACCGATATGCTGGGCATCCTGGAGGAGGAACCCACCAAGTTTGAAAAATGGCTGAGCAAGAAGCTGGGCAAGGGCATCGACAAGATCGTGATGGGCGTGGCCGTTTTCCTGGCCATCGTGCTGTCCCTGGGATTGTTTTTCTTCCTGCCCGAAGCCTTGGCATCCCTGCTGAAGAACTGGATCAAGCAGGAATGGCTGGTTAACCTGATCAGCGGCATTTTCCGTATCTGCCTGCTGATTGGCTACATCCTGTTCTGCGCCAAGGTGCCGGACGTGCGCCGCACCTTTGAATACCACGGCGCCGAGCACAAAACCGTGTACTGCAACGAGAACAATCTGCCCCTGACCCCTGAAAACGCGCAGAAGTTCTCCACTCTGCACCCCCGCTGCGGCACCAGCTTCCTGCTGATTGTGTTCCTCATTTCCATGCTGATCTTCACCACCGTGGGCTATCTGTTTGAGGCCATCGGCATGCCCATCAACAACGTGTTCCTGCGCTTCCTGAGCCGCCTCATTTTCCTGCCCATCGTGGCCGGCATCAGCTACGAAGTGCTCAAGGGCCTGGCCCACTCTACCGGCAAGGTGGCCAAGATCCTCCGCTGGCCCGGCCTGCAGATGCAGCGCCTGACCACCAAGCAGCCCACCCTGGAGATGCTGGAAGTGGCCATCGTGTCCATGAACGTGGCGCTGTACGGCCTGCCCGAAGGCTGCGAGACCACCCCCGAAGGCTACACCATCATCCGGGATTACCGCATTACCGACCCCGTCATGCGGCAGGATATCCAGCAGGAAGCAGCGGCCGAGGAAGCCGCTCCCGCTGAGGAAGAACCCGAAAAGGCGGAATGACAATGACCATCGGCGAAAGGCTCAACCAAACCCGGCAAACGTTGGAAGCAAACGGAATCCCCGACCCGGAAACGGATTCCGTTCTTCTGCTGTCCTTTGTGACCGGGCTTGACCATTTGGCCCTTCGCCTGGAAAAAAATCGCCCCATGACCCCTGAGCAGGAGCAGCGCCTGGCGTCGCTCCTGCTTTCACGCACTCAGAGGCAGCCGCTGCAGTACCTGCTGGGCGAGCAATGGTTCTACGGCCGTCGGTTTTCTGTGGATCACCGGGTGCTGATTCCCCGTCAGGAGACGGAAAGCCTGTGCCAGCTGGGCATCAACCGGTTGAAGGGACTGCCCTCCCCCACCGTGCTGGATATGTGCACCGGCAGCGGGGCCATCGCGGTGACGCTCAAAAAGGAATGCCCTAAGGCCCAGGTTTCTGCGGCCGATTTGAGCCATGACGCCCTCGCCATCGCCCGGAAAAACGCTGCTGACAACCAGGCAAGCGTCACCTTTTATCAGGGCGATCTGTTTGCCGCCATTCCTGCCGGAATGTGCTTTGACCTGATCCTGTCCAACCCGCCCTACATTCCCAGCGAGGACTGCAAAACCCTACAGGCGGAAGTGATGCAGGAGCCGGTCATGGCCCTGGACGGCGGCGACGACGGGCTGGATTTTTACCGGCGATTGGCGGCGGAATCGCCCGCATATTTGAGGGCGGACGGATGGCTGATGGTGGAGATCGGCTCGCAGCAGGCCCGGGACGTATCCGCCCTGTTTGCGGAGGCAGGCTTTTCGGACGTGAAGGTTCACCAGGATCTGTACGGCCTTGACCGCATCGTGGCAGGAAGGAGAAGCCATGTTTAAGCAATTTGAATGGCTGGAAGGGCGCTATCAGGAGCTGACCGAAGAGCTGAACCAGCCGGAAACCATACAGAACCAGGCGTTGTGGCAGCGGCTGCTCAAGGAGCATGCCGAGCTGGAGCCCAAGCTGAACGCCTACCACGAATATTGCCGCCTCCGAAAGGAGGAATCCGACGCCCGGGATCTGCTGGATCTGCCGGAGATGGAAGACCTGGCCCGGGTGGAGCTGGAACGGCTTTCCCGGGAACTGGCTGAGAAGGAGCAAGAGCTGAAGCTGCTGCTTCTGCCCAAGGATCCGGACGCGGACAAAAACGTGGTGCTGGAAATCCGCCAGGGGGCAGGCGGCGACGAAGCCGCCCTCTTTGGGGCTGATCTGATGCGCATGTACACCCGCTACGCCGAGCGGCATCGCTTCCGGGTAGAGCCGGTGAGCCTTGCCATGACGGAGCTGGGCGGCGTGAAGGAAGCCATCCTGACCATCAGCGGGGTGGGCGCGTTTAACCGGCTGAAATTCGAAAGCGGTGTGCATCGGGTGAAGCGAGTGCCGGAAACTGAATCCTCCGGCAGGCTGCACACCAGCACCTGCACCGTGGCCGTGCTTCCGGAAGCCGCCGAGGTGGAGCTGAACATCGCCCCGGAGGAATTGCAGATCGACACCTACCGTTCCTCCGGCCACGGCGGCCAGTACGTCAACACCACGGACAGCGCCGTCCGTATCACCCACCTGCCCACCGGCATCGTGGCCACCTGCCAGGACGAAAAAAGCCAGCTGAAAAACCGGGAAAAGGCCATGCGCGTGCTGCGCAGCCGGGTTTACGACAAGCTCCGCGAAGAGACCGACACCGCTTACGCGGAGCTCCGGCGGGGCCTGATCGGCGGGGGCGAGAGAAGCGAGCGCATCCGCACCTATCATTTTTTGCAGAGCTACGTCAAGGATCACCGCATCGGCCTGACCCTGAACCGGGTGCAGGATACCCTGGACGGCGACCTGGACGAAATCATTGACGCGCTGCTCATGACGGAGCAGATGGACAAACTGAAAGCGTTGGGAGAACAGAGATAACCATGGAAACGAAACTGCTTATGCCCACGGAGGCGGCCATCCAGGAGGCGGCCCGACTGCTTCAGGCCGGCCAGCTGGTGGGTTTCCCCACAGAAACGGTCTACGGCCTTGGCGCAAACGCCCTTAACGAGGACGCGGTGCGCTCCATTTTTGCTGCCAAGGGCCGCCCTGCGGACAATCCGCTGATTGTGCATGTGGCGGATCCCGCCCAGCTGGACCACATTTGCGAAGTGACCGATACCGCCCGGCTGCTGATCAGCACTTTCTGCCCCGGCCCGCTGACCATGCTGCTCATGAAGAAAGGCACCGTGCCCTCTGTGGTCACTGCCGGGCTGCCCAGCGTGGCGGTGCGCATCCCCTCCCACCCCGTGGCCCGGGACATGCTGGCTGCCTGCCAGCTGCCCATTGCCGCGCCCAGTGCCAACACCAGCGGCAAGCCCAGCCCCACCACCGCCCAGCATGTGCTGGACGACCTCCGGGGCCGCCTTCCTCTCATTCTGGACGGCGGCGAGTGCCAGGTGGGCCTGGAAAGCACCGTGCTGGACCTGACCTCCCCTATTCCCACCATTCTCCGCCCCGGCGGCATCACCCCGGAAATGCTGCTGACGGTTCTGCCGGAAGTCAAAGTGGCGGACAGCATTCTGCGCCCGCTGATGGACGGCGAAAAAGCCCTCTCCCCCGGCATGCGCTACAAACATTACGCTCCCTCCGGCACCCTGAGTATGGTGAAGGGCAAGCCGGAAAACGTGGCCAATCTCATCCTGGCACGGGCCAGGGAAGCCGCCGCAAAGGGCCAGGCCGTGCGTGTACTGGCTTTTGAGGAGCATCTGCCGCTGTATGAAGGCGTGGAGACCGTGTGCATCGGCAGCGTGGAAAACCCCGCCTCCGCGGCCCAGCGGCTTTTCGCCACCCTGCGCCAGGCAGACGACGACCACATCCCCCTGCTGTTCAGCGAGGTGCTGCCTGCCAGCGGCATCGGCCTGGCCTTCATGAACCGGCTGTGCAGGGCCGCAGGCTTCACGGAGCTGGACGCAGACGCGGAGGCAGCAAAATGACCACCGTTTTGTTCGTCTGCACCGGCAACACCTGCCGCAGCCCCATGGCGGAGTGCCTTTTCAACGCCCTGTGCCGCCAGCATCAGGCGGATGCCCGCGCCATCTCTGCCGGCATATATACGGAAAACGGGCTGCCTGCATCGGGCGGGGCCATCCGCGCCATGGAACGCCGGGGACTCCATCTGGAGGATCATCGCTCCAGCGTCATCATCCCGGAACTGCTCTCCCAGGCCGACGTGATCATGGGCGTCAGCAAGCGGCACGTCGACCTGATCCGCAGCCTGTACCCGGACATCAAGGCCCAATGCCGATACTTCGACCCGGAAATCCCCGATCCATACCAGGGCAGCGACGCCCTGTATGAATACACCGCCACGCAGATGGAGCCGCAGATCGCGGCGCTGTTCCACCTGCTGACCACGAATGCATAAAGGAGGGTACCACATGAAGCTCACATTTTTGGGCGCTGCCCACGAAGTCACCGGCAGCCGTTTCCTTCTGGAAGCCTGCGGCAAGTACATCATGGTGGATTACGGCATGGAGCAGGGCATGGACGTTTACCAGAACGCCGATCTGCCCATCATGGAATCCCAGATTGACTACGTGCTTCTGACCCACGCACACATCGACCACAGCGGATACCTGCCGCTGCTTTACAAGAACGGCTTCCGGGGCAAGATCTTCGCCACAGAAACCACAGCCGACCTGTGCAAGATCATGCTGCAGGACTCTGCCCACATCCAGGAGAGCGACGCAGAGTACAAGAACCGCAAGGCCCAGCGCAGCGGCAAGGCTCTGGTGGAGCCCCTTTACACCCAGGAGCACGCCCTGGCCACCTGCCAACTGTTCAGCCCCTGCAAGTACCGCCAGCAGGTGGATATCTGTGAAGGCATTTCCATCCGCATGGAGGACGTGGGCCATCTGATGGGCTCTGCCTCCATTGAGGTGCAGGTCACCGAGGGCAACGACGTCCAGACCATTGTGTTCTCCGGCGACATCGGCAACCTGAACCAGCCCCTGCTGCGGGATCCTCAGTACATGACCAAGGCCGACTACGTGGTCATGGAATCCACCTACGGCGACCGCACCCACGGCCCTGTGCCGGACTACATTGGCGAGTTGACCAAGATCCTCCAGGAAACCCTGGACCGGGGCGGCAACCTGGTCATTCCCAGCTTTGCTGTGGGCCGCACCCAGGAGATGCTCTACTTCTTCCGGCACATCAAGGAGCACAAGCTCATCAACGGCCATGACGATTTCCCGGTCTACATCGACAGCCCCATGGCCATTGAAGCCACTAAGGTTTTCAACGAGAACACCATGGAATGCGCCGACGAGGACACCGTGGCCCTCATCAAGCGGGGCATCAACCCCATTACCTTCGATGGCCTGCATGTGGCGGTCACCTCTGACGAGAGCAAGCAGATCAACGTGGATCCCACGCCCAAGGTCATCATTTCCGCCAGCGGCATGTGCGACGCAGGTCGCATCCGCCACCACCTGAAGCACAACCTGTGGCGGCCGGAATCCACCATCCTGTTTGTGGGTTACCAGAGCAACGGCACCTTGGGCCGCAGCCTCATCGAGGGCGTGGACAAGGTGAAGCTCTTCGGCGAGACCATTCAGGTTAAGGCCCATGTGACCGCCCTGGCGGGCGTCAGCGGCCATGCCGACCAGAACGGCCTGCTGACCTGGATCGGCCATTTTGACCCCAAGCCCAAGCATGTGTTTGTTGTCCATGGCGACGACGACGTGGTGGGCGTGTTCGAGGGCCTGCTGAAGAAGGAGTTTGGCCTGAGCGCGTCCTCCCCCTACAATGGCGAAAGCTGGGAACTGCCCGCCATGAAGATGCTCTGCGAAGGCAACAAGCAGAAGCTGGTCAAGGCCGACAAGGCCGTGGCTGCCAGCGACGCGGTGCCGGAGAAGAAGGAGTCTGTGCCCCAGGTTGCCGCCAAGCAGGAGAAGAAGCCCGCCAAGAAGGAGAACCTCAGCGCGGCCTATGCCAACCTGCTGGTTGCCGGCGAAAAGCTGGCCGAGCTGCTGGAGCGCATGAAGAACTACACCAAGAAAGAACAGCAGAAGATGACCAACGGCATCTATGCCCTGATGCGCAAGTACGAGCGCAGACGCAGAAAGTAAAACAAAAGCCCCGCCGAAATGGCGGGGTTTTTGTTTATCGTTCCATACGGACAAGGTATTCGGTGGTGTCCTCTTCCAGCTTTTTGTCCTTCGTCAGACGAAAGCCATGCCGCTGATAAAACGCGATGGCGCGCGTGTTTTTCTCCAGGGCCCAGAGGGTGCGCACGTCCATCTCCCGGATGGCATACATGAGCAGCTCCGCGCCGATGGACTGCCCCTGGAGAACCGGCTCCACAAACAGTTTCTTCACTTCCTGGTTTTCCGCTTCCAGGAAGCCCTTCACAACGCCGTCATCGTAGACCCACAGGTTTGGAAGCCGGGGCTTCAGGCTTTCCATTTGGGCGGGGACCGTCAGATCGGCAAAATAGAAATCGTCATTCTGGAAGATGGGATAGAAATGCAGCCGGTAGTTGAAAATCTCGATCTCTGCGATCCGCGCCAGATCGTCATAAGTGGCTTTTCTGATGTTCATGCTTTTCTCCTGACGGCGGGTCAGATCCGCCGGGCGATCTCACTGAGGTACATGGCCACGATGTCGATATCGCTGGCCTTGTAGAGCATGCGGCTGCCCACCACGTCCTCCACTTCGCCGATGACCGGGCCTTCCTTCTCGTACAGGAAATCAACCCCGGCAAAGCACAGCGGCGCGCCCGCTTCCTCAAACCGGCGGATGACCTCGCTGCAAAGGTCGGTTTCCTCCCGGGTCAGGGTGTGGAGGCTGACTTCTCCGCCCTGCTTGAAGTTGGACACCATGCCGTGCTTGGAGTGGCGCATCACCCCCGCCACGATCTTGCCAAACAGCACGTACACCCGCAGGTCATAGCCGGGCTTGCTCGTCTTGTCCTGCACCAGGCCTGCTTCCGGCAGAACCGTTTCCACAGCGTCCTGATATTCCAGGATGTCCTTCACTTCCTGCACCCGGTCGCCGCCATGGCTGCAGGCGGGTTTCACCACCTGGGGGTAACGAGTGGGCATGGGCGTGGTGGCCGTCAGGAACGTGGTGCGGGGCATGGGCATGCCCTTCAAAAACTGATAGGTGTAGCGCTTGTCGTTGCAGATCTCGCAGACCTTGGAACCGTTGAACACCGGGACGCCCATGGCCTCCAGATGGCGGCTGTACAGGGGATCCCGCATCCGGGAGATGACCGCGTCAGGCCGGGCGGGCTTGCCCTTGAGCAGCACGCCGGGCATGCCATTTTCGTTCATGGTCAGGGTCAGCTGGTCCAGGGTCACCGTCTTGATGGTCAAATCCAGCGGCTTGGCGCTTTTGCGCATGGTGGTCACATAGTCCCGGTTCACGTTCAGATCGTTGATATGATAAAGAAGCCAGATGGTTTTCACTGTTTTTCTCTCTCCAGTTGGACGATGATGTGGTTCATGATCTCGTCCGCCATATTGACGCCGGTGCATTCCAGCGTGGTTTTGAAATGGGCGTTGCTGTTGACCTCGCAAAGGACGGGGCCGTCATTGCCGAACAGCACGTCCACCCCGGCAAAATCCAGGCCCAGGGCCTTCACCGTGCGGATGGCAAGCTGTGCCTCGGCCTCGGTGGGCGTGTAGGGCTCCATGGAGCCGCCCAAAGTGATATTGCTGCGGAACTCCCCTGCCCCGCCATGCCGGAGGATGCAGGCCACCACTTTCTCCCCCACCACATTGATGCGCACGTCCCGGCCCAGGCTTTCCATCACCGGCTTTTGGAACAGCATAGGGATGCCCTCCAGCCGCTTCACGATGGCCTGAAGCTCCTCCATATGATCGGCCAGATAAACCTGCTGGCCAAAGGAGCCGAAGCATTCCTTCACAATGACCGGGAAGCCCAGCTTGTCCGCCACCGTGCTGAGGAAGTCCAGGTTAGTGTAGCCGATGTTGGGAAAGGTCTTGGGCGCCAGGATGGTTTCCGGCAGGGCGATATCCTTCTCCCCGCGCAGGCTGAGCCAGGTCAGGGCCTTGTCGTCGCACTTGAGGATGGCGGAGGCGGAGTTGAACAGCCGCATCCCGGCTGCCTCCAGCTGCATGGCCAGCTGCACGTCCTTGTCCCAGAAAAGGCAGAAGTCATATTCCGCCAGGGTTTCAGGCATTTTGCAAAGAAGCGCCACCGCCTCCGCGTTGGTCAGAACGCTGAGGCGGATGTCTTTCTTTTCCGCGGCTTTTGCCAGCGTGAGATAGATATCGTCAAACTTGTTGGTCTTGAGAAATGCGTTGACCACCAGCAGACCACGAAGCATACACAGGCCTCCCTTTTCCAAAACGGAATGAAAAAAGTCTATCACGGCAGGGGTGGGTTGTCAACTTTCCAAAAAGAAAGAAGCCGGGCGCGAACCCGGCTCCATTTGGGGGTTATTCCTTGATGGCCACCACTTCGATCTCCACCAGGCCGCCCATGGGCAGCGCGGCCACCTGCACGCAGCTGCGGGCAGGGAAGTCGCCCTGGAAATAGCTGGCGTAAACTTCGTTGACTGCCTTGAAATCCGCCAGATCCTTGACGAAAATGGTGGACTTAATGATGTCCGCATAATCCGCACCGGCAGCGCGGAGAATCTCGCCGACGTTCTTCATGGAGCAGTGGGCCTGCTCCACCACGGTATCCGCCAGACCGCCCTTTTCCACGTCGATGCCCAGCTGCCCGGAAGTGTAGATCATATTGCCCACCTTCCAGCCCTGCACATAGGGGCCGATGGCTTTGGGCGCCTTGTCCGTATGAATGACTTGCTTCATGGTTTGTTCCTCCTTTATTTTCCTTCGCCCAGCAGAATGACCTGGGCGTTCAGTTTGCGGATCTCCTCCCGGGGCACCTTGACCACTTTGCGGTCGTAGGTCATCAGGCCATTGACCTCGTCCTCCACGTCGGTGACCTGGGTGTAGACGCTGGCGGCCAGGCCCTTGGGAATGGCCGGCAGGATCTGCTCCCGGTAGAGCTTCTCGTAGGCATGCCAGAGTTCTTCCTTGGATGAGAAGCCCTTGTAGCCGAAGTTGGCGTCGTTCCAGGTGTGATTTTCCACAGGAAGATTATACCCGCCAAACTCGCTGAGGACAACCGCCCGGTTTTTCCGGTCCCGCTTGAAACGGTAGGGCCGGAAATACACGTGCAGGCTCTGGATATCGCCGATTTTCTGGTCGTGCCAGCCGCTGGCGTGGTCGATGGGCCGGGAAGCGTCCAGCCCATGGATGCGGCGGCAGGCTTCTGCGGCGTCGAACTGGCCCCAGCCCTCGTTGAAGGGCACCCACAGCACGATGGAGGGCACGTTGCGCAGCTGGAGGATCATCTCCTGAAGCTCCTGATAATACTCCCGGCGGCCTTCCTCGCTTTCCCGGGCAAAGGCCTTGTAGCGGCTGTCCTTCATGTACAGGCCGGTGACCAGCGGCACGGAGATGACCCCGAACTTGTACTGCCCGCCGCCGTTGATCATGTCCTGCCAAACCAGCATGCCAAGCCGATCGCAATGGTAGTACCAGCGCATGGGCTCCACCTTGATGTGCTTGCGCAGCATGTTGAAGCCCAGGTCCTTCATGGTCTGGATGTCGTAGATCATGGCTTCGTCAGAGGGCGGCGTGTACAGGCCGTCGGGCCAATAGCCCTGATCCAGAAGGCCGTTGTGAAAGCAGGGGCGGCCATTAAGGAACAGCCGTTTCACGCCCTTTTCGTCCTCCCGGACTTCCGTTTTGCGCATGGCAAAATAGCTGCTGACCCTGTCCTCCCCAAATTGGAGAGTGAAGGGATACAGATGCGGATCCTCCGGCGACCAGAGGCGGACGTTCTCCACAGGGATCTCCGCCGGCTGATTGGCCGGAAAGCGATGCTCCTTGCCCTCCAGGGTGAGGACGCACTCCCCCTCTCCGTTGGCGGTGGCGGTGATGCGGAGCACTCCGGCGTCCATATCCGGGGTGAAATGCAGGCCGGTGATGTAGTTTTCCGGCACGACTTCCAGCCAGACCGTCTGCCAGATGCCGCTCTGGGGCGTATACCAGATGCCGCCCCGCTTGGAGCTCTGCTTGCCGCGGCTGTGCCAGCTTGCGTCGGTATCGTCATGCACCCGGACGATCAGCTGGTCATCCTTCCCGGTCAGGTAGGGGGTGATATCCAGGCAGAAGGCGGTGTAGCCGCCCATGTGTCGGCCCGCTTCCTGGCCGTTAATGTAAACCGTGGCTTCCTGATCCACCGCATCAAAATGCAGCAGGGTTCGCTGGCCGTCGACCATCCAGCCGTCCAACGGCAAAGTCAGCCGGTACCACAGGGTGTGCTGGCTGTCCAGGGTACGATTAACGCCGCTGAGGGGCGCTTCCGGCGAAAAAGGCACCACGATCTGGCCGTCCCATTGGGCGGGAGCCGTTTCATCCGCCCGGGTTTCCGTAATGGCATAGTCCCACTTGCCGTTCAGGTTGAGCCATTTGGCCCGCTCCAATTGGGGCCGGGGATGCTCCTGCAAAGGGCAGTCCGGATTCAGCTTTTCTCCAAAGGGGGTCAGCATTCTTCTTTCCTCCGTTTCATCAGGGCGATGGGAATCAGCACCAGGAGCAGCGTCACGGCGGCTGCCAGGAAGATGGCGGGCGTGGGCACGGTCTTGATCTCGCCCAGTTCTTCGTAAGTGAGGGCGCTGCCCTTGATGACCGCCGCGCCGATGGCCGGGCCGATGATCATGGGGATCATCACGCTGAACACCATGCGCACGCCCTGGAAATGCCCGGCCTTGCCCTCGGGAGTCTGGTCGCGGATCTCGGCGTTGAGGGCGGCGGTGACCAGCATGTAGCCGCTCATCATCACCGTGCCGGCCAGAATGACCGGGATCATCCCCCGCAGGAAATACATGCCAATCAGGCCCAGCAGCATCACCCCGGCGGCGGGCAGCACAAAGCGCATCTTGCCCACCCGGTCAATCAGCTTGCCGCAAAGGACGCTGACCACGGAGGACACGATCAGCACCACGCCCAGCACGATGGCGTAGTCCTCAAAACCCAGGTATTTCTGGATGTAGATAATCAGGTAAGGGAAGAACACCTGCACGGCGATGGAGAAAATGCACATGGCCACCAAAGACAGGTAGAGCTTTCCTTCCGCCTTCCACACGGAGGGACGGAAGCCGTAGAGCAGCTGGCCCATGAAGGGCTTCTTCTCCGGGGCGATGCTGCTTTCCGGCATCAGGATGAGGCCGATCACGCCCACTGCCGTTACCAGCACGCCAAAAATCAGGAAGAACTGCTGCCACTCACCGTTCTTGGTCATGCCGTCGAACAGGCCGAAAATGACCAGCATGGACACCAGCGGCAAAATGGCCAGCACGCCCTCCACCTTGCCCCGCTTCTCGTTTTCAAAGGAGTCGGTAATATAGGCGTTGAAGGCGGCATCGTTGGCGGTGGAGCCAAAGAAGGTCATCACGCAGTCCAGCACCACTACCATCACGGCGGCAGCGGCCGCTCCGCCCACGGCAGGGAACAGCCGGGCGGCGTTTTCCTTGGTCACAAATCCAAAGGCCGCGGTGCTGATGCCCCAGAGGATGTATCCCCCGCAGATGAACAGCTTCCGCTTGCCCAGCCGGTCAGAAAGCGGGCCCATGAGAAGGGTGGTCAGCGTGGCGACGATGGCGCTGGCGGACACCATGGCCGCAATGTAGCCCGGGTCGGTGGAGATTTCATTGTAGAGGTAAACGTTGAAGTACATGTTTTCGATGGTCCAGGCAAACTGGCCCACCAAACCCAGAAGCAGCACAGACGTCCATAACCGGAAGGAGCTGGTTTTCATTTGTGGCACCGTCTTTCTTTTGGCCGGAAAGGCTTTTGATAAACCAATTATAGTGCATTTTCCGGGGAAACGCAACCAATAAAGCATGCTTCCTATCCCCCCGTCATAGGTTTGGACGTGGAGGGGACAAGATGAAAAAAAGCGCGAAAACCCAAACCTTACTTTTGACCGCAGTCAATGCGGTGGTGCGTTTTCTGGGCATGCTGATGCGGATATTGTTTTCCCGGTGGATGGGCCCGGAGATCATGGGCATCACGGAGCTTTCCCAGAGCGTGCATATGCTGGCCATCACGCCGCTGACCTCCGGCCTGCCTTTGGCGGTGAGCCGGATGACTGCCAAATCCGCCCGGGCCGACCGGGAAAAGCCGCTGATGGCCGGCGTGTTTCTGGTGCGGGTAGCCTCGGCGGCGCTGATCCCCGCGCTGCTGCTCTTCTCCCCCATCCTTTCCAGGATCATTGGCGATATGCGGGTCATGCCATCGCTGTGGTTCACCGCGCCATGCATCCTGATTCTAGGCTACAGCGCGGTGTACAACGGGTTTTGCTACGGCACGGAGCAAAGCTGGCTGCCCGCCTGGTCAGAGCTGATTGAGCAGTTTTCCAAGCTGGTCATCGCCATGGGGATTCTACTGTGTTTCCAACATCTGACCGCCCCCTGGATGGCCGCCGTGCCGGTGTTTGCCACCATGGCCTCGGAAATCCTGGGGCTGATTTTTGTCATCGGGATGCTGAAAATCCCGGTACGGATGGATTTTCCCCTGAAAACCTGGACACAGCCCATTATGCAGCTGGCCCTGCCCACCACCCTGACCCGGCTGGTGACCACCCTGCTCCGTGCGCTGGAGTCCATCGTCCTGCCCATGCGGCTGCAGGTGTCCGGCCTCAGCCAGTCCGAGGCCCTGTCCAGGCTGGGCATGCTTAACGGCATGGTCATGCCCCTGATGATGCTGCCCTGCGTGTTCACCAGCGCGCTGACCATGGTGCTGGTGCCCCGGCTGGCCAAGGCGGAGAACAACCGCCGGGAAGCCCTGCGGCTGATGGGCCTGTGCTTCCTGGCCTGCGCGGCGGCGGGCTTTGGCAGCTATACTTTGCTGGTAGTCCTCGCGCCGCTGTTTGCCAATTTCTTTTACCGCCTGCCGGAATTGGCGGACTGGATCCGCTATGCCGCGCCCCTGGCGGTACTGTTCTCCTTCTCCCACGTCACCGGCGGCATGCTGGCCAGCCTGGGCCAACAAAAACGCTCCATGCTGGGCGCGGTGCCCATCTCCTGCCTGACATTGCTGCTCACCTGGCTGCTCAGCGCCAACCCCGCCCTGCGGCAAAAAGGCGTGATCATAGCAGAAGGAGCAGGACAAATCGCCCTGCTCCTGTGGAATATGCTGATGCTGCTTCTGTGGCGGCGGGACCGCCAGCGTCAGATTTTGTGATAGATGCGCTGAATTTCTTCCGTTTCGCTGCCGTCGGGATGATACACAATCAGCGGCGGATGCCAGAGCAGCGCAGGCTTGGCGTTTTTCATGGCCTCGATCATCAGTAGATACGGCGGCTTTTCCGCCTTGGCGCACACCATGCGGATGCGCTTGGGTTCCAGACGGAACCGACGCATGGCGTCGCACAATTCCAGCATCCGCTGGGCAGGGAACACCATGGTGAGCCTGCCCATGTTCTTGAGCAGGGCGCTGCAGCTCTGAACGATCTCATCAATGGTGATATCCGTCTCGTGGCGGGACACCCGGATGCTTTCCGTTTCGCTTGTGAGGGTGCCGCCCGCCTTGCCGTAGGGCGGGTTGCAGGTGACGGCGTGCATGGACTCGTAGCCCAGCGCCTGGGCGGCCTGACGCATGTCCATGGCATGCACGTGGATGCGGCTGTCCAGGCCGTTCATCTGAACAGAACGGCGTGCCATGTCCGCCACATCGGGCTGAATCTCGATGGCCTCAAAGGTGGCATCCTCCCGCTTCTGGCTGAGTAGCAGCGGAATGATGCCCGTGCCGGTGCCCAGGTCGGCAATCCGTTCATGGGGCCGGACGGAGGTGAAGTCGCTGAGGAGCACCGCGTCCATGCCGAAACGGAAGCCGTTCTCGTTCTGGATAATGCGAAGGCCGTTGCGCTGCAGGTCGTCAATTCTCTCACCCGGGTGAAGTTCCATGGTCATTCTCCTGTCATTTGCAGATCTTTTGTCAGGCAGTAGGCCAGCTTGGCCGGGTCGGCCAGGTCGTACTGCACAAGGCACCAGTCGGGTCCCTTCATCCACACCACCACAGGCGCGTCCTTTTCAAGGCGATCCACCACGGCGGCGTTCAGGCTGCTGTCCGCGTAAAGGGTGCAGCGGTCGCCATCGGCCGGGGCAATGAGCGCATTCTCCTTCTGGCTGAGCACGTCCATTTGGGTGGACAGCTGAACAGGCGCTTCCGTGGGCGGCGCGGTGGGTTCCGGCGTGGGCTGATTTGCGGGTTCATCCGCCGGGGCGGACGTGGGGTCGCCGGCGGGAGTGGGCGTTGCCTCGCTGGCAGGCGCGCCGGTGAAGCTGAGGTAGCTGGTCATCACATATCCGCCGACGCCCTGATAGGTCACCCGGCACCAGCTGTCGCTGCGGTTGAGGACGGTCAGCTGAGCGCCCCGGGGAATTTGCATCAGGACGCGGGCGCTGCTGCTGGGCTCCTGACGCAGGTTCAGGGAACCGCTGGGGGTGGAGACCCAGGCTGTATCGGTCTGGGTAGGCGTTTCCGGGGTGGGTGTTGGCGTGGCGGGCGCGTCGCTTCCGTCTGTGAAGGTCAGGAAGGACGTGACCACATAGCCCTCAAACACATGATACCGCACTTTGGTCCAATTTGCACCCCTCTGAAGCACATCCACCTCAGCGTACTGGGGAATCTGGACGATGACCGCCGCGCCGTAATGGCCGCTTTCCCGCAGGTTGAGGGAACCGCTGGCCGTGGTGACGATGGCCTTGCCCTCGCTGGGCGCGGGGGTGGAGGGATCCACGGAAGGGGTGTTTTCCGGCGCGGAAACAAAGCGCAGGAACGTGGTCATTACGTAGCCGGTGGTGTCGCCGTAGGTGACATTGCACCAGCTTGCGCCGTAGCTGTTAACCTGCACGCTGGCATTGCGGGGAATGGTCCTGAGGATGCGGCTGCCGCTTCGGGGTTCTTCCCGCAGATTCAGCGATCCGCTGGCGGTAGTGACCACGGCGGAGGTATAGTCGCCCTGGGGCGGGGTTTCCGGCGCGGGGGTCGGGCCAGAGGAGGATTCCAGAGTCAGGAAGGTGGTCATGGCGTAGCCGGACAGGCCGCCGTAGCTGACAGCGCACCATTCCGTGCCATAGGAGGTCACGGTGACCGTGGCATATTGGGGGATGGTGGTCAGCACCCGGCTGCCCACGCTGGGTTCCATCCGCAAGTTCAAAGAACCGCTGGCGGTAGTGACCCGGGCCAGCTGGATGTCCCCGGAGGGAGGCGGCGTCGTGGCGGTGGGCGGCGGGGTGGATGCATCGGGCTTCTGCTCATTCAAATTGGCAGAGAGCACATAGCCGGTCAGGCCGCGCACGTTGATGAGGCTCCATCCGTCCGCAGAGGAAAGCAGCTCCGCTTCGGTGCCAAGAGGCAGCACGGCCAGCCGGGAGGACTCCGCCTGGGCCCGCTCATAGAGGGGCGTATCCGCCACGGAAATGTATACAGTCTTGCCCGCTGCTGCCGGCGGGGTGGCCTCCGGCGCAGGGGTTTCCGAGGGAGCGGGAGGTTCGGATGCATCGCCGTCATAGCGGAGGAACTGGCTCATCATATAGCCTTCCAGGCCGCCATAGCGCACCCGTGCCCAGGAGCCGTCGTCGGACAGGATGGTGATTGGCTCCCCTGCCCGCACCTGGGTCAGCACCCGGGCGGAGGTGGAGGCAGTCTCCCGCAGATTGACGGTGCCCGTGCCGCTGGCGGTCGTGACCACGGCATTGCCGCTGCCGCCGGTCACCGGCTGGGGATAGGCGCTGGATACAGCGGAAATGTAGGGCGTGTTCACGTAGGCCACGGTGTTTCCGTACTGGACGTGGGCCCAGCTGCCGGATACAGAGAAAACCGTCAGCACGGAGCCGTTGGGCGCGGTGGTCACCCGATTGTAGCCCATGCCGGGGCCGGAACGAAGGTTGACAAAATCGTTGGCGGTAACGGTGGCAAAACCCTGGATGGACGTGCCCGCGCCCGCCTCGCCGGAGGGCGTGCCGGTAATCTGCAAGGAGTCGGCCGGGACGTAGCCCTTGATATTGCCGTAGCTGATGTAGCACCAGCTGCCGTCGTTATGGATCACGCTGACAATGGCGCCGCTGCCAAGGCCGCCAATCATCTGCGAAGAAACAGACTTCTCCTTGCGGACGGCCAGCGTGCCGCTGTTGGATACCAGCTTGACCACGCCGGTGCAGGCGGTGGAATCGGTGGTGGGAATGTCCGCCGGGGGCTGGATCTGCACATCGTCCATGCCGGATTCCGGATTGAGGACTTTGTTGGTAAAGGACTGGCGCACACGGGTGGCGCCCTCGTAGTAGAAGCCCAGGATCTGGTCATAGGTGTAGCCCAGCTTGCCCATGTACATGGCGCCGCGCTGGCTCATGCCGTAGCCGTGGCCGTAGCGGCGGGCCTCCAGAACAAAGCTGTTTCCGCTCTTCCGGGCGCTCCAAAGCTCGTTGGAGGAAGACTGGATGCTCATGGAAAACAGGCTTTCCAGCTCGGAGAAAATACCGAAGGTGACGGTGGCCGTGGCGGTGACGCCATTGCCTGTGATGGCGGTCACGGTGAAGTCCATTTTTGTATACAGACGGCTGGGCGACGCGTATTTGGGCGTGTGGGGAGCCACATTGGTCAGGCGGAGCAGGGTGGTGTTGTAGGTAGTGGCGTTGTAACCCTTTTTCTGCAAGGCCGTGACAGCCTTGGTACGCAGTCTGCTGATGAAGGTGGACGGATTGGAGCCGCTCTGCAGATCAGTATATATGGTCTTTTTCTTCACCAGGGAGCTGGGATTGTTGTAGTCAAAGGGATCATCCTTCACGGTGAGATAGGGGTGGGAGGAATTGCCGTTGACGTTTTTCAGGGACTCAGTCTGGCCGCCGTTGCTGGCGGAATAATAGGTGCTGACGTAGCTTCCGTTGTACTTGAGCACGATGCCCCGGGTGGCGTCCACCGCTGCCTTGCAGTTGTCGTTGCCGCTGGGGGTGCCTCTGTATACCTGATCGCTGGTTGTGTCCACCACATCGTAGTAGCCGGAGGTGCGGCTGTGCATCATGCGGACGGTGTAGGTTCGGGCGGCGACGGCCTGGGCCTTCAGGGCCTCGATGGCGCTGGAATTGCCCATTTCATAAGGCACAACGCCGTAGAGATAATCCTCGATGTACACATGCGCCACTGTATACAGCTTGTAACTGCCGCTGGACTGACGGACTGCCCGGAAGGACAGATCGCCGGGATAGGGGTTGGCGCTGTCCTTGGACTGCTGGATCTTGATGCCGTTGGACGATGCGGTGCCCGTGCGGCGCAGGATGAAATAGCTGCCCATTTGATAGGTAGATCCGCCGTGGGTCAATGTCAGGGAGCCGTTGACAGAGCTGAAATTCACCACCAGGCTGCTGCCGCTGGCCACCGGGCGGGAGGTATCGCCGTTGATCAGATAGCTGCCCTGAGTGGTCAGATTCAGCCTGGAGGGATTTCCCATGGAAGAAAGGAACACGCGAACCATGCCGTTTTCCGGCGAGGAATCCGTCACCAGCTGGGCGGAGTGCACCTCCACATCTCCCACGCTGTCCGCCACGGCAGGGAATGCCCCAAACAGCAGCACAGCGCACAGAAGGATGGCAATGGTTTTTAGTTTTCGATGGGAATGATGCATGTTCACGTTCCTTTCGTAACACTTTTGTAACCATTGCAGAGTGTACCACAAAAGCGGAAGTTTGTCTACCTTAAGGGATTTCCAATGTTTTCCAGCGTTTTCATGTACGGTCAGAAAACAAATTATTACAAATTTGTTTCTGTGTAAGGGTTTGGCTGATCTGCCCGGTATCGGCGTCAAATATGTAAAGAATGGGCGTGTTTTTGGCGGAAATCAGCCGCTGCATGCGCAGAACGTCCAACGGGCGGGGCTGACCGCAGGCGGCAAAGGCTTTCACCGGGCGGATTTCCCCATCTCCCATGGGCTGACCTGCTGCCAGACTGTCCATGCTGCGGATGCGGCTGTATACAGCGCTCTGGTAGGAAGCATAACACAGGTAAGGCGGCAAAAGGAATAGCGAAAGGTTCACAATCCCCTGAAAAACACCATAAATGCCAAGAAAAAACAAAAGAAGCGCAAACAGATACCCCAGAAACACGCAGGCCTTTGCTACCGTTTTTTCCAGGCCGATTTTCTCCGCCCAGGCAGTCAGAAGCCTTGCGCCGTCCAGGGGCCAGATGGGCAGTAGATTCAGCAGCGCCATCATCAGATTGCATCCAAGAAATGCCTGCCAGAACAAACCGCCAAGCCGGGCCAGCAGGCACAGCGCCGCCATCAGCCCGCTGGATACCACGCCCCCTGCCGCGCAAAGGGCCCGCTTTCCCCAGGAAAGCCGTTCGTAAGATGGCACGTCCGCCACGCCGCCAAAGGGGGTCAGCTCCACGGTGCATTCCTTCACGCCGCAACTTTTCATGGCGATGAGATGCCCTGCCTCATGAAGCAGCAGCGCCAGAACCGCCGCCAGCAACTGCGCCGCCGGCACCGTTATTAGCAGGATGGCCAGCAGGATCCACCCCGCCGGATGCACCTTCCAGCGCAGCTTCACGGCAGGGGCTCCGCTGGCTGAAAGCCGTTTTTCAGCTCCACCGATCTGCCGTCCCGCCGGTATTCAAAGGCAAGCGGCTTTCCGTCCATCAGCAGGGCAAAGGGATCCCCGGCGAAAACCGAATCGCCCACATCGTGATAGCATTCCTGCAGGTTTCCGTAGAGGGCTTCGGTGCCGTCCAAGTGGCGCACCCGCACAATCCGCTCCTCCTCCATGCCGTGAGCGATGGACATGATCTCGCCGTCGGCCACCGCCCGCACGTCCCGCAGATCGGCAGAAATCTCCATATAGGGCTCGCTTTCCGACCAGGCATGCACCACGTCGCCCTGGACAGGCGCAAGCACAATCGCCGGCTCGGCCTCATTCCACACCTGGCGGATCTCCTCCGGCATCAGCGCGTTCACAAAGCTCAGCTTTCCAACGCTCTCGTCCCATTTCATGTTCATGCCCGTTTCCAGCGCGCCAAACACGCTCTGACTGTCCGGCTGGGCGGCTGTGCGCACCGCCAGAATCACCAGCATCAGGCCGCAGGAAACCGCCAGGTTTTTCAGCAGCCGATCCGGCTGAAAATAATCGCCCCGTTTTTTGCCGGAATAATCGATCCATTGGGCGGTACTTTTTTCCTCCGGCTGGGCGATACGCCGCTTTTCCTCTATCTGCATCAGTTTGACGGTGGTTTTGTCGCTCAAAAAAATCCCCTCCCGATGGCATCCTATGTGCCAAACAGGAGGGGAAGAACAGGAAAAATCAGAGGCAGCCTTTTTTCTGCATGTATTCCAGGGTGCGGATCAAGGCCAGCTTGCCGTGGCTGTAGGTCAATCCGCCCTGCAGGAAGGCGTAGAACGGGGCGCGGATGGGGCCATCTGCGCTCAGCTCGATGGACGCGCCGCCCACGAAGGTGCCGGCCGCCATGATGACGGGGTTTTCGTAGCCGGGCATGTCCCAGGGTTCGGGCAGCGCCATGCTGTCAATGGGCGATGCGGACTGAATGCCCTGGCAGAATGCGATGAGCCGTTCCGGAGTGCCGCATTCCAGGGCCTGGATGATGTCCGTGCGGGGGGCATCCCAGGCAGGGGTGGTATTCATGCCCAGCTCCGTGAAGATGGCGCTGGCCAGCACGGAGGTGCGCACGGCCTGGGCCACCACGTGGGGTGCCAAGAACAGGCCCTGATAGAAGGGCTGATAGCTGCCCGCGTAGCTGCCCACCTCCCGGCCGATTCCGGGGGCAGTCAACTTGAAGCTGATGCGCTCGATCAGCTTTTCCCGGCCCACGATGTATCCGCCGGTGGGAGCCAGGCCGCCGCCGGGGTTCTTGATGAGACTGCCCACGCAAAGATCCGCGCCGTACTGGGTGGGCTCCTTGTCGCAGACAAACTCGCCGTAGCAGTTGTCCACCATCAGGTATGCGCCGGGGAACTCGTTGTGGAGCATGTCCGCCAGGGGAGCGATGTCCTCCGGCATCAGGCTGGGGCGGGAGGAATAGCCCCGGCTGCGCTGCACCGCCACCAGGCGGGTATTGGGCTTCATGGCGCGACGGATGGCCTCGATATCCAGCCGACCGTCATGGGTCATTTCCACCTGAGCGTAAGTAACGCCCATCTCCTTCAGGGAGCCTTCCGGATTGCCCCGGAGGCCGATGACCTCCTCCAGGGTATCGTAGGGGCCGCCGGAAGCGTACATCAGCTCGTCCCCCGGGCGGAGCATGCCGAATAGGCACAGGCTCAGGGCGTGGGTGCCGGAGGTGATCTGCGGGCGGACGATGGCTGTCTCTGCGCCAAACACCTCGGCGTAAAGGGCTTCCAGGGTGTCGCGGCCCACGTCGTCGTAGCCGTAGCCGGTGGACGGCGCAAAATGGCGGGCGGCAACGCCCAGCTTCTGCATGGCGTCCAGCACCTTGGCGGTGTTCAAAAGATCCATCTGATCAATACGCTCAAAGGCAGGAGCGCACTTTTTCTCCACTTCGGTAACAAAATCACGGGCGATCATCTTCACATCTCCTCTTATGCGTCAAGAAACGCTGCAATCATCTCGTTTGCAGCCTTCAGGGGCTCATTTTCCGCATCGATGCGCCGAAGCAGCTCCTCGCCCTTGAACCAGGTCTCCTGCCGCTTGGCGTAATGCTTTGTATTCAGAATAATTTGTTCCCGGGCCACATCCAGCGGCAGCTGGTTTTTCACCACGGGGATCATTTCCTTGTATCCGATGGCCTGCATGGACTGGGCGTCCGCCGGGCAATGGCTGAGCAAACCGGCCACCTCGTCCCGGAGGCCGGCGGCCAGCATCTGATCCACCCGGAGCGCGATGCGCTTCTGCAGCTTTTCCCTTGGCATGTCCAGCTGCAGGGGCAGGATGTCATAGGGCCGCTCCGGCTCCACCCGCTTCTGCTGGCTGAGGGGCGTGCCGGTAAGCTCGTACACTTCCAGCGCCCGGATCACCCGCCGAAGGTCGTTTTGGTGGAGTTTGGCGGCAGATACAGGGTCTACCTCCTTGAGCCAGAGATGCAGTTGTTCCCGCCCATTGGGCAGCGCGGACACAGCCTCCAGCCGGGCACGAATGGCGGGGTCGCTCTTTTCCACGCCCAGGGTCATGCCGTGAAGCAGGCTTTTCAGATACAGGCCGGTGCCGCCCACCAGCATGGGAATCTTCCCCCGCTGCCAGATGTCCGCGAAGGCTGCCTCCGCGCCCTGGACATAGTCGGCCACGGCGTAAGGCTCCTCCGGCGGTACAACATCCAGCATATGGTGGGGAACCTGCTTCCGGTCCGCCGGGGTGGGCTTGGCAGTACCGATATCCATGCCGATGTACACCTGCATGCTGTCCATGCAGACAATTTCGCAGCCGAACCGGCCCGCCAGCTCCATGGCAAGGGAACTCTTGCCGGAAGCGGTGCAGCCGGTCACGGCGATCACTTTTGGTTTCATGCTTTTCCTTCCGTCAGGCGCGCTTGAAGCGCTTTTCCAGCTGATACTTGGTCATTTCCGTCACGATGGGCCGCCCGTGGGGGCAGGTGGGCAGGGAGTCGCTTTCCAGCATGCCCTGCAAAAACAGGCGGATCTGTTCCTCGTTGAGCTTGTCGCCGCCCTTGATGGCGTGCTTGCAGGCCATTTGGGCCACCTGCTTGCGCATCTTGTCCTGGGAGGCCGCGCCCCGGTTCAGCTGCCATTGGTCCAGGGTTTCCAGGAACAGGGCCTGGGGATCCTCGTTCACGCCAAACAGGGTGGGAATGGCATGGACGGCCACGCTGCGCTCGTCAAACACCTCCACGGAGAAGCCGGAATCGGCAAGGAACTGGGAAAGTTCCTCCACCAAAGCCACTTCGCCGGGAGAAAGCTGCACCAGCCGGGGCGACAAAAGCTGCTGGGAGATCTGGTCGCCGTCCAGCATTTTCAGCATGCGGTCGTAGAGGATGCGCTCGTGGGCAGCGTGCTGGTCAACAAACAGCAGCCTTTCCCCCGCCTCGAAAATCCAGTAGGTGTCAAAGGCGATGCCCAGAAGCCGAAGGTTGTCGCCGGGCTTTTCCTCCGGCAAGAAGGCCATCTGGCTGATTTCCTGCACAGGCTGAGGCGGCGCGGGTACGGCCGGAGGTTCCGGCACAGGGGGCTGAGCCGGTACCGGAGGCATGGGCGGAACAGGCGGCTCTTCCAGCACGGGAGGTTCCTCGGGCGCAGGCGGCACGGCGGGCGCGGGAACGGGCCTGGGAGCAGGCTGTTTCATCAGGGGCGTGTAGTCCCCCGCAGAGGAAGGCTCCCGCTTCTCCCCCATTCCCAGCACGGCCCGCTGCACCTTATCCGGCGCGTGGGACGATTTCAGGCTGCCGGAATAGCTGGTTCTGACCGGCTCCTGATAGGGCCGGAAGCTGACCGGAGGCGGAGTATCCACCGCGGCTTCCGGGTTGAGTACGGTAAAAGTGTGGGCGGGCTTGGGCTGAGGCGCCTCGGCGGGTTCATCAGGATTCAGGGAAACCACCGTGAAGGCGGCAGGCTTTGCGTCGTCCGCAGGTTTTGCTTCCGCCTGCAATTTGTCGCCCAGGGTTTCCCGGTGCAGGCTGTCATGCACCAGGTTCTTGATGGCTTCCGCCACCGCCAGCTCGTTCTGGAAGCGGACTTCCAGCTTATTGGGGTGCACGTTCACGTCCACTTGCTGGTAGGGCATCTCCAAAAACAGGGCGCACATGGGGAATTTGCCGATCATCACCCGGCCCTCGCAGCCGGCCTCCAGGGCGCGGCTCAGGATGCCGCTGCGGAAATATCGGCCGTTGATGAAAAAGGACTGCTGGGCCCGGTTGCCCCGGGACAATTCCCCCACGCCCACGTAGCCGGAAAGCAGCACGCCGCTTTCGTTGCCCCGGACGGGGATCATCTGCCGGAAAGCGTCCTTGCCGTAAAGGCAGAACAGTGCGGAGTCCAGCTTGCCGTCGCCCAGGCTGTGGTAGACGGTCTTGCCCTGGCTCACAAACCGGAAGGAGATTTCCGGGTGGGACAGGATGAGCCGCAGCATGTAATCCGCCACAAGGCCGGCCTCGGTGGCGGGCTTTTTGAGGAACTTGCGGCGCACGGGGGTGTTAAAGAACAGATCCTCCACAATGAAGGTGGTGCCCACCGGGGACGCTGCTTCACGGATATCGGAAAACTCGCCGCCCTCCACCTTGCACCGGACGCCAAAATCCTCGTCCTTGGTGCGGGTGGTGCAGGTGACCTTGGCCACCGCGGCAACGGAAGCCAGCGCCTCGCCCCGGAAGCCCAGGGTGCGGATATCGTAAAGCTGCTCTTCCGTTTGCAGCTTGCTGGTGGCATGCCGCTCAAAGGCAAGGCGGATCTGCCCCGAGGGGATGCCCTTGCCGTTATCGGAAATGCGGATGTATTCAATTCCGCCGCCCTTCAGCTCCACCGTCACGCTGGTGGAGCCAGCGTCGATGGCGTTTTCCACCAGCTCCTTCACCACGGATGCGGGGCGTTCCACCACCTCGCCCGCGGCGATCTTGCCGATGATATCCGAGGACAGTTTGCGTATTTCAGCCATAGTGCCTCCTTAGAGTCTCCGTGCTTTTTCCCGGAGGCGGAACAGGATGTTCAGCGCGTCCATGGGCGTGACCGACAGAACGTCCAGCGCTTTCAGCTCGTCGATCAGGTCGTCCTGGGGCAGATGGAACATGTCCGTCTGGCGGGCTTCCTTCTTTTTCTTTTCCAGAATGTTCTGGGAGATGCTTTCCTGGTTGATGTCGCTCACTTCCAGGCGGGCCTGGATCTCGTGGGCCCGGGCCACCACCGGCGCAGGGATGCCGGCCAGCCGGGCCACGTGCACGCCGTAGCTCTTGTCCGCGCCGCCGGGGATGATCTTGCGCAGGAAGATCACGTCCTCGCCGTGCTCCATGACGGTGATGCAGTAATTCTTCACGCCGGGGAAGCGGCCTTCCAGCTCGCTGAGTTCATGGTAATGGGTAGCAAACAGCGTCCGCGCGCCCACTTTCTTCTTGTCCAGCAGGTACTCCACCACCGCCCAGGCAATGGCCAGGCCGTCAAAGGTGCTGGTGCCGCGGCCGATCTCGTCCAGAATGACCAGGGACTTTTCCGTAGCGCTGCGGAGGATGCCGGCGGTCTCGCTCATTTCCACCATGAAGGTGCTCTGGCCGGAGGACAGGTCGTCGCTGGCGCCGATGCGGGTAAAAATGCGGTCGCAAAGGCTGATATTGGCAGAGGTAGCAGGCACAAAGCTGCCAATGTGCGCCATCAGGGCGATGAGCGCGGTCTGCCGCATGTAAGTGCTCTTACCGGCCATGTTGGGGCCGGTGATGATGAGCATCCGGTTTTCGTCATTATCAAGCACCACATCGTTTGGCACGAAGGGGGTGTCCGTCATGGAACGCTCCACGATGGGATGCCGTCCCTCCACGATGTGGATCTCGCCGGTTTCGTTCAGCTGGGGCTTCACATAGCCGTACTCCCGGGCTACGGTGGCCAGGGACAGAAGGGCGTCGGCGGTCTTGAGGGCCAGGGCGTTCTGCTGAATGGCGCCGATCTCCCGGCCAATGGCCTCCCGCACCTCGTGGAACAGCTCCGTTTCCAGGGCCGTGCCCAGCTGCTGGGCGTTCAGGATCTTCTTTTCAATCTCCTGCAGTTCCGGGGTGATGTACCGCTCGGCGTTGGCCAAAGTCTGCTTGCGATGGTAGCGCAGGGGCACCAGATCCAGGTTGCTCTTGGTGACCTCGATGTAGTAGCCGAACACCCGGTTATACTGGATGCGCAGGTTCTTGATGCCGGTCTCGTTGCGCTCGGCGGTCTCCATGTCCAGGATCCACTGCTTGCCGCTGGTGGAGGCTGCGCGATATTCATCCAGCTGGGCGTTGTAGCCCTGGCGGATGTATCCGCCCTCCTGCAGGGTGATGGGCGCATCCGGGTCGATGGCGTTTTCCAGGATCTCACAGAGATTGTCCAGGGGGGCCATGGTGTGGGCCAAGGCCTGCAGGGGCAGAATGCCCATGCTGGAAAGCAGCTCCTTCACCGGCTGCACGCTGCGCAGGGAACGCAGCAGCGCCAGGCAGTCCCGGGGCATCAGGCTGCCGTAGCTGATCTTGCTGACCAGCCGCTCCATATCGGCCACCTTTTCCAAAAGCTTGCCCAGCTCATCGGCAATCATGAAATGATCTTTCAGGGCCTCCACCGCGTCCAGGCGGGACAAGATCCGGGGAAGGCTGGTCATAGGGTTTTCCACCCAGGTGCGCAAAAGGCGCGCACCCATGGCGGTGTGGGTCTTGTCCAGAAGCCACAACAGGGAACCCTTCCGGTCGCCGCTGCGAAGGCTCTGGGTCAATTCCAGGTTCCGGCGGGTCTGCCGGTCCAGGAACATGGTTTCCTCGCCCAGGTACACCTCCACGTGGGTGATGTGCTCCAGGGCGTTTTTCTGGGTATCGTTCAGATAGCAGAGAAGCGCGCCGGCGGCGATGGCCCGCCGGTCCTTCTCCTCCATGCCGAGGGAGGACAGGTTCATGACCTTGAAATGGTCGAACAGTTCTGCCTCGGCGGCCTTTTTGCCAAAGGCGGATTCGGGCAATGTGGTGGTGGATACCGCATAGGGCAGCATGGGATGCAGCTTTTCCAGGTCGTTGGTCACGATCTCCCGGGGCAGAATGCGCTGAAGCTCGTCCCTAAGGGAAGCGGCGGCATCGTTCAGGTGGTGGGCAACGAACTCGCCGGTGGAAACGTCCGCGTACGCCAAAGAAGCGCCCTTGCCATGGAACACCACGCAAAGCACGTAGTTGGCGTTTTTCTCGTCCAGCATGGAGGCGTCCACCACCGTGCCGGGGGTAATGATGCGGATCACATCCCGCTCCACCAGGCCTTTGCTGGCGGCGGGGTCGGTCAGCTGTTCGCAGATGGCCACCTTGTAGTCCTTCTCCACCAGGCGGGAGATGTATCCCTCCGCCGCGTGGTAGGGAATGCCGCACATGGGCGCACGCTCGCTCAGGCCGCAGTCCTTGCCGGTCAGCACCAGTTCCAGCTCTTTGGAGACCAGCTGAGCATCCTCAAAGAACATCTCGTAAAAGTCTCCCAGGCGGAAAAACAGAATGCAGTCCTCGTACTTCTTTTTGATGTCGAGGTACTGCTGCATCATGGGGGTAATGCCAGCCACCCTTCACCCATCCTTTCGTACTTACCGTACCTTGCTAAATCAGTGATGATGTCCGCAGCCGGAGCAGGTGGAGCAGGAACCGGTGCAGCCGTCGTGTTCCTCTTCCTTCTCGCCGGTGACCACAAACTTGATGATGGCGTTCACCTTCTGCATCATGGCAGTGAAGGCTTCGTTGCTTTCCCGCATTTTGTTGAGCAGGGTGTTGTTGTCCAGCATCTGCTCCACTTCCTGCAATTCGCCGCCGGCCTTGGCCAGCTCGCCGTGATCCATGTTGGGGTTGGCCAGAAGGTTTTCCACCGCAGTCCGCTTTTCGCCATACAGGGCGATAAGCCGGGTGGCTTCCTCATCCTTCATGACGGCCTGCTCAGTCAAACGCATCTGAATGTATTCCTGGCTTTCCAGAATGGCTTCGCCCAGAATTTCTGCCTGATTGATAACTTTTTCCATGATAAATCACCTTTCTATTCTTTCTCCTCTGAGGGTGTTGACCGCTGCAGAGGTAATGGACACGGGAATGATTTTGCCGATATCGGCTTCCGTGCCGTCCATCGTGATGGTAATGCCCCGAGTGCCCTTGCCGGAGACCTGGGTATTGTCCCGCTTGGAGATGCTCTCTACCAGGACGTTTTCCGTCTTGCCCACCATGGCTTCATGCACCCGGGCGGTGGAAGCCTCCACCTCCTTGATGAGCAGGCCGATGCGGCGGGAACTTTCTTCCTCGGGAATGCGGCCGGGCATCTGCGCGGCCTTGGTGCCCTCCCGGGGGGAGTAAATGAAGGTAAAGGCGGAGTCGTAGCCCACTTCCCTGACCAAAGAAAGGGTGTCCTGGAACTGGGCCTCCGTCTCCCCGGGGAAGGAGACGATCAGATCCGTGGTCAGGCCGATATCCGGAATGGCTCGGCGCAGCTTTTCCACCTTGCGCAGATAATCCTCCCGGGTATAGCGACGGTTCATCTGCATGAGGATGTCGTCGTTGCCGCTTTGGGCGGGCAGGTGCAGCTGGTTGGTAATATGCTTGCCCGTGGCCATGACTTCAATCAGTTCGTCGCTCAGATCCTTGGGGTGGGAGGTCATGAACCGGAGCCGGGGCACGTCCAGCTTGTCCAGCTGACGGAGCAGTTCCGGGAAGGTCTCCCCGTTGTCCGAACCGTTGCCGTAGCTGTTCACGTTCTGGCCCAGCAGCATGATCTCCTGAACGCCTGCCTGCTTAAGCTCCTGGGCTTCACGCAAGATGTCCGCCATACGTCGAGAGCGTTCCCGGCCGCGGACGTAGGGCACCACGCAGTAGGAGCAGAAATTGTTGCAGCCGTACATGATGGTAATGAAGGCATGCCAGTCGTTGAGGCGTTTTACAGGCAGGTTTTCGCAGATCAGGTTTTCCTCATTGCTGACCTCTACCACCCGCCGTTTTTCCTTCACCTGCTTGAGCAGCATCTGGGGCAGCTCGTGCAGGTTGTGGGTGCCGAACGCCAGATCCACAAAGCGGTACTGCTTCAGCATCCGCTGGGCCATAACCGGCTGCTGCACCATGCATCCGCATACGCCGATGAGCAGCGCAGGGTTATCCTTCCGGAGCTCCTTGAGCCAGTTCACATTGCCCAAAGCACGGCGCTCCGCGTTGTCCCGGACGCAGCAGGTGTTGAAGAGCACGAAATCGGCCTCCCGGCGGTCGGGGACTTCCTGCATGCCCATCTGATCCAGAATGCCCGCCAGCTTCTCGCTGTCATGGGCGTTCATCTGGCAGCCGTAGGTGACAATAAAGTAGCTTTTGGGCCTGTCCGGCAGGGCGCGGAATTCCTCCATGGCCTGGCGGCGCGCTGCGTCCTGGGCAGGGGTGACAAAAATCGGTTTGTGTTCCAAGTGCATGTTCCTTTCGTTCTCAAAGGGGGAAGTGCCCGCATCCACCGCAATGCTTGCAGGGGGCGGACATCATTTCCAGCAAGGTGTCGCTGGTGCGCTTGCGGGTCATTTCCAGGATGCCCAGGCGGGTAAAGCCGTGGATGACCGTCTTGACCCGGTCGTCCCGAACGGCGTCCTCCATGGCGGCAAGGACGGCCTGGCGCTCGGCCTCGGTGTCCATGTCAATGAAGTCCACCAGCACGATACCGGACAGATTGCGCAGGCGGATCTGCCGGGCGATTTCGCTGACCGCGGACAGATTCTGGGAAAGGGGCAGCGACATGCCGTCCCTGGTTTCCACGTTGGACGCGCTGTTGACGTCGATGGTGTGCAAAGCTTCCCGCTGGTCGATCATCAGGTTGCCGCCGCCGGGGGTGTCCACCTTACGGCCAAGAGCCTGCTTCAGCTGATGCTCCACCTTGCTGCGCCGCCAGAGAAGATCCATCTCCTCCGGGGGGATCCGCTCTGCGCCAGGGATATCGCCGTCCGCCAAAACGGTGAGATTGTACCTGGCGGAGTAGTCCCTGACCAGCGCGGAAAGGGGGCTGTCCGGGGTGTGAAGCAGCTCCGGGGCCTTGCGGAAGGGCGCGGAATCCGCTAGGGATTTCCAGCCCTCGTACAGGGCCTCCGCCTCGTCCCGGATGTCGCTTTCCCGGGCAAACAGGGCGGCATGGCGCACGATCAGCCCGAAGCGGCCGTCGGCCAGCTTTTTGCCCAGGGCCTTGGCGGCGGCGCGGTCACTTTCGTCCTCAATGCGTTTGCTGACGCCGATATGCCGGTTATTGGGCATCAGCAGCACGTACTGGCCAGGTAACGCCACGTCCCGGGTCAGGAAGGCGCCTTTGTCGCCCTTGGGGTCTTTCTTAACCTGCACCAGCACGTCGGTGCCGGTGATGAGGGGGCTGTCCCCCATCAGCTGATGATAACCCTCCTGCTCCCGGATGGGCAGAAAGCCGTTCTGCTTCAGTCCCAGCTTCACAAAAGCCGCCTTCACCTGGGGCAGAACCCGTTCCACCCGGCCCAGGAAGATAGCTCCTACCAGGCTTTCGGATGAATCGTCCTGCTGGTGGTACTCCATCAGCATACCGTCCTGCAAAAAGGCGACCAACGTCTTTTCTCCGGCGGTTTTGACCAGAATCAGGCCATCAGGCATGCTGGTAGTCCTCCATGTGGATTAAATCGCCCTGCTGATTGCGGGCCAGCATCCATTCCCGGAAAATGGTGGCCTCCACCGCCTCGGCCCCGGCAAACTCAAACAGGCAGCGGAGCCACAGGGTGGGCTTCAGGCCGCCCTCCTTGGGGGTGGCGATGGTGGTCAGGTGGATGACGTGGGAATCCTCCCTGGTCTCCACATGGCCATCCTGGATGAAGGGCCGGATATCGCAGGGGTTTTCGCCGCTCTTGGTGCGGCGGATGGCCACGTATTCCTTGAGGGCCATAAAGTCGTCAAAGCGGGAGACGGCCAGATCGGTCTTTTCATTGCGGGGCAGATGGATGGAATACACGGAACCCGCCATCAGGCTCATGAGGGTGGGAAAATCGTCGCTGATGGGCCGGGCGCTGACCATCCTGAGGCAGGCGGGCAGCACGGCGTTCAGCTTGTCCATAAATTCCTGGGGGGTGGTGCCCTCCTCCACGGGAACCTCCATCATCTCCCGCTTGCCGGCCACGCCCACGCTGAGGGGGGCGGCGAAACTCAGGCGGATATGGGGGTTAAAGCCGTTGGAGTACTTGATGGGCAGGTGGCTGCGCCGAAGGGCCCGCTGGATGGTACGCATCAGATCCAGATGGCCGATGAACCGCACTTCCTGGCCTTTTTCAAAGGCAAGCATCATTCGCATCCCTTGCACACCCCTTTCAGCACCTGCAGGCCGCAGCCGTTGCAGCCCTCGCGGCAGTCACGGGTGGTTTCTGCCCGGAGGGATTTTTCGTATTCCCGCTTAAGGAAGGATTTGGAAATGTACGCGTCGATGTGATCCCAGGGCAGGACCTCGTCCAGGGAACGCTCCCGGTGGGCGTAGAAGTCCACGTCCAGGCCGCAGTCCTGGAAGGCCTGGAGCCACAGGTCGTAGCGGAAGTACTCCATCCAGCCATCCAAAAGGCAGCCCAGTTCCCAGGCCCGATAGAGAACATCGGACATGCGGCGGTCGCCAACGGCAAAGCAGGCTTCCATGCGGCTGACAGCAGAGTCATGATAAATGAAATGGGCGGATTTCAGGGGCGCAAAGGCGTCCTTGACCATGAACTGCTTGCGCTTGACCTCCTCCGGCCGATCCTGGGCGCACCACTGGAAGGGGGTGAAGGGCTTGGGGATGAACACGCTGGCGCTGCAGGTGATGCGCAGGCCCTTGACCCGCTGGCCCTTAGGCACGGAGTAGTACGCGCCGGCGGCTGCCTTGGCCAGCTCCGCAATGCCCAGAAGATCCTCGTCGGTTTCCGTGGGCAGGCCGGTCATGAAGTACAGCTTCACGCCGCTCCAGCCATTCATGAAGGCATGGTGCAGGGTGTTGACCAGATCGGCCTCGGTGACGCCCTTGTTGATCACGTCGCGAAGGCGCTGGGTGCCGGCCTCGGGGGCGAAGGTCAGGCTGCTCTTCTTGACCCGCTGGGTCTGGCTGAGGGTATCCTGGACGAATTTGTCCACCCGGAGGCTGGGCAGGGACAGGGAAACCCGCTTGTCGCCCAGCTCGTCGGTGAGGCGTTCCGTCAGCTCTGCGATGTGGGAATAGTCGCTGCTGGACAGGGAGCTCAAAGAGATCTCCTCGTAGCCGGTGTTTTCCACGCTTTCCTTGGCCAGCTGAACCAGCTTGTCCACGCTGCGCTCCCGCACGGGACGATACAGCATGCCGGCCTGGCAGAAGCGACAGCCACGAGTGCAGCCCCGCATAATTTCCAGCATGATGCGGTCAAAAATCACCTGCATGTACGGAACCGGCGGCTTGGTGGGACAATAGGCCTTGTCCATGTCCGTGAAGATGCGCTTGTGGACGACGGCAGGGGCGGCATCATCAATGGGGGTAAGGCTTTTGAGGGTGCCGTCGGGGTTGTAGGCATCCTGATAAAGGCAGGGAACGTACACGCCCTCCAGCTTTGCCAGACGGCGCAGAATCTCCCGCCGGGGAAGGTTTTCCTTGCGGCCCTGACGGATCACGTCCGTCAGCTCCACAATCACCTCTTCGCCGTCGCCGATCATGAACGCATCGATGAACTGGTGCAGCGGTTCCGGGTTAAAGGCGCAGGGGCCGCCCGCCACCACGATGGGGTCACCTTCGGCACGGTCGGCGCTCTTGACCTTCACCCCGCCCATGTGGAGCATATCCAGAATATTGGTGTAGCTCATCTCATACTGCAAAGTGAAGCCAATGATATCAAACTCATGGAGGGCATGATGGCTCTCCAGAGAGAACAGCGGCGTGCCGGTTTTGAGCATCTCCGTGCGCATGTCCACCCAGGGCATGCAGACCCGCTCGCAGATGGCGTAGGGCAGGTCGTTCAGGATGCCGTAGAGAATTTTCATTCCCAGATGGCTCATGGCCACCTCGTAGGTGTCCGGGAAGCAAAAAGCAAAAGAAACTTCCGCTTCGTCAAAGTTTTTGGTGGTGGAGTTCATCTCATTTCCCGTATAACGGGCCGGTTTTTCCACCTTGCTGAGCAAATGGTCAATCACAACGGGCATAGTCCCATCCTCCTATTTTGCATACAGAATTATGATATCATGCCCGGGGTGCGGATGCAAGTTTTCACGAAGAAAAACCAAACTCACAAAAATTTTCTTGCTCCACCAGACCAATTTCTGATTTCTTCTCCAGGAAATTGGTCGATTCTATTCTTTTCTTCATAATTCAGCCCTTGACAAATCTGCCTGATACTGCTAAAATTCTTTTTTGCAAGCGCCCGTAGCGCAGTTGGATAGCGTGTCAGACTCCGACTCTGAAGGCCGCTGGTTCGAATCCAGTCGGGCGTACCATGGATGAACTGCTGATTTCATAAGAGATTGGCAGTTTTTCTTTTTTACAGTAAATCTTAACGTTTCTTTTCTTGTTTCCACATCAATGCTGTGATAACATAAGGATGTTTTCATTATTCACCAATAACGGAGGCAATTATGGAGCATAGGAACTGCGCCTGCGAAGAAAAATTTGAAGCACACGGCCTTGTGGACTGCATCACCAATGCGCTGGATGCCAGAGACCCATATACCGGTCACCATTCCCTCCGGGTCAGCGATATGGCGTGCCTGCTTTGCAGCTATCTTGGGCTGAGTGTGGAAGAAACGCGTACCATTCACATTGCTGCTCATCTGCATGATATTGGCAAAATCGGCATCCCCGACGCCATTTTGCGCAAGCCTGACCGGCTGACCAACCAGGAATGGTCTGTGATGAAGGATCATACCAAGATAGGGGCGGAGATCCTGTGCGAGTCCCCCGGCTTTGAGGAAATTGCCGAGATCGTGCTGCACCATCATGAACGGTATGATGGCCGGGGATATCCCGACAATTCGGAGCTTTCCTATATTCCGCTGGGGTCCCGCATCATTGCAGTCTGCGATTCCATTGACGCCATGGCCTCTGCAAGGGCATACCGGCGCGCATTGCCGCTGGATATCTGCCGTAGTGAAATTGAGAAAGGCATCGGCACCATGTATGATCCTCAGGTAGCCATGACCGCCCTCGCCCATTGGGACGAGCTAACGGCTGTTTATCAGGAAGAAAACAAAACAAATACGGAAAAAAAGATTGACTGAACTGGTGTTTTTTGGATAAACTGCTGATTTCGTAAGGAAATCGGCTTTTTTTCAATAGGCTGAAAGAGAATGGATTTTTTCCGTGAAAGATTCTCGTTTGTCACTTTTTCATAGTTACAGGTCAAACGTGCCTTTCGGTTCTTATCCACAATGTTTTTTTACTTGAATATGTGTTTTTCGATGATCTGCATAATATGCACCAAATATTGATAAACACAGAGTTGAACCTTGTCGCACTTTGATGTATACTATTTACGCTGTTTCACAACATGGAAAAGGAGATCAAACAAATGACACGCTATAAATTTCCTCTTCTTTTATTGCTCTTAGTATTTTTGCTTTTGTTATGCTCATCCTCTTTGGCTGAGGAAGCAAGAGATTTGACCAGCGAATGCCATTTCAAAGCATCAAAAGGCTCTGGTCGAAATGTTCATTCTTTGTATAACAAGAACTACGAATACTATTGGCAGGCCGATCGGGCAAAAAACAATTACCTGGAAGTTCATTTGCCCGAAGGGGAAACTTGTTCAGGTGTTCAGATTAAATGGGCGCAGATCAATCCCAATTGGTGTGTTGAAATCAAAGAGAACGATGAATGGGTAAAGGTTGGAGGATACGAAGGCAACTATCTTACCACATGGACGCCGTTGCCCAATGTAACTGAATTTCGCATTGCCTCACACAACCGCGTGTCTGAATATTTGCGAATCAATGAAATCATTGTTCTTTCTGCAGGTGAACGACCGGACTATATTCAAATTTGGGAACCCACGTACGAAAAGGCTGATCTACTCCTTGTTATCGCCCATCCGGATGATGAATACATCTTTTTTGGAGGTTTGATTCCCTATTATGGAACTGAGCTTGGAAAAGATGTTCTGGTGGCATTTATCAATGAAAGCTCGGCAACCCGTCGTACAGAACTCCTGGATGGTCTTTGGACAGCCGGACAACGATCTTATCCTCTGATTGGAAAATTTTATGATCGCTACACCCACGACCTAAACGTTGCATACAAAAAATTAGGCAAAGAAAAAACACAACGATATATGATTGAACTCTTTCGCCACTATAAACCTGAAGTGGTTGTGACTCATGACATCGACGGTGAATATGGCCATGGCGTTCATAAACTATGTGCAGATATCGTGTTAAACGCTTTGAAAAAATCATCCGATCCCAAGTACGATAAAGAATCAGCTGAGACTTACGGTACATGGGATGTTCCCAAGTGCTACATTCACTTGTACGAGGATAATCAGATTATTTTTGATTGGCACGGCACAAAATTATCGAAATTTGACGGCCGTAGTGCATTCGAAGTGGCAGACGATGCATGGCATTGCCATATTTCCCAGCAAGAGACTGAATTTATGGTTTATACCGACGGTCCCTATGATTCTCAAGTTTTCGGTCTCTATAGATCCATCGTGGGTCCGGACACCAAACATAATGACTTTTTTGAGAACCTTATTCCAAATGAAGGCTCAGTCAAATAAATCGATTACCCCCGGCATAACCGGGGGTTTTCGTATGCAGAATGTTTATTCTAAAAACGCCACTTCTATTTTGTGAATCCATTAACAAGCAATCATTTCCTTTTCGTTTTGCAAGGAACGATTCTTGCAACTAAGCACGTAGTATGCTATATTCTGATTAACTTTTTTCCCAAGGAGGAGCCCATGCTTCCCAACTGCATTTATCAGGAGGAAGACCTGTTCCCGGGCCGATTTGCCAGCCGGGAGGACAGGCCCTACGGCGTTCTGTTTTACAACGAAATCAACCGGGATTCCTACGATTCCAACCACGCCCTCATTTATCGGGAGCGGGTGGAGGACCTGGACTGGGTGCTGCGTGACATCAAGCAGTTCTACCTGGAAAAGGGCCTGAAGCCCATCATTTATCAGGCCATTCTGGACGACGGCTATTTTGACGAGATCCGGGAGACCCTGTCCGCCCACGGCTTTGACAGCTGGACGGAGGCCCAGAAATACATGTTGCTCCGGGAGCCCAGCTCCATCGTGCCCAACCCGGAAATAGAGGTGCGGCAGGAGACCGTCTGGCGGGAGGAGTTCGCCGCGGAGATCTTCGAAAAGGCCGGCGAGCCCTGGGAAATCGGCGTGGTGAAGCAGGCGCTGGAGACCCCCGGCACCGCGTTTTTTGTGGCCTATTACCGGGGCAAGCCCGTGGGCATGACCCATTGCCATGTGGCCCAGGGTGTGTGCCGGGTGGACTACCTGCTGGTCAACAAGGAAAGCCGTGGCCTGGGCGCAGGCCGGGCGCTGATGCACCGCTTTGTTAAGTACTGCGCGGAAAATCGCTTCCCCCTCCCCTATCTGTGGGTGACGCTGGACACCGCGGAAAAGATCTACCTGGAAGCCGGATACCGCCATGTGGAAACCAAGCTGGCCGGACGTGCGGGATACATCGGCCCATAAATGGAAAACCCCTTTCGCAAAAGCTGCGGAAGGGGTTTTGTTTTTCATTTACCATCCCAGCCGCTGGTGCAGCATGCTGGAATCAATATCGCTGAGTTTGGCGCAGCCGGTGCGGGCCATGGTGCCCTTCAGCTCCGCGTTCATGCGCAGGATGTCCTTGCGCACGCCCTCGGCCTGCTCCTTGCGCAGGGGATCCATGATGACCCGGCCCGCGCAGACCGCATCCGCGCCCAGGGCCAGCGCCTTGAAGGCGTCGTAGCCGCTTTCCACGCAGCAGTCCACAAAAATCTTTACCTGGCCGCCCACCACCTTGACGATGTCCGGCAGAACCATCAGCGGGGGCACCGCGTAGGGCAGGATGCCGTGATGATGGCTGACCACAATGGCCTTCGCGCCGATGTCCACGCACTTCTTGGCGTCGGTCACGCTGAGCACACCCTTGACCACGAAAGGCAGCTTGGTGGCGCTGACAAAACGCTTCATCTGCTGCTGGCTCTTGGGCTCCATGTGCAGGCCCAGCACCACGTCGTACTCGCCCCGGCCGGAGAAGGAATGGTCGATGTCCATGCCCACGGCAAAGCAGCCATTCTTCTCGGCATGTTCAAGCCGCTCCATGATCTCATCATCGCTGACGTAGGGCTTGACGATCTTGATGGTGCGGGCGCCGGTCTTGCAGATACCTTCCAGCTCGGCTATATCGCCCATGCCTGCCCAGTTGACCGCGCCGGCAGCCTTGGCGCCACGGGCCATTTCCGCCATGCCGTCGTCGCAGCAGCTGTTCAGGTGGCTCAGGGCCGCCATCATGATGGGAGTGTCGAATTTCTCGCCAAAAAGCTCAAAGCTGGTGTCCGGCAGCACGCCGTCCATGTGGCGCATTTCAATCAGCAGCGATTCAAAATAGTCCCGGGTGATCTGGTTGGCATCGGAACGGTTGGACATAAGCATACCCCTTTCTATGAAACCAAGGATATATAACGTCTTCGTTAACGGGATAGTAGCATCCCCGGCGGGGAAAGTCAAGAGCCGGAGCCTATTTCAGGGGCGTTATTTATAGCCAGATCCAGTAACGCTGTTCATTATTGCCGTCTTCCTCTATTTCGTTTTCCAGCACGCCGCCGTTACGGATGATGGCCTTGGCGGAGGCGATATTGTCTTTATCACAGACCATCAGCACACGCTGGATTCCAAGCTTCCGACATTCTTCCAGCGCCAGGGCGATCATGGCGGTGGCATATCCCTTTTTTCGTTCGCTGGGCCTGATCCCGTCGCCGATATGGCCGCCGCTTTTCAGCAGCGCGTCATTCAGGCGATGCCGGATATTCACAGCTCCTACCAGAATATTCCTGTCCTTATCGCGGCAAAACAAAGTGGTATCGGGAACCCAGTTTTCCCCGCCGCCTTCTTTGGTTTCAAGGCTCTGGATGTAGTTTTCAAAATCATGAAAATCATGGGCCCAAATTTTCCAGGGAGACTTATTTGTATGGTTCTCAATAATATCTTGTTTCCACTCCGTGAGCATATCAAATAACTGCTGTTTATATTCAGCGGTCAACCGGATCAATTCAATGTTCATTTCTGTTCTCCTGAATGTATTTTGTTCATATATAGAAGTACGCTCTTTCAGCAGCCATAAAATGGAAATCTGTCAAACTCCATATTTTTTCTTTACGGTTTCTTTTGCTTTTGTAATGATTTCCGCATAGTTTTCATAGCATGGCTCGACCAGTTCTCGTTCAAGCAAACATTTCATACTCCAAAAGACACATTTCACAGCATCGTCAACGGAATATTTCTCGTTTTCACTATTTTGGTATAACCAATCGAATAGCACCAATGCTTCTTCATTTGCTAAATCAATTTTCATACGAATTCTCCAATAAATTGCTTTTTCTCAATTGCATACCATCAGGAACTAATTATTTGTTAATGTCCACGCAAATCAGAATTCAAAAGTTCTTCAATAAAGGAGGATTCTGTACCTACAGCCAGATTTCCGGAAAGCCTGATCTGGTAACATCTGTCAAAGTCAGATGTGTTTTGAAAAAGAATGTTGATATATTCAAAAACATGCGGTGAGTCCTGCATGAAAACATCGATATCAGCGTTTACATCCGTGTTCAATTTCTGATGATACCATTCAGACAATTGATCTTCATCCATATCACTTTTCACAAGAAGAATTCCAAACCATTGCATACCGTTGCCATTTCCCACCATTTTTCCAGCAACTGAGGTTGATTCAATGATTTCAGTATCTGGCGGCAACGGGCAGCGAAGCAGCTGTTTTTCAAGTTCCTTTGCAATGTGATTGTTGGTAAAATGGATCAACAAATAAGGCAGCACAACCAGGAATATACATACAACGAAAATCACCTTTCCCTTTTTCATGGCTTCCACCTCTTCACAGATTTCAAAAAAATTTACAATCAATGAAAGCTGCACCGAACATAGCGACGCAGCTTTCATAATAATACACACCATTACAACAATTCCAACGCCCGCTTATACAGCGGGTCAAACGCGCAGCCGCAGCTGCCGCATTCCTTATCGGCCTGGGCGATGGCGGCGCGAAGGGCGGGAAGGTCGGCCTTGCCGTCCAGCCAGGCCTGGCAGGGCGGGGCGATCAAATCCCAGCCGGAGGATGCAAAGCGTTCCATGATGGCTTTCAGCTCGTCCATGGGACTGTCCCCCATCACTTGAGGAAGCCACTGATGATGCGCTCCTCGGCCTCGGCTTCGGTCAGGCCCAGGGTCATCAGCTTGATCATCTGCTCGCCGGCGATCTTGCCGATGGCGGCTTCATGGATCAGGCTGGCGTCCACATTGTTGGCGCTGAGGGCGGGGCTGGCCTTGACGGTGGCCTTGTCCATAATAATGGCGTCGCACTCGCTGTGGCCCTTGCACACCGCGTTGCCGTTCATGACGGAATAGAAATCCTGGCGGGAGAAGTCCCGGGCCACGGAGCGGGAAACCACGTCGGCGCTGGAATTATCGCCGTTCAGGTCCAGCTCAAACTCGGTGGTAGCCACCTGATGGCCGTGGGTCATGATGTTCTCCCGAATGTCCAGCCGTGCGCCAGCAGCCAGGTCACCCTTGGTGAAGCGCTTGGTGGAATCCACGCCCTTGATCTGGGTGGATTCCATGATGAGGTAGGCATTCTCGTCCAGATGGAGGATGGTGGTGGGGTTCATGACCCGCTCGCCGTTGCCGTCGCCCTGGCCGTAGTGCTTTTCCACATAGCGCACCTTGGAGTTCTTGCCGATGTGGAACTCGTGAATGCCGTCGTGGCGGGCTTCCTGGTCGCCGCTGTTGTGGATGCCGCAGCCGGCGATGATGGTCACGTCGCAGTCCTCGCCCACGATGAAATCGTTGTAGACCATTTCGGTATAACCGGCCTGGCTCAGTACCACGGGGATGTGCACGCTTTCGTTCTTGGTGCCGGCCTTGATGATGATGTCAATGCCGGGCTTGTCCGTCTTGGTGACGATGTCGATATTGGCGGTGGTGTTCCGGCCCGCCATCTGGCCGTTGGCGCGGATGTTGTACGCGCCCTCCGGCACGCCGTGAAGATCGGCAATTTCAGCCAGGAGCTGCTCCTGAATCATATCCATATTCGTCACCTCACCTTTTCGTTCAGCAGGCTGCAGGTGTTATCGTACAGCAGAAGGCCGGGGAGGATGTCCGCCCGGGGGCCCATGCGGTCGATTTTTCCGTCAGCCAGCACAATAATGCTGTCCGCCACGTTCAGCAGCCGTTCCTGATGGGTAATGACCATGATGGTGCCCTGAATTTCCTGGTTCATCTTTTCGAAAACCTGGATCAGGTTGGTGAAGCTCCACAGGTCGATACCGGCTTCCGGCTCGTCGAAAATGGACAGCTTGGTCTTGCGGGCCAGCATCATGGCGATCTCGATGCGCTTCATTTCGCCGCCGGACAGGGACGCGTTCACTTCGCGGTCCACGTAGTCCTTGGCGCAGATGCCCACCTCGCTGAGCACATGGCAGGTCTCGCTGAGGCTCATTTTGCGGCCTGCGGCGATGCTGATCAGGTCCCGCACGGTCAGGCCCTTGAACCGGACAGGCTGCTGGAAGGCATAGCTGATGCCGTTCTGCGCCCGCTCGGTAATGCTCATGTTGGTAATGTCCACGCCATCCAGAAGGATCTGGCCTTCGGTGGGGGTCAGGATGCCTGCAATCAGCTTGGCCAGGGTGGATTTTCCGCCGCCGTTGGGGCCGGTGATGGCCACGAAGCGATCATCGGTCCTGAAGCTGATATTCTTGAGAATTTCCACGGTTTCCCCGTCGTTGACCACGTAGGAAACGTTTCTGAGTTCCAGCATTTGCGTCACTCCAAGTAAATAATTATTGTTTCAGCGTCCGCATGGCGTTAAGGATGGCAAGCACCAGCACGCCAACGTCCGCAAATACAGCAATCCACATTCCCGCCATGCCCATGGCGCCAAGGAGCAGCACCAGCACCTTCACCCCAATGGCAAAGATGATGTTCTGCCGCACAATGCGCATGGTCTTGCGGGCGATGGATATCGCCTTGGGCAGTTTGGTCAGTTTGTCGTCCATGAGCACCACGTCCGCCGCCTCGATGGCTGCGTCGCTGCCCATGGCCCCCATGGCGATGCCCAGATCGGCACGGGAGAGGGCGGGCGCGTCGTTGATGCCGTCGCCCACGAAGGCAAGCGTATGGCCGGTTTCCAGCAGGCTTTCCACCTGGGACACTTTGTCCTGGGGCAATAGCTCGGCCCGGAATTGGTTCACGCCGGTCTCGCCGCAGATGGCCTGCGCCACTTCCCGGCGGTCGCCGGTAAGCATGACCGTGCGGGAGACGCCCATCTTCTTCAGCCCGGCAATGGCCTCCGCCGCTTCCGGCTTCACCACGTCCGCCACCACCACATGGCCAAGGTACTCGCTTCCCCGGGCGATATGGATCGCCGTGCCGGGCAGGTGGCATTCCTTCCAGTCCGCGTGAACTGCGTCCATCAGCTTGCCGTTGCCTACGGCGATGCGCTGGCCATCCAGCATGGCGGTCAGGCCCTGACCCGCGTGCTCCTGCACATCGGTCAGCAGGCTCTTGTCCAGGTGACTGTCATGGGCCCGGACGATGCTTGCCGCAATGGGATGGGAGGAAAAGCTCTCCACCGCCGCGGCAATGTCCATCAGCGCAGATTCATCCACCTCTTGGGGATGCACCGCCGTCACAGCGAACTGGCCCTTGGTGAGGGTACCGGTCTTGTCAAAGACGCAGGTATCCACTTTGGACAACAATTCCATATAATTCGCGCCCTTGACCAAAATTCCCTGCCTGGAAGCGCCACCAATTCCGCCAAAAAATGACAAAGGCACGGAAACCACCAGCGCACAAGGGCAGGACACCACCAAAAACACCAGCGCGCGCCTTCCCCACTCGGCGAAGGAGCCATGCAGGAGAAGCGTGGGGATCAGGAACAGCAGCAGCGCGCCCACCACCACACAAGGTGTATATACCCGCGCAAACCGGGTGATGAAACCTTCCACCCGGGCTTTTTTGGAAGCGGATTCTTCCATCAGGCTGAGGATGCGGGCCACGGTGCTTTGCTCGTAAGCGCTCAGCGCTTTCACCTTGATCACGCCGGTCAGGTTCACGCTGCCGCTGACCACGTTCTCCCCGGCGGACCGATCCACCGGCAGGCTTTCGCCGGTGAGGGCGGCGGTGTTGACGCTGGTCATGCCCTCCAGGATCACGCCATCCAGGGGGATCTTCTCACCCGGCCGGACGATGATGCACTCGCCCACCTGCACTTCCTCCGGGGAAACCTCCAGCTCCTGGCCGTCCCGAAGCACGGTGGCGGTATCCGGGCGGATGTCCATCAGCGCGGCGATAGAGCGCCGGCTTTTGCCCACGGCAACGCTCTGGAACCATTCCCCCACCTGATAAAACAGCATCACCGCAACGCCCTCGGGATATTCACCCAGCACAAACGCGCCGATGGTGGCAATGGCCATGAGGAACTGCTCGTCAAAAAAGTCGCCCCGAAGGATGTTGCGCAGGGCCTTCCAGAGCACGTCCCAGCCAACCATCAGGTAGGGCACGGCGAAAATCAAAAGCCGCCAAATTCCCTCCACAGGCAGCAGGGAAGCCGCAATCAGCAGCGCCGCCGCCAGAATGATGCGAATCAGGTTTTTCCGTTGCTTTCTGGTCATGGGGAATCCCCTCTTTTCCTACTTTTTGCGGTTTATTTCACCACGATGCGGCAGTCAGGCTCCACCTTTTTGCAGATCTTCACTGCTTCCTTCAGCACCCGGTCGAAGTCGTCGTCGTCTGCCTCCAGGGTGATTTTCTGCATCATGAAAGAAATGCTGACGCTTTTCACGCCATCAATCTTCCGGATGGCGTCCTCCATTTTCAGGCCGCAGTTGGCGCAGTCCAGCTCGTCCAAAGCATAGGTCTTCTTCATTTTGCCTCGTTCCTTTCTTCAATCAGATGTTCAAACCCCTGGGCGATCATCTTGCGGACGTGGTCGTCAGCAAGGAAATAGTAGATGGTTTTGCCCTCCCGGCGGTTGGCTACCAGATTGCTGTCCTTGAGCACCTTCAGCTGGTGGGAAATGGCGCTCTGGCTCATGCCCAGCAGCTCCGCAATGGCGCACACGCATAGCTCGGACTCAAACAGAGCGTACAGGATCTTGATGCGGGTGGAATCGCCAAAGACCTTGAACAAATCGGCCAGGTCGCAAAGGAGCTCGTCCGTGGGAAGCACCTGGCTCACGTTTTGCAGCAGTTGATCGTGGGTATGCATGACGCATGCGCCTCCGTTCATTTGAATGTTCGTTCATATGATAACTCGCTCATTTGTTTTTGTCAACCACTTTGTGAAAAAACTGAAAATAATCTTTTTCCCTGCCCCGAACAGCATTTCCCGCTTTGCAAACCGGGATGGATAAGGTATAATAATAATGAGGATTGATTTCGCTTTTACAAGCTACCGAACGGAGGCTAAAACGTGTTTCGTAAACTGCTTTTGATGCTGATGGTCCTTGTGCTTTTGCCCGGCCTTTGCCTGGCCGAGGGCCAAACCCCCTCTTTTGTGATGGCCGGTTTTGACGGCCAGAACAGCAACCGGGACTGGGCCACCAACCAGTTCTTCACCCGCATGGAGGCCCGCACCGGCATCTCCTTCACCTTCCAGCAGTACAACAAGAGCGAGGAATGGAAGGCCGCCAAGGATGCCATGTTTGCAGACGGCGGCCAGATGCCGGACGTGCTGTTCAAGGCCAACCTGACCACCGACGAGCTGATCCGATACACCGATTCCGGCAAGCTCATCGACCTGGCCCCCCTGCTACAGGAGTACGCGCCCAATTTCTGGGCCATCATGGAAGAGCATCCGGAATGGCTGGACGCCATCACTTTGCCCAACGGCAAGATCGGCGCGCTGCCCTCCATCCAGACCGAAAGCGGCCAGAACATTCTGTGGATCAACAAGACCTGGCTGGACAATCTGGGCCTTGCCATGCCCACGGACTTTGCCAGCCTGCGGGAAGTGCTGATTGCCTTCCGCGACATGGATCCCAACATGAACGGCAAGAACGACGAAGTCCCCCTCAGCTTCCTGGGCCCCTGGGATCTGAAGTTCTTCTCCCATGCCTACGGCGTGGTGGCCAACGATTACAACCTTTACCTGGACGACGCAGGCCAGGTGCATTACTGGGCCGACGAGGACAGCTTCTTCCAGCTGGCGGGCACCCTGCGGGATCTGTACGCGGAAAAGCTGCTGGATCAGAACGGCTTCTACACCAACGACTATCTGCGCCGCTCCACCACGGACGATAATCCCTCCACCTACGGCATGTTCTTCGCCCCCACGCCGCTGAGCCTGCTAACTTACAAGCAGTCCGCCGACTACGTCCCCCTGCCGCCCTTCGTTTTTGAGGGCCAGCAGGTCTACCGCGACCTGTACGGCGCGCTGGGCCGCGGCGCTTTCGCCATCACCTCCGCCTGCGCCGACCCCGCTGCTATGCTGACCTGGGTGGACTGGCTCTACACGGAGGAAGGCGCCGTGGAAGCCATGATGGGCACCAAGGACGTGAACTACACCATCGACGAGGACGGCTTCTGGGACTGGAAGAGCACCCTGGATACCCAGATCACCAGCATGGAGCTGCAGATCCTCACCATTTACGATACCGGCAACATGCCCTGGATGTTCCCCCAGGCCTTCTACAGCAACTACGCTGACGAGGGCGTCCGCCGCCTGACCACGGAAACCTACAATTACGCAGTTTACCTCAAGCGGCCCTTCCCCTACTACACCCTGACCCTGGAGGAAAGCGCCCGGATCCAACCCTTGCAGAACCAGCTGGGCCGTTTCGTGGACGAAAGCTTTGCCAGCTTCATTCTGGGCGAAAAGGAACTGAGCGATGAAAACATCGCCGCGTTCCGGCAGACCCTGCGGGATCTGGGCATGGAAACCATGCTGCAACTCTGGCAGCCCGTAGCCGACCGCGCTTACACCAAATAATCATGCAAAGGATGAACCGTCATGACCAACTTTACACTCTCTGCCGATCAACTTACCCATCTTTACGGCAACCAGCCCGGAATGGCTGAAATGCAGCTTCAGCGCTACCAGAGCCTGCTGGAAAAGCATCAGCAGAGCTTTCCTGCCGCAGGTCAGCTTTACCTCATCAGCGCCCCGGGCCGCACGGAAATCTCCGGCAACCATACCGACCACAACCATGGCAAGGTGCTGGCCGCCGCCGTCAACCTGGACACCCTGGCCGTGGTCAGCCCCCGGGCCGATGATACGGTCATCGTCCACAGCGAGGGGTACTCCCCCATTTCGCTGACCCTGGACAATTTGTCCCCCGTGGAAAGCGAGGCCGGCTCCACCGCCGCTTTGGTGCGCGGCGTGGCAACCCGCATGAAGGAGCTGGGCTACAAGCTGGGCGGCTTTGAGGCCACGGTGACCTCCACCGTGCGCTCCGGCAGCGGCTTGAGCAGCTCCGCCGCCTTTGAGGTGCTGCTCTGCGCTATCTTTGACAACCTGTACAACGCCGGCGATATGCCCTTCAAGCTTCGCGCCCAGATCTCCCAGTACGCGGAAAACGTGTATTTCGGCAAGCCCTGCGGCCTGATGGATCAGATGGCCAGCAGCGCAGGCGGGCTGGTATACATCGACTTTGCCAATGCCGACCCGGAAGTCCGGGCCCTCAGCTACGACTTTGCCGCCAAGGGGTTCTCTCTGGTGGTGGTCAACACCGGCGGCAGCCACGATGACCTGACCGACGACTACGCCGCCATTCCCGCAGAAATGAAGGCCGTGGCCGCGGCCATGGGCAAGGAGTATCTGCGGGAAATTACCCCGGAGGACTTCTTTGCCGCGCTGCCCACCCTGCGGGAGAAGCTGACCATTGCCAACAAGGAACGGGCCCTGCTCCGCGCCGCCCATTTCTATCATGAAAACCAGCGGGTGGACAAGCAGTTTGCCGCCCTTCAGCAGGACGATCTGCCCACTTTCCTCCGGCTGGTCATCGAAAGCGGCCGCAGCAGCTTCTGCTATCTGCAGAACATTTTCGCCTCCTCCGCCCATCAGGAGCTGGCCCTGGCGCTGATGCTCAGCGAGCAGCTCCTCTCCGGCAAGGGCGCCTGGCGCGTCCACGGCGGCGGTTTTGCCGGCACCACCCTGAACTTCGTCCCCACGGACCTCCTGCCCGAATTTCTCAGCCGGATGGAAGCCGTATTCGGCCAGGGCAGCTGCAACATCCTGAACGTGCGGCCCATGGGCCCCCATGCCGTCCGCGTCAAGTAAGAAAGGAAAACCATGCAAGAATTTACCGCTTATCACGTCGTCACCGACCGGCCCATGGAGCTGGGCCAGCACATCATTTTTGACGACGATCACCACAGCGGCGTGTACCAGCGGGTCATGATGAAGGCCGGACTGGTGGGCCAGATCTACGCCCATCCGGACAAATATCCCGCCGATTCCCTGGACTATCCCACCATGGTGGCGCTGCGGGAGCTGGCCCTGGAGCAGGTGCGCAGCGAGAAATTCCCCCACTATCCCTCCCGGATGGCCTGCCTGTACGTGTCCAAAACCGAGGAGGAGGCCCGCCGCTGGGGCGAGTACTTCATCTCCCTGGGGCGGCCCACCTACGCGCTGGTGAAGGTGCATGTCCGGGGAACCGTGTTTCAGGGCGACGCCTGCAACTGCTTTGACGGCGGCCCCGACCACGCTGCCAATCTGCGCCAGGCGGAGCACTACTGGCTGAACCTGCCCAATATGGACAACGAACCGCCCATCCTGGAAATGCTGGTGGGCGGGGATATCGAGATCGTGGAGATCCTCGAGGAATACAACGCCAATTTGCCTGAATAACCATACATAAGAAAGCCAAATCCAAGGAGTTGTGGGCTCTGCCCACACCCGGCAGGGTGGGACGGAGGGAAGCGTGTGTCCTGCGGACACAACGCCAAAGGCGTTAGCGACCCGAAGTCGTCAACCGAAGCAAGTACAGCCCGCGGTTAGCGGGTTGTTCGCCGACTGAGGTTGCGGAATGATCCCCCTGCACCCCACACTTTTTTGATACACTAAAACACCGGAGCCGCTCGTAACGGCCTCCGGTGTTTTATTATACTTTTCAGCAGGTGGCGCACTCGTCGTCCCTGGGCAGTTCCAGGGGGCGGGCCTGAGGCGCTTTCATCATTTCCTCTTCCAGGTTGTCGGCAGCTTCCCGGGCGCCTTCTGCGGCGCGGATGTCCTCGGCGGTGAGGGTCATCAGCTTCTCCCGGGTGATGTCCGTCTCCGTGGCCAGACGGTTGGCCTGGGCGCTGACGGCCCGCTCAAACAGATTGCGCACGCCGCGGGCATTGCCGAAGCCCTCAATATCCAGGCTCAGCAGGGCTAGCAGGCTGCGGAGCACGTCCTTGGCATCATCGGCCAGGGTGTAGCCGCTCTTCTGGCAGCGCATGTCGAAGATGTCCATCATCTCGTCCACGGTGTAGTCCTGGAAATACAAGAACCGGTTGAAACGGCTTTCCAGGCCGGGGTTGGAGTTCACAAACTCCTTCATCAGCTCCGTATAACCCGCCACGATAACGATCAGATCGTCCCGGTTGTCTTCCATGGCCTTGAGCAGCGTGTCCACGGCTTCCTGGCCGTAGTCGTTGCCGCCGCGATTGCTCAGGGCATAGGCCTCATCAATGAACAGAACGCCGCCCATGGCCTTCTGAATGGCCTCGCCTGTCTTGATAGCGGTCTGGCCCACATAGCCGGCCACCAGGCCGCTGCGGTCCACCTCCACCAGGTGACCCTTGCTGAGGATGCCCAGGCTCTTGTAGATGCGGGCCATCATGCGGGCCATCATGGTTTTGCCGGTGCCGGGGTTGCCGGAGAACACCATGTGCAGGGACAGATCGTTAACCGGCAGGCCGTTTTCCTTGCGCAGCTTCTGGACGGTCACCAGGTTGATCAGGCTTTCCACCTCGGTTTTCACCGCGTCCAGGCCGATGTACTCATGCAGTTCCTTCTTCAGATCCTCGATGTCCTCCGGCGGCTCGACTTTTTCTTCCTGGGCCTCAGCGGGAACGGCGGCGGTCTGGGCCGCAGGCTGGGCGGGGGTCACCGGGGCGACGGGAGCCACAGGAGCAACTGGGATGACCGGCTGCTGGGGCGCCACGGGGGTGGTGGGCACGGGCGTATTGCTGACCGGCCGGGACACCGCGGGGCCCCACAGGTCGTCCGCGATGCGGCTTAAGTTGTTCCGGGTCATCTGATTGATCACGTCCATCTGCAGACGGATGATTTCGTCCTTGCGATCCATATTAGTCCTCCATCAGCGCTTTGCGGGGGATAAAGACCCGGCAGAGCTTGTCGTTTTTGGTGGTTTCCACATATACCCAGTCGTCCTCAAAGAATGCCAGCAAGGTGACCTCTGCGCCGGCTTTCAACTCCAGCATGGTGTTCTTGCCAAAGAGAGGATCGTCCGTGGCCTTGGCCTTCCGGGCCAGGGTGAAGGGCATGCCGGCGAAGTTCAGCTTCTGCACCGTTTCCGGGTTTTGCAGGCTGCTGTCCTTAATATACCCGATACGGCCCTTAGCGTTCTTGTTGCCAATGGTGTAGCCGATCATGACCCAGCCGGCATCGGCAATGCCGTAGATCTGGGCGTCTTCGTTGGTGTCCACCTGCGCGCCGTCGGCCCGGTAGGCCTCGGTGCTGGGGGCGGTGTAGACCTGCTTGGTCTGCCGCTTCTCAAAGGAAGCACCGTCATCCGCCTTCAGGGTAGGCAAGGTGTTCACCGCCTCCTCATAGGGGGACAGAGTGGGTGTAGGCGTAGGGGTCGGCTCCGGAGTGGGCGTGGCCGTAGGCTCCGGGGTAGGCGTAGGTGTGGGGGTGGGTGTAGGCGTAGGCGTGGGTTCCGGCGTGGGGCTGGGGGTGACCAATTCCTCGGGGGCCACTGCCTCGCCCTGGCGGTTCAGCACGTAGCCGCTGGGGTTGCCGCCGTCGTCCCAGAGGGTGAAGGCGCTTTCGCTGCCGATGTCCACCTTGCCCTCCAAAAGGCCGCCCAGCTGGCCGTCCGCCAGCGTGTAATCAGACACGGTGATAGTCAGCAGCCTGCCGTCCGGCAGGAACTGGTAGTACACGTCGCCGTCGGTGCCCAGCTGCTTCCACAGGCCGCGGGTCAGCACCTGGTGGATCTCCGCGTCGGTGGCCACCAGCGGCAGAGGCGTGGGCGTGATCACCGGGGCCAAAGTGAAATTGGGATCCAGCTTGGGAGCAGGCTGAGGCGTGATCTCCGGCGCGGGGGTCTCCGTGGACTCCACAGGCAGCTCCTCCGGCACATCCGCAGCTTCGTCCTCCACAGGTTCCGCAGCTTCGGGCTCGTCATCCGCAGGAGGATTGACCAGCTCTGCGTCCGGGGCCGCCGCGCCGTTTTGCTCGTTGCCCAGAAGGGGCGACAGGTTCAGCGGCAGCACGGAGAAGGGAATGGTCAGGCTGACGTTTTTCTCGTGGAGGGTTCCGGCGGAGTAGAACAGCACCAGGCCGTCCTTCTTGAGGTAGCAGGAATCGCCCAGGGTGACCTGGTCGGCAGAGGTAATGCTTTCCACCTGCTGGCCGTCAATGAAGCCAAACACCGTATCCTGCAAGGTCTTGCGCACCTGGTCGGCGTCTTCCGCAAACAGATCCACCACATCCAGACGCTGCATGTTCTTCAGGTCTATCAGCCGCCAGAAAAACATGTCTTTCTTCTCGTCCGTTTCCGCGTCGATGGTGGTCACGGTGCCTTCCAGGGACAGGATGCCGGGAAAGTCCATGTTCACATTGAAGCCGGAGCGCACCAGAGAGCAGCCTTCCTCGGGCAACAAGGCCCGGAAGGGGTTCTCCACCGTCTGCTCCAGATAAGTCTGCAGTTCCAGATCCTCGCAAAGAAAGGCGGGATAATCCACCGCAATGGCAACCGTTTCGGTTTGGGATTCATCATGATTCCGGAGTACCGTAACCCCGTCAGCGCTCAGTTCCGTGCTCTGGGCGGCACTGGCCACGCACAGGGGCAGAAGCATCACAAGCGTGAGCATCAGGGCAAAAAATCGCTTCATCTGTACGTCCTCCTTTGGTTAATGGAGTACCACCGGGCACACGGAGAGGGTGGACAGGGCCACAAATTCCTCCGCGCCTTCGTTGGTCAGCTGGAAGTAATGGGTCAGCGGCTGGGGATATTCCGCGCCGTTCACATAGCAAAGGCTGATGGTTCCGCCCTCGCCGGTGAAATCGTCCTGCTGCCAGGCGATATCGCTTTCCACGGGGCGGATGTCGTCAAACAGGAAATCGTAATGCTGCTTGCCCTGCACGTAGAGGGCGCATTTTCCGGTTTCCGGGCTGCGCACCACCATGGCGCCGCAGTCCACGTAAAGGCGAACATCGGCGGTGGTGAGCAACGGCGCAGAGACGTCCTCCAAAAGGTAGAGCTCGCCGGTGTTCATGTATGCCACGCCGCAGGCAGCGGCAACCACCGTCTCCATGCCGCCGTCGGATAGCCATTTGGTAGCCTCGCCTTCCTTCGTGAGCAGGTACAGGGCGTAGCGTTCCTCGTCGTCGATGTTGCCGGTGTCAACGTAGCCAACGGTTTGCGGGCCGTTCATGGGCCAGAGCTTGCTCATCCAGAAACGGCTGAGCAGCTGGGCTTCCCGGTTGACCAGATTCATCTTGCCGGTGGATTCCTCGGTGATGACGGCCCAGCCGTTCACCATGGGGCTGAGGACCCAATCGCCGCTCAGTTGAGGTTTCAAAGCGGCGGTGGGGATCATCTCGGAGCCATCCTCGCCGATGAGATACGGGCTCTGGCGGACGAAGTATCCCCCATCTGCCAAAGGCCGGACGTCGTCCAGGGTCAGCTTCTCAAAATAAGAAAGCAGCCGGCCGTCGGTGGCGTTGAACAGGTAGTAGTCAAAATCGCCATCTGGGCGCTGATTGCGGGTCAGGATGCTGGTTTCCTTCACGATGTGAGGCTCCATCTCCACCGTGCCGCTGATGCGGCTGATGGCGGTGCCGGTGACGGAGGAGATCTCCACGGGGGTAGCGGCGTCGTAGCTGCGCTGGGGCGCGGGGGTGGACACGATGGTGGGCACGCTTTCCTGCTGGGTTTCCTTGGCAAACAGCCCGCCGATAAAGCCGGTGATCTGGTCCGGGAACAGCAAAAATGCTACCGCTGCGGCTGCCAGCAGGCTTGCCAGGGCCACCAGCACAGGATGGCCCTTCTTCTGCTTGGGGGCATCAAGTTCAGCGGCGTCGTCCTGCACCTGATACCCGGCGTACAGGTCGTCCTGGGGGGCATCCTCGTAGGCGTAGCCCATTTCCCGTGGACGATAAATGCTAGCGGTGCCGTACTCGCTGCTCTGCGCCTGGGGATAGTCAGGCTCCTGGGGCTCGTCGTCGTAGGCGTCCCATCCGGCGATGGGCAGACGCACCGGCGGCGCATACGCAAACTGATCCTCCGCAGCTTCCTGGCCGACGCTTTCCTCCTGGGGCCGACGATAAGCCGCCCAGCTGCTTTCATCCGCCGGTTGGGACTGGGTCACGAAGGTCAGCGGCACGTCCTCCAGGTTTTCCGGGGCTTCCTCCATGACGGCCTGCTCGTAGCGGGCGCGCCGGCGGGAACGGCCCTGGGCGCGCGCTTGATGGGTCGGGCGGGCATAGACAGACTCCGCAGGCGGCTCGTTGGGGGTGTATTCGTCGTAGGAGATGGTTTCCTGGGCAGCATCCATCAGCGGATCAGGTCTCGTCAGCGCAGGCTGCGCATACTGCGCCGGTTCCTCCTGCCAGGTGTCCTCCACCGGCATGGTGCGGGCTTCAAACAGCTGCTCCGTACGCTCATACCGTCTGGAACGGCTGAGATGCTGCATGCTGTTATTCAGTTCGTCGTTTGCCATGCTGAAACCCCTCTATCCATACAAAAAATGAAAGATAACTCCAGCTTTTAAGATACCATTTCACTCTTTGATAGTCAAGGGTTGAGCATGTTTTCAACCTGATTTTGGCAACAAAAAACCAGGCCGGAGAAAACTCCGGCCCGGCAGGAAAAATTGCAGGGTTATGCCTTCTGCACAACGGCAGTCTTTGCGCGCTTTGCACGCAGGTTGGCAAACACGTTCTGCTTGCTGATCACGTCCATGGCAACGGCCATCAGCAGCACCAGGCCCTTCACGACCTGCTGCAGGTTCTGGCTCAAGCCCATCAGGGACATACCGTTGTTCAGAACGCCCATGATCAGAGCGCCAACCAAGGCGCCGGTGATGGTACCGGTTCCGCCGTAAGCGGATGCGCCACCGATGAAGCAGCTGGCGATGGCGTCCATTTCGAAGCTCTGGCCGGCAACGGGGCTGGCAGAGTTCAGACGGGCGGCAAACACCAGGCCGGCGATGGCAGCGATGAAGCTCATGTTGGTGTAAGCGAAGAACATCATCTGCTTGGTCTTCACGCCGGACAGCTGGGCAGCCTTCATGTTGCCGCCGATGGCGTACAGGTGACGGCCGCGGACGGTCTTCTGGGTGAAGAAGTTATACACCAGCAGCAGCACGCCCAGGATAACCAGCACGGTGGGGATGCCCTTGAAGCAGGCCAGCTTGTAGAACAGGAACAGAATGATGGCGGAGATGGCCACCATCTTGATGACCAGGGCCAGGGGGGTATCGGTCTCGTAGCCCTTGCGCTTGCGGGTCTGGTTGTTGATCAGCTGCATGGCGCAGAAGATGACCACGATGGCAATACCCACGATCACAGCCAGCAGGTTCAGGCTCTGGCCGAAGAGCTCGATCTTGGTGTTGGGCATCAGGAAGCCGGTGGACAGGCTCTGGTAGGCCTTGGGGAACGGTCCAATGGTTTCGCCGCCCTTAAGGATCATCAGGGTGGCGCCGCGGAACACCAGCATGCCGCTCAGGGTGGTGATGAAGGGAGGAATGTTCATGTAGGCAATCCAGAAGCCCTGCCACATACCCAGCAGAATACCGATGAGCAGGCACAGGCCGATGGACAGATACACGTTCCAACCCCATTCAATGATGAAGATGGCGGCGCATGCACCAACAAATGCAACGGTGGAACCAACGGACAGGTCAATGTTACCGCCGGTCAGGATGCACAGAAGCATACCAATGGCCAGGATGACCACGTAGGCGTTCTGGTTGATCAGGTTGGCAATATTCATGGGTTTGAGGATATTGCCCTTAGTTAATAAGAAGAATAATGCGATGATGACCACCAGCGCAACGAGCATCGTCATCTCACGCGCATTTCCGGAAAAAAGTTTTTTCTTTTTCATACGCCAATATCTCCCTTGCTGTCTTGCATAATATAGCCCATGATCATTTCCTGAGTAACGCCCTTATTTTCCAGCTCAGCCACCATGTGACCTTCATTCATGACATAAATGCGGTCGCACATGCCGAGGATTTCAGGCAGCTCGGAAGATACCATAAGCACGCTTTTACCCTGCGCAACCAGATCGTTGATGATTTCATAGATCTCGTACTTTGCGCCAACGTCAACGCCACGGGTGGGCTCGTCCATCATGAGGATGTCGGGCTTGGCAAAGATGGACTTTGCAACCAGCACCTTCTGCTGGTTGCCGCCGGACAGGTTGCCAACCAGCTGCTCCACGCTGGGGGTCTTGATGCCCAGCTGCACGCGCAGATCCTTGGCGTACTGGGTTTCCAGATCCTTGTCAATCACGCCATGATTACTGATGAATTCAGGACGGGACATGGTGATGTTGTGCTTGATGGTATCGGAAATCACAAGGCCGTCGCCCTTGCGGTCTTCGGTAATGTAGGCCAGGCCAGCCTTGATGGCCTGCGGGATATCGCGGAGGACAACCTTCTTGCCATCAATGAACAATTCGCCGGAGATGCCCACGCCGTATGCCCGTCCGAAAACGGACATGCACAGCTCGGTACGGCCGGCGCCGATCAGGCCGGCAATGCCCACAACCTCGCCCTTGCGGACGTTGAGGGAAACATTGTCCACAACCTTGCGCTCGGAGTAGAGAGGATGGTACACCGTCCAGTTGCGAATTTCCATGCCGATCTCGCCGATGTTGTGCTCACGGGCGGGATAGCGGTTGGTCATTTCGCGGCCGACCATGCCCTTGATGATGCGCTCTTCGGAGATATCCTCTTCCTTGACGAGGGTCTCGATGCTCTTGCCGTCACGGATGACGGTGATCTTGTCAGCGCAATAGCTGATTTCGTTCAGCTTATGAGAAATCAGAATGCTGGAGATGCCCTGCTCCTTCAGCCGCAGCAGAAGATCCAGCAGGTTCTTGGCGTCGCTTTCATTCAGGGAGGAGGTAGGCTCGTCCAGAATAAGGAGCTTCACGTTCTTGGCCAGCGCCTTGGCAATTTCTACCAGCTGCTGCTTACCCACGCCGATGTCCTTGATCAGGGTACGGGGGTTTTCATGCAGGCCGACCATTGCCATGTACTCGGAGGCCTTTTTGTAGGTGGCGTCCCAGTCAATCACGCCAACATTGGCCTGCTCGTTGCCCAGGAACATGTTTTCAGCAATGCTCAGGTACGGCACAAGCGCCAATTCCTGATGAATAATAACAATACCAATCCGCTCGCTGTCCTTGATGTTCTTGAAGCGGCACAGCTTGCCCTGGTAATAAATTTCACCGTCATAAGATCCGAAAGGATGAATACCGCTGAGAACCTTCATCAGCGTGGATTTGCCTGCGCCGTTTTCACCGCACAGGGCATGGATTTCTTTTTCCCGCACCTGGATGTTGACGTTATCCAGGGCCTTAACGCCGGGAAACTCTTTTGTGATGTTTACCATTTCCAGAATAATATCCTGGCCGGGTTCCACGGTTTGTTCCAATTCAACCTGGTTTTGCAATTCCAAATCTTTTTCCCCCTAACTTGGCCACTTTGACCTTTGCCTCAATGGCTTTGTTATGCCGGGTTCTTGTTATTCCGGCTTCCGCCGTTATATGCAATGTGGGGGGCGGACGAATCCGTCCGTCCCCCACTTGGTTATGTGGCAGAAATTATTCAGCGGCCAGCTGATCCACGGTGTAGTAGCCGGATTCAATCAGCAGAGCTTCGTAGTTGTTGACGTCGGCGAACACGGGAGTGCAGTTGTAAGCGGGAACATCCATCACGCCATTGGCGTAGGTGGCATTGGTCTCGGGAACCTTGCCGTTGAGGATGTCGGTAACCATGACCACGGTCTGGGCAGCCAGGGTACGGGTATCCTTGAACACGGACATAGCCTGCAGGCCAGCGATCATGTTCTTGGTGTTGGCAACGTCGCAGTCCTGACCGGTGATAACGGGCATGTTCTCAGCGGTGAAGCCGAAGTTGATCAGGGAGTTGGTCACGCCCAGAGCGGTGGAGTCGTTGGAGCAGAGGCAGATGTCCAGCTTCTGGCCGCCGGTCAGAGCTTCGGGATAGTAAGCGGTCAGGATGTTGTCCATACGGGCCTGAGCGGTTTCAGACTTCCAGGCGGGGGTAGCAACCACTTCGAACTCGGTCTGGCCGGAAACAACAACCAGCTTGCCAGCGTCGATGTAGGGCTTCAGGGTGTCGAAAGCGCCAGCGAAGAACAGGCCAGCGTTGTTATCGTCGGGAGAGCCGGCGGTGAACTCGATGGTGAAGGGGCCTTCAGCGTTGTCCAGGTCGAAACGATCCACGATGTACTGGCCCTGGATCTGGCCGACGCCGTAGTTGTCGAAGGTGGTGTAGTAGTCCACGTTAGCGGTACCGGTCAGCAGACGGTCATAAGCGATAACGGGAACGCCAGCTTCCTTGGCCATGCCCAGAACGGTGTCCAGAGCGCCGCCGTCGATGGAAGCAACAACCAGAACCTCAGCGCCGCCCAGCAGCATGTTCTCAATCTGAGAAACCTGGGTAGCAACGTCGTTGTTGGCGTACTGCAGGTCAACTTCGAAGCCAGCGGCTTCCAGCTGCTGCTTCATGTTGGCGCCGTCCTGATTCCAGCGCTACAGGGACTGGGTGGGCATTGCCACGCCGACCTTCTGAGCAGCGAAAGCGGAGGTCAGAGAGAGGACCATAGCCAATGCGAGGATGATAGAAACGAGCTTTTTCATTGGGGATACACTCCTTTTTTATTTCCAGACTTCCAAACCAGAAGCCCAGGATTCAATTTTCATGCAGAAGCGGCAAGTTGTCCGTACAACTGACAGGATTTTTTACGCGCCTTCTGCTCTTCGCAGGATGAATGCAAAATAAAGGATTCCTTTACTTTGCTTCATTCATTTCCCTGTTTTGTAAGTGTATTATAACGCAACCTCCTCTCTTCGTCAAGCACTTTCGAAAATTTGTAGGCTTATTTTCGTTAACCAACACGAAAAACGCCGCCGCATTTTCTTTATGCGGACGGCGTTTGAAGTATGTTTACTTTTTTAAGTAACCGCTCTTTTCCCAGAGGGCCACCCACTCCTTCAGCTTCTGGATCAACTCTTCGTTGGAGCGGGTTTTTTTCATCATGTCGATGAGCTGCACCACGGCCTCGCCGTTGGTGGTGCTGCCCAGCACCTTGCGGATGGACCGCAGGCATTCCCGGCGTTCCTCGCCCAGCAGGGCGTCGTCCTTCTTGGTGCCGCTCCTTTGCAGGTTCACCATGGGGGTGATGGGATCGCCCTCCTGGGGTGCATCCAGCACGATTTCCATATTGGCGGTGCCCTTGAACTCCTCAAAGATGATATCGTCGATGCGAGAACCGGTCTGGGTGTTGATGGTAGCGATGATGGTCAGGCTGCCGCCCTCCCGGGTGTTTCTGGCCGCGCCGAAGAATTTCTTGGGCTTTACCAGCGCCGCAGGGGTGACCGTGTTGCCCATAGGCCGGCCGCCCTGAGCCAGGCTGCCCTGATAGGCGCGGTCAGCTTGGTGAGACTGTCCAGCAGAAGCACCACATTCTGGCCTTTTTCCACCAGGCGCATGGCCCGCTCCAGCATGGTCTCGCTGACCCGGGTCTGCATTTCAGGAGAATCCGCAAAAGTGGAAGCAAACACAGTTCCCACCGCGTTTTCGCGGAATTCGGTCACATCTTCCGGAGCCACGTCCAGCAGCAGGGACATGACCTCGGCGTCCTTGTCGTTGTACTTCACGGCCCGGCCCAGGTTGCGCAGCAGCGTCAGGCCGTCGGCCCCCTCGGGGGTGACGATCATCGCCCGCTGGCCAAAGCCCATGGGCGCGATCAGGTCGATGAGGCGGATGACCAGATCCTCGTCCTTGCCGGACATTTCCAGGGCCACCCGCTTTTTGGGATAGATGGGCACCAGCTGCTCAAACTCCAGCCGCTGGGGCGCTTCCACCGCAGGCTTGCCGTTGACCTTGTCCACCACCAGCAAGGCGGCAAACTTGTCGCTGTCCCGCTGGGCCCGGGCGACGCCTTCCACCCGGTCGCCGGTGCGGAGATCGTAGCGGCGGATGGGCGCGGCGGACACGTAGATGTCCTTCTTACCGGGCAGCAGGGTGTCGCCCCGGAGGAAACCGTAGCCGTCGGGCAGGATTTCCAGAACGCCGGAAACGGGGTCGCCTTCCTGCACCTGCAGCATTTCGGGCAGATCGCCGCCCTCCGTGTATTCGCCAAACTGGGGATCCCGGCTCATGCGGTACACGGCGTCGCTGGTGGCGCCTTCCGGCGCCTTGGAGGCAAAGGCGGGCGGGGCCTGATAGCCGCTGTTATAGGAATTGTTGTTGCGGTAAGCAGGGCGATAATTGTTGTTATAGCCCTGGTTGTAATTGTTGTTGCGATAGCCCTGCTGATATCCATCCCGATTCTGCGGGGCGGGGCGCTGGGGCGCAGCCCGATAGCCCAGCCGATAGCCATCCAGCTTGGGGGTAGCTTCCTGCTGCGCAGGCTGCTGGGGCTGATAGGCCGCCGGCTGACGATAAACCGGCTCTGCGGGCTGCTCAACGGGCCGGGCAGGCTGCTGGGGGCCAAAACGATTCACGTTGCCCATATTGCGCTGGGGCTGCTGCCAGGCGGGCCGGGGCGCATTCTCCCGGCGCTGCATGGCGTTGCGGGCCTGCCAGGCGGAGCGATATCCACCGGATTCGCCGTCGGAAGGCCGATTTTCCTGCTGATAGGGCCGGTAGCTGCCGGGCTGCACGGAGGTCACATCGCAGGCGAGTGCTGCTTTTTGCAATTCCTCCATGGTGTCGGCAGGCTTCTCCGCTTCCGTAACAGCGGCGGGCACGTCGGCCAAAGCTTCCGCCAGCCGGTTCACAATTCCTTCTTTATCAATACCGGCGCTTAATTTCACCTGATTCTCTTTTGCCAGTTTTCTCAATTGAATAACCGTCATTTTCTGCAGCTGGTCAATCTGCATCGCAAACCCTCCTCACGGAACATAGAAAGCTGCTTGATTACTTATTTTTCACGGCGATCACCGCATCCCGGTTGACCGCCTGTTCTACCCAGTGTTCAAAACCATCGTAGGGGGCCTGGGTCATGGCCGTGAAACCGGCCTTTTCCAAGGCTTCCACCACCTGCTTGCGCTGCAGGGTGAAGGTGTTGAAGGACAGCGCCACCGCGCCGCCTTTTTTCAGCATGTCATAGCAAACCCTGGCAGTTTTATCCACCAGCTTTTCCAGGGACGCCATGCGCGCTCCCTCGGAAGGGGCATGCTGCACGCCGTAAGGCAGATCCGCCACGGCGATGTGGCATCCCGCCTTGGGCAGCGCCTGGGGCAGCAGGCCAAGGTCGCCGTGAAGCATGCGCAAAGTCCGCTTGTCGCCGACCTTCCAGGCCTCCGGCGTACTGCTGACGGAATACTGCACCGCCCTGACGCCGCCCTTGGCAACGGTCAGGGAGCTTTCCTCCCGCTTATGCTTGAAGCGGTGCAGCTTCAGCGACCGAGCAAAGTAGGTGTCCGCCTCGTTCAGCGCCTTCTGATCCACTTCGATGCCCAGGGCGTTATGGCCCTCCATCAGCGCGCTGAAAAGGGTGGTTCCCTTGCCGCACATGGGGTCCAGCACAGTCAGCGGCGCGTCGGCCCGGGCAAAGGCGGATGCGGCTTTGGCGCAATGGATCAGCATCAAAGTGAAATCCGCGTTGGTTTTGCCCTTGTACTTGAGCAGCTGGGGCAACTCCTCCGGATAATAGGCAGGCAGGCCGCCCTCCACAGGACGGAGCCAGCCGTCCTTTTCCTCGGCCGCCATGCAGCAGCCCGCGTTGGAGGATATGACCGGCCAGGCGCCCTCGGGCAATGCGTCCGCCTCAAAGGTCAGCCATGGCTTGCCGCCCATGGTTTCCAGCCGGGGGACGGATTCCACGCCCCAGGATTTCAGCACACAAAAAAGCTCTGTCAGTGCAAGGGACTGCAAAGACTGCTGGTAACGAATATTCGCATGTGGTTTTATCAGCATTGAGTAACGCAAGTGAGAACCTCTTTCCGTGGCCTGAAGGCATAAAAAAATAGATGTACTATTGATGCTTTAGCACATTATAGCACGGAAAAAGAGTAAATGCAAGTTTTTCCAGGGTAAAAAAGGCCGGTTTTACAGACGATATATGGCAAAACCGTGAACATTCTGTCAATTTGACGGTGGATATTTATACAAACCGAATATCGAAACGCTGCCCATTCGCGAACAAAACGCCGCTTTCCAGGCGGATGCAAAGGATGCAGGTGTTTGGATCCTGCAAATTGGTATGACCGTTGTCCAGCCAGGACGCGAAGGCTTCCTGCAATTTGGCTGCCAGCGCGGCGTTCTCCGGGGCCAAAACGTAGCCCAGGTTCTCCCCCACTCCCCGGCCGGTGAACCAGTCGCCGCTGACGGCCACCTGCGGATTTTTCGCGATCTGCTGCATTTTGTTGGACAAGGCGTAGGTGATCACATAAAAACAGCCGTCCTGATACAGGGCGTTCACCGTGCGGACGGAGGGAATGTTGTTCTCGGCGGTGGCAAGGGAAATAAGACTGTCATGGCCGAAGCGTTCGTTCATGACCAGCCGGGCTTTTTCGGGAAAGTTCTTCATCAACGGTCGCCTCCTGAAAATGTGCCTAAATGGCAAAAACGACATCCTTCCGCTTGAAGAATGTCGACTTCTGGCTGGGGTAGCAGGATTTGAACCTACGAATGCGGGAGTCAAAGTCCCGTGCCTTACCGCTTGGCGATACCCCAAAAAGGGTATAAAAAAATGGGGTGAGTGATGGGGTTCGAACCCATGACTTCCAGAGCCACAATCTGGCGCTCTTCCACTGAACTACACCCACCATGTCTGGCGCGCCTGAAGGGATTCGAACCCCTGACCCACGGCTTAGAAGGCCGTTGCTCTATCCAGCTGAGCTACAGGCGCAAACCGCGCGTTAGAGGAGAAACCTCAGGTTTATCCGCTGACGAGATAGAAGTTTACCATAATCCCCCCGGATTGTCAACAAGTAATTTGCCTTTTCGCAAAAAAAGTTCCTCCAAAAGGCGGCCCTCCTGATGGAAGGCCGCCTTGTTCCTTATTCCTCTGTCTTTTCCCGCTGGGCGTACCAGTTCCGCTTATCCACGTACATCTGGCTGTCCGCCACGGAAAGCAGCTCCCGGTGGTTCAATCCCGGATAATCCACCGCAAAGGCGCGGCCCATGGCAAAGTGAATGTGAGGCTCGCCATGGCGCCGGTTGGACTCATCCACCGCATTGCGGAAGGCCTCCATATACTTATCCAGCTTTTCCGCGTCCATGTTGGTGGTCATAATGGCAAATTCATCGCCGCCCCAGCGGCTGATCATGCTGCTGGACGGGAACATATTGCGCAGAAGGCCTGCAAACCGGAGCAGCACTTCGTCGCCCATTTCATGGCCGTAGGTATCGTTGATGGTTTTCAGGCCGTTCAAGTCCATCATGATCATGCCGGTGTCCTCGTTGACGGGGGCGTTGTCGTTGAGGAGATCATTCCAGCGGATCTTGTTGGTCAGGCCGGTGCGGGGATCCACGTAGGCCTTCCGGGTGGTTTCCAGAATGCTGGAAATGAACACGATCACCGCATAGATCACAAAGCCCAGAAGGGTGAAAATGATATGGGAGGAGCTTTTGGTAACGTAGAAGGAGATCATGTCGGCCGCAATGCCTGCCAGTAAAATCAGCGCATATTTCCAGGACTTGTTCACATGTCTCTGCCGATTTTTCTTTCCGCCAAGCAGGGCCATCAGAAGCACGGCGGCAACCCCCGCCACCAGCATCACGTGGCTCACCACCAGCGATTCCTTCAGATCTGCCACGCCAAGCACCTGCAATGCCAGCACCACGATGCACGTCAGGGAAAACAGGGAGGACAGCAATTTCAGCGGCACGGCCCTTTCCTGGGAAAACAGCGTGCTGAGGAACAGCACCAGCGGGATGGAGCACAAAAACAGGCTGCCGATGGCAATATACCCCAGCACCATGGGATTGCCCTCAAACAGGATGGGAGAAGAACGCATGTCCGTCATGCGCCAAACGCCCAGCAGCACGGAGAATGTGCCCAAATACAGCACGTTCAGGTTCTGCATTTTGGCGCCGAAAATGAAATACACCTGCACCGCCATAATGAGAATGCCCAGCAGCACACACAGGGTGGCCAGAAAAATCTGGGACAGATCCAGCTTCAGCTGATCGATGACAATGGCAAAATGGGATCCCACAAAAAACTCTGGCTTGTAATCGGCTCCGCTTTTGAAAATGGGTGTCAGCATCACCGTTACTTCTTTGCCGTCGTCCTCGTGGTGGATATGGGTGGAAACCCAGTTGCTGCTGACCGTCCGCCCAATGCGGTTGTTTTCGCTGGGCATCAGGCTGTAGATCAGCTCGCCGTCATAAAACACCCGCACCTGCTGGTGCACCACATAGAAGCAAAGGCAGCTTTCGCTGGTGCCGCCCGCGTCCAGGGTCCAGCGATATTCCGTATGCTCGCCCGCCGGCGCGGATGGATCGTCCAGGCGCTGTTTTTCATAATCTGTAATCTTTGTGTAGCTGTGGGATGCGCCGGTGGAAACCTCCGCCACGTTTTCAAAAAAGCCCATATACAGGAAGAATACAAGGAAAAGCACGGTTGCCGTCAGGAAAAGCGCCACCGCCAGCGTTCGCATTTTGTTATACTTCAGCATAGGTATGTTCCTTTGTGAAAAAATAGGCAATGTTGCCTTCTGCGGAGAGAATACCACATTTCCGAAAAAAAGTATACCAGTTTCCGGAAATTTTCTGTTGACTCTCACGTAACGTGATGGTTTATGATACACTTCAGAAGGAGGTGTTTCCCATGATGACAGTGCAGATGGTCAGCCGGAAAACCGGCGTCAGCGTGCGCACGCTGCATCATTATGACCAGATCGGCCTGCTGAGGCCCACGGAAGTGACCCCCGCCGGTTACCGCCTCTACGATGACGCCGCCCTGGAGCGGCTGCAGCACATCCTGCTGTTTCGGGAGCTGCAGTTTCCTCTGGCGGACATCAAGGCCATTCTGGACAGCCCGTCCTTTGACCGCAACAAAGCCCTGGAGCAGCAAATCGCCCTGCTGGAGATGCGGAAAGAGCATCTGGAAAACCTGATTTTGCTTGCCCGGGGCATCAAAATGACAGGAGTGAAAGCCGTGAATTTTGAAGCCTTTAACACCAAAAAAATTGACGAATACGCCGCCCAAGCCAAGGCCAGCTGGGGCGACAGCCCTGCCTACAAGGAATTTGAACAGAAAAGCAAGGGCCGTACCCAGGAGGACGACCAGCGTCTGGAAAAGGAAATGTGGCAGATTCTGGGCCGCTTCCACGATATGCTTGATCTGCCCCCGGAAGACGAAAAACCCCACGCCCAGGTGAAGCGTCTGCAGGAGTACCTCACCGCCAACTTTTACAACTGCACCAAGCCCATCCTTGCCAGCCTTGGCAAAATGTACGCCGGCGGCGGCGAGATGACGGAAAACATCGAACGCATCTGCGGCGAAGGCACCGCGGAATATGCCGCCCGGGCCATCGAAATCTATTGCAAATAACGCCTGCGAACGGCGCTGCCAATACGGCGGCGCCCTTTTGCTTCACAGATTTTTCAGAATAATTCGCTTGTTTCCTTCATGAATTTCATGTATGATTGATAGTTGTGACAAGAATCGTCTGTTTATGGAGGATTTATGGATAAGAACGCTCATCACAAAAGAGTCTGGCGGCTGATCCACTGGCCGGTTACCACGGTTTTCAAGCTGCTGTTCCACTATTCCTGTGAAAAATATCAGCCTGAAGGCCCCACGCTGGTCATTTCCAACCATGTGACCAACTACGATCCCTTCTTTGTGGCGGCCAGCTTTCCCAAGCACCAGATGTATTTCGTGGCCAGCGAGCACCTGTTCCGCAAGGGCTGGCTGACCAAGATCATCAATTACCTGGTGGCGCCCATCTGCCGCCGCAAGGGCTCCAACGGGGCCGACACCGCCATGACCATGCTGCGCGCCCTGCGCAAAGGGCAGTCCGTGTGCATTTTCGGCGAGGGCGAAACCACCTGGAACGGCCTTTCCAACCAGAGTTTCCCCGGCACCGGCGACATTGCCAAAATCGGCAAGGCCACGCTGATGACCTATCGCATCGAGGGCGGCTACCTGACCGCGCCCCGCTGGAGCAAGGGCATCCGCCGGGGCAAGATGCGGGGCTATGTGGTCAACACCTACACCCCCGAGATGCTGGCGGGAATGTCCTCCGCCGAAATCAACGACGCCATCAACCGGGACATCACCGAAAACGCCTGGGAGCGGCAGAAGGAAGAATACCAGCGTTTCAAGGGCAAGCGGCGCGCCTGGCTGATTGAGACCGCGCTGTTCCTCTGCCCCAAATGCCACCAGCTTGGAACCATCCGCGGCGAGGGCCATCACGTGCGTTGCAGCTGCGGCCTGGACACCGTTTTCACCGAGTACGGCGCCTTCGATCCGCCTGTCCCCTTTGAGAATATGCTGGAGTGGGACCGCTGGCAGCACCAGCATCTGCAAGAGGCCGATTCCCTGCCCGCCTTCACGGAGGACGGCGTCCGCCTGCTGGCCCTGAACGGCGACCACACCCAGACCGAGGCCGCCGTGGGGCAGCTGAAGCTGGAGGACGGCGTGATGAGCATTGGCGAATATGCCTTTGCGCTGAAGGATATCAGCCATCTGGCGCTGGTGCAGAAGCACCTGATGATTTTCACCCATCAGCAGAACTACTACGAACTCCACGCGCCGCACCCCGTTTGTTTCCGGAAATACCTGGCCGTGTGGCAGAATCAAAACGAAAAAGCCTGAACCATTTGAAAAGGACGGCGTTCCCAAGCGGAATGCCGTCCTTTTTCTTATTTAATATGGAAATTCACCTGTCCAGATCCCATCCTCTATCTCGCTTTCGGGAACGCGGTAGTAACCTCCGCCGCCCTCATAGAATGTGACGGAAAAGCTTTCCTGAAAAAGATCCAGACCCTGGATGATGACCCTGCCGT
>JAGBDE010000019.1 GCA_017937655.1 Clostridia bacterium | reverse complement strand
CTGGCAGGGCATGAGAATAGCAAAATAACGATGGACATCTATGCCAAGGTCAAGTATAATCGACCGGAACAACTGTTTTCAGTGGTCAATGCAGCGTTTGGTCAGGTCACCTGATAAGGTGATTTCAACAGGGGTTAAGTAGGGGTTAAACGGCTGTGAGGGATTGGGAAGTGCTTATGAAACAAGGGATTCAGGAATCTTGGTTGCAGAAGTACGGTCTGAAGGCCGCCCGTCGTGCTCCTCAGTTCAGCAAGCGCTGATTTTACCCGTATTTGCTTTCAAACCCCAGGAACCTTATGGTTTCTGGGGTTTTTTGCAATATTCAACCAGCCGTTGTGCCGGGCCAAAAACCGGTCGCTTGTTCTTTGGGGCCGTTCATGCTATGCTCTCTTTGACGGTGGGCCCGCCGCATAACAACAAGGAGGATGCCTGTATGGACATCGGAAGCAAAATCAAAAAACTGCGTTACAACGCCGGTCTGACCCAGGAACAACTTGCGGACAGGCTGGCTCTCAGCCCACAGGCCATTTCCAAGTGGGAGACCGGTTCCTCCATGCCCGATATTACCCTGCTGCCCCCTCTGGCAGAGATTTTCGGCACCACCATTGACGAACTGTTTGACCTGAGCCGGGATGAAAAGCTGCAGCGTATCGAGAACCGCATGGACATCGAGGACGAGTTACCCACGGATGTTTTCCGGGACTATGAGGACTTTCTGCAGGAACAGCTTGCCAAGGCTTCGGATCGTCTGCCCATCTTGCGGATATTGGCCCGGCTGTACCATCACCGCATGGAGGCGGATGGACGCAGGGTCAGCCGTTATGCCCGGGAAGCCATTCGCCTGGCCCCGGCCGAGAAGGACTGCCAGTGGCTTCTGCAAAAGGCGGAGGGAGCCGCCGCATGGGACTGGAATGTGAACAACCACATGAAGTCTATTGCCTTCTGCAAGGAAATGGTGGCCCTCGCCCCCACCTCCCCCCTGCCCTATTACTATCTGCTGGACAATTTGCTGGCGGATCACCGTGCAGAGGAAGCAGAGGAATATCTGCGCCGCCTGGAGCAGCTGCCTGCCAGTCGGCCCTGGAAAACCACGGTGTACCGGGCCTATGTGCATCTGGCCCGGTTTGACGAAGCAGCTGCAGACGCCCTGATGGAGCAAGCCAAGGGGCAGTATGAGGGAGACAGCCTGTTCTTGTTTGAGGCGGCCCAGTACCACGCCCGGAAGTGCGAATATCCCAAAGCCATCGCCTATTACGAGTCCTCCTTTGCGGCAGAGGAAAACCACAAGCCCCGGTTTACCGATGCCCTGGAGGCCATTGCCGCCATTTACGAAACCATGGGCGACTACCGTCAGGCCGCTGATGCCTGGGGCCGAATGATCACCCTTCTGCGGGACGAATGGGGCTTTACGGACTGCGTTACCATGCAGACTGCGGAAGAGGAGCGCGCCCGCCTGTTGCAAATGGTGTAAACCTCGTGATACAATCAGCGGAAAAGGGGGCGAAAACGATGAAGCCATCTTCGCTGGGCGTGCTGTTTGTCCACGGCATTCAGGGAAAGCCCGCACAATTTGATTTTCTGGAGCAGCTTTTACCCGCGGATGTCCGCCGCATGAACGTTGATCTTCCCGGTCACGGCGCCACCGCCAAAGAGTTCCGCTGTGCAGGCATGACGGACTGGCTTACCAGCGTGAAATCGCAGGCCCGGGAGCTTTGCCAAAGCTGCGACCGGGTGCTGTTTGTGGGCCATTCCATGGGCTGCCTGCTGGGCCTTCTGGCCACCGAAGAACCAGACATCTCCTTCGCCGGGATGCTGCTGCTCTGCTGCCCCTTCGCCATCCGCCCCACGCTGCGGTATTTCCGCAACAACATGCTTGCCATCAAGACCCGGGGCCTCACGGATGATCCCTTCGTTAAGGCGGCCTGGGAGGCCAACAGCGTCGCGGTGAAAAGCGCCGCCGAATACGTTACCTGCCTCAGGCCCTACCTCGGGCTGCTGCGGCTGATCCATCGGGGAAACCGGCAGAAATCGCCCCCGGATTGCCCGGTCCATTTCTTCTTTTCGTCCCGGGATGAAATCGTCAGTCCGCGCTCCGCCAAACGGGCGGCTGCGCTTCCCTGCGCAGAGGTGGGCCTGCTTGACGGCTGCGGCCACAACTACTTCACCCAGGATGCAAAGCAGCTCCTTTGCCAGCAGTTCCGGGCCATGCTGCAAGCCTGATTTTCCTCTTGCATCTCCCTCCAAAATGTTAGATAATAGCTGTAACATGACAACTCCATTTCGCCCCAAAGGAGGACGACCCATGAAACAGCATGTTCTCATCACCGGAACCGGCCGGGAAATGGCCCTGGGATTCAATTTTGTTCTTCGCTATCTGGAGCATGGCGACCACGTGATCGCCACGGTACGCAAGCCCTCCGAGGCGCTTGCGCGCCTGCAGCAGAAATATCCTGACAGCCTCACCGTTCTCACCATGGACATTGCCAGCACGGAGTCCGTGAACGCCGCCGCCGAGGCCGTCGCCAAGATCGCCCCCTGCATCGACCTGATCATCAACAACGCGGTCACCACCTCCCCGGACACCAACAAGGAACTGGAAGATTTCAACCTGGACGACGTTTCCTGGGTGGTGGACGTGGACGCCGTCGGCCCGCTGCGGGTCATCAAGGCCTTCCTGCCCCTGATGAAAAAGTGCCCCGATACGGCCCTCATCGTCAACATTTCCTCCGAGGCAGGTAGCATCGGCAAGTGCTACCGTTCCACCTACATCGACTACGGCATGGCGAAGGCGGCCCTGAACATGGCCACCATGACCATGCGCAACAAATTCAAGGACGACCCCAAGCTGAACATCATCTGCGTGCATCCGGGCTGGATGCGCACCAACGAGGGCAACGCCAAGGCCCCCTTCGATCCCTACGACCACGCGGAAACCATGCGCCTGATGTTTGAGGAAAAGCGCCACGACAAGGACGGCCCGGTGTTTGTCACCTATGCCGGCGAGCAGTATCCCTGGTAAATTCGCAACAAAAAAGCACGGCCTGAGCCGTGCTTTTTATTTACCCGTTATTCAGCGATTTCTTCCACCTGCAGGTCGAAGTAGAAAATCACGCCGGAGTTGGGCTCCGTGTAGGCAATCTTGCCGTCCTCCTGCAGAACCAGCTGCAGAGAACCGGTTTCGCCATCGGGGGTCAGAGCCAGAACGCTGTAAGCAACGCCGTCCTCCTGGACGACCTCTTCCAGAGCGCCGGTCATTTTGCCTTCAGTGGTGGTGCCGTCCTGCTGCACGATGGTCATGGTGCCAACGCCGTTCTCCAGAACGATGGTCATGGCCATGCCCAGCTGCTCCATGGGCAGCTGAATGCCGGAGGTCTCGGCCATGGTGCAGATCCAGGTGCCGTCGAAGTCAGCGATGGTCACGTCAGCCTTGGGAGCGGCGGCCACGTACTTCTCAGCGACGGGAGCGGCTTCGGAGCTCAGAACCATCTTCATGCCATCCTGCTCAGCAACCAGATTGCCTTCTGCATCGTAGGTGAAAACCTGGGGATCGCCATCGATGGAGATGGTCACCTGATCACCCTCTTCGGTCCAGGTGCAGGTCTGCTCTTCGGTCTCGCCAGCCATGTTCAGGGTGGCAGTGCCGGTGCCGTCAGCGTTCAGAACAAAAATCATTTCCATGCCGATGGTGGCAGCGTCCATGCTCATGCCCTGGGCTTCCACGGACTTGAGGTACCAGGTGGTAGCGGTCTCGGCCACGGCGGTGCAGCAAACCATTGCAATCATCATCAGTGCAACCAGAATAGAAGTCAGCTTTTTCATTGTTTTTCCTCCTGTTTTCCGGACTATGGCCCGCAGCGTTGTTTTTTGCAGACCCTGTCCAGTATACCAACAGGCGGCCTTTTCGTCAATGGATTCCCGCCGCCCTTCGTTCCTTCCGCCGGCCCAAAATCGGGACGACTGCTGCCTTTGCCCCTGTGGCCGACACATCTGTAAAACAACAAAAGTGCAGATAGCACACAGGTTTTGGTTAGTCCGCTCTCCGATAGAAACACCGCATGGTTGCGGCCTCCTCCATCAGCACGCCGTCCTCCAGCAGCAAAAGCCGCACCTGATAGCCGGGAACAAAGCTGTCGCTGGTCAGCACCAAAGCCGGAACCGGTTCCAAATATCCCTCCAGGGGGATGGTCTCCAGCGTACCGGTCAGCATGTCCGTCCTTTGGGGCTGCTGGCCAGCCAGGCCCAATTCCCGTTTGCCGCAGCCATTTTCCAGCACGAACCGCTGATAGAAGCTCCTCGTCCCCAACCTTGTATCATCCATCATGAAACACTTCCAGGTTCCGTCAAACTCCGCCAGGGTCACATCCCTGCGGACGTCGGCGGGGGCATAGGGTTCAGGCGTGGCTGTCGGCCGAGGGGTGGCGGTAGGCGCAGGCTCTGGAGGATTTCCGCCCGCCGCTTTGGCAGGCTGTCTTTCCAGCTGATCGACCCGTTGCATCAGCGCATCAAAGGATTCATCCTGCTGTAATCCATTTCGTTCATAATGATCTTTCAGCAGGTTTCTGAAATCATCGAAAGCGCCAGCCGGCAGCTCTTGGCCAGCCCGATGGAAATACTGCTGCCCCGCCATGCCCTTCACGATCAGAACATCGCCCTTCAATTGTCCGCGCAGTACCTCATCCTCCTGGACGATTTTCAGGCTGGTGCCCGTCTGTGTCCAGGTAAAGGATTCCGTCCGGGGCTGCTCTCCTGAGAAAATCTCCTCACCCGTGCCGTCCTCGTTGAGAATGAAGCGAGTGTTTCCCTCAGGAAGCGGCATCACATAGAGAATGTCCGTGCGATAAATGTCCCAGGTGCCTGCGGCGCTGTCCACGCTGCGGAAATAGGAAACCAGAGCCCAGCAAGTGCCCACAGCAACCACCAGGGCGATCACCAGCGACAATATGGCCACTTTTTTCATTCCGATTCCACCTTTCGGCAGTAGTATGTATACGTAGCCCCTTCAACATCATCCAACCCAACCAACACGCCGTCTTCCCTCAGCATAAATCGAGTGGAAGGCGTTGCATTTTCATCCAGCGGACGGACGGTCAGTACAGTGCCGTCTTCCGTTTCTGCAAGCTGACCGGTCAACTCCACGCCAACTTCCTGCCCACTTTCCCGAGTCAGCACAAGCCAACCCGCTCCGTTTTCCAGCTCAAAACGCGCTTCAATATCCGTTATTTCCACAGGCATCAGCGACTCCTCCTCCAGAGTCACCCGCACGCATTGCCAGCTGCCGTCAAAATCAGCGGCGGAAAGACCGGTGACAAACGGCACGCCCTCCACATATTCCGGCGGAAGCTCACCCCGCAGCCATACATTCTTGGTTCCTTCGATCATCGTGGTCAATTTGCCGTCTGCCAGGGTATACTCCTGGGCCGCGCCCCGAACCACAATCGTCAGCTTGTCCCCCTCCCGCGTCCAGGTCAAAGGATCGTCCGCCTTTACGCCAAGCGTAGGGAGGTTGACCACCGCATGGCCTCCTCCATCCTCCCGGAGGGTCAAATCCCACTTGAGGCCCAATTCCGAAAAAGCAGAAAAGCACACCGCGCTGCCTTCATTCAAGCCGTACAAATGCAAATACCAGTCCCCGGCCACGTCCTCTGCCAACGCCGCGGACGCCGTCAGAACGGCCAGCAAAACAGCCAGAATCATCGCCCATTTTTTCACGGAAGCCACCTCCTGATGCAATATGCATTTTCAGTATAACTTGCCCCTCTCTCCGCCGCAATCAAAATACACATAAAAAACCGCCGAAGGAATTTCTTCCTTCGGCGGGGGTGTTCATCAAGCGATTAGCGGCCCAGCAGGGTGACTTCGGTGTCCTTGTCGAAGAAGTGCAGGCGACGGACGTCGAAAGCGACCTGGATGTCCTGGCCAGCGCGGCTGGCGGTGCGAGGATCAACGCGAGCGATGATGTTCTCTTCCTTGCCGGAGGTGGACAGGTACAGGTAGGTTTCGGAGCCCATGAGCTCGGTCACTTCAACGTGGGTGTTGATGACAGCGCCGGGGTTGGCAGCGATGACTTCAGCATCGTCGCTGATGTTCTCGGGACGGATGCCCATGTAGACTTCCTTGCCGATGTAGCTCTCGTCGGTGAACTTGCTCAGCTTATCCTGGGGCACAACGATCTTGTTGTCGCCGAAAGCGGCCACGACGTCATTGCCTTCCTTCTGCAGGGTAACGGTGAAGAAGTTCATCTGGGGGCTGCCGATGAAGCCGGCCACGAACAGGTTGGCGGGATAGTCGTACAGGTTCTGGGGAGTATCAACCTGCTGGATGAAACCATCCTTCATAACAACGATACGGGTACCCATGGTCATAGCTTCGGTCTGGTCGTGGGTAACGTAGATGAAGGTGGTCTGCAGGCGCTGGTGCAGCTTGGTGATCTCAGTACGCATGGCAACACGCAGCTTGGCGTCCAGGTTGGACAGAGGTTCGTCCATCAGGAAGACCTTGGGCTCACGAACGATGGCACGGCCCAGAGCAACACGCTGACGCTGACCGCCGGACAGAGCCTTGGGCTTACGGTTGAGCAGGTGAGCGATGTCCAGGATGCGGGCGGCTTCTTCCACGCGCTGCTTGATCTCGTTCTTGGGGGTCTTGCGCAGCTTCAGACCGAAGGCCATGTTGTCATACACGGTCATGTGGGGGTACAGAGCGTAGTTCTGGAACACCATGGCGATGTCGCGATCCTTGGGGGCCACGTCGTTGACCAGACGGTCGCCGATGTACAGATCGCCGCTGGAGATTTCTTCCAGACCGGCCACCATACGCAGGGTGGTGGACTTACCGCAGCCGGAGGGGCCAACCAGAACGATGAATTCCTTATCTTCGATTTCCAGGCAGAAATCGCTGACGGCGGTCACGTTGCCGGTGTAAATCTTGTAAATGTGGTTCAAAGACAAACTTGCCATTGTGGGGTTTCCTCCTTTTCGTTCATAACGGGTATACTCACATACAGCATACCTTAGGATGTACCGTCATTATAAACGAAAACCCGGCAAGATGGAATTGACTGTTTAGACAAATTTCGGCGCATCCTTTGTGAAAGATGTACACTCTGGACAATGCCCTGCCAATTAGGCGAAAATCACTCATCCCGGAGGGCGTCCACCGGGTGAAGGGCGGAGGCCCGGGAAGCGGGCAATACACCAAAACTGAGGCCCACAGCCAGGGCGGCCAGCACCACCCAGAGGCAGTCCGTCAGCCGCACGGCGGTTCTCAGGCCGATGCTGTTTCCCGCAAAGGCGATGATCCCCACGCCGATGAGCACCCCGGCCACGCCGCCCACCACCGCGTACAGCAGGGCTTCCAGCAGAAACAGCCCGCAGATGGTTCTGGGCGTGGTTCCCAACGCCTTCATAATGCCGATTTCCCGCCGCCGTTCCCGTACGCTGACCAGCAGGATGTTCATCACCCCGATGCCGCCCACCAGAATGCAGATGAGGGCCACCCAGGTCAGTACGTCCACGAAGGTGGTCACCACGCTGTCCGCGGCTTCGATTTGCGCCTGCATGGTGGTGGCGGTCACGCTCACGCCCCGGCGTTCCTGCAATAGCTGCATCGCCGAGCTGGCCACGCTTTCCGGCATCTGATCCTCCGGCACCGCCAGGATGATCTCCTGCACCATCAGCCCCGCCATTTGCCCGAAGCGGGCCATGGGCACAAATACCGCCGCGGATGTGTCTATCTGTGTCATTTCGCTCTCGCAGCGAAGGATTCCTGCCACCTGCATGCCCTGGCCCGCAAAATGGAGCATGCTGCCCGGGGCGGCTTGCAGCCGTTGGGCCATGTCCTCCCCCAGCAGCACCCGCCTGCCGCCGGCGTTCCATTCCGCCGGGTGAAGCCATTCGCCCTGCACCAACGCAGCGTTGTTCATCTGCAAATACTCCGGCCCGCAGGCCACCACCATGGCCTCGGCCGTTCTTTGCCCGCAGGCTATCTCCGCCGGCAGATAGGCCTGTTCTGTGGCGGTCATGGAAAGCTTCCGGCTCAGCAGCGTGCCGTCGCCCTGGCGGAGCTGACCCGCCTCATTGGCCGTCAGCCATACCCTGTCGATGCCCAGCCTGGTCATTTCCTCCCGCACCTGATTGCGGCCTGCCTCGCCCAGAGTCAGCACCGCCAGAATCGCGCCGATGCCGATGGCCATGCCCAGCACCGTCAGGAACGAGCGCAACGGCGCCGCAAAGATGTTCCGCACCGAAAGCCGCCACAGATCTTTGATGTTCACGGCTCTCCCTCCCGCACAGCCCGCCCCGGGGATAGTTTCTGACTGTCCGGCTCCAGGATGACCCGCATTCCCTCCAGATCATCGTCCACGCTGACAAAATCACCGTCCTGGTGCAGTACCTCCACCTGGACGGGCCGTGCCACGCCCTCCTCCACCACCCAGAGGCAGCCGTCGCTTCCAACCGCCTCTACCGGCGCAAGGGTCTGGTTCTGAAAGCGCTTTTTCACCAGTTCCACCGTCAGCCGCTGGCCAAGGGGCAAGTCCTTCCCCAGGGAAAACCACAGCGGATATCCCGCCGCGCCGGTCAACGAATCCTGCTGGGGCTGACCCATCCGCACCAATACCGCCCCGCTGATCCTCCTGCCGCTTTCATCCAGCAGGAAGGCTGCCGCGCCGTCCTCTATGCCCTGCACCGCCTCCGCCCTGGCAAAGGCCATCACACACAAGTTCTCGCCGTGCATGCTGCCCAGCACCGTTCCTTCCAGCACCAGTTCCCCTTCCCGGCAGCAAATCGGCCCCATGACCCCATCCTGCTGCGCCCTGACCTGCTTCATGGCAATGCTCCCCTTCAGCGCCGCCTGCTGGCTGCATAGTTCCAGCCGCTGCCGGGTCATCAGCGCCTGCATGGTTCCGTCCAGGCCCTCCAGCCGGCTCAGCTCCTGGCTCAGCAGCGTCATGGCCGCTTCCTCCTCCGCGGTGTCCAGGGAAAACAGCAGCTGCCCCGCCTCCACCCGGTCGCCCTGGCGGACGTACACTTGCCGGATCTGCCCCGGCCCCAGGCTGACAAGGGGCTGGTCGTCCTGATAGGTGACAACGCCTTCCAGCAGAAGGGTTTCCAGCATCTCGCCCCGGGTGACCATGGCGGTTTTCACCTCTGTGCGGGGCGGCAGGGGCAAAAGAAAAAGCGTTGCCACCGTCAGCAGCGTGACGGCGATAACGCCTATGGATACTTTGGTTTTTGACATGGGCAGTCCCTCCCCCGGCGCGGCGATGTTCAACACCGCTATTTTGGCCGGGGCGGGCGGGCCTATCCGTGACAAGTCCTGGCAGATCAGCGCATGCTCTGATCCAGCTGCTGCCGGGTCATGCGGATGTCCGTCAGCTTGTCGCTGAAAGAACGGTCCAGCTGGGCCAGCACCTCGTCGATGTGCTGATACACTTCCGCGTACAGCCGGTCGATCTGCTCGGAGGCGGTCTGCTTGCGCTCTTCGGCCTCCATGGTGGCCCGGGCCACGATCTCCTGCTCGCTGACCAGCTGGGCGGAGCGGGTCTCTGCGTCACGCACCATGTTCTGGGCCTTTTCCTGGGCTTCCCGGATGATATTGTTGGCCTGAATCTGGGCCTTGTTCACCGTGTCCTGGGCCTTGGCCTGGGCTTCTGCCAGCTGCTGGTTGGTCTTCTGCTGGGTGTCCGTCACCATGGACTGGGCCCGGCGGGAAGCGCCTTCCATCATGGCCTGGCTCTTGCGGTTGGCCTCGGAAAGGATGATGGTCTCCTGGCTCACAATTTCCTTGCACTTCTGGAAAACCTTGGGCGAGGAATGGATCAGCGCGCTGATCTTGGCCAGGGTCTCCTCCCGCTCCAGCAGACACATGCCGCTGAGGGGCACCCGCTTGGCCTCCATGACCGCCTTTTCCAGCTCGTCCAGAAGGTTGTCAAATACTTTGATGTCGTCGCTGTAGTTCTGGGCCTGCATAACCATTCCTCCAAAAATCAGTCTTGTTTTTCCTTGAGCGCGGCCTGAACATCCTCCAGGATGCAGGCAGGTACAAAGGCGGAAATATCTCCGCCAAAGCGGGCAATTTCCCGCACAACGCTGGAACTGAGATAAGCGCATTCCGGGCTGGTCATCATGAACAGGGTCTCCACGTCCGGGGCCATCTGGTGGTTGACCTGAGCCATCTGGAACTCGTTCTCAAAATCGCTGACGGCCCGAAGGCCGCGCACCACAACGCTTGCGCCGGTCTTGTGCATGTAGTCCACCAAAAGGCCGTCAAAATGCTCCACCCGCACATTGGGCAGATGGGCGCAGGCCCGGCGGATCAGCTCCATCCGTTTCTCTACGGTGAACTTCCCCGCCTTTGCCGGGTTGATGAGGATGGCCACCACCACTTCCGGGAAAATCATTGCCGCCCGGCTGATGATGTCCACATGGCCGTTGGTCACCGGATCAAAGCTGCCGGGGTAAACGCAGATGCGCTGCATCACTGATCATCCTCCTTGGCATAGCGGTAAAAGCAGATCTCGATCTCGCCGTAGCTGCGCTGCTTCAGCAGGGAAAACGCCGGGGACAGCACCTTGTCAGAGCCGCTTTTGCGCTCCCACACAATCAGCGCGTCCTCCATAAGCAGCCCCTTTTCCAGCAGCGTATCGCACATGGGCGATAAATCGTCCATCCGGTAGGGCGGATCCAGAAACACCAGGTCGAAGGCCGTACCCTCCTGGCTCAGCCGATGCACCGCCTGCTGCCAGTCGCAGTTCAGCAGCTGAACCCGATCGCCGAAGCGGAGCTTTTCCACATTGCGGCGGATGCACCCGATAGCCTCCCTGGACTGATCCACCAGCACGGCCCGGTCTGCGCCCCGGCTCAGGGCCTCCAGGCTCAGCCCGCCGCTGCCGGCAAACAAGTCCAGCACCGTTGCGCCGGGCACCTCGCCCTGGAGCATATTGAACAGGGATTCCTTCACCTTGTCCGTGGTGGGCCGGGTGTCCATGCCCTTGGGCGCGAACAACTGGGCGCCCCGGGCTGTACCGGAAATGATACGCATAGCGTTAAATCAACCTTTCGGGGGTTTTGCTGGCCTGACGGCGGCGGCGTTCCTTGCGCTGCTTGCGCTTCTTCTTTTCCACGCCGATCTTGATGCCGGTGTTGATCTTGGTGCGGATGGAGGGGCCGGTCAGGTAACCGAAGCCGTAGCACAGGCCAGGAATGAGCACAAACAGGGGCGTAAGCCGCTCGGCCAGCAGCACGCCGTCCGCGCCGCCCAGGGTCCGGGCGATGCTCATCATGGGCAGGCACATGCCCCGCACCAGGGCGCGCAGAACGTCCTGCCAGGTGGCGGAGGGCTGCTGGGCGTAGTACTGCAGCGCGCCGGCAAACTCATCCTGGAGGCGCATTTCCTCGGTCCAGGAGGGCAGCACGCCCAGGGTGTAGTAGGTTTTCCTGGCCACGATGGCCTGCATCACCGCCAGAACCACAAAGGGCAGGCTGGCCAGCAGCGCCACAAAAAAGCCCTTGGCAGGATGGAAGCAGCGCTCCCGGTCTGCGAGATCCACCACCTTGCCCTCCTGCTCGTGACTATAAAGGATCTCGCCAAAAGTCACGTCAGAGGTGCCATGTTCCTGGCCCCGGCCGTACTGATGGATTGCCACCACCAGGATCAGCGCCACCATCGGGATGATGGTGCCCAGGATGCCGCCCAGGCCCAGCATGGTGCCGCCCGCAAAGAACAGCACCGAAATGCCCAGCATGCCCAGCATTTTCTTCCACATTTTCTTCCAGGCGTCCTTGCCGTGGAAACTGCCCCGCAGAAAGGGCTTGTTGACCGCCTGTACTTCTTTCTGATTTGCCATAGTATGTATTCCTTCCTTTTTCCCTCCGGGGAGGGAAGCGTCCGCCCCAAATTATTGTGACGGATCAACTGGTATTTATTCCCCTACAAACTTCTTGGGCACCCGCAGGCTGATGGCCAGCAGCACCTCGTAGTTGAGGGTATCCGCCGCCTTGGCTACCTCGTCGGCAGAGAGGAAGCTCTCTCCCTGGGCGCCGATGAGCACCACCTCGTCCCCGGGGACGACGCCGGGAATGTCCGTTACGTCCACCATGGTCTGATCCATGCAGACCCGGCCCACGATGGGCGCACGCTTGCCGTGCACCAGCATGCAGCCCCGGTTGCTGGCGGTGCGGTGATAGCCGTCGCCGTAGCCCACCGCCACCGTGGCGATGCGCATGGGCTTTTTCGCGGTGAAGGTGCAGCCGTAGCCGATGCAGTCGCCGGGCTGGACTTCCTTCACGTGGGTCACCTCCGTGGCCCAGCGCAGCGCGGGACGGAAGCAAAGCTCCGTCTCCACCGGGGGATAGCCGTAAAGGGAGATGCCCTGGCGGACCATCTGGAAATCGTCCGGGCGGAGCAGGCCCATGGCGCTGTTGGCCGCATGAGCGGGCAGCGACGGATCGAAGCAGGCCCGCAGCTCCTCAAATTTCTTCAGCTGTTTCAGGGTGAAAGCGTTCAGCTGATTGCCCGGGTCGGGTTCATCCGCCACGGCAAAATGGGTATAGATGGCCGTGGCCTTCACCCGGGAGGCCTTCTCCAGCGCCTCATTCACAGCCCGGGCTTCCTCGACGGTGCGCAGGCCGATACGGCCCATGCCCGTGTCCAGCTTGATGTGGACATAGGCGTCCCGGTTCTGTTTCTCAGCCTCGGCTTGTAGCCGGGCCACCATATCGGCGGTAAACACCGTCTGGGTCAGCCCCCAGCGGATGGCCTCGGGCACGGCGGCCTCGGTGGCGGCACCCAGGATGAGGATCTCGCCCTCAATGCCCAACTGCCGCAGCTGGATGCCTTCCTCCGCCAGCGCCACCGCAAAGTGCCGAATACCCATACCAAACAGGGCTTTCGCCACCTCCGGCATGCCGTGGCCATAGGCGTCCGCCTTCACAACCGCCATCAGCGCCACCTCCGGGCCCTGCAGTTTCTGCTGCAGGGCGCAGTTGTGACGGATGGCTTCCAAATCAATGGTAACAAAGTTTTTGCGCAGCATTTAGCCTCACAGACCCCTTACTTCCTGCTGCGAGAGCATCTGCACTCCCGCCTTCTCCAGAACCTTTTCCGCTTCCTCCAGCTGATCCACCCGGAAGATGATCAGCGCATGGTTGCCCGCGCTGCGGACGAAGCTGTACAGGTATTCCACAACGATGTTGTTCTCCGCCAGGACTTCCAGCACATGGGCCAGTCCGCCGGGGGTGTCCGGCACTTTCACGGCCAGAACATCGGTCAGCTTCACGGTGTAGCCGTTCTCGGAAATCAGCTGCACGGCCCGCTCATAATCCGCAACGATGCCCCGCAGAATGCCGAAGTTGGTGGTATCGGCCACGGAGAGGGAAACCAGGTCGATCTTGTTGTCGCCAAGAAGCTTGGTAAAGCTGGCCAGACGGCCGGGGGTGTTCTCAATAAAAACGGAAATCTGCTTTACGTACATGTTCCTTCCTCCTTGTTGATTGGGGTGCGGTTACAGTTTACGCTTGTCGGTCACGCGCTTTGCCTTGCCGTCGGTGCGGGGCAAAGTGCCGGGCTGGCACAGCTTGACCTTGGCGTTGACCAGCGCGTGGGCGGCGATGGAAGCGTGCAGTTTGGCGGACAGGGCTTCCATGTCCTTCACGGTGTCGCTCATCATTTCGGGCTTCATTTCCACCTGTACCTCCACGGTGTCCAGGTTGCCCTGGCGATCCACCACGATATGGTACTGGGGCGACACGCCTTCTACCTGCATCAGCGCATGCTCAATCTGGGACGGGAACACGTTCACGCCGCGGATGATGAGCATATCGTCGCTGCGGCCCATGATGCGGCCCATGCGCACGTGGGTGCGGCCGCAGGCGCAGGGTTCGTCGGTGAGGGTGCACAGGTCGTGGGTGCGGTAGCGGATCAGGGGCATGCCGTGCTTGGTCAGGGTGGTGAAGGTCAAATCGCCCTGCTGGCCGTAGGGCAGGCTCTTGCCGTCCTCGCCGATGACCTCGGGCAGGAAGTGATCCTCCCAGATGTGCATGCCGTTCTTGGCCATGCATTCCATGGACACGCCGGGGCCCATGACCTCGCTGAGGCCGTAGACGTTCAGCGCGTCGATGCCCAGCTTTTCCTCGATGTGCTTGCGCATTTCCTCGGTCCAGGGTTCTGCGCCGAAAATGCCGCTCTTGAGCTTGAGCCGCTTCAGGTCGATGCCTTCCTTCTCCACCGCCTCAGCGATGTTCAGGGCGTAGGAGGGAGTGCACATCAGGGTGGTGCTGCCAAAGTCTTCCATCAGCATCAGCTGGCGGACGGTGTTGCCGCCGCTGATGGGAATGGTGCTTGCGCCCACCCGCTCTGCGCCGTAGTGTGCGCCCAGACCGCCGGTGAACAGGCCGTAGCCGTAGGCCACCTGCACCACATCATTCTTGCCCACATTGGCGCAGTACAACGCACGGGCCATCAGTTCTGCCCAGCGGTCGATGTCGCCGCTGGTGTAGCCGGCCACGGTGGGCTTGCCGGTGGTGCCGCTGGAGGCGTGAATGCGGACGATCTCGCTGTTGGGCACGGCAAACATGCCGAAGGGGTAGTTGTCGCGCAGGTCCTGCTTGTCCGTGAAGGGCAGCAGCTCAATATCGCATACACCACGGATATCCTTGGGGGTGATGCCCAACTTCTGCATTTTATCCCGATAAAAGGGGACGTTCTCGTAGCAGCGGCGCACCACGTCGCGGAGGCGTTCGTCCTGCACGGCCCGCAGCTGTTCGCGGGGCATGGTTTCCATGGTTTTATTCCAGTACTTATGTTCCATCGCAATTCAACTACCTTTCTGCCTTTTTCTACTTGCGATTTATTGGTCAACTACCATCCGGCCCATGTCAAAGGCCTTGATGTTCACATCCAGAGTCTTGCGGGGCACGCATGCGCCGATGGCCTCGTACCAGGCTTCGTTGCTGAAATCCAGGTGCCGTGCCAGCATGCCCAGCAGCACCAGGTTCAGGGCCTTCTGGTTGCCGGCCTGGATGGCCATTCTGAGGGCGTCCGTCGCTTCAAACCGGTGGCCGTCAAGCAAAGCTTCCGGGGTTTCCGGATAGGCCATAGCGCCGGTGACCACGGGCATGGGAGAAATCCTCTGGGTGTTGACAATCGCCACGCCATCCTGCTTCAGGTAAGCGGCGGCCCGGGCGGCCTCCAGCAGCTCAAAGCTGAGCAGATAGTCGGCCTGGCCCAGGGGAACCATGGGGGCAAACACTTCCTGGCCCACGCGCACGTGGGTGATGACGCTGCCGCCCCGCTGGCTCATGCCATGCACTTCGCTGACCTTGACGCCAAGGCCCGCGTTCAGCGCCAGACGGCCGAGGATCTTGCTGGCCAGCAGGGTGCCCTGTCCGCCAACGCCGACGATGACCAAATCAAATTTCGTATTCATCATGCTTCCTCCCCGCTCTTGATGGCCTTGAAGGGACAAACCTGCACGCACATGCCGCAGCCCACGCACAGGGCGGGGTTGATGCTGACGCCGTTTGCGCCGCGCTCGATGGCGGGGCAGGACAGCTTCATGCAGGCGCCGCAGTTCTTGCAGCCGTCAATGTGCAGCGCAAAGATAGGCTGCTTGGACAGAAGGGCGCAGGGGCGGCGGGCGATGATCACGCTGACCTCGTCCCGGGAAACCGCGCCGCTGACGGCCTGGTGCATAGCGGCCAGATCGAAGGGATCCACCACCTGGATGTCCTTAACGCCGCAGGCTTCCACCATCTTTTCCAGGTTCAGCTGGGGTGCGGGCTGGCCATGAATGTCCAGACCGGTGGCGGGATTCTGCTGGTGGCCGGTCATGCCGGTGATGCGGTTGTCCAGGATCAGCACGGTAATGCTTTCCTGGTTGTACACAGCGTCCACCAGGCCGGTGATGCCGCTGTGGATGAAGGTGCTGTCGCCCAGGACGGCCACCGTCTTCTTGGAGAATTCCTTGCCGTGGGCCCGCTCTGCGCCGCTGGCCATGCCGATGCTTGCGCCCATGCACAGGCAGGCGTCAATGGCGTTCAGCGGAGGCAGGGCCGCCAGGGTGTAGCAGCCGATATCGCCCATGACCCGGAGGCCCAGGCGGTTCAGCACAAAGAACACGCCGCGGTGGGGGCAGCCGGGGCACAGCACCGGGGGACGGGCAGGGAGATCCTCCACGCCTTCCACCTGGGGAGCGGGCTCGCCCTTGAAAATGCTGCGCAGCTTCTCCACACTCAGTTCGCCCTGGATGCCGGTCAGACTCTTGCCTTCCACGGCAATGCCCGCGGCGGCGATGTCCTTCTCGATCAGGCCTTCCAGTTCTTCAATCACGATCAGCTTTTCCACCTTGGAGGCGAAATCCCGGATCAGCGTCATGGGCAGGGGGTACACCATGCCCAGCTTCAGGGTGCTGGCCTCAGGCAAAGCTTCCCGCACGTACTGATAGCATGCGCCGCTGGTGACAATACCCACCTTGGCATCCCGGATTTCCACCCGGTTGATGGGCATCATGTTGGCGGCTTCTTCCAGGAACTTTTCCCGCTTTTCCACATGCAGATGACGCTTCCGGGCCATGCCGGGCATCATGACGTTCTTCATGACGTCCTTCTGGTAGGGCTTCACCGGCACGTCGGCCCGCTCGTTCATTTCCACCTGGCTGCGGGCGTGGGCGATACGGGTGGTCAGCCGCAGGAACACGGGGGTGTCCAGCTGCTCGCTCAGGCCGTAGGCCAGCTTCACGAAATCAGCGCATTCCTGGCTGTCCGCAGGCTCCAGCATGGGGATGTGGGCAGCCCGGGCATAGTAGCGGCTGTCCTGCTCGTTCTGGCTGGAGTGCATGGCGGGGTCGTCTGCCACGGCAATGACCATGCCGCCGCTGACGCCGGTGTAGGCCGCGGTGAAAATGGGGTCGGCAGCCACGTTCACGCCCACATGCTTCATGCAGGTCAGGGAGCGCGCGCCGGCCATGGCCGCGCCAAAAGCCACCTCGGTGGCAACTTTCTCGTTGGGGGCCCACTGCACGTTCACGTCGGGCAGCTTGGAAATCACTTCGGTAATCTCGGTAGAGGGGGTGCCGGGGTAGCTGGCCACAACCTTCACGCCCGCTTCCCACGCGCCAAAGGCAACAGCCTCGTTGCCAAGCATCAGCCGTTTTTCCTTCTCGGGCTTGATGCCGAAGGCTGCTGCGGTGATCTTATCGCCAATCATTCGTTTATCCTCCTAAGCCGCTATGGGGCTAACTTATTTCCGCAGGTCGGTCACGCGCTTTGCCTTGCCCTCAAAGCGTTTGAGGGTATTGGGCGACACGAAGGTGACCTCCACGCCCAGCTGCAAAACGGTATGCAGATCGTTGCGAATCTTACACTGCAAGGCTTCCAGCTCCTGGTAGCGTTCCAGCAACGATGCATCCACCAGCTCCACCTTGACCTGCAGGTGGTCCGTGTAATTCTCCCGGGTGACCACGATCTCGTAATGGGGGCCGATGCCCTGCTGGCCAATGAGCACGCTCTCGATCTGGGACGGGAACACGTTCACGCCGCGGATGATGAGCATATCGTCGCTGCGGCCCTTGATTTTCTCCATGCGGAGGGTGGTGCGGCCGCAGGGGCAGCGTTCCTCCACCAGACGGGTGATGTCCCGGGTGCGATAGCGCAGCGCGGGCTGGGCTTCCTTGGCCAGCGTGGTAAGCACCAGTTCGCCCTGCTCGCCCAGAGGCAGCACTTCCTCGGTATCCGGGTCGATGATCTCGGCCAGGAAGCAGTCCTCGTTAATGTGCATGCCATTCTTGCATTCGCATTCGCCGCTGACGCCGGGGCCCATGACCTCGGTGAGGCCATAATTCTCGGTAACCATAATGCCGAAGCGCTTTTCCAGCTCTTCCCGCATTTCCTGGGTGCTGGCTTCCGCGCCAAACAGGCCCACACGCAGCTTGATATCCTTGAGGGCGTCCATCTTCTGGGCCATTTCCGCCAGATACATGGCGTAGCTGGGGGTGGCGATCAGCGCGGTGGAACCAAAGTCCCGCATGATGTTAATCTGCCGCTCGGTATTGCCGCTGGAAATGGGGACGATGGCCGCGCCGATCTTCTCCAGGCCATAATGCAGGCCAAACGCGCCGGTAAACATGCCGTAGCCAAAGCTGATCTGGGCGATGTCTTCATCCGTCACGCCGCCGGCGGTGGCAATGCGGGCGATGCACTCGGCCCAGGTGTCCAGGTCGCCCCGGGTATAGCAGCCGGTGATGGGCTGGCCGGTGGTGCCGCTGGATGCGTGGACGCGCACCACCTGCTTCATGGGCACGGCCACCAGTTTGAAGGGATACTGCTCCCGCAGCTCCAGCTTGCTGGTCAGCGGGATCTTCTGAATGTCTTTCAGGGTCTTGATATCGCTGGGCTTCACGCCTGCCTTGTCCATCTTTTCCCGGTACATGGGAACGTTGTCATAGGCATGCCGTACGCTCCATTTCAGCCTTTCCAGCTGGATCTTCTCAATTTCGCTACGTGTAGCGCACTCCACAGTGGGATTCCAAATCGCCATTGGGGCTTGCTCCTTCCGTTCTACGATGGTATTCCCTGGGTTTCTCCGCAGGGACAGTTATTATAATATTATATCACAACAGGCGGCAAATGAAAAGAAAAACTGTTTTGGGAGGCGGCTTTTCGAGGAAAAGCCCCACCCAAACCCACCCCAAAAGCGCAAGATGGGCACGCGTGCGTTTTTCCCTGCCGCAT
>JAGBDE010000018.1 GCA_017937655.1 Clostridia bacterium | reverse complement strand
GCAGCAAACTTCTTGGAGACCTCGATGGAGTGAGAACGAGCGACGATAGCGATACCAGTCATGGTGTACCTCTTTCCGGGGCGTTGCCCCTGTTTTTTCTTTCCGAAGGTGTTTGCCCTTCGTTGTGATTACATGATACACCGTCGCATCGTTGAACCGATGATTTTAATGACATAGGTTCATTGATTCTTGATTTGTTGTAGATTTCAAGGTTGTTTAATCATGTTGAGAAGTTGATAGAAAGAAGTTGCTTTCTTTATTCTGGTTTGTTAGGAAGTTGCGTGAATGATGTAAAGAGGATGATACCAGGATGCTTTCGCTTACATAATCTCCATTTTTGTTGTGGCTTTGGGCGTGGTATGATAAACTCATCCTGTAGTAAGATAAACCCATTGGACTGAGGTACGATAAACTTATCATTATCAAATCATCATTTTGTGCCTACAAGAGAAGTCTTGAAACCGTTGAAAATACTGGCTTTGTGGCTTCCACACCTATCAGGTGCAGGTCGTGTCCTGGTACGACAACGAGAACTCCTACACCTCTCAGATGGTCCGCACCATCAAGTACTTCGCTGAGCTGAACTAATTGATTTACAAGGCTTTGCGGGTATTGTGAGAAAGTTAGTTTTCTTGCGACCTTGATAAACAACTAAACGAGTTCTGTAACCGTTCCGGCGGTTTGCAGGATGAGTAATATAGGCGTTTTCCCCTCTTTCTGTTGGCAATTTGTCAAAGAAAGAGGGGTTTTTGTTGTTACTGAAGGATGCTATCATGGAGTATGAACTGGAATGCAAGGTCAGGAGGCTGGCACAGGGGACGATTGACAACTACGATAGGCATTTGCGTTATATGCGTTGTTATCTGGAGGATGAATGCGGCATCACCAGATTGGAGGATGTGAAACCTGCCCACCTGAAGCGTTTCCTATTGGAGAAGGAAGACCTGGGCCGCAAACCTCAATACATCAATGACTTGCTGAAGGTGTTCAAGACCTTCTTCCGCTATTGCGTGGAGGAAGAATACCTGAAGGTCAGTCCCGCCGCCAAGGTCAAGAACGTGCGGCAACCGAAGGTGCTGATTCGCACCTTCAATGAAGAAGAAGTGCTACGGATGCTGAACTATCACAACGGGCATGACTTTATCAGTATGCGGAACAAGGCCATGCTTGCTCTCTTTTTTGATACGGGTATGCGGCTGACCGAAGTGATGACCATGAAGGATGAACAAATCCGGGATGGGCATGTAGTCGTGTGGGGGAAGGGCAGCAAAGAGCGTGTTGTTCCCTGTTCTCCCTACCTGGCACGAATGCTGATGAAATACCGCATTGCACGGGATACCTACTTTGAGATGAAGAACACAACGCCGCAAGCGTACTTGTAAGTAACTCTTTAAGATGTTCGTTGAAACCTGTTGGAACTCTAATGGATGTTGATTAGAACTTTATACTCATCAGTACCGAAGATGGCGGCCTTGGCGGCAAAGGACTTGGTCAGAACCAGAGAACGAGTGCGGGAAGAAATATTGATGGAAGATGAAAAAAGTTGCAAAAAATCAAAAGTTGTAAACCAAAAGCCCTGTAAAGGCGTGTTATAATGCCATTGTGAAACCGCAATAGATATCGGCTCGCTATGGCTATGAATGCTTCAAAAAGGAGGCTTCCCTACCCTGAACAAGGCCTTCGGCTGCAAAGTGGCTACCAAGGAGGATAAGCCCACCAATGGCGAATTCATCGCCATGCTTAGTGATAAATTCCGCCTGGAGCAGCAGAGCGCGTAAATATACCTCAACATGAAGAACGCCATGACCCGTGTCATGGCGTTCTATGTCATTTTCCGTTTTTTACAGCATGTGTACGCAACCTTCGCGGAAGCTGAGATAGGCGGTGTCTCCCACCTGATAGACCTTGCGGCCCACAGGGCAGTAATCCGCCAGCTTTACCAAAGTGTCGCCTACCATGACGTGGTAATTCTGGTAAGCGCCCATGAAGCAGCTCAGCACTACCTTGCAAGGCAAAGCGCCCTCGTCTGCCAGGATGCCCGCCTCGGGGCGGAGCACCACTTTGCAGGTCTGGCCCACTTCAAAGCCATCGGGGTTCTCCACCTTCACGTCATGACCGGCAATGCGGATCACGCAGCTCTTGGTCTTCACCTTCACCACCTCGCCGGTCAGGAAGTTCACCTCACCGATGAAGTCCGCCACGAATTCGCTGTTGGGATGGTGGTAGATCTCCTCCGGCGTGCCCATCTGGGCAATGACGCCCTTGTTCATGATGATGATCTGGTCAGAGATCGCCATGGCCTCCGCCTGGTCGTGGGTCACATACACGGCGGTAATGCCCAGGGTTTGCTGGATGCGGCGGATCTCCGTGCGCATGGAGACGCGCAACTTGGCGTCCAGGTTGGAGAGGGGCTCGTCAAACAGGAGCACGCTGGGCTCCACCACCATGGCGCGGGCCAGGGCCACGCGCTGCTGCTGGCCGCCGGAAAGCTGGTTGGTCATGCGGCTTTCCATGCCGGTGAGCTCCACCAGCTCCAGGATCTTCGCAATGCGCTCATCCATTTCCGCCTTGGGCACCTTACGCAGCTTCAGGCCATAGGCCACGTTGTCGTAAACATTGTAGTGCGGGAACAGCGCATAGCTCTGGAATACCATGGCTGTGTCTCGCTTGTTGGGGGTTAGGGCGTTGATGGCCTGATCGCCCAGGTAGATTTCGCCCTCATCGGGGCTTTCAAAACCGGCGATCATGCGCAGGGTGGTGGTTTTGCCGCAGCCGGAGGGGCCAAGCAGCGTCACAAAGCTGCCCGGCTGGATCTCCAGCGAGACGTCATTCACCGCGTAAAACTGCTTGCCGGTTTTCGGGTCGTTGTAAATCTTGGAGATATGATCCAGCTTAACCCCTTTCTTTTCCTTGCCAGCCATATCAATCACTCTCCTTCACACGCATTTTCTTGCTGGTACCGAAGTATTTGATGACCAGGTTCATGAGCACAATGGCCGCGTAAACGATGGCGATCAGAATGGTGGCGTAAGCGCAGGCCACGCCATAGGCGCCCTTCTCGGCGAATTCATTGATGCGGCAGGTAATGAGCAGATACCTGGGCGTAACCAGCAGAATGATGGCGCTGATGGCCGTGATGGAACGCACAAAGGTGGTTACCAGACCGCTGAGGAAGGAATCCTTGATCAGCGGCAGGGTCACGGAGGTAAACACTTTCGCGCTGCCAGCACCCAGGTCATAGGCGGATTCCTCGATGGACTTGTCAATCTGCCGCAGGGCAGAAATGCCGCTGCGGGTACCCACCGGCAGCGAGCGCACCACAAAGACGATCACCAGGATGATGCCTGTGCCGTAGATCCCCTGCAGGAAGCCGGTGCGGAACACACCGCCAGCAAAGCCACGGATAAAGCCCACGCCCAGCACCGTGCCGGGCACCGCCATGGCCAGCATGGATACAAACTCGATGAATCCCTTGCCGCGGAATTTCTTCTTCACCACCAGGTAGGAGATGATCATGGAAAGCAGCGCAGTAATAGGCGCAGCAATCAGCGACAGGACAAAGGAATCCGTAAAGGCCTTGAAGCCGTCATCCCGGAACAGCTGCTGGAACCACTTCAGGCTCAGGCTGTAATCTCTTCCCCACAGCTTGAACAGCGCGCCGAAGGGGATGGCGATGTACATCAGGATCACAAAAGCAGAGATCACCGAACAGATGGTGGTCAGTGGGATGCGCACGCTGCGATCCTCAATCAGGGCGCGGGCGCGGCTGGCCTTGCCGGTGAGGGTGGCCGCCGTTTTGGCCTCCAGGTAATACTTCTGGATCAGGAACAATACCAGCGTGATGCACAAAAGCACCACAGCCATGGCAGCGGCACCGGTGGTGTCATAACTGCCGCCGGTAATGCGCAGGTAGATGGTGGTGGCCAGGGTATCGTAGCTGCCGCCGATCATCATGGGATTGGCAAAGTCAGCCACGGACTCAATGAAGGTCACCAGGAAGGCATTGCCCAGGCCCGGGAGCATCAGCGGCAGGGTCACGGTGGTAAACACCTTCCAGCGGCTGGCTCCCATGTTGCGGGCAGCTTCCTCCATGGAGGGATCAATGTTCTTCAGCAGGCCCTTGAGCATCATGTAGCACACAGGGAAGAACGTGAGGACCTGCACAATGGCAATGCCCCACATGCCGTACACGTCGCTGTCGTAGATGCCCAGCAGCTTGCGGGTAATGAGTCCCCCGCGGCCAAAGAGCAGGATCATGGAAAGGGACAGCACAAAGGGCGGCGAAACCACCGGCAAGGTGGACACCACGTCGAACATCTTCTTCACGATGCGGGAGCGGACGTTCACATAGCAATCCACATAGGCAAACAAGAGGCCCACCACCACCGCGCCAAAGCTGGTGATAAAGCCCAGCCGCAGGGTGTTGAAGAAAGCTGTGTTGAAGGTATAATCCGCAAAAATGCGGGGGAATGCGTCCGCCGTCCAGTATTCCTGCTTCACCTTCACATAGGTATTGGCGGGATCGATCTCATCCCCCTCGGCCAGCACACGGCCATTCTTGGCAAAAAGATAACCATAGGCGCCGTCCAGCTCGTCCAGGGAGACAGTCAGCGGATTGTTCTTTTTGTCCAGCACGCTGACGGCCTTGCCCTCCTGCTCATAGGGAGCTTCCGCCTGGCCGGAGAGCACGCTCTCCAGGGTCAGCATCTGGTTCTGGCTCACGTGAACGCTGTCCACCAGCAGCATGGCCAGAGGATATAGGATGAACAGCGCCAGCAGCACCAAAAGCAGCCCAATGGTGACCACCATCACGGGATCACCAAAGAACTTCTTGCGCTCCAGCGCCGCGCTTTGCTTTGTTCTCACGGGTCTTCACCCCTTTGGAAAATGCGGGGGATGGGATCACTCCCATCCCCCGAAGTTGTCATGTAGTTGTATCGGGATTATTCGGTCTTGAAGCGGCTGTCAGCAGCAGCACCCAGGGCATTGAAGAAGTCCTGCACATACTGGGTGGTGTTGTTCTTGGCATCTTCGAAATCGTAATCGATCACATTGTTGGGATCCAGGCCGAAGGGCTCCACAGCAGCAGGCTGCTTGGCGGAGTTGATGACCAGGAACTGATAGCTCTCGGCGTCGTCAGCCAGCTCCACGCACTCGGGAGACAGGGCGTATTCCACCCACAGCTTGGCAGCATTGGGATGAGCGCAGCCCTCGAAAATAGCGGTAGCGCCGATTTCGAAGGAAGTGCCTTCCTCGGGGATCACCAGGGCGATATTGTCGTAACCGGAGAGGATCTGGGCGATGCCGTCATGCAGGAAGCCAACGCCAATGACGCATTCGCCGATGCCGACCTTCTTGGAGGGGCCGGAGCCGGACTTGGTGTACTGGGCAACGTTCTTGTCCAGCTCCACAAAGTACTTCATGGCGTCGTCGTGGCCCTTCAGCTGCACCATGGTGTTGATGATCAGCTTGGCGGTGCCGGCGGTGTTGGGGTTGGAAACCCATACCAGGTCCTTGTACTCGGGCTTGAGCAGATCGTCCCAGCCCTTAGGAGCCTCCAGGTTCAGGCGAGCCAGTTCTTCGGTGTTGACCATGAAGCCCAGGATGCCCTTGTAGATGCCGTACCAGTAGCCATCGGCGTCACGGTACATAGCACCGGCCAGGTCAGCAGCGTTCTTGGCTTCATAGGCCATCAGCAGGCCAGCCTTGGCGCTCTCGTTGTAGGGATCAGTCGTGCCGCCGAACCACACGTCAGCAGAGGGGTTGCCGGCTTCTTCGGTGATCTTGGCCTGCACTTCGCCGGTGGACAGGCGCTGGGGATATACCTTAATGCCATACAGCTCTTCGAAGTGACGGGCAGCAGCATTCAGGTAGGGCTCTTCGCAGGAGCCGTAGACGATCAGTTCGCCCTCTTCCTGGGCGGCCTTGATCAGGTCAGCGTCGATCTCGGCGGAAGCAAAGCTCACGCAGCCAAGGATCATGGCCAAGGTCAACAGGAGAGAAAACAGTTTCTTCATGGTTGTTTCTCCTTTGCTATGAATTTTTCAGGCCTCCAAGCCTTTCGTTGTCTCTATTATACCCTTTATGGCACATTGTGTCAATTGTCTGTTTTGTATTCCGGATGCTTATCCCCCGCAATACACACTGACGCATCCCGCCTTCCCTGTTATACTGGAAGGAACAAACCGACTGTTCAAGGAGATACACCATAGCAAAGAGCGTACAGGACATCATGAATCTGATCCAGGAAAAAGGCATCCGCATGGTCGATTTCAAAATCGCCGACATCAACGGTCAGTATCGTCACGTGACCATCCCTGCCGAGAACTTCTCTGAGGATACCATGAAGAGCGCCATCGGCTTCGACGCCTCAACTATGGCTATGCCGTGGTGGAAAAGAGCGACATGGTCTTCATCCCCGATCCTGACACCGCCGTCATTGATCCCTTCTGCGACATCCCCACCCTGTCCATGACGGGCAACGCCATGAAACACCGCCCTCAAGCATGGCAAGAGAGCCACCTTCATGCCCAAGCCCATCTACGGTGAGGCCGGCAGCGGCATGCATGTTTATGGATGTCCTTCTGCTTCAGAATAAAAAAAATTACTATTTTACTTTCTTCCTCTCTCTTACCTCATTAGAATATCTTTCGTTTAGTGTTTTGATTCCTATCGGCTTAGTGTTGCAGATTCTCTGTCTATTTGTTCGAAGGAAGAGTTGGCTCATAAACTCATCTGTTTGTAGCGCAGTTCAGTTGCACCGCTTCCTCCGGCTTGCCGGGGGGGAGTTTTTGCATACAAAAAAAGCAGAGGGTCGGGTCATTCCCGCATCTGCTTGCAATAAAGCGCGATCATCTCGTTGAGTTTGTCTTTCTGTTTTTCGGTCAGGTCCTCCGGAAGGTCGAGGTCGGGGGCGCAGAGGGCGGATTCCATCAGGTAGGCGGGGGAAATGTGAAGCGCATTGCACAGCCGGGCCAGCGTGTCGAGGCTGGCGACGCGGGTGCCGCGCTCGATGTGCCCTAAGAAGGATGCGGAAATATCCAGCAGTTCTGCAAGGCGCTCCTGGGTGAGACCCTGGGCCTTGCGTTGGGAGCGGATTTTGCGCCCCATGTCACGGTAGTCCATATGATCACCTCCTGTAGACAGAATAGGTCAAATAGCCCTAATTGTCAATAGGTCAATTTGCCATAATTGAAATGGGTGAGATTATGAGCAGATTGAAAGAATTGCGCAAAGCGCGAGGCCTCACGCAGATTGCCGTGCAGATGAGAACAGGCATTGACCAGAGCGATTATTCCAAGATCGAGTCAGGCAAGAGGAACCTGTCCTTTGAGCAATGCAAGCAGCTTGCCCTGGCCCTGAACACCAGCATGGACTACCTTGCCGGGCTGACGGATGTGAAGGAACCCTATCCGAGGAATACGGAAGAGTAAGGGGCACCAATAAGGCTCCCTTGTGTAAAGGGAGCTGTCCCGAAGGGGCTGAGGGATTGTACGCGGCGGCCAAATGCTGCATGCAATAGAACAGCCGACAATCCCTCCGTCACGGCTTCGCCGTGCCACCTCCCTCCAGGAGGGAGGCTTTAAAAACCGCATCACAAAGCCATTTTCAAGGGGTGGGGAAGCGGAT
>JAGBDE010000017.1 GCA_017937655.1 Clostridia bacterium | reverse complement strand
GGGTTCCACGGGCGTGGCCGGCCCTGTCGGCCCGCAAGGCCCCGTGGGTGAAACCGGCCCTGCAGGCCCCCAGGGTCCCACTGGTCCGACTGGCCCCATTGGCCCGCAAGGCCCCGCTGGTGAAACTGGCCCCATCGGCCCGCAGGGTCCTGCTGGTGAAACTGGCCCCATCGGCCCGCAAGGTCCCGCTGGTGCAACTGGCCCCGTCGGCCCGCAGGGTCCCGCTGGTGAAACCGGCCCCGTCGGCCCGCAGGGTCCCGTTGGTGCAACTGGCCCCATCGGCCCGCAAGGCCCCGCTGGCCCAGCTGGCGGAGTGCTGAACTACGCAGATTTCTTTGCCCTGATGCCGCCTGATAATGCCGCAACCGTCGCGCCCGGCACGGACGTCAGCTTCCCCCAGGACGGCCCCAACAGCGGCGGTGGCATCGCCCGGTCTGGCCCAGATTCCTTCACCCTGGGCGATATCGGCGCGTACCAGGTGCTGTTCCAGGTGAGCGTGACCGAACCCGGCCAGCTGATCCTGACCCTGAACGGCGAGGATCTGGCCTATACGGCGGCGGGCCGCGCCACGGGAGCGTCCCAGATCGTGGGCATGGCGATTGTAGAAACCACGGAAGTCAATTCCGTTCTGACGGTACGCAATCCCGCAGGAACGGCTGAGGCGCTGACCATCACTCCGCTGGCCGGCGGAACCCGGCCGGTTTCCGCACACCTGGTCATTACGCAGATCCAATAATTCCTGCGCAATCGGGTTGAGATATATACAAATGTTCCCCCCGTCTGGACTCTGACCGGCGGGGGGATAAGGTACGGAAGCGTTGACACGGTTTTGCAATAATGGTAAAATGAAACAAATGGATGGTTATGTGGTTCTATAGCGCTATTTTTGCAAAAAAGAGAGGAAACACGCATGAAAAGGATGCTTGCTTTGATAGTCGTTTTGGCCGTGCTGGCTTTGCCTATGGCTGGTCTTGCCTTGGAAATGACGGTCTTGCCTGATGTTTATCAGGAATTGCTGGAAATGCTCCCGGAGAATCAATGCCCAACGCCGGAAGAGATTGAGGTTTTCTTCAACTTTGAAGTGCCGCTGATCCGTGTTCGCTGCCTGGAGGAGGACTGGCCTAAGACGGGCGGAAGCATAGGCGGCGTCTGGACGCCCCCTTCAGGGCCCGGCTTTGCGTACGATTCTGCAGCCGGGGAGTATGTTTCCTCGCCTGACCTGAATATTTACGCGATGGTTGGCGATATGAACGGAGGCATTTTCCTGGAGAGCCGTCCTGATGAGAATGGCTGGACCCGTTCCTTCGTTCTCTATTTTGGTCAAAAGGCATTTGAGAATGCCTGCTGGCCGGAATATGCCGATGCCCCCTGGAGCCTTGTGGAGAAAACGGAGGACACCAATTACATGATGCCGGTGATCATGGACGTTCTCACGCTGGAGAATGGCTCGCTGGGCATTGCCCAATACGCCGACCGCACGGAAGTCACCCTGAAAGATGCGGAAGGAAATGAACTTGAAAGCAAAGTGTATCCTGAGTTTTCGGAGTTTTGTACACGCTTTGCCCAAAATCACGAGAACTAAATACATAAAAGCCCCTCGCCTGTAATCTTCTGGGCGAGGGACAATAAAAAACACTTAATCCGTATGGATTAAGTGTTTTTATATGGTGGGATTAGTAGGGCTCGAACCTATGACCTCCACGATGTCAACGTGGCGCTCTAACCAACTGAGCTATAATCCCAAACCGGGAACGAAAAGTATATTAGCACAAATCACCGAAAAACGCAAGACCCAAAATGAAGAAATTTGCAGAAAGTGAAAAAAGAAAACCCTGCTCCGTGTGGAGCAGGGTGGAAACGCAGCTTAGGCCTTGTCGTTGCAGCCCAGAACGTTGACGATCTTGTGCTGTACCATCTCGCCCAGAGCCTTGCGGGCGTCGGTCAGGTACTGGCGGGGGTCAAAGTGATCGGGATGCTCGTTGAGGTGCTTGCGGATCAGAGCGGTGAAGGAAATGCGCAGGTCGCTGTCGATGTTGATCTTGCAGACGGCCATGGAGGCAGCCTTGCGCAGCTGTTCTTCGGGGATGCCGACGGCGTCGGGCATCTTGCCGCCGTTCTCGTTGATCATCTTCACGAAATCCTGGGGAACGGAAGAGGCGCCGTGCAGAACGATGGGGAAGCCGGGCAGACGCTTGGAGACTTCCTCCAGAATGTCAAAGCGCAGGGGCGGGGGCACCAGGATGCCCTTTTCGTTGCGGGTGCACTGAGCGGCGGTGAACTTGTAAGCGCCGTGGCTGGTGCCGATGGCAATGGCCAGAGAGTCGCAGCCGGTGCGGGTGGCGAACTCTTCCACTTCTTCGGGACGGGTGTAGCTGGAATCCTCAGCGGAAACCTGCACTTCGTCCTCAACGCCGGCCAGACGGCCCAGCTCGCCTTCAACGGTGACGCCGCGGTCGTGAGCGTAATCAACAACCTTCTTGGTCAGGGCGATGTTCTCTTCAAAGCTCAGGTGGCTGCCGTCGATCATGACGGAGGTGAAGCCGCCGTCGATGCAGCTCTTGCAGGTCTCGAAATCGGGGCCGTGGTCCAGGTGCAGGGCGATGGGCAGGCCGGTTTCCTGCACAGCGGCTTCCACCATCTTGACCAGGTAGGTATGGTTGGCGTAGGCGCGGGCGCCCTTGCTGACCTGCAGGATAACGGGGGCGTTCACGGCCTTGGCGGCCTCGGTGATGCCCTGAACGATTTCCATGTTGTTAACGTTGAAAGCGCCGATGGCGTAGCCGCCTTCGTAGGCCTTCTTGAACATTTCCTTGGTATTGACTAAAGGCATGTGGATAACCTCCCTTTGATTTGTCCGAAAATATTATACACGAATTGTTGGGGTTTGGGTAGTCCCATTTTGTCCAAAAAATAACAAATTAAACCCCGGGAGGACGTTTTCATCCTTCCGGGGCGAAAAGTTGTTTTTTCAGCGGGTCAGGAAATGGTAAGCCGCGGCCAAAGCCTGGCGGGTGCCCTCGTGCCGGAAGCAGGGGAGCGCTTCCTCATAAGGCAACAGGCGGATTTGACGGATCTCCGAGGGTTGAGGGGTCAGCGGCTGGTTTCCGAATTCAGCCAGGAAATACACCACCTGCTTGCGGGTGCCGGGCTTTTCCGCCAGATCGTATTCGTCCGTCTGCCGGAAGCCCTCCACAAAATCAGGCTGCAGGCCGATCTCCTCGAAAACCTCCCGGCGGGCGGTCTCCAGCTCGGTTTCATCGCCCTCCACATGGCCCTTGGGGAAGCTGTAATGGCCAGAGTGTTCCTGGACGACCACAAACAGCAGCTGGCCGTCTTGCCGGGTAAAGACGATGGCACCGCAGGATTTTTCCCAGTTCATTCCGCGCCTCCTGTTTGTCAGAAGTCCATCCGGGCGGCGATGTAGGCTTCCAGATCGTCGATGGCGACGCGCTCCTGCTCCATGGTGTCACGGTCGCGGACGGTGACGGTGCCGGTTTCCTCGGTGTCAAAGTCCACGGTGATGCACAGGGGAGTGCCGATTTCGTCCTGACGGCGATAGCGCTTGCCGATGGAGCCGGTCTCGTCGTAGTCCACCATGAACTTCTTGGACAGCTTCTCGTAAACGCTGGTGGCCAGGGCGCCCAGCTTGTTCTTCTGCAGGGGCAGCACGGCGGCCTTGTAGGGGGCCAGGGCGGGGTGGAAGTGCAGCACGGTGCGCACGTCGCCGCCTTCCAGCTCCTGCTCTTCGTAGGCGTTGCACAGGAAGGCCAGCACGGCGCGGTCCACACCCAGAGAGGGCTCGATGCAGTAGGGCACGAACTTCTCGTTGGTCATGGGATCCAGGTATTCCATGCTCTTGCCGGAATGCTCCTGGTGCTGGGTCAGGTCGTAGTCGGTGCGGTCGGCAATGCCCCACAGCTCGCCCCATCCGAAGGGGAACAGGAACTCAAAGTCCGTGGTGGCCTTGGAGTAGAAGGCCAGCTTCTCGGGCTCGTGGTCGCGCAGGCGCAGGCTTTCTTCCTTCACGCCCAGGCTCAGCAGCCAGTCACGGCAGAAGCCGCGCCAGTAGTTGAACCACTCCAGATCCTCGCCGGGCTTGCAGAAGAATTCCAGCTCCATCTGCTCAAACTCCAGCACGCGGAAGATGCAGTTGCCGGGGGTGATCTCGTTGCGGAAGGACTTGCCGATCTGGCAGATGCCGGCGGGCAGCTTCTTGCGGGTGGTGCGCATGGCGTTGAGGAAGTTGACAAAAATACCCTGGGCCGTTTCGGGACGCAGCAGCACTTCGGAAGCAGAGGCTTCGTTCACGC
>JAGBDE010000016.1 GCA_017937655.1 Clostridia bacterium | reverse complement strand
GAAGTACGGCTCCCTGTTCGATGCCACCCAGACCATGGTCGCCAAGATCGACGAAGACACCTATCAGGTGCAGGTCGTGTCCTGGTACGACAACGAGAACAGCTACACCTCTCAGATGGTCCGCACCATCAAGTACTTCGCTGAGCTGGCCTAAGCAGGGTTTTCACCCTGCACCCATCACTGCGCTTTGCGCAGAGGTCGGTGCGTAGGTACGATAAACAACCCCCTCCTGCCTGATTGGGCGGGAGGGGGTTTTGGTTTACCAAAAAACATCCCCCTCACCATCAGACGAGGGGGATCCTTTGCTTATTCAGAAACGCTGGTTTCGTTTTCCTTCTGATGCAGCCGGAGCCATTGCACCAGCCTGTCCCGGGGCAGGAGCCAGTTGACCAGCAGGGCAATGGCCACGCCGATGCCGGTGTCCAGCATGCGGGCCAGGGAGTAGCTGATGTAGGTGGCCACGGGCGTGTTGAACAGGATGATGCACAGCACCACGCCGCCGGGCTGGACTGCGCCGGGCCAGCGGAACAGCACGCTGATCAGGATCAGCAGGATCACGCCCACAAACAAAAACGGCAGCAAGGGCAGCTTCATGGCGCCGTCGGGGTAGAAGATGATGTAAATGCGGAACAGCCCCATGCCCAACAGGCCGCCGATAATGGTGCCAAAGAAGCGGTTGCCGCCGTTGAGACGGGAGTTGCTCATATCGCTGCCCATGCCAAAAATGGTGCCGATGCAGGCAAAGGTGGGGTTGCGATCCACCAGGAAGTAAAGCAGCGCGCACAGCGTGGCCGCCAGAGCGGTTTTGATGTTCCGCAGCCCGATGTGCAGCTGAAGGTGATGTCCGGCAATGTCCATAAAATCCCTCTTTCGTTTCGCTTTTGAAAGCACGAAGCCTATTATAGCACGGAAAACGCTGGAAGCAAGAGGAAATGCCGGAAAAATTCTGCTTGTGAACATGCTCCTGCGAATGATATAATAGGACAGATGTTTTTCCAAAAACAAAATCCATACGAAGGAGAACAACGATGACTTCTGTAAAACCGGCTTGCAAACGCTTTTTGTGCCTGCTGCTCTGTGCGGCAATGCTGCTTTCCATGACCGCCTGCGGCAAAAACGAGGTGGATGCGTTCTACCAGAATGCCTGGCGGGCCGCCGGCGAACCTTATGGCGTTGATCGGGTGTATCATTATGCTTTCCAGGGCACGGAGAAGCTGGACGCCCAGGTGGGTTATACCTTGGCCGATGGCTTTGCGCTGAAAAGCGTGCCCCAGAAAGGCCATCTGTTCATTTTGTCCATGGGAAGCAACAACGTTTACGTGCTGGAGAATGAAAACGGCAATGTTCTGGGCGTGGAGGACTATGCTGCGCTCAAGCTCAAGTCTGATCGTCACAGCAACAACATGAGAACCCGCATGAAAACAGCCAACGAGCAGTATGAGGACGGCTTGATCTCCGATGCAGAAATGAACCGCATTCGGGTAGAAATTCAGGCCGATTTGGATACGGGCATGGCTTATGCGGAGCAAATGGTCTGCCTTTCCAGCTACGGCGTGTGCGCGGCCATGTGCCCTGTGTCCGCTAAGGGCGAGGCCAACAGCTGGCATGAACTGACCGAGGAACAACTGGATAAGGTCTGGGAGGATTGACGGTGAGCAAAATCGGAAAGGTGGGGCTGTGCCTGCTCCTGGCCCTTCTGTGCCTGATGGGGTCGGCGCTAGCGGAGGTGCACATCGGCCCCATGCCGGAGGAGTGGCACACGAAGCCGCTGCTGACCTGGACGGTGTTTGACGTGGACGAGGGCGACGCCATGCTGCTCACCTGCGGCGGCGAAAGCATGCTGGTGGACGGCGGCCCTGATCCCTTCCGGGAGAAGCTTCGGGAACGGCTGGAAAGTCTGGGCCTTCGTCGGGGGATGAAGTACATCCTCAATACCCACGCCCATGACGACCACATCGACGGCATTATCCGGCTGTTTGATTACGGCTTTGTGCCGGAGGAGTACCTGCATTCCTACAGCGATGCGGCGGTGGAAAAGGATTCTTTCCAGCGGCGGGCGGTGGAAAAGGCGCAGGGGAACCGGGTGTCCGTCCGGCGGGTGGGCGATGGCTCGTTCTTGCGGCTGGGGGATGCGGAAGTCCGCATCTACCAGTGCGACGCCTATGCGGACACCAACGCCCGGTCGCTGATGCTGAAGGTGACCTTTGGCGACACCAGCCTGTTGCTCTGCGCGGACATCACCGGCAAAACCCAGCTGTACTTTGCGGAAAATCTGCCCCAGGGACTGCTGGACGTGGATGTGGTCAAGGCGCCGCATCACGGCATCACCCCGGTGAATGCGGAGTTTCTGGACGCGGCGTCCCCGGAGGTGCTGATCATCACCAACCGGCAGGACAAGATGGATCAGAAGATGCTCAACCAGCTGAAGGACAGGCAGCTGCCGACGCTGTTTTCCGGTGACGGCACGGTGTATGGCGTGACGGACGGCGTGGATTGGTATTTTTCCCAGACGGAAGGCCAGTTTTGATGGGAGGAAAGGGATTGGATTTCATCCGTTTATCTGAGGAACATATGGCGGAATTGTGGCCGCTGCAAAGGGCATACAAGGCGGAGATCGGCGAGGAATGCCCCGCGGAGGCGGACTTGGCCAGCCTCGGCCGGGCCATCCAAAGCGGGAAAATCCTGTTTTTTGGCTGCCGGGAAGAAGGCCGGCTGGTGGCCTGCTGTTCCGTGTCGCCCACCTTTTCCACCTTCAACTATCAAACCAGCGGCGTTTTTGAGGATTTCTTCATTCTGCCGGCGTATCGGCACCGGGGCATTGCCCGGCGGCTGGTGCAGTTTGCCTGGCAGGAAAGCGGCGTCAGCTCCCTGACGGTGGGATGCGCCGACTGCGACGAGGAAATGTACAAGGCGCTGGGCTTCCGCCTGCGGCTGGGAAACCTGTACGCCTACGAGGCATAAGCTCAGCACGGCGTGACGGACGGAGTGGATTGGTATTTTGAGCAAACCATTAATCAATTTTGATAAAGCAATACCCCAGCGTAGCCTATGAACTGCGCCGGGGTATGATTTTTATTTCATCCACTCCCTATCAAGGAACTCAAGACGAAGCTCTAAGAAACGGGTTAGATATTTTACGCCAGAATTAAAATCAAAACCGGCGCCTTTATAGTAGTCCTTGATGCCGCCTGGAAGCCAGCGAGTAAAATTCATTTCGGCCGATGCTTCGATTTCTTCCCGATAACTTGCGATAGATTTCAGCGGTTCGTAACCCGCTTCTTCTCTGATGCCAAGCAACACTTCCAGCATGGGGTGGAAAACATCGCCGTAGGTATCAATCACAAGCTGCTCAAAGTCTTCATGCTTGATCAGATTATTATACCAATATTCCTTTGTGGTGTAGGTGGACAGATAAAAATGTCGCCCGCCGGAATGCTTCATAAAGCCTTCTTGACGAATATTTCCGTAGGATAGGTCGTAGTCCCAGGCGGGGCCGGCGTACAGAAAATCGTCGCCCTTTTCTTTGAAGAAGTACTGACTTCCCAAAAGAGCATCAAAATTTTTGGAAACTTCCTCTAAAAGATATTTTTTACTGAAAGAGGTCATATCACCAATTTGAGAAAAATGTTTGCCGGTTTGGGGGTCGATGCCGTCCTTCTCGGTAATGGCTCTGTGGAAGGAATTAACAAGTCCGGAAATGTATTCCACTTGCTTTTGGGAGGGATACTCTGGTTCTTTGATATATACCGCCATGTTACGGGTTGTGATAAAACCGGCATCGGATTCTTTGTTGTAGCGGAACACTTTATCTGTTTCCAGAATGTATCCGCCGGAAACATCTTCAGGATTGTTGGGGATGTCATACCAGCGAGCATTGCGCAAGCCTTCGCTGTCGCCGTCATAACGGGGATAGTCTTCCAAAGGGTTCTCGTTCAGCTTTTCTGTTTCTTTTTCCAGATTATGAATGTCTACAGAGGAATCGCCAATCTCGATTTTTTCAGTCAGCAGGTATAGGCCACGATATTCGCCATTGATAAACAGATCTGCATGCAGGGAGCTGAGGGCATAAGGCAAACCAGAGGTAACTGCCATGTCATAAGTAATGCGATTTCGGAGAAGAGAGATGTCCAAATAATCCGCAAGAAGAATAAATTTCTTGGATTTGCCTAATCCAAAAAAGTCAGTCTTTTCTTCAAACTTGATTTGGTAAGGTTTTTTAGGATATTTGCGTGTGGTGTTACCGCGGGTTTTCATATCCCCAATATTCTGGGATAATTCAATAGTGCCATCGGAGCGAAATGCAACCAGATGCGCGGGTACAGTCTCGTTTTTACTTTCGTGAATTTGAATTAGATCATCTGGATCCAGTGAAATAAAGAGAGAGGGGATTTTGCTTCCAATGTAAACAACATAATCATCCGGATTCTTTTGAGTTGCTTTTCGAACCTTCAAAGTTTGATTATTCGTAAATGTAGGAGCAAGATCGCCATCCTGGTAGAAAACATCGTCGATAAAGATTCCATCTGCTTCTGAGGTATGGATTACAACAGACTGATCAACCCAACTTCCCGGAAAGAAGAGAAAAGAATTCTTTTCTTTGAGATAAGGAATAATGGTTGCCTGGTTTTCTTCTTGGCCAAGAGAAATGGAAAAAAGGGGCGAATTAGCTGCAAAAGCGTTTGCGCAGAAAAGAAGGGTAAAGCATAACGAAAACGCGATCATGAATAAGATACGGTTGTTTTTCATTTGGTCGTTCGCCTTCCTGTCATAAAGTCATGAAATACAGTCAAAATGATAGCATTTCTAAAAAAGCATAACATTTTTATAATGAATAGTCAATGAGCGGCTATTTGCTTGTTAAATGGAAACGGAGGCGATATGATCTGAAGAGTAAGTAAAGTCAGTGAAAACAGCGTAGCTATTGTTCATAGGAAGCATTGAGTAGCACGCCAGGCCGATGCGGCAGCCCATGAAATGCTCCAGGGTATAGACCAGCTGATGCTCCGGGCCCATGGGCTGCCAGCCGTCTTCCTGGCGGAGGAAGAAGCGGACATTGTCCCGCATGTCGGTAAAGTCAAACTCTGCCCGCAGGCGGACGATGGGGGAGGGCAGCGGCAGCTCCGCAATGATGGCAGGGGCGTCGGTTTTGGTTTCCAGCAGCAGATGGAAACCTTCCGGGCGACGTTCCACCAGGCAAGCTGCGTACTGGCTTTGCAGGGCCATCAGCCCGGCCCGGCATCTGGGCAGCAGGCCGGATGCGTCCAGGGTGACCTCGAAGGCGCAGCGGGGGCCGGAGGTGCGCTGGGTCAGGGTGTTGCGGGCAAACTCCGGGCCTTGGGCCGCGCCGGCTGGGCGCAGCAGCAGGCCGTCGGGGGTGCATTCCACACGGCGGAGATCCGGCTCGTGGTTCCATTGCCACCAGTCCGCCAGTTGGTCGCCCCGGAGATCGTCCGAGGAAATCAGCGGGCGGAGGGGCACATCGGGCGCGGGGAAACCTTCCAGCACAGGCGGCGCGCAGTCAATGACGGGGAAGTCGTCCTTCCAGCGCATGGGCATCAGCACCGGCATGCGCCCGCAGGCCCCGTGATCCTGGAACAGGATGGCGTACCAGCGGCCGTCGGGCGTATCCACCATGGCCCCCTGGGCCACGCCCTGGTTGAAAAAGCCCATGTCGTCGTCCAGAATGTCTTTTCCGTGGAATTCGCCGGTCAGGCGGTCGGCCACGTAGCAGGCCTGGGTGCGGCGGGCATGGCCGTCCTTGGGCCAATGGATCATAAACAGGTAGTACTTGCCGCCACGCTTGTAAATATGGGTGCCTTCAAAGCCCAGGATCAGGTTGCCCTCATCCCGGAGCGCCACCCGGTTAAGGCCGTCGGCTTTAGGGCGACTCAGGTCGGGCTCCATTTCCACAATGCGGATTTCCCGGTTGCCGTAGGCCAGGTAGACCTTGCCGTCGTCATCAAAAATGATGGAGGCATCGTGGTAGAAGCCCTCCACCGGGTGATGTGTCCAGGGGCCTTCCGGTTTTTCCGCGGTGTAGTGGTAGGAGCGGCCGGTGTCGTTGCACACAAAGAAAATGTGGAACATGCCCTGGTGATACCTGAGAGATGCCGCCCACATGCCCTTGCCGTAAATGTGCCCCTGCTCCATGCGCTGGGCAGGGGTGGAGTCCAGGCGGTCAAACACATGGCAGCAAAGCTCCCAGTGGACAAGGTCTGTGGAGGTGAGCAGGTCGCCGCCGGGAAAAACGTGCATGGTGGTGGTGATCATATAGTATCTGTTGCCGACGCGAATCACGTCGGGATCGGGATAATCCGCATAGAGAAAGGGATTGCGCATAGTTGCCTCCTGTGATATGAAACGGATGGTTACATTGATTATAATGGAAACATCGCGTCAAAGCAACTTTTTTGGCGGAAAAGATGTAATATATGTAATAATGAACTGTTTATGAATTGTTTTTATCAATTTGTTTGGAAATATAAGTAAAAAAGTTATAAAAAGCCGCAAGCCCGTCTAATATAAGACTTTGCCTTTTTTGGCAAACGTTTTTCCAAATTTAGCAGGCCTTGAGCTTTGAAAAATGGCATGATAGAATATTTTCGGCTTATTGAAAACGATTGCGGGTGTAATTGATCTGCGTTGGGGTATTCTATTGCTGGGAAAAGGAGGTGCGGCTATGAAGACAAAAAAACTGCAAAGCCGTTTTTTTGCGTTTGTGCTTTGCCTGTCCATGCTGCTGACGCTGGCCGTTACCGACAGCCTGGCTGCCAGCGCCGTGAAGCCTGCCTCCACGGTGGATCCCATGGTGCGGGTGCTGCTGCGGCGGCTGAACGTGACGGATCGCATCGACCTGGTTCTGGAAAGCCCCTATGGCCTTACTTTGCCCAACAAGACCCATCTGCATTTCAGGACGGGCACCGTTTTGTCCTTCCGCTTGCGGCATGACGAAATGTACCTGTATTATGAAGATATGTCCGCCCGGGTGGGGGATGACTGCCTGCTGGAGCGTTATGCCGTGGACAACCCGGACGCCGCCGGCTTCCAGCTGACCAATGTGACTGCCCTCTACAAAGGTGATCTCCGGCTGAAGGTGGAGGAAGGCAAGATCCTGCCCATCCTTTCCATTCATGTGGAGGACTATCTGCAGGGCGTTGTGCCCTACGAAATGAGCGACTATTTCCCTCTGGAGGCGCTGAAGGCCCAAACCGTGGCCGCCCGCACCTATGTGCTGCGTAAGCGCAACCCGGACAAGGATTACGACGTGGTTGACACCACTGCCGACCAGGTGTTCAAGGGCTATCTGGACGGCTATCCCAAGTCCCTGCAGGCCATCCGGGAAACCGCGGGCGTCTGCGGCTTTTTCCGGGACAAGCTGGCCCAGTGCTACTATTCCGCCTCCAACGGCGGCCGGACGGAGCTGGTGGAAACGGTCTGGCGGGTGAAGAAGGAAGACTACGCCTACTACGCCAGCGTCAACGACCCCTATGACCTGGAAAATCCCTCCAGCAGCGTGCGCCGCCTGACCCTCAACAAGTCGTACACCAACAAAAACAAGGACGTCGCCCCCTATGGCCTGCGCATGCTTCTTGTTGACATCCTGGCCGAGGATCTGACATCCCGTGGCCTGGACATCGACCCGGACAGCATCCAGGTGGTGGAGATCCACAGCCTGACCCTGAACAACGTGCCGGACAGCGAGAATTTCAAAGCGGCGACCACCATCAGCCTGGAGGTGACTCTCAAGGGTCGGACCAGAGAGGACGATAAGCCTGGCCCTGGCGTGGTTATCACCATTTTGGATACGAATACGCCTGGCGCAGAGGGAGAGGTTTTGTCCGTGAGCACGCCCGCCCCCACCCAGGAGCCTACTTACGGCCCGTTTGAGCTGATTGACCAGCGGTTCCAGGTGGAGATCCCCATTTTCCCCCTGGCGGAGGAAGCCTTCGGCATGGATATCTCGCCCAATTATGAAAACGAGATCTGGACGCTGGCGGAGAAAAAGGACGGCTACGTTCTGGAGGCGCGCCGTTATGGCCACGGCGTTGGCATGAGCCAGCGGGGCGCCGAGTGGATGGCCAGCAAGTACGGCAAAACCTACGAGGACATCCTTCTGTTCTACTACCCCGGCATGGATCTGAAGCGTTACGAATACGAGCCTGTGGAGCTTCCCGAGGCCTCGGAGGAACTGCGTGCTACCATGGGCCCGGCCTTGTCGCCCACGCCCCTGCCCACGCTGATGCCCCTCAGCCTGAAACCGGAGAAGGGGCAATGGGTGGCTGTGGTCACCGGCATTGCCGATGACAGCTCCCTGAACCTGCGCGCTCAGCCCAGCCTGGGCGGCGAGATCCTGATGCGCCTGTACAAGTACCAGCGGCTGCTGGTGCTGGAACGGGCCCCGGAAGAGGGCTGGGTCAAGGTCCGCACCGACGATGCGGAAGGTTATGTGATGGAAAGTTATCTGAGTAAGGAATAAGCAAAAAAGCTGCTCTGCTATGTGTTGGGCAGCTTTTTTGTTTGGAAAAACAGATGTGGTATAATGAGACATAAGCCTTTTGGAGGACAGACGGATGCTAAAGAAGATGTTGTTCAGGATCGCCAAAAGTCCCTTCATGGGGAAGGTGGTCGGAAGGGCCTTTCAGTATTGCCCTTGGGCGATTCCGGTGAAAAAAGTATATTGCAGCAAGGAAGTTTTGGCATTTCATCATCCCAGTCCTTCCTATACAAACCACCTGATTCTTTCGCCGCGAAAGGCAATTCGGAATTTACAGCAGTTAGGGTCAGAACAGTTTGTTGAGTACTTTGCCCGGATCATGGACGCCGCAATGGACATATGCGCAAAGCACGCAGCGTATCAGGAGGGTTTTGTGCTTGTTGCCAATGGTGGAAAGAAGCAGGAAGTTCAGCAGGTTCATTTTCATATGTTTTCAAATCACCAGATGGTAAATGGATTTTCTGAACAAACAGCGGCTGAAAACGTTTTTGTTTCAAATGGCGTGCTTTCTATGCAGGAACATTCGGAATGGGAAACGCATTATGTGCTGCGCCCCGCGGCGGACGATGCTCAGGACAAAGAGACGTATCTCTGCAGCGCTTTGCATTGCATCCAAATTTTGGATGAAGAATTTGACATTGTAAACAAGGGGTATTCGTTTTTATTTCAGTATGGCGGACAGGCTGCGGAGTGGGATCGCCCCGTGTTTCATGTGGTGGCCGGTAAAAGGAGGAGATAAGTTCCTCCGCCTGTAACAAGTACAGAAAAAAAGATAGCATTTTCGCGGGAACTGTCGTATACTATAATAGAAGGTATATCCTTCACATACTTTGCCCTTGAGGAGGAAAAGCGAATGCAGCCTAACGTCCCTCGCCATGAGAATCATCCGCATGCGCCGATGCAGCCGCAGATGCCGGCCAATACCATCGCGCCCCAGGATATGCATAAACCTGAAAAGCCCAAGAAAAAGAAGAACCGCTTCCGCCGCTTTGTGCGGGGCTATCTGATGCTGGTGGGCCTGATGACCACCTTCGCCGCGCTGGTGTACGGCCTGATCGTGCTGCTGGAAACCTTCTTCCCGCTCAGCTGATTTACGGAAGGATAAGTGGAATGAAGAAAACCATTCGGAAAATTGCCCTGGTGGTGTTTGCCCTGGCCTTTGTGGTGGTGGGTGTGGCTTTCGGCCCGGAACTTTATGAACGCCTTTACGAGGACAATGGCATCTGGATTACCGAGAAGTTCACCGAGGAAATGAAGAAAACCGCCGAATTGAAGGTGTTCCAGGACACCCAGACCGGCATGAAGACCTACACCCGCGGATTTGAGCTTTTCGGCAAAAAGGTGGAGACCCGCAAGATCGAGATCCCCTATACCTTCTACATGGATTACACCGTGGATCTGCGCAACGCCGCCGTAACCGTGGAGGGCGAGGAGATCCGCATTGCGGTGCCGTCGCCCCAGGTGAACGCCTGCACCGTCACTTTTGACGATGCGGACATCCGCCAGAGCGGCCTTGCGTCCCTTCTGTCCACCGCGGAGATCAGCCGCCTGATGAACGAGGTGCGGGATCAGCTCTACACGGAAAACGCTGGCAAGGAGGAGTACCTCACCCAGGCCCGGGAGGGCACCCAGGAGGCCATTTCCAACCTGTTCTCCAGCGTCATGAACAGCGAAGCCTTTGACAAGGATTACACCATTCTGGTGGAGTTTGACGACTCGCTGGCCGTCAGCGAGGCAAGCGAAAGCCCCGCCGTGGACCAAACGCCTCAGCCCTGAGATTGCATCCGCCGACTTTTGCCATGGCAGAAGCGGCGGTTTTTGTTTGCAAGATTTTTCATGTTTCACGGTTGCGCAATGAATCCCCGTAATGGTATAATAAAATGTATGTTTTTATGCTGCCGGGCTTTTTCGCCTGCGGCAGAAATGAAACCGTAAAGGAGTTTTTCTTGGCAATGTTGGAATTTTTGAAAAAACTGCTGGGACAGAGCAACGAAGCGGAAGTGAAGAAGCTCCAGAAGATCGCCGATCAGGTGCTGGCTCTGGAAGAAAAATACAAGGGGCTCAGCGATGAGCAGCTGCAGCACAAGACCCCTGAATTCAAGCTGCGCCTCAAAAATGGCGAGACCCTGGACGATATCCTCCCCGACGCCTTTGCGGCCTTCCGGGAGGCGGTCTGGCGTGTGGACGGAAAGCGCCTGTTCCCCGTGCAGATCATGGGCGGCATTTGCCTGCACCAGGGCCGCATCGCCGAGATGAAGACCGGCGAAGGCAAGACCCATACCGCCACTTTGCCCGCATACCTGAACGCGCTGGCCGGCGAGGGCGTGCATATCGTCACCGTGAACGACTATCTGGCTAAGTTCCAGGGCGAGTGGATGGGCAACATCTTCCGCTTCATGGGCATGACCGTGGGTGTGATCCTGCATGACATGGACAACGCCGAGCGTCGGGCTGCCTACGCCTGCGACGTGACCTACGGCACCAACAACGAAATGGGCTTTGACTACCTGCGTGATAACATGGTCATCCGGGAAAGCGACATGGTGCAGCGGGGCCACGCCTACGCCATCGTGGACGAGGTGGACTCCATCCTGATTGACGAAGCCCGTACGCCGCTGATCATTTCCGGTCAGGGCGACAAGTCCACCGAGCTGTACGCCCGGGCCGATCAGTTCGTCGCCCGGCTGAAAAACGAGGCCGACTATACCATCGCCGAGAAGGAAAAGGCTGTCTCCCTGACGGATCAGGGCATCGCCAAGGCCCAGAGCCACTTCAAGGTGGAAAACATCGCCGATATTGACAACAACGAGCTTTATCACCACATTCTGGCCGCCCTGAAGGCCCACGCCATCATGAAGCGGGACGTGGACTACGTGGTGCAGAACGGCGAGGTTGTCATCGTGGACGAGTTCACCGGCCGTCTGATGGTAGGCCGCCGCTACTCCGACGGTCTGCATCAGGCCATCGAAGCCAAGGAACATGTGAAGGTGGAGCGGGAAAGCAAGACCCTGGCCACCATTACCTTCCAGAACTATTTCCGCATGTACAACAAGATCTCCGGCATGACGGGTACCGCCAAGACCGAAGAGGAAGAGTTCCAGGGCATTTACAACCTGGACGTTGTGCAGGTGCCCACCAACCGGCCCATGATCCGCCAGGACATGAACGACGTGGTTTACAAGACCAAGCGGGCCAAATTTGCCGCCGTGGTGGAGGAGATTGTGGAGCGCCACAAGACCGGCCAGCCCATTCTGGTGGGTACCGTGAACGTGGAAACCAGCGAGCTGCTCAGCCACATGATCAAGCTGCGGGGCGTGAAGCATGAGGTGCTCAACGCCAAGCACCACCAGAAGGAAGCCGAGATCGTGGCCCAGGCGGGTCATGTGGGCGCGGTGACCATCGCCACCAACATGGCCGGCCGTGGTACGGACATCCTGCTGGGCGGCAACCCGGACTTCCTGGCCCGCCGCAAGCTGCGCCAGGACGGCATCGACGAAGAGATCATCATGGAAGCCATCGGCCACAATGAAAACGTGTCCGACCAGGTGCTTGAGGCCCGCAAGGCCTACCAGGAAGCCTTTGACGCTTTCCGCAAGGAAACCGACGCCGAGCACGAGAAAGTCATGGCCCTGGGCGGATTGCACATCATCGGCACCGAGCGGCATGAAAGCCGCCGTATCGACAACCAGCTCCGCGGCCGCGCCGGCCGTCAGGGCGATCCGGGCAGCACCCAGTTCTTCATCAGCCTGGAGGACGACGTCATGCGTCTGTTTGGCTCCGAGCGCATCGCCCCCATGATCGAGCGGCTGGGCCTGGACGAAAGCCAGCCCCTGGAGGCAGGTATCCTCACCAAGCAGATCGAGGCCGCCCAGAAGCGCATCGAGGGCCGGAACTACTCCATCCGTAAGAGCGTGCTGGAGTACGACGACGTGATGAACAAGCAGCGCGAGCAGATCTACAAGCAGCGCAAGGACATCCTCATGGGCGGAAACGTTCATGACGAGATCATGACCATGGTCCGCAAGCTGATTGACACCACCGCCGAGCTGAACCTGTCCGGCGAGGGCAGCTTTGACTGGAGCGTGGACGACGCCAAGGACTATCTGGAAAAACTGTGCCTGAAGCCCGGCACCTTTGACAAGTACGCCGCCCAGATCCACGAGATGGACGAGTCCGACGAACTGGTTCAGTGGCTCTACAAGGACGCCGAGGAAGCCTACGCGGAGCAGGAGCAGCGCCTTTCCGAAGTGAACATCGACATGCGGGAATTTGAGCGGGTGGTGCTGCTGGGCGCCATCGACCGCCACTGGATGGATCACATCGACGCCATGGACGACCTCAGGGACGGCATCGGCCTGCGCGCCTACGGCAACCAGAACCCGGTGCAGGAATATCGCCGCGAAAGCTACGATATGTTCAACGACATGATCCACCTCATCCGTGAGGAAACCATCCGCCGCCTGTACCAGAGCCGTCCGGCCCACATGCCGGAACGCCGCCGCGCCGTGGACGTGGACAAGACCGTGGCCGGCTTGCAGGGCGATAACGGCCAGGCCAAGAAGGGCGGCGCGCCCACCAACAAGAACAAACCCGGCGCAGTAGGCCGCAACCAGCCCTGCCCCTGCGGCAGCGGCAAGAAGTACAAGCACTGCTGCGGCCAGTAACCCCTTCCCACCAACTATTGACACAGAGAGTAGGAAAGCAGAAATGATCGATCTTGAACGGTATTCTCAGGAACTGAACAAGCTCCGCGATACGGTGGAGAAGGCGGCCGATGCCCTGAACCTGCCTCATCTGGAGGAAGAACTGACGGAACTCAGGGAAGAAATGAACGTGCCCGAGTTCTGGAACGACCTGGAGCGCTCCACCGCGGTGAACCGCAAGGTAAGCCAGATTGAAGGCAAACTGAACCGGGTCAAGCAGCTGAAGGATCGGGCCGACGACATCGAGGCCATGCTGATGCTTCTCAAGGAAGATCCGGACGACGAGATGGGCGCAGAGTGCGAAAGCGAGCTGCAGTCCCTGACCGACGATGCGGACGCCCTGGAGCTGGAAACCCTGATGCGGGGCGAATACGACAACAGCAACGCCGTTCTGAGCCTGCACGCGGGCGCCGGCGGAACCGAGGCCCAGGACTGGACTTCCATGCTGTTCCGCATGTACACCCGCTACTGCGAGCGCCATGGCTTCAAGGTGACCGTCAACGACATCCTGGACGGCGACGAAGCGGGCCTGAAGAGCGTTACCTTCCAGGTGGAAGGCGACAACGCCTACGGCTTCCTGCGTAGCGAGCGCGGCGTGCACCGTCTGGTGCGCATCTCTCCCTTTGACTCCAATGCCCGCCGCCACACCTCTTTCAGCTCCCTGGACGTGGCTCCCATTCTGGAGGGCGATCAGGACTTTGAGATCAACATGGACGAAGTCCGTATCGATACCTACCGTGCCGGCGGCGCCGGCGGTCAGCACGTTAACCGTACTGACTCTGCTGTGCGTATGACCCACATCCCCACCGGCATCGTGGCCCAGTGCCAGAACGAGCGCAGCCAGATCCAGAACCGCGAGGTCTGCCTTCGCATTCTGAAGAGCCGTCTGCTGGAACTGAAGCAGCGCGAGCGTGAAGAACAGATGAGCGACATCAAGGGCGAAATGAAGAAAATCGAATGGGGCAGCCAGATCCGCTCCTACGTCTTCCAGCCCTACACCATGGTCAAGGACCACCGTACCAGCTTTGAAAGCGGCAACGTGGACGATGTCATGGACGGCAACATTGATGGATTTATCACTGCGTTCTTGAAGATGCAGTAAGGAAATGAAGCGTGTGAAAGTCACAGCATCTTTTGCTGTGACTTTTACTATGCTTGCGCTTTAGGCATAACAAAACTCCGCATGATCGTGAATCACGCGGAGTTTTGTTGTTGAACCACGGCAATCGTTGCTGCTTACTTGAACACCTGGAAAATGGCGCATTTGAGGTATTCCGTTTCCGGAGAGGACAGCAGGATGGGATGATCCCGGCCCTGGGTGCGCCACTCCACCTGCCGCAGCTTCACCCGGGCGTCCTTCTGGGCGTCCAGCAGCATCTGGCGGAACAAGGGCGGGGTGACGTGCTGGCTGCAGGAGCAGGTGACCAGGTAGCCGCCGTCCTTGACCAGCTTCATGCCCTTGAGGTTGATCTCCTTGTAGCCGCGGATGGCTCCCTCCACAGCGGAGCGGGTCTTGGTGAAGGCGGGCGGATCCAGGATGACCACGTCGAACTGCTCCTTGGCCTCCTGGGCTTCCCGGAGGTAGTCGAAGCAGTTGGCGCACTCGAAGCGAACGCGGTCCTCCACATGGTTCAGCCGGGCGTTTTCCGTGGCAAACTGGCAAGCGTAGTCGCTGATGTCCACGCCGATGACTTCTTTGGCGCCGTAGTGGGCGGCATGCAGAGCGAAGCTGCCGGTGTGGGTGAAGCAGTCCAGCACCCGGGCGTCCTTCACAAAGGGGGCGATAGCGGCCCGGTTTTCCTTCTGGTCCAGGAAGAAGCCCGTCTTCTGGCCTTCCTTTACGTCCACCCAGAAATGGACGCCGTTTTCCACCATTTCCACCCGGTCGGGCACCTGGCCGTACAACAGGCCGGTGTGCTGCTCCAGGCCTTCCAGCTCCCGGACGGGAACGTCGTTGCGCTCGTAGATGCCCGCAGGATGCAACTCTTCCACGATGGCGTCCACAATGTCCTGCTTGAACCGCTCCATGCCCAGGCACAGCACCTGCAGCACCACCACGTCGCCGAATTTATCGGCGATGACAGCGGGCAGGCCGTCGCTCTCGGCAAAGATGAGGCGGCAGCTGTTCAGGTCGGCAAACTTGCGGCGGTAGTCGATAGCGGTCTTCACCTGCCGGCGGATGAAAGCGCTGCCTATGCTTTCGTCCCGGCGGCTCAGCATCCGCAGGCTGATCTGGGACTGGGGATTGTACACCGCCATGCCCAGGAATTTGCTCCGGTCGGACAGGACACGAACCACGCCGCCGTCCTTGTGGTCGCCCTCCACCCGGGCGATGTCGCTGCGGAACACCCAGGGGTGGCCGCCATACACGCGCTGTTCCTTCTTGGGAACCAGATAAACATTAGCCATATTGTGCCTCCGATGTTATTCGATGGGGATTTCCGCCGCCTGGGCGATGGTGCTCACGTAGCTGCGGAAGGACCGGGTGAAGCCGCCGACCACCTGGGTCTGGAACTGGCCGTTCTCGCTGCCCAGCTCCTTGTTCAGGGCGTCCCGGATTTTTTTGCGGGTCTGGTCGCTGCCAAGGCGCTTTTCAATGGCCTTGGTGCGCAAAAGCAAAGGAATATTGGCCTTGGTGATGCCCTTGCTGATCACGTCCGCGCCCAGAATGGAGATGAGCGCGCCTGCCGCCAGGCCGAAAATGAAGCCGGGCAGGCCGGACGCCACCAGCGCCACGCCGCTGCCGCCGCAGAGCAGGCCCGTCAGCACGCTGACCAGCACGGTCAAAATGGTGCTGGTGAAATGGCTGCCGGTCAGATCTTTGGGGTTGAGAGCCACGGTGTTGGCCCCGGCTGCGGTCAGGTTCAGCTGCATTTCCTTCCGGGGCACCTCGTGCCGGTCGCAAATGGGGTCGATGAGGGCCTGCAGCTTGCCGGTAAGGCCGTGCAGCCAGCGTTCCATGCAGGGCTCCAGGGCCTCGGCTGCCATGGGGGAGGCCATGACCTGCTCCATCCGCTTGCTGATGCGGCCGTTCATCTCGTCCAGGGTGTCGATCTTGCCGTGCCGCCAGTCGCTGACCATGGGCAGCAGGGCCTCGTCAATGATCAGGTCGGTGAGGACTTCCACAGCGTCGGATTGCAGGTCGGGCAAGGCTTCCCGGGCGATGTGACTCACCCTGGCTTCCGTCACTTCCTCCTCGATGGACTTGCGGAAGGCCCGGAGGTTTTCGTCCACCCAGCCCGCGTAACTCAGGCCCTTGGCGATGGAAAATTCCGGTTCCGGGCAGCAAACCACCACAGCCCCGGAGAAGGTCTCGCGGCAAAGCTCCCGGAAGAAATCCATCCGGGATGCGCCGCCGGTGAGCAACACCAGCCGGGGCGGATTGGCCGCGGTGAGGCGTACGGCGTCCTTCAGGGCTTCCTCCACGGCCTGATAGAAACTGCGGCCGCTGAGCACGGACAGGGGATTGTAGATCAGGCACTGGGCGATGTCCTGATTCAGCTGCAATTGGAGCTTCTGCACGCCGTCGTAGCAGATGCGCAGCTGCTTTTTCACGTTCACATTGGGCTCGGCGGGCAGTCGGGTGAAAAACTCTTCTTTCAGCCGACGTGCCTGGATTTCGCAATAGCTGTACCAGCTGCGGCTTTCGTTCAGCACCGCCTGGATCTGCTCCCGCTCCCGGCTCTTTTCCACCATCAGCCGGAGCAGCTCGGCGTCCAGGATGCCACCGCCCAAAGCGATATCGCCAAAGGTGCCCACGCCGGTCTCCCGGCCGTCCACGATGTAAGCAAAGTCCAGCGTGGAAGAACCGATGTCAATCACCAGCGCGCTTTCGTTCAGGATGTCGATATCCAGGGCCACGGTCTTGGCGTATTTAGCGTAGAGGAAGGCGGCCCGGGACTCGGAGATGACCTGGGGATCCCGGATGCCGGCCCGGATGAGCAGATCCCGGTAGCGGGCCCGGGCGGTGGCGTTCCAGCCGGCGGGGCAGCCGATGACGAAACGATCCTCCGGCTGGACGGCGCCGCTGTCCGTCAGGTGGCGGATCACGCCCCGCACAAAGCGGACGATGTCCTCGTTGCGGCTGGTATCGTAGGTGAAGCGGCTCTTGAAGCGCACGCTGAGGCCATCGGCCAGGGCGTCCGTGTAGGCCCTTTCGCCGATGACGATTTCGCCGTTCAGGATTCCCACGGCGCTCAATATGCTTTTTGAACCGTGAACAGGCAGAATGATGGGCTCGATGCCGCTGCCCTGTTCAAAAGCGGCGACGGCGCTTTCGCCATCGCCTACGTCAAACCCGATATAGCGCATAGGTCGCTCCTTCATTGGTTTAGCTGTGTTGCTGGCCGTCCATCTTCACGGCGGCGGTGCCGCGGCGAAGCAGCCCAAAATCCTCGCTGGTCACGATGGCCGGCGCGATGGTACGGGTCTCGTTCTTGGAGGGCAAAGTGGTGAACAGCCGGGCGGTTTGCTCGCTGTAGGGAACGGCGGTCAGGCCCATGTCGGAAAGGAGGCCCTGCAAAGCGTCCTCCAGGGGTTCCCGGCTTTCGGGGTCTACGTCGTATACCGCTTCCATCAGATCGCCGATTTTCCCTGCCATGGCAGCGTTTGCGGAGTGGTCGTCGCCCCGGAGGCTGTCGTTTAGGTAGGTGAAATCGTTGATGCAGCGGTCGATGGTGCGCATCTGCCCGTCAATGACGGAAAGCAGCCGCTCCGCATCGGGGGTGAAGGTGATGCGCAGGGCGTCGTCCTTGGGGGCGGGCTTCTTTTCCGGCAGGAAGCTGAGGGCGTAGAACACAAGCGCCACCAGGGAAAGGATCCACCCGAAGGTCAGCTTTTCAAAATAGCAGAACAGCCCGCAGAGCAAAATCAGCCCGATGGGCAGCAGGCGTAAAAGCAGCTTTCCGCCGTTGGCAGGCTGCTTTTTCCGGCTCTGGGCCACCCAGGTGGACGTGGCCATGGGCGTTTCCAGATAGAGCACCGCGCTTTTGGCAAAGGAAAACAGCACGCCCAGCTGCTGGCGCAGCACGTCGTCCCGCTGGGCAGCCAGCAGATTCTGCTCTGTTTGCATCAAAGCATGGCGGATGGAAAAAACCACATCCGCCATGCTGTTTTGCTTGTGCAGGGACTGTTTCAGTTCGTCCCGTTGTTCCTGCCAGCATTCAAAGGCTGTCATGATTACAGATCCCGGGTCTTCTTCTTGCCGGAGAGGCTGCTGGGCCGACGTGCCGTGCCCAGTTTGCCGCTGCTGCCGGTCTTGCCGGCCTTTTCGCGGGCCCGTTCCTTGGCTGCCTGAGCAGCGCTCTGGACGGTGGAACCGCTGGAAGCGGAGATCTTTTCACGCTGGGGACGGGGACGGCTGGCCTTTTCCTTGGCGCGCTCCTTGGCTGCCTGGGCAGCGCTCTGCACGGTGGAGCCGCTGGAAGCAGAGGCCCGCTCCCGCTGCACGCTGGGACGATGACGTCCGGCTTTCTCCTTGGAGGAAGCGCTGGACAGGCTGGAAGGCTTCTTGCCGGAAGCAGAGATCTTGTTGGCGCCCTTTTCCTTGGCCATGTCGGAGGCCTCGGTGTTGGTGGCGCCGATGCCGGTCAGGTCGGTGAAGGTATCGCCCAGGCCGCCCAGCATGTCGCCCAGGCCGCCCTCGGAGTCGCCACCAGTCAGGCCGCCCAGCATATCGCCAAGGCCGCCGTTGCCGGAATTGGTATCGATCAGGTCGTCAAGCACATCGCCCACGACGCCGTTCATGAGGCCGCCGCCGGAAGAGGAGGAAGAACCGCCGCCCATGAGCAGGCTGAAAATAGTAGAGAGACATCCGTTGTTAGCCATGTTAGTTACCTCCTGATTATGAAAATGAGTCAATTACAATGCTTTGAGCTCGTCCAGTTCCTCTTTGGTCAGGTGCCGCCACTGGCCCCGGGGCAGATCGCCCAGCTTCAGGGGGCCGAAGCGGATGCGCCTGAGCATGACCACCTCGTGGCCGATTTGCTCCACCATCTTACGCACCTGCCGGTTCCGGCCCTCATGGATGGTGATGAGCATATCCGTAAACAGGTTCTGCACGCTGAGAATTTTGGTTTTGGCGCGGGCGGTCTTGCGGCCGTCCACCACCACGCCGCTGGCCAGCTTCCGGGCTTCCTCGGGGGTGACCTGGTAGCTGACCCGGGCCAGGTAGACCTTATCCACCTCCATGGAGGGGTGGAGCATCCGCTCGGTCAGATCGCCGTCGTTGGTGAGAAGGAGCAGGCCTTCGCTGTCGTAGTCCAGGCGGCCGACGGGATACAGCCGCACGGGATAATCCCGGAAACGATCCAGCACCGTGGCGCGGCCTTCCGGGTCGCTGACGGTGGTCACCTCACCGGCGGGCTTGTGGTAAAGAATGTAGTGTTTCTCGGCCTCCGGGGTGACCTTTCTGCCGTCCACGCAGACGACCTGATGATCTTCCACCTGCACGCCCATTTCAGTAATGCAAACGCCGTCAACGGTTACATGCCCTTCTGCGATCAGCTTTTCCGCATTGCGGCGGGACGCCACACCGCAGGAGGCAAGGTACTTTTGCAGCCGCATAGCTCCTCCTGTTTTCAGTAGAAATCGTATACAGTATAGCACGAAAAACGGTGTGATGGCAATAAGAAATCCCCGGCCACTCATGACCGGGGAGGATGCAGGGGCGATGTCAGTCGCCGCTGTCAATGAAAGCGTGGATCAGCTTGCAGGGGGGGACGGGGGTGGGGGAGAAGTGCAGGCTCTGCAGGATCTCTTCCCCGGCGACGGCTGCGCTTTCCGCATCCTTGGCGTGCAGGGTGGCGATCACGTCTCCCGGGGCCACATAATCGCCGATGCGGTGATGCATCACGAAGCCCACGCTGAAGTCGATGACGTCGGTTTTCTGCTTGCGGCCTGCGCCCATGCCCTGGGCGGCGTTGCCCAGGCGGATGGTGTCCATGGAGGCGATGTACCCGCCCTCCCGGCTGGCAAGGGGGACGATGACCTTGGCCTGGGGCAGCTTGGATACGTCATCGCAGCAGGAGGGATCGCCGCCCTGGGCGCGGATCATCTGGCGGAGTTTTTCCAGGCCTGCGCCGCTGCGGAGGGCGTCCATCAGCTTGGCTTTGCCGCTTTCTACATCGTCCGCCTTGCCGCCCAGTACCAGCATCCGTGCGCCCAGCTCCAGGGCCACGGTCAGCAGCGGACCTTCCACCCGGCCAGAAAGCACGTCAATGGCTTCCTTGACCTCCAGCGCGTTGCCGATGTGGCTGCCCAGGGGCTCGCCCATATCGGTGACCAAAGCTACCATGCGGCGGCCTGCGTCGCAGCCGATGCGCACCATGGTTTTGGCCAGCTGAATGCTGTCCTCCACGGTCTGCATCAGCGCGCCTGCGCCGGTTTTCACGTCCAGCACGATGGCCTGGGCGCCGCTGGCCAGCTTCTTGCTGACGATGCTGGAGGCGATCAGCGGCAGGGAGTCCACGGTGGAGGTCACATCTCGGAGGGCGTAGAGGGTCTTATCAGCGGGGGCAAGGTTCTTGGTCTGGCCCACCACCGCCAGGCCGATGTCGCTGACCTGCTGAAGGAACTGCTCTTCCGTCAGGTCCACGCTCAGGCCGGAGATGCTTTCCAGCTTATCCAGCGTGCCGCCGGTATGGCCCAGGCCGCGGCCGCTCATCTTGGCCACGGGCACGCCGCAGGCTGCCACCAGCGGGGCCAGCACCAAAGTGGTGGTATCGCCCACGCCGCCGGTGGAGTGCTTGTCGGTGGGGATGCCCGGCAGAGAGGAAAGATCCATCATGTCGCCGGAATGGGCCATGGCCAGGGTCAGGTTGACGGTCTCCTCCCGGTTCATGCCATTGAGGCGGATGGCCATCAGCAGCGCAGACAGCTGATAATCCGGGATGCTGCCGTCGGCCGCGCCGCTGACAAAATACTGGATCTCTTCCTTGGTCAGGGGCTGATTGAGCTTCTTTTTTTCGATCAGTTCTACCATATTCATAGCAAAACCTCCATAACTGAATCAAAAAAGCGCAGGAAAGGCCGTGTCGCTTTTCCTGCGCCCATGTGTTACATCTGGATGAGCATTCTTCCGCAGTTTTCGCATTCAATGATCTTGGCACCGTTTTTGAGCACACGCAGGGAAGCCTGGGGCAAGTTCATGTTGCAGCCGCCGCACTGGTCGCCGTAGAGCTTGGCCACCGGGCGGGAGCAATGCTGCTTGATGGTTTTGTATTTTTCCAGCAGTTCCGGATCAATGCCCTTGGTCTTTTCCTGGGCAGCGGCCCGCTTTTCTTCCAGACCCTTCATCTGCTGCTTGTAGAGGGCTTCGTAATCCACTTTCTGCTTGTCGTACTCGGCCTTGACCTTGGCGTACTTCATGCGGATGTCCTTCTCCTGGCGGTCCCGGTCGGAGGCGTCCTTCTGGATCTTCTGCAGCTCAGCCTCGTAGCTGGTCAGGTTGGCCAGCAGCTTCTGGGCGTCCTTGCTCATTTCCTGGGCCTTTTCCAGGTCGGCCGGAGGTTCGTTTTCCATCTTCTTGCTCAGGGCCGCCAGCTGTTCCTCAATGCGGGCGATGGCCACCTTGATCACGTCCACCCGGTCCACCATCAGCGCCACGTCTTCTTCCATGCGCTTGACGGTGTTCTGCTGCTCCACCAGGAATTCCCGGTTCTTTTTCAGAGCAAGACGGGCAGGATCCCGCTTGATTTCCAATTCCATCGCATCTGCGGCCATGTCAGCCTGCTGATACTGCCAAAGCATTTCAGTCTGTTCCATGAAAAGTACCTCCTTAGGTAGGTCGAAGGGGGAAAGGGGAAACACGAGGAGAAAAAATCCTCAGACGGGGGTTCCGGCAAAGGGGGCCGGAGTAAAAAGACGGGCTTCCGTCTGCCAGCCGGCAGCGGCGGCGTCTTTCAAAAAACGCTGATAAAGCGCGGCGATTCCCGGCCGCTCGGTGGCAAAATGCCCGGCCTGATACAGGGTCAGGCCCAGACCGTTCAGGTCAAGGATTTCATGATAGCCAATCTCGCCGGTGATGTAGGCATCCGCGCCCTGCTCATAGGCCAAAGCCGCGCCCTCGCCGTAAGAGCCGCCGGCCACCGCCACCTTGCGGAGGGGGGCGTCGGATGCGCAGAACATGCGGGGCTGCATGTCCAGCTTGGCCGCGATGTGGGCCCGCAGTTCATCGGCGGTCATGGGCCGGGGCAGATAGCCCATGCGGGCAAAATCATCCAGGGGGACGACGCCCGACAATTCCAGCTTCTCCGCCAAGGCGTCGCTGACGCCGCCGGGAGCCCTGTCCCAGTTGGTGTGGGCGGAGATGAGGCCCATGCCCGCGGCGACCATTTTGCAAAGGGCCTGTCCGGCGGGGGTGGTATAGTCTATGCGGCGAAGGGGCCGGAAAATGAGGGGGTGATGGGTGACGATCAGTTCCGCCCCAAAGCGGATGGCTTCTTCCACATTGGTCAGATTAGCGTCCAGGCAGAAAAACACCTTGCGGACTTCCCGGGTTTTATCGCCCAGAAGAAGGCCCACGTTGTCAAAGCCCTCGGCGGTGGCAAAGGGAGCCAGCCCGTCCAGCCAGCTGTAGATATCCTGAATGGTGGGCATTTGGTTGCTCCTTTCAGCCTTGGGTGGAGTAGTGGGAAAGCGCACCGTTTACGTAGGAAAGTTCCTCTTCAAACTCCGGCAGCTGGGCGGCACGCTTGTCGGACGTGGCCTTCTGCATGGAGGTGACGGCGGTTTCCAGCATTTGCCTGCGGCGGTTGAGAATGGCCGGCCACAGGGGCGGATATTCCTGTAAAAGCACGGGACCCAGCAGTAATTCCTGCCGGGTGTACGTGGGCTCGTCAGGGTGAGCCGGGGTGCATTGCATCAGGATGTAATAGCGGCGGTTTTCCTCCACCACAATCTCCTTGCGGATGCGGTAGCCGATGTTTTGCAGCGTTTCCCGCAAAAGAGGGAGATCGGTCTGGGCGCCCAGGATCAGCGCGGCCCCCTGAAGGCGGTGGGCGCCTTTTTCCAGGATCTGGCTGAGGGTCATGCCGCCCATGCCCAGGATGAAGATGTTGTCCGCCGGGGTGCCCCTGAGGGCCTTCAGCGCGTCCAGACCATCCGCCACAGCAAAGGTGGCCTTGTCGTAGATGCCCAGATTGCCAAGGGCGGTGCGGGCCTTGTTCAGGGAAGGCTCGCTGATATCGGAAACCAGCACATGCTCCGCGTAGCCGCTCATGAGAAGCGCCGCGCTGAGCTGCCCGTGATCCGCGCCGATGTCCGCCGCGGTCTTGCCGGGGTCGGCCAGCAGAAGGGCCTGTTTCAGCCGGTTATCCAGCTTGGGAAAGGGAGTGTTCATCATCAGTCCAGATAGTCCCGCAGCTTCTTGGAGCGGCTGGGATGGCGCAGCTTGCGCAGGGCCTTGGCCTCGATCTGGCGGATGCGTTCACGGGTGACCTTGAACACCCGGCCCACTTCTTCCAGGGTACGCTGGTGGCCGTCGTCCAGACCAAAGCGGAGACGCAGCACCTTTTCCTCGCGGGGGGTGAGGGTGTCCAGCACGTCCAGCAGCTGTTCCTTCATCAGGGTGAAGCTGGCTACTTCCGCGGGAGCGGGGGCGTCATCGTCGGGGATGAAGTCGCCCAGATGGCTGTCCTCTTCCTCGCCGATGGGGGTCTCCAGGGAGACGGGCTCCTGGGCGATCTTGATGATTTCCCGCACCTTGCCCTCGGAGATGTTCATCACCTTGGCAATTTCCTCAGGAGTGGGCTCGCGGCCGTATTCCTGCAGAAGCTGGCGGGAAACGCGGATCAGCTTGTTGATGGTTTCCACCATATGCACGGGGATGCGGATGGTACGGGCCTGGTCCGCGATGGCGCGGGTGATGGCCTGCCGGATCCACCAGGTGGCGTAGGTGGAGAACTTGTAACCCTTGCGGTAGTCGAACTTGTCCACAGCCTTGATCAGGCCCAGGTTGCCTTCCTGGATCAGGTCCAAAAACAGCATGCCGCGGCCCACATAGCGCTTGGCAATGGAAACCACCAGACGGAGGTTGGACTCGGTCAGCTTCTGCTTGGCCTCTTCGTCGCCCTGCTCCATCCGCTGGGCAATCTCGATCTCTTCCTCGGCGCTGAGCAGGGGAACCTTGCCGATTTCCTTCAGGTACATGCGGACAGGGTCGTCCACGCTGATGCCTTCGGGAACGCTCAGGTCAATCTGCTCCGGCTCGACCAGCTCTTCCTGGGGCACGGGGTCGAATTCGTTGACCACGTCCACGCCCAGGCTTTCCAGGGTTTCGTAAACCTTGGCAATCTGCTCGGCGTCAATTTCCAGCTCCATCAGGTGATTGGCAACCTCGTCCTTGGTGATGGTTCCCTTGGACTTTGCTTCTTCAAACAATTCGTTGAGCTTCACTTTGGCCGCTTCACGGGAGGGATTCTCACTCAACTGTATCACTCCTTTATGTACAGAGGGGGGAAACTACTTTTGTTCGCTTAGTAAACGGGTCAATTCCAGGGCCCGCTGCATGGCTTTTGGCTGATCTTCCGGCAGCAGGTTGGGCAGGGACGTTTGCAGCTTGTCCAGCTCATTTTCCAGCCGGGCGCGGCGCAGTTTTTTCAGGCAGTCCTTTGCCATCTGCATCAGGCCGTCGTCGTCCATGTCCGTGTTGATGCTGAGGATGTCGCCAATGGCGGCGCGGCCCCGCTCGTCCGGCTGCCGTTCCATGAGGGCGGCAGGGCTTTCCCCGGCCAGGAGATCCTGGCACAGGCTGCGGAGGGTGGGGTCATCGAAATCCTCGGGGGATACGCTGTCCTTGGGCAGTTTGCCGGTGGCCAGTACCGCCAGCAGCGTGCGGCCCGTCCAGTCCACACCGGAGGCTTCCCGGGCTTTTTGCCGGAAAGAATCCCGCTTGGGGGCGGTGGTGACGGGTCTTGAGGGCGTGATGCCCACCTGCTGCAGGAGTACTTCCCGGTCAAAGCCGGTTTCCAGGCTGAGGCGCTTGAGGTAGTTTTCCAGATCCACCGGTTCCTTCACCTTTTGCAGGAAGGTGGCGCAGGCCTTGGCGTAGGCGGTGCGGCCTTCTTCGGTGGACATGTCATGCTTTTCCTTTTCCCTGAGCATACGATAGTATACGCCGGAAATAGGTTTCAAAGCCTGGAAAGCCTCCAATCCTTCCTGACGGATGAACTCGTCCGGGTCAAGACCTCCGGGGAAGTCCAGCACCTTGGCAGGTACGTTGGCTTCCTCCAGAATATCCAAACCCTTCAGAATGGCCTTCTGACCGGCTTTGTCGCCATCGTAGGCGATGTGCACCTCCGGGGCATAGCGGCTAAGCAGCCGTGCCTGCTCCGGGGTGAGGGCGGTACCCAGCGTGGCGGCAACGCCTTCCACGCCGTATTGACTCAGCGCCACCACGTCCATGTACCCTTCCACCAGAATGACCCTCGTGAGCCCTCTTGCCTTGCGCAGCAGATTGGCTGCAAAAACGTTATAACGCTTATTGAAGGCCGGGGTGTCCGATGTGTTGAGGTACTTGGGCATGGCGTCGCCCATGGCCCGGCCACCAAAGCCGAGCACGTTGCCGTAAGCGTCGATGATGGGGAACATGGCCCGGTTGCGGAACATGTCGAAGGCGCGGCCTTCCCGCTCCATCATCAGTCCAGCGGAAAGGAGCTCCTCTTTGGTGAAGCCTTCGTCCATCAGCTTTTTGCCGACGTCCGGCCTCCCGGGAGCCGCACCGATTCCAAAACGGCGGATCACGCCGTCGGAAAGTCCGCGCTTTTTGAGGTATTGAAGGATTTCCGCTCCCTCTGCCTGCCACAAATACTGATGATACAATCTTGCTGCTGCCTTGTTGGCCAGATAGATGCGCTCTTTGAGCGAACGGCGTTTTTCGTAGGCAGGGTCGTTTTGCATTTCCGGCAGGGGAAGATGAAGCTGGTTGGCCAGGTACTCCACCGCTTCCGGGAAGGTAAGATGCTCAATGTCCATGATGAACTGGATCACGCTGCCGCTGGCCTTGCAGCCAAAGCAATAGTAGAACTGCTTCTGGCTGTCCACGGAAAAGGAAGGGGCGGTCTCGTTATGAAACGGGCACAGACCTGAATATCTATGCCCGTTTTTTTTCAGCTGCACATACGAACCGATCACCGATACGATGTCGGCCCGCTGGCGCAATTCATCCAGCCATTGGTTTGGGAATCTTCCGGCCATGGTTTCCTTCACCCACTCCTAACAATTCGCCACGGTGGCGGGGTTTCCTGCCAAGGATTCTACAAAAACCGACATTTGGTCAGTATTTGGAGAAAGCTTTTGGCACGAAAAGCTGCTGAAAGGCAACCGTGGCATAGCGGTCCGTCATGCCGGCAATAAAATCGCAAACGGCCTGCTCTGTGCCTTCCAGGTAGTTGATTTCCAGGTATTCGCCGGGCAGCTGCTCCGGGTGGCTCATGTAGTGGTCAAACAGGGCGCTGACCACGTAGCCGCAGCGTTCCTCCTCCTTTTTGCGCCAGTCATCCATGTAGACGTGCTCGAAGAGGAAGTCACGCAGGGTCTCGGCGGCGTCGCTGACCTCGGGGGACATGGTGATCTCGTTCTTGTCCATGCTGGCGTTGACCACGTCGGAGATCATGGTGTTGATGCGCTCGCCGTGGTTTTTGCCAAGCACGGTCACGCAGCTGCGGGGAAGCTCGTATTCCTTGAGGATACCGCCCCGGATGGCATCGTCGATGTCATGGCTGATGTAGGCGATGCGGTCGGCCCGGCGGACGCACCAGCCCTCCAGGGTGGAGGGGGTCTTTTCGCCGGAATGGCAGAGGATGCCGTCCCGGGTCTCTTTGCAAAGGTTCAGGCCCTGGCCATCCCGCTCCAGCCGTTCCACCATGCGCAGGCTTTGCCGGTTGTGGTGGAAGCCGCCGGGAAGCAGCCGCTTCAGGGCGTTTTCGCCGATGTGTCCAAAGGGCGTATGGCCCAGATCGTGGCCCAGAGCGATGGCTTCGGTCAGGTCCTCGTTGAGGCGGAGGCACCGTGCCAGCGTCCGCGCCACCTGGGAAACCTCCAGGGTGTGGGTCAGCCGGGTGCGATAATGGTCGCCCACGGGAGAGAGAAACACCTGGGTCTTGAACTTCAGCCGTCGGAAGCTTTTGCAGTGGATGATGCGGTCCCGATCCCGCTGAAAGCAGGTGCGGAGCTCGTCGTCAGAAATGGGGTGTTCCCGGCCTGCGCTCTGGCAAGCCTTGGCGGCATAAGGGGACAGCCGGGTCATTTCCTCCTGTTCCAGCTGCTGACGGATGGTCATGCAATCGGCCTCCTTCGGGTGTATCGGCGCGCTGCGGTGAGCGGCTTTCTTTTTGTATATACGTTGCCCGGGGCGGTTTTTCCTTCTTTGTGAAAGAAACTCATTGAAAAAAAGCCTGAAAAGGCTTATACTGATTTCATATGCAATGAAATACACCCCCGAAAGGACGAATTTCATGACTCATGAAGAGCTTTTGCACGCGGTGGCGCCCTGCTCGCTGATGTGCCATACCTGCCCGGCGCTTTGCGATGGAGCCATCTGCCAGACGGCAGAAAAGCTTTTGCGTTATTTTGATGGATACTACGACTTTCTGGACGCCCGGGTTCCGCCGGACAACCAGGAATATCGCCAGATGGTCAAGGGGCACCTGGCCAGGCTGGAAAAGTACACCGTCCGGCCCTGCCCCGGCTGCCGGGAAAACCCGGAAGGGCATGGCTGCATCGAAGGCTGTACGGTGCTTTCCTGCGTGCGGGAAACGGGCCGGGAGTTCTGCGCCGAGTGCCCGGACTTTCCCTGCCAAAAGACGGAAGCGTTTTTCGGCAAGCTGGATCCCATCATTTTGAATGACTGGAAACGGGGCACGGAACGCATCCGGGAAATTGGCCCGGAGGCTTATTATTTGGAAAAGAAAGACCAGTCCCACTACAGCAGCTTCCGGAAAGAAGCTGAGAACAAATAACAAAAACAGGTGAAGAACATGGAACAGAAACGCGAGCAATTTTCCTCCCGTCTTGGATTTATTCTGATTTCCGCAGGCTGCGCCATCGGCCTGGGAAATGTATACCGTTTTCCCATTGCTACCGGCCAGTACGGCGGCGCGGCCTTTGTGCTGATCTACATTCTGTTTTTGCTGCTGCTGGGCCTGCCCGTCATGACCTGCGAGCTTTCCGTGGGCCGGGCCAGCCGCCGCAGCATTGCCTCCTCCTTTGACGTGCTGGAAAAGCCGGGCCAGAAGTGGCACTGGATGAAATACGTGGGCATCGCCGGCAATTACCTGCTGATGATGTTCTACACCACCATTTCCGGCTGGATGGTCATCTACCTGTTCAAATACCTGAGCGGCTCCATCCTGCAGTACTCCACCGCCCAGGAGCTGGCCCAGGTTTTTGGCGACCTGACGGGCAACCTGCCGGTGCTGCTGGCCGCTACCTTCGGCGTAATCATCTGCTGCTTTGGCATCTGCTCCCTGGGCCTGCAAAAGGGCGTGGAGAAGGTGACCAAGGGCATGATGGTAGCGCTGCTGGTGCTGATGATCGGCCTGGCGGTTTACTCCTGCACCCTGGATAAGGCGGCGGAGGGCCTCAAGTTCTACCTCATCCCCGATTTTGGCAAAATGGTGGAAAACGGCGTGGGCAAGGTGGTTTCCTCCGCTATGGGCCAGGCCTTCTTCACCCTGAGCGTGGGCATCGGCTCCATCGCCATTTTTGGCAGTTATATCGGCAAGGAACGCCGCCTGCTGGGCGAGAGCATCACCATCATCAGCCTGGATACCTTCGTGGCGCTGACCGCCGGCCTGATCATCTTCCCGGCCTGCTTTACCTTCAACAATGGCGTCACCGCCGATGCGGGCTCCGTGGGCGCCGTCTTCCTGTTCACCACGCTGAGCAGCATTTTCAACAATATGCCCGGCGGACAGATCGTGGGCTGCCTGTTTTTCCTGTTTATGATCTTTGCCGCTGCCTCCACGGTCATTGCGGTGTTTGAGAACCTGATGTCCTTCTGGCTGGAGACCACCAAGCTCAGCCGGCGGGCCATCGCCCTGATCAACGTGGGCCTGATGATGGCCCTCAGCCTGCCCTGTGTGTTCAGCCTGAACATCTGGAGCGACGTAACCGTTTTCGGAAAGGGATTCATGGATCTGGAGGATTATACGGTCTCCAACCTGCTGCTGCCCATCGGCAGCCTGATGTACGTGCTGTTCTGCACCGCCCGCTACGGCTGGGGCTGGAAGAACTATTTTGCGGAAATCAATACCGGCGATAAAGGCCCCAAGCTGCCCGCATTTATGCGTGTGTACATGACCTGGGTGCTGCCTGTGATCATTGTGGCGGTGATGGTGGTTTCCCTGTTCCCGGAAATCCTTGGATAAAAAATAACATAAAGAGAATTCTATTCATCTATTGACAGATGGCGATCAAAAACGCTATAATATCTTAAACGATTAAGAAATCTGTCAAAGGGTGTTTATATGGTTACTTTGAAGGATATTTCCGCACGCTGCGGTTGTTCCGTTGCTACCGTCAGCAAGGCGCTGAACGGCATGCCGGACATCAGCCAGGAAACCGCACGGCACATCCGCGCGGTGGCGGCTGAGATGGGTTATATGCCCAATGCTGCGGCCAGAACGCTGAAAACCCACCGTTCCCGCACCATAGGCCTGATCATGTTTCTGAAAAATGAAAACGTATGGACCCACGATTTCTTCTCCCAGATTGCGGCTGGCATTCAGTCCATTACCGAGGAGAAGGGCTATGACATCACGCCCATCAACGCCCAGAAGCTGGGCGAGACGGATCGGCTGCTGAATTACTGCATCCACCGGGGCTATGACGGCCTGATCGTGATGAGCGCAGGCTTTGGCGAGAGCGACGTCCAGGGCCTGCTTTCCAGCCGCATTCCGCTGGTGTCCATCGACCATACCTTCCCGGGCCGCAGCGCCGTGCTTTCCGATAACCTGCAAGGCACCCGGGAGCTGGTTCGCTATGCTTACAGCATGGGCCACCGGCGCATCGCCTTCATTCACGGCGAGGACACCCCCGTCACCCAGGGCCGCCTGAAGAGCTTCTGCGCCGCCTGCGAAGAGCTTTCGCTGGACATCCCCCCGGAGTACCTGAAGCCCGCCATCTACCACAACATGGAAAGCGCAGCCCAGGCCACCCGGGAGCTGCTCCGGCTGGAAAACCGGCCCACCTGCATCCTGTATCAGGACGATTATTGCTGCATCGGCACCCGGAACATTCTGGAGCGGGAGGGCTCGCCCATTCCGCCGGAGATCAGCGTGGCCGGCTACGACGGCACCCGCCTGGCCGATATGTTCCTGCCCCGGCTGACCACCTTCCGCCAGAACAGCGAGATGATTGGCCAGGAGGCGGCCCAGATGCTGCTGAACGCCATCGAAAACCCCCAGGAGACCCATTTCCGGCACATTACCGTGCCCGGAAGCCTGATCATCGGCGAAAGCATCCGCCGCATTGATTAAGACAGTTTCTGGATTTTTCGGAAAACTTTCGAAAATCATTGACATCCTATATATAAACGAATTATAATAAAGGGGATATAAAACACTATTGTTACACAACGAGGTGAAAATATGCCCCCCAAGATTCGTTTCGCAAAGGACGATGTTGTAAAAGCGGCTTATGAGGTCGCCCGGGAGAAGGGCCTGGACGCGGTGAATGCGCGCTCCGTGGCGGCGCAGATCGGCTGCTCCACCCAGCCTTTGTTCCGTGAATTCTCCTGCATGGAGGACATCAAAAAGGAAGTTTTTCATTACACTCTGAACCGCTTTGAGCAGGAAACCCAGGAAGCGCAGGCCCAGGAGGAAAACCCTCTGAAGGCTGCCGGGCGGGTGTACCTCCGCATGGCCCGGAACGAGCCCAACCTGTTCCGCATGCTGTTCATGCGCAAGCGCTGCGAGGAAAGCTCCAATTTTGCCATTGCCAGCGCCTGCGAGAAGGCCGAAAACTTCGGCCGGGAAATGAACGTGGAGCAGAAGCAGGCCCAGGGCGTGTACATCAATTTTTGGATGTTTATCCACGGAATGGCCACCATGTTTGCCACCGGTTACCTCACCCTTTCTGATGAAATGGTGGAAAAGGTTCTGGACGACCTGGTCAACGGCCGCTCCATTGTATTTCCGTAAATCAAGCGCTGCTTTCAGGAAAAGCAGGGCGTTTTGGAGAGGAGATCCTACGTATGAAGTCCAACCTGTTTTTCCGGATCCTGGCGCTGAGCCTTGTGCTGATTCTGTGCATGGGCAGCGTCGCGCTGGCTGAGGAGATCGACATTCCCAAGCTGGAAATGCAGCGGGTGTTTGAGATCCCGGACAACGAAGCCATGCAGTTCGTGCGCAACATGCGCGTGGGCTGGAATCTGGGCAATACCTTCGACGCCATTGAGGACAAGTGGCTGCCTGCCAGCCGTCACATGGAGCTGGAAACCTACTGGTGCGGCGCAAAGACCACTCCGGAAATGATCCAGCTGCTGAAGGACAGCGGCTTCAACACCCTGCGCATTCCCATTTCCTGGCATAACCACGTGGATGAGGACTTCCAGATCAACGAGCACTGGCTGAACCGCGTGCAGGAAGTGGTGGACTATGCCATCAGCCGGGATATGTACGTGATCATCAACATCCATCACGACAACGACCCCAAATACTACTACCCGGATGAGGAGCATTTTGAGCAGTCCACCAAGTACATGACTGCCATTTGGAGCCAGGTGGCTGCCCGCTTTGCGGATTATGATAACCACCTGATCTTTGAGTCCATCAACGAGCCCCGCCTCAGCGGAACCAGCCTGGAGTGGCGGGTAGACAAGAACGATCCCAAGTCCGTGGAGGCCATGGACTGCATTTCCAAGCTGAACCAGGTGTTTGTGGATACTGTCCGCGCTGCCGGCGGCAACAATGCGGACCGTTTCCTGATGGTTCCCGGCTATTCCGCATCCCCCGAGGGCGCCATGAACGAGTACAACGTGCTGCCCACCGATACGGTGGAGAACCGCATCATCGTTTCCGTGCACGCCTACACTCCCTACGACTTTGCCCTGAACGGCGCCGGCACCGGCGAGTTTGAGATCAACTCCACCTTCTCCCGGCAGATCCCGCTGTTCCTGAACAATCTGTACGACAAGTTTGTTGCCAACGGCATTCCCGTTGTGGTGGGCGAATTCGGCGCCCGGGACAAGGACGGCAACCTGCAGGATCGCGTCCATTTTGCGGCATACTATCTGTTCCACGCCACCAACCGCGGCATTCCCTGCCTCTGGTGGGACAACCACGCCTTCCAGGGCAACGGCGAGCTCTTCGGCCTGCTGGACCGCAAGAACGCTACCTGGCGGTATCCGGAAATCGTGGAAGCCATGATCCTCAACGCCCCCGCTATTGACTGACATCCATCGGCCCCTTTGGGCGATAAAAAGCGTGATACCCGGCTCAACAGCTGGATATCACGCTTTCTTTTTATTTCAGGTCGTAGGAAAATCGGCAGATTTCCCGTTCCTCGCCCTGGTAGGGGCCGACGCCCTCAAATTCCTTGATGAATCCGCAGCGTTCCATTACCTTGACGGAAGCCTGGTTGTCCGCCAGGCAGATGCCGGCGATGCGCCGGATGCCCTTATCCCGCATAACGACGGGCAGGAAGGCCTTCACTGCTTCGGTGGCATAACCGCGGCCGATGTAGTCGCCGCCGATGTGATAACCCACCTCCCAGGTACCGTCCTCCATGGGGATGGCCTGCACATAGCCGACGTACGTGCCGTCCTTCAGCAGCACCGGGTACACCAGCGGGCCGTCGCCGGTCTGGTAAACGCCCATCAGGAACGCCACGGTCTCTGCGGCTTCCTCCACCGTTTCAAACACCTCGTCGGGCACGAAGCGGCGGTTGTCCTCGTCCAGGGAATTCTGGTGGACGGCCTGGGCCATGTCCATGGTGAATTCCGTGATGATCAGTCTTTCGGTTTCGATTCGCATGCTTTATCGTCCTTTGATAATTCCGCTAATTCTTTCTTTGTATAGTCTTTATATCTGCAACTGTTCGGCGCAAACATGGAGAAAGTTGTGTCTGGAATCCTTTTCATAACTTTTTGCAAATCAATTTCTTTGGGGAACGGAAATAGGTTGCTCTGGGCATCCTCCGATTTATAGGCACAGAAGATGAAGTCCCCGTTCACACAATCCAATGCAAAGTTGTTGGTGACTGTTAAAGGATCCACGTCAAGGTATTGCTCCTGATTCTCAATGAATTTTTCATAAAGGAATTCATACAGCGCTTCTTTGCTGATTTTGATGACCCTTACTGTGTTTTCGTCCAGCGGTTTTTTTCTGTACTTTTTCCAAAATTTCATCTTTCCGCTACCTCATGCATCTCTGTCAGAACACCAAATCCCCGGGTCGATAGCCCTCGGGCAGCTCTTCCTCCGTGAGGAAAGTGAAGCTGTCGTCCTCCAGAACGGGCAGGAAGGCCTCGAAGGGGATGCGGTCGAATTCGCCGTGGTAGCTGCTGGAGCCGAACCATCCGCCTTCCTTGGCGCGCAGGTTCAGGTCCCGGGCGAATTTGGTATGGTTGCAGCAGTTGTGGATCACGATGGGCCAGTTTTCTTCGGCGGCCTGCTTCATCAGCCGCAGGGTGAATTCCTGGCTGAAAATGGGGGAGAGGTAGCCTTGGCGGTGCATGTACATGTTCTCGCCAAAGTAGTTGCCCAGGTTGTTTTCGTTCAGGTGCAATTCCGCGCAGTTCATGAAATCCAGGCCTGTGGCCAGAACGGCATCCTTCTTCTGCTGGATGCTGTCCCAGAATTCCCGGGTCATGGGGGTCTCCACGCCCACCTGGGGGATGTATTTCTTGGCAATGGCAATGTTTTGGATCACCTTATCGGAGCAGCCGGAAGCACCCAGGTTGAAGCGAAGCTCGTCCAGGCCGTTTTCGCCCAGAGCGCGGAGGGTCTCCTCGGTGCAGAGGGTGCCGTTGGTGTACATGTGCTGATGCACGCCCGCCTCGTGGAATTTGCGGATGATGCCGTAATACACCTCAATTTCCATGAAGGGCTCCAGGTACACGTAGGAGATGCCGGTGGGCTTTTTGTGGATGGAAAGCAGCAGATCCAGATCCCGCTCCTGGAACTTGGTTCCGCCGATCTCCCACAGCCCTTCGCCGATGGGCGGAATGGTGTGGATGACGCCGTGGTCATAGCAGAACTTGCAGTTCAGGTTGCATTTGTTGGTCTTGCGGATGGCGGTCAGGCCGGAGCCCAGCAGGCAGGAGCGGCAGCCCTTGGGAAAATTTGCATCGCTTCCTATATAATAGCTGCGTCCATCCAGGGTCTTCAGGCCGGGGATCTGGGCCATCAGCTTCTGAACACGGTCATCCACCGCGTCCTCGATCTGGGTCAGGGTGGCGTAGATCAGCTCCTGCTGCCGCAGGGAGATCTCTTCGTATTCCGGCAGCTCCGCAAAGAATCGGAACCAGAGAAGGGCGTCTTTCTTGGAGATTTTCATGGGTGTTGTCCTCCTTGTGTATGGGATCAGGCCAGGGTCTGCGCCAGTTGGGCAGCCTCTGCCATGGCAGTTTGCAGGGGATCGGTGGGGGAGGGGAGATCCAGCCCTTCGGCGGCCAGGGTACTGACCCGGGGCACGCCCACCATGGTCATGATGGCTTTCAGGATGGGAGTGGCCAGCTCGTCGCCCAGCATGTTTACGCCGCCGTCGTACCGTCCGCCCCGGGTGGTGACGAGGACGCAGTTTTTGGCGCTGCACAGGCCGATGTAACGATCGTCCTCGCAGTCAAAGGTGAGGCCCGGCACGCAGATGTGCTCCAGATAGGTGTGGACGCAGGCCGGAAACGAGCCGTTCCAGAAGGGCGCGGCGATGACCAGCAGATCCGCATCCCGGAACTGGCGGGCCAGGTCGAAAACAGGATCGTTCCATTGGCCCAGGGCCTGATCCCGCTGCCGGAGGCTGTCCGGGTCGAGGGGCGAAAGGTTCATCCGGGGCAAATCCACCGTGGCGATCTCCGCCTCCGGGTGGGATTGCCGGTAGCTTTCCAGAAAATGCCGTGCAAGGCGCAGGCTGCGGGATTGTTCCTCCCGGATGCAGCCCGTGACAAACAGAATGCGTTGCAAATAAGGCGCTCCTTTCCGCGTAGAACGTTACACCAGTATACCACAATGCGGATTGCAAGGAAAGGTCGCAGATATTTAAGTAGCGTTTCTTTGGCTGGGGTGATATACTTGAGCGGCCGGGCGGGAAAATGCCCGGCAACCGTAACGAAATCGCGAAAGAAGGCACGCTTATGACCACCCCCTGCAATCCCAACGCTTTGCCTTGCGTCCGCCGGATGATGGAGTATTTGGGGAATCTTTCCGGCAAGGGGATCCTCACCGGGCAGCACACCAAGACCCGGGCGATGGAGGAACTGCATCATATTGAAAAGATCACCGGAAAGCAGCCCGCGCTGCTGGGGTTTGAGCTGCTTTCCTATTCGCCCAATATCAATTATCTGGACACCGACGAGGAATGTATGGCGGAGGTGGAAGGCAATTATGGCACGCTGCGTCAGGCCTGGGAATGGGCGGCGCAGAAGGGCGTGCTCACCTTTGTGTGGCATTGGTTTTCGCCGTTGGGCGGCCATGGCAAGGCCTTCTATACCCAGAACACGGATTTTGACGCAAGCCTTGCCTTGGTGGAGGGTACGCCGGAAAACAAAGCCCTGGTGTCCGACATGGACATGATGGCCGGCCTTTTGCGGCCCTTCTGTGATGCGAGCGTTCCCATTCTGTGGCGGCCTTTCCATGAAGCGGAAGGAAGCTGGTTCTGGTGGGGCGCCAAGGGCGCCGACACAGTCAAGGGCCTTTGGCGGCTGATGTACGACCGTTTCACCAATCTGCACGGCCTGAACAATCTGATCTGGGTGTGGAATGCCCCCGATCCGGATCGGTATCCCGGGGATGACGTGGTGGACATCATCTCCCGGGACATGTATCCCCCTGCCCATCAGCACGAGGCGCATGTGGAAAAGTTCGAGGAACTCAGGCAGATTACCCGGAAGAAAAAGATCGCCCTGATTGGGGAAATTGGCACCATTCCCTCTGCCGAGATCCTGGCCCGGGAAAGGGCGGAATGGGTCAGCTACATGACCTGGTGTAATGAATTCTGCCTGACCGAGGATTATACGGACAACGAGACTCTGCGCGCCATGTATAGGCATCCCTGGGCCGTAACCAAAGACAGCCTGCCGGAATTGTACTGACATTTAGCCCGCCTGCATGGCGGGTTTTTTGTCGAGGAACTTAGAAAAGATTAATTAATATTTCAGAACAAAAAAATTTTTTTCATGAGTTTGATGGCGGGTCGGACAAAACGTTAACCTAAACAGGACAAAAATTTCACAAAGGCCGTTGCTTTACGGCGGTTTACAGGGGTTGCTTAACAACTAAACCCGTTAGTCTACAAAGGGAAACAGGCCTTATGCCATCCCCGCCCAAGGTTGACATAATGGCGAAAAATAGAGTATAATTTACAACAACGTTGCAAAACGAATGTCTAATGTGGTTCTGTTTTCGCCAGAATTGCAGGGGTACATTCGCCTTTTTGCAATCTTTTTTCCCCTTAAAATGGAGAAAAGAGCAAAAACTGCCGTACTGAAAACGTAGCGGCAAACCGGGAGAGAAAGCTTCATGGGTAAGAAAACACGGGGCGTACTGATCGGAATTCTTTGCGCAGTGGTGATTATCGCTGGGGTTCTTCTGCTTTCCAAGGGTGAGTCCAACTTCCGCGCCAAGTATGAAGGCGTGGATCTGACCACCGACGTGGAAGGCATGGGTCGCAGCGACACCTACGACGGCTACCTGCGGGACCACGAGGGAGTGGCCACCGGTAGCGAAGTGGTGGAAGTGGACGTTACCGCCTTTGAAGGCGATGGCGAAGCCTGCCAGGAGGACGGCGCTGACTGCGTCTACACGGCAGACAAACACTATACCACCTGGAAGGTGACGGTTCCTGAAGAGGGCATGTACACCATCCTTCTTGACTACAAAACCACACAGGCCCGCGGCGTGGATATTGAGCGCGAACTGTACATCAACGAAGAACTTCCCTTCGCTGGTGCTGCTAACCTGCGCTTTTCCCGTCTCTGGACCGATGATCCTGAAGACTTTGCTGAGGATGGCTCCTTCCGCAAGGACAACCAGGGCAACCATATCCGTCCTTCCCAGATCGAAGTGTTCGACTGGCAGCAGGCCTATTGCCGGGACGACATGGGCTACACCATTGATCCTTACCAGTTCTATTTCCAGGCTGGCGAAAACACCATTTCTCTGAAGGCCATCAACGAGCCCTTCATTCTGCGCGGCATCAAGCTGGTTCCCGTTACCGAGAACCCCACTTATGATGCCTATCTTGGCGCGCAGCCGGAAGTGAACATGAGCGAAGATGCCATGAACTGGTCCGTGACCCTCCAGGGTGAACACGCTGACCTGCGTTCTTCTCCTTCTCTCTACCCCCGCTACGATCATGCCTCCCCCGCAACGGAGCCCTATGACGTCAGCAAGACCGTGTTCAACTACATCGGCGGCGATCCCTGGAACAACGCCGGCCAGTGGATTGAATGGGAATTTGACGTTCCTGAAGACGGTTATTACAACATCACCCTCAAGGTCCGCCAGACCTATCAGCGCGGCGCTCTGTCCTGCCGTACCCTGTACCTGGACGGCAAGGTGCCCTTTGACGCCATGGAGAACCTGGCTTTCTCCTATGACACCAACTGGGATTTGAACACCCTGTCCGACGCTGAGGGCAATCCCTACAGCTTCTACCTGACGGAAGGCCACCACACCATCCGCCTGGAGGCTACCCTGGGCGCCATGGGCGGCATCCTGAAGGATATGGAAGACAGCATCTTCCGCCTCAACCAGATCTACCGCAAGCTGCTGGTTCTGACCGGCGTCAATCCTGACCGTTTCCGTGACTACAACCTGGGCAAGGTGTATCCGGAAGTGATCGAGGCCATGGATCTGGAAAGCAAGCGTCTGTACAAGCTGGTGGACGACACCGTCGCCCTCACCGGCCAGAAGAGCGACCGTGTGGCCGTTGCCCAGACCCTGGCTGTTCAGCTGGAGCAGTTTGTGGACCGCAACGAGCGCATCACCCAGTCCTTCGTCAACTTCAAGGACAACATCACCAGCCTGGGTACCGCCATGCAGAACATGGCCGAGACCAAGCTGGACGTTGACCTGATCGTGATCAGCGGCGCCAACGTGGAGCAAAAGAAGCTCAAGCAGGGCTTCTTCGCCAAGGCTGTGCACGAAGTCAGCGCCTGCGCTGCTTCCTATTTTGTGGATTACAACGCCCTGGGCGACGTGTATGACGAAGAGTCCGATGACCTGATCGAGGTTTGGATCGTGACCGGCCGCGACCAGTCCAACGTGCTGAAGACCATGGTGGACGACAGCTTCACCCCCAAGACCGGCATCAAGGTCAACGTGAAGCTGGTTGCCCCCGACGCCATCCTGACCGCCGTGGTTGCCGGCAACGGCCCCGACGTTGTGCTCAGCGTTGACGGCTGGTTCGCAGTCAACTACGCCATGCGTAACGCTGTGGAAGACCTGACCCAGTTCGATGACTTTGACGAAGTGGTCAAGCCCTTCTACCAGAGCGCGCTGGATCCCCTGACCTACGACGATGGCAGCCACAAGGGCGTTTACGGCCTGCCCGAGACCCAGATCTTCTCCGTGCTGTTCTACCGTGAGGACGTGCTGGAAGAGCTGGGCGTGGAAGTGCCTCAGACCTGGGAAGAACTGATCGCCGTGCTGCCCACCATCCAGGGCAACAACATGTCTGTCGGCGTTCCCTTCCCGGATATCTCCAACGTCGATATGTCCGGCTTCAACGCTCTGATCTATCAGAACGGCGGAACCATTTACGATGACGACGCTCAGCGCACCGTGATCGACAGCGAAGCCGGCGTTGCCGCCTTCAAGCTGTACACCAGCCTTTACAACGACTACGGCCTGCCCACTGTTTTCGACTTTGTCAGCCGTTTCCGTTCCGGCGAAATGCCCCTGGGCGTTGGCCAGTACACCCTGTACAACACCCTGACCGTTTCCGCTCCGGAAATCCGCGGCCTGTGGGACTTCACCCTGTATCCCGGCACCATGAAGGAGGACGGCACCATTGACCGTTCCGTCCACGCCAACGGCGCCTGCTGCATGATGGTTGCCACCGATGACGAAAAGGTCAAGCAGAATGCCTGGGAGTTCATGAAGTGGTGGGTCTCCACCGAGTCTCAGGTCCGCTTCGGCCGTGAAATGGAAAGCGTTCTGGGCTCCTCCGCCCGCTATGCCACCGCCAACACCGAGGCCCTGAAGCAGCTGGCCTGGTCCAGCGATCAGCTGGCCGTGCTGGAAGAGCAGCAGAGCTGGGCCCGCGGCTTCCCGGAAATCGCCGGTGGTTACTCCACCACCCGTCACATGACCAACGCCATTCGTAAGGTCATCAACGACAAGGACGATCCCCGTGAGACGCTTCTGACCTACACCCGTACTATTAATGAAGAAATCAAGATCAAGCGGCGCGAATTCGGCCTGCCGATTGACGGAGAGGAGGGAAAGAAATGAACAGTGCGCAGACCCAGTCTTTCGCCAAAAGATATATGACCATGAAGTCTAACAAAATCAGCTACGGCTGGTCTAAGGCCAAGCGTATGAAAGTATGCTACCTGTTCCTCGCCCCGTACGCCATTTTGTTCTTCACCTTCTTCATTCTTCCCATTTGTACTTCCATTTTCTATGGATTTACCTACTACAACATCCTGGAAAAGCCCCGGTTCATCGGCGCGCAGAACTACATCAACCTGGTTCTGCAGGACGAGGTCTTCCTGACGGCTGTGAAGAACACCTTCGTCATCGCCGTCGTCACGGGCCCCATCGGATACATCCTCTCCTTCGTGTTTGCGTGGTTCATCAACGAGCTGCCCAAGTGGCTCCGCGCCATCGCTGTGGTCATCTTCTATGCCCCCAGTATTGCCGGTAACGCTTACACCATCTTCTCCATCATCTTCCGTGGCGATGCTTACGGCTATCTGAACTCCTTCCTGCTGGACTTCGGCATCATCGATGCCCCTCTGCTCTGGCTGACGGACCCCAGATACATCATGCCCGTGCTGATCATCGTCATCCTGTGGATGAGCATGGGTACTGGCTTCCTGTCCTTCGTGGCCGGTTTCCAGGGCATTGACAAGAGCATGTATGAAGCCGGTTATGTGGACGGCGTCCGCAACCGCTGGCAGGAACTGTACCACATCACCCTGCCCAGCATGAAGCCCATGCTGCTGTTCGGTGCTGTTATGAGCATCACCTCCGCTTTCAACGTCTGCGACGTGCCCCGCGCACTGGCCGGCTATCCCTCCACGGACTACGCCGCCCGTACCGTTGTTACCCACTTGTTCGACTACGGCTTCAGCCGTTTCGAAATGGGTTACGCTTCCGCCATCGCAACGCTGCTGTTCCTGGTCATGATTCTGTGCAAGAAAGTCATTTCTGCCGCATTGGAAAAGGTGGGTACCTGATATGAGCGAATTTAACATTATCAAATCCAAGGGTACCCTGGACTTTAACAAGAAGAAAATCAAAGGCATTATGGTCTCTGAAGAGGCCAAGACCTACTTCCAGGACGCAAAGGGCAATGTGGTCTGCGAGTTTACCTACGGCGAACTCAAGGAACTCAAGAATGTACGCCACGGCGGCATGTCCAGCACCATCAGCGTTGTGCTGAAGGACGAAACCGCGTTCAGCGCCACCCTGATCGATGGCCTGAAGGTGTACAACAACATTGACAAGTTCTGGCTGAACAAGCCCGTGATGGCTTACAGCCGCGCCGAAGAGCTGCGCCGCCTGGCCGAGCTCCGCGGTGAGAAGGTGCAGAAGGTCAAGAAGCACCTGATCAAGCGCCGTCATCCCAACCGTTCCATCGGCGGCGACATCGGCATCTACATCCTGCTGGCCTGCGTGGCCTTCCTGATGGCCTTCCCGCTGATCTTCGCCATCGGCTCCGCTTTGAAGCCCCTGGACGAACTGTTCCGCTTCCCGCCCACGGTTCTGCCGGAACATCCCACCCTGGATAACTTCTCCGACCTGATCGTGACCATGGGTCAGAGCTGGGTGCCCTTCAGCCGGTACCTGACCAACACGGTGTTCATTACCTTCTTTGGCACCTTCGGTCACCTGATCGTTGCTTCCATGGCTGCCTTCGTGCTGGCCAAGTACGATTTCCCCGGCGGACGGTTCTTCTTCAACGTGGTTGTCACCGCGCTGATGTTCTCCGGTTACGTGACCGGTATTCCCAACTACGTGATCATGAGCAAACTGAACATGATCGACACCTACTGGGCGCTTCTGCTGCCCGCGTTTGCCGCTCCCATCGGCCTGTTCATGATGAAGCAGTTCATGGAAGGCCTGCCCACTGCATTGATTGAAGCGGCTCACATCGACGGCGCAGGCGAGTTCCGCATCTTCTGGAACATCGTTATGCCCAACGTGAAGCCCGCATGGCTGACCGTGATCATCTTCAGCGTGCAGAGCCTGTGGAACAACAGCGCCGCAACGGTTATCTACTCCGAAGCCAAGAAGACGCTGGTTTACGCCCTGCAGCAGATCCAGGCCGGCGGTATCGCCCGTACCGGTCAGGCAGCAGCCGTTACCGTCGTGGTCATGGCCGTGCCCATTCTGATCTTCATCCTGAGCCAGAGCCAGATTCTGGAAACCATGGCCAGCTCCGGTATCAAAGACTAATCTTCCCGGAAAAAGACCTTGGTTTCATCATCTCAATGACAGGAGGAGAAAAGACCGTGAAAATGATGCACAGGCTTTTGGCGCTGCTTACGATCATCATCATGATGGCCGGATTCTCCAGCGCTTATGCTGCCGACGATGGATATCCCACATCATATACCTACAACTACGATTACTGGGGCGACGTTCGCGAATCGCCCGACGCTTATCGTGTTGACACCGTGCTCTATAGCTCCGGGCTGGGGCTGGAAGTTGCCATGAAAACTCCCCAGAGCATGTTCGTCCGCGACAATGACATCTACGTCTGCGATACCGGCAACAACCGGCTGCTGCAGATTCGCCTCAAGTCCAAGGGCTACGAGCTGGTACGGATCATTGATACCGTTGCCGGCAGCGACATTCCCACCTTCAACACCCCCAGCGACGTTTTCGTGGACGAGGAAGGAACCATCTACGTCTGCGATACCAACAACGGCCGCGTGGTGAAGATGGACAAGGACCTGAACTTCATCCAGGAGTTTGTCAAGCCCACCGACGCTACCTATGACCAATCCCTCAGCTTCCTGCCCAGCAAGCTGGTTGTGGACAGCTCCGGACGCGTTTTCGTCCTGGCCACCAACGTCAACAAGGGTCTGGTCAAGTTCGAAAGCGATGGTACCTTCACTGGCTACATCGGCGCCAACAAGGTTACCTACAACATCGCTGAGTACATCTGGAAGATGTACTTCACCACCAAGGAACAGCGGGCCCAGCAGGAATCCTTCGTTCCTACTGAGTACTACAACATCTACATGGATGATGAATCCTTCATCTATGCCACCAACGTCAGCTTTGACGAGTACGACCTGCTGTGGGACAACGCCCAGCCCATCCGCCGCCTGAACGGCATCGGCAACGACATTCTGATCAAGAATGACCGTTATCCCCCCATCGGCGAGCTGTACTGGGTGGAAGGCTCCGACGCTTACGGCCCCTCCAAGCTGGTGGACATCACCGTTCTGGAAAATGACATTTACGTTGCTGTGGACCGTACCCGCGGCCGTATCTTCGGCTACGATTCTCAGGGCATCATGCTCTGGGCCTTCGGTACCACCGGCAACCAGGAAGGCGCGTTCAACTCCGCCATCGCTATCGATCATATGGGCAAGAACCTGATCGTGCTGGACCAGAACGAAGCCAACCTGACCATCTTCACCCCCACCGAATACGGCAACCTGATCTTCGACGCCAGCGAGGCTTATCTCAACGGCGACTACGACGGTTCCGCCGACCTGTGGGAGGAAGTCCTGAAGCTGAACGCCAACTACAACCTGGCTTTCATCGGCATCGGCCGTTCGCTGATGCGTCAGGAAAAGTACCCCGAAGCCATGGAATACTTCAAGATGGCCCATGACCGTGACAACTACGGAAGAGCCTTCCGTCAGTACCGCAAGATCTGGGTGGAAGAAAACATTGGCTGGATGGTGGCCGCACTGGCTGCCGTCATGATCATCCCCCTGGTGATCAAAACTGTGAAGAAAACGAGATGGGAGGTGGAAGCATATGAGCGCAGCCAAATTGCAAAGTAATCCTGCCGTGAAGAAGCCCAAGAACGAAAAGTGGAACCGCTACTGGGAATCTGTCAAGTATGCCTTCCACGTCATGACCCATCCCTTTGATGGTTTCTGGGATCTGGTACACGAAAAGCGGGGCACCATCGCTGCTGCCACCACTTTCCTGGTCCTGTTCCTGGTCACCCGCGTGCTGAAGCTGATGTACACCAACTTCCAGTTCATCAGCGCCCCCCTGCAGTACATCAACGTGTTTGAGCAGGCAGCATCGCTGCTGTTCCCCTTCCTGATCCTGTGCGTGGCCAACTGGAGCCTTACCACCCTGTTTGATGGTAAGGGCCGCTTCAGCGACATCTACATGGCCATGTGCTACGCGCTGGTGCCTTACGTCATCATTCAGCTGCCACTGGTGTTTGTCAGCAACATCATCGCTTTTGATGAGGCCGCTTTCTACACCGTGCTGATGACTTTCTCCATCGTCTGGAGTTTGCTGCTGGCGTTTGTGGGCCTGATGCAGGTGCACGATTACGGCCCCGGCAAGACCATCATCTTCCTGATTGTCACCGTGGTTGGCGCGTTGATCATCATCTTCCTGATCCTTGTGTTCCTGAGCCTTCTGAGCGATGCCCTGAGCTACTTCGTGTCTCTGTATCGCGAGATCGCTTTCCGTTTGTATTAAGGAGGGAAGAAGAAAATGAAAAAGGTCATTTCCCGTTTGATTCTTTGGCTCCTTGTACTGGCCGCCGCTGCAGCGCTGGTGTTCTTCGTGATCATCCCGCTGTTCAGCGAGACGGAAGAAGTGAACATTGCCAAGCCTGACATCATTTACTATGAGGGCGAGGCCGAGCCCCTCGTCATGGAGAACGACGCCCTGCTGTTTGAGCTGGACCCCACCACCACCCAATTCAAGGTGACGGATAAGGCTTCCGGCGCAGAATGGCTGTCCAACCCCGCCGATGCAGCGGACGACTCCGTGGCCCTGGCCGCCAACAAGGAAAACCTGCAGGCCACCGTTCTGGTCACCTACGCCACCTCCGGCGGCGCGGTGGAAATGAACAACTACAAGTATTCCGTTGAAAACGGCAACTACACCATTGAACAGCTGGAAGACGGTTCCATCAAGGTAAACTACGCCATCGGCAAGATTGAAAAGGTTTACCTGATTCCCACCGCCATCACCAAGGAACGCTTCGTCTCCTTCACGGATCAGATGAAGAAGTCCACCAAGAAGAAGCTGTCCAGTAACTACACTCTCTACGAGCCGGAAAAGCTTGACTCCAAGAAGAACAAGGACGAGATCATCGCCATGTACCCCGAGGTTGTGAACCAGCCTCTGTACATTCTGAAGTCTGACGTCAAGGAAAACGGCAAGAAGAAGATTGAGGAGTATTTTGCCGAGGTCAACTACTCCCAGGAGGACTTTGAGCTGGACCAGCAGCTGGTTGCAGGCAGCAAGGAAAGCAGCAACCCTGTGTTCAACATCAACATGATCTACCGCCTGGAAGGCAATGACCTGGTTGTGGAGCTGCCTTACAGCGAGATCCGCTACATGCCGGACTATCCTATCACCTACGTGACCCCGCTGCCCATGTTCGGCGCGGCCGGTCTGGAAGATGAAGGCTTCATGTTCGTGCCTGAAGGCGGCGGCGCGCTGATCAACTTCAACAACGGCAAGCTGGCCCAGAACACCTACTATGCCAATACTTACGGCTGGGACTACGCCACCGTCCGTAAGGAAGTGATCACCGAGACCCGCAACACCTTCCCGGTGTTCGGCGTCAGCAAGAACGATGCTTCCTTCATCTGCGTGATGGAAGGCGGCAGCGCTTACGGCGGCGTGCAGGCTGACATCAGCATGCGCTACAACAGCTACAACTGGATCTGCGCCAAGTACAACGTACTGCACAGCGACCAGTACAACGTTTCCGCCAAGACCGCTTCTCTGGTTTACATGTATGAGAAGCAGATCCCCACGGACACCATCGTGCAGCGCTATCGCTTCGTGGATAGCGGCAGCTACGTGGACATGGCCACCAGCTACGGCGAGTACCTGCGCTCCAATCCTCTCATGGCGGACGATACCTCCTCCGAGGAAGTGCCCGTCACCGTGGAGGTTGTAGGCGCCATCGACAAGACCGTGGTCAAGTTCGGTCTGCCTATCGACTCCGTGGTTCCTGTCACCACCTTCGCTGAGACCGAGGAAATGATCGGCCAGCTGAAGGAAGGCGGCATCAAGAACCTGAACGTCCGCTTCAGCGGCTGGGCCAACGGCGGCGTTACCCAGAAGGTGTTCCGGAACGTGAAGATTGTCAACTCCCTGGGCGGCAAGAAGGGCATGGAAGCCCTGGTCAAGTTTGCCAAGGAGCAGGACGTTCCGCTGTACTTCGACGGCGTCAACTGCTTCGCCTATCAGAGCGACATCTTCGACGGCTTCATTCCCTTCACCAACGCAGCCCGCTACACCACCCGCGAGCAGGTCGTGTTCTATCCTTACGACGTGGTCACCTACCTGGAGGCCGACTGGCTTGATCCGGAGGATAAGATCTATCTGGTCAAGCCCGTTTACGCTCAGGAGAACGCCACCAACCTGATCAACTCTTTGGGAGAAGTTGGAGCCTACGGCGTTGCCTTCCGCGACATCGGCAGCCTGCTGAGTGCTGACTACAACCCCAAGGCAACCGTCACCCGCGAGCAGGTCAAGTCCATGAACATCTCCACCATGGAAGAAGCCCAGGCCGCCGGCCAGAGCATCATGATCCGCACCGGTAACGATTACGCCGTGCCTTATGCAGACCTGATCACCGATATGGATCTGAGCGGTACCAAGTACTCCATTCTGGACCAGATGGTGCCCTTCTACCAGATTGCGCTCCACGGCCTGAAGGACTACACCGGCGCTCCCATTAACCTGGCCGAGGACCATTGGCAGGAACTGCTCAAGTGCGCTGAAAGCGGCGCCGGTCTGAACTTCACCTTCATGAAGGAAGACACCAGAATCCTGCAGGATACGCTCCACTCCGGTTACTACGCAGCCCATTATGACGCATGGGACGAGGAAACCATCGAAATGGTCACCCGCTTCCAGGCTGATATGGAAGGCCTGAACCAGCTGCGCATTGTGGACCACGAGCAGCGCACCGAAACCATCACCATTACCACCTACGAAGACGGCACCAAGGTGTACGTCAACTACGGTGACAAGAGCCGCGGCGTTGACGGCGTTCACGTTCCCGCCCGGAATTACGTTGTGAAAGGAGGAGACGGGGAATGAAAAAGATGAAGAGTACCTCCCTGAGTGAACATTGGTACAGCCCGCTTCAGGATGCTGTGATGTCCTTTGTTCCTGGTAACTCCACCTACAAAACCATGCGCGCACGCAGCGCACGCACTGGCGTCCTGTTTATCCTTCCTTTTATCATCGGCTTCCTGGTGTTCATGGCCAAGCCCATGGTTGAAAGCTTCATCATGAGCTTCAACGATGTTACGCTGATTCCCGGCCAGGGCTACAGCCAGTCTTACGTCGGCCTGAACAACTACAAGCACGCTTTCACCGTTGACCCCGAGTTCAACAAGTACCTGTTGGAAGAAGTGGGCCAGATGGCCATCAACACCATCGCCACTTTGGTCATGAGCTTCGTGGTGGCCGTCATCCTCAACCAGGAATTCAAGGGCCGCACCCTGTGCCGTGCCATCTTCTTCCTGCCCGTCATCCTGTCCAGCGGCGTTCTGCCCGGCATTGAGCACCAGAACGAGTTCTACGACATGATGGCTGGCATGGCCGAGGCCATGGAAGAATCCGGCGTTGACCTTTCCGCCACGCTGCAGGATCTGCTTTCCCTGTCCGGCGTCGGCGGCCAGGTGTTCGAAGTGGTCTTCACCATGATCGACTCTATCTACGACATCGTCATGGCGTCCGGTATCCAGATCATCGTGTTCCTGAGCGGCCTGCAGTCCATCTCTCCCTCCCTCTACGAGGCGGCGGAAGTGGAAGGCTGCTCCGCATGGGAATCCTTCTGGAAGATCACCTTCCCCATGGTCAGCCCCCTGCTGCTGGTCAACTGCATTTACACCATTATCGACTTCTTCATGAAGAACGATAACCGGGTCATGGAACTGATTTACCAGGTCACTTATCAGGACTTCAAGTTTGGTATCTCCGCTGCCATGAGCTGGACCTACTTCGGTATTGCTCTTGCCTTCATCGGCATTGGCGCATTCATTATCTCGAAGGCGGTGAAGTCTTATGAGTAAGAGCAAGACTGTGTTCATTGGTGAAAACAAGAGCTTCTGGGAGAGAAACCGTCGCAGCGGCGGTTATCTCCTGAAGCGCGAAACCAAGCGGACTGTGGTGTCTATCGCCCGCGCCCTGCTGATGTTCGGCCTGTGCTTCATGATCATCCAGCCCTTGCTGATCCGTTTCTCCACCGGTTTCATGGTGGAGCAGGACCTGTACGATTCCACCATCGTTCTGGTGCCCCGTCACCTGACCCTGGACAACTACCGGATCGTGTTTGACCTGACGGACTTCCCCAACTCCATGGTGAACACCCTGTGGACGTCCCTGCTTGTGTCTGTGCTGCAGATCATCAGCTGCACGCTGGTGTCCTACGGTTTTGCCCGCTTTGAGTTCCCCCTGAAGAAGTTCTGGTTTGGCTGCGTCATCATGCTGATCGTGGTTCCCCCGCAGACCATCCAGACGGCACTGTACATGAACTTTGCCAACTTCGACATCTTCGGCATTTTCAAGGCTACCACCGGCAAGCCCATCAACCTGCGTACGTCCATCCTGCCCTACGCCATGATGAGCCTGACCTGCATGGGTCTGAAAAACGGCCTGTACATCTACATGCTGCGTCAGTACTTCAAGGGCGTGCCCACCAGCCTGGAAGAAGCTGCTTACATTGACGGCTGCGGCACCATCCACACCTTCACCAAGATCATGCTGCCCGATGCCGTTCCCACCATCGCCAGCTGCTTCCTGTTCGCTTTCGTGTGGCAGTGGACGGACATCTTCTACACCCGTAACTTCCTGAGCAGCTACTCCATTTATTCCAACCAGCTCAGCTCCATCGTCAGCCGTATGGCCCGTTACTTCTCTGCCGACGCCAGCAAGGCCGTGATCGTGCCCAATGGCCGCCAGCAGCAGCTGATCGCCATCGGCGTGCTGATTTGCTGCATCCCGCTGATCATTCTGTACTGCTTCACCCAGAAGACCTTCGTGCAGAGCCTGGCCATGACCGGCAGCAAGGAGTAAGGGAAATTGCTTAATAAGATAGATTCTTTGTTAAGTAATATACATCTTGCGAAAATGGAAAATCTGGTGTATAATTAGCCAAGAAGTTGTCCCCCAGGGGACAAAATTCCATCGAAACTGTATGAATGCACTGTTTTTAAGTAGCATTCGTATAGAAATAAAAAGGAGGAACCCACTATGAAGAAACTGGTTGCCCTGCTTCTGGCTGTCCTCATGCTCTCCATGAGCATCGTGGCCATGGCTGAAGTGCCCGAAGGCTACCCCGAGATCGTGCCCGAAATGATTCAGGCCGAACCCACCACCATCACCATTTATGACTACTGGTCTGGCGACGGCGCCCGCGCTGCCGAACCCACCGAAGAACAGCAGGCTCAGTACGACTACCGCGATTGGATCGAAGCTACCTACAATGTTAAGGTTCAGCAGATCCAGGGCGGCGACTGGGGCACCTGCGCTGAAGAAATGATCAACTTCGTGTCCGCTCCCGATGGAAGCCTCCGCGCCTACATCATCGAGCCCGGCAAGGTTGGTTCTCTGGTCGGCAATGGCGTGGCCGCTTCTTGGGGCGACTACGACTTCTCCGCTGAGAAGTGGAACACCTTCACCCTGAACGCTTGGAAGATCGGCGAAGACGTCTACGGCGTGTCCACTGGCGCTACCGAGCCCCGTGGCTGCGTGTACTTCAACAAGCGCATCCTGGAAGAAGCTGGCATCGACTGGAACACCATCTATGACATGCAGGCTGAAGGCACCTGGACCTGGTCCGCTTGGGAAGAGCTCCTGGCCAAGACCACTCTGGACACCGACAACGATGGCGCGATCGACATCTACGGCGTGTCCGGCTCCGGCGATGACATGTACGTGCTGGCTACCTTTGGTAACGGCGGCTCCTTCTTCGACTATGACGCCGAAGGCAAGCTGCAGCCCACCATGAACAGCAACGAGACTGTCGAAGCTCTGAACTGGGGCAAGAAGATCCAGGCTAACTACTGGATGCACACCCCCGCTGATGCCAACTGGGATTGGTACAAGCAGGCCTGGAAGGAAGGCTCCTTCGCTTTCTACGTATACCAGACCTACGGCGGATACAACGACAACAGCGAAATGGCCGACATGGAAGACGAGTGGGGCTGCGTTGCTTTCCCCAAGCCTGACAAGGAAGGCGCTAAGTACCTGCACGTTGCTTCTGAGAACACCACTCTGATCCCCAACGTCTACACCGCTGAAGAGATCCAGAAGATCGCTTTCTTCTATGATCTGTGGACCAACCCCACCCCCGGCTACGACGATGAGGACGCCTGGATTGGCAACAAGTACAACTACACTGACGAGCGCGCTGTGGATGAAACCTATGCTATGCTGCGCCAGGGCGAATACGCCGTTGACAACAAGGTCGTTTATCTGGGCACCCAGAACGACGTGCTGGGCAACAGCCTGCTGTGGCAGCTGGCCGGCGGCGACGTCAACGCTCTGATCGAAGCTGGCATGCCCGCTTGGCAGGCCGCTTGCGACACCTTCAACGCTAAGTAATTTTACTTGCACGTTAACAATTTGCTAAGTCCGAAAGGATACTGGCCGATTGATTAGGTGAAGCTGGACCTCCGTACGAAAGTACGGAGGTCCTTTTATATAGAAAAAAACCACAGGATCGGCCTGTGGTTAGTAGTAAATCAAGATGAAGTATGGGAGAGAACAAAACATAGTGAAAGCATTTTGTTTGGAAAAAGCAAAACGAAAAAAGTGGTTGCGTAGATGAATCAATGATATATATAGAATTGATAATTTGTTTCATGGAAAATGGTGGAAGCGATTTTTCAATAAAATGCAGCATACCAAACCGACCAACGCCATGGCGGCAAGCACGCCATACAAGAATATGTTAGAGGAATCGCCTGCGCCGATGATGTACAGCTTCACCCGATTGGTCACGAAGGGCGCGGAGTAGCCCGGCACCTTGATTTCGCACCAGTAGGTGTAGCCGGTCAGCTCGTCTGGAACTTCGTTAAGCTGCAAAATGCGGGAAACGCCGCCGCGGACCTTCTTTTTGCCGGTGCGGCTGGCACGGTACCATTGGTAGGTAATGCCCATCTCCTTGGCGGTGGTGTCGGCGTCTTTGCCGGTGACAGCAACGTCGGCCGAGAAGGTAACGTTGTCGCCGTTGTTGGCATAAACAGTAACGGGCTGTTCTATCAGCACGGCGGAGGCTTGGTCGAAGACGTAGAAGCTGGCGGCCAGCCGGGCGTTGGAAAAGGTAGCGGTCATGGTGTATTTTCCCGCGGGGAGGATGTCCAGGTATTCCGGCTTGAGCAAAAACAGGGTGCCGTCCTGGTTGCGGGAATATTGGTCGGCTGAGGGAGTCACGTTCACAAAATCAGTATTTTCAATGACGAAATCGCTGAAATTCTCCACAAAGGAAAACTTGATGATCAGTCCGGTGGTGGATACGCCCCGGGTGTAGCTTTGGTTCTGGTAGCGGGACAGAACGCTGGGCCGGGTTTCCGTCACGATTTGGGAGGGAAAGAAGCTGGCGGCATAAGCGGCATCCTCCACAAGGAAGGCGAAAAGGCATACCAAAACGGAGAAAATGACACCGATGCGGACGGCGTTTTTGCGATGCTGCATGGCCCTTCATCCTCCTGTTCAGAACAATATACGCTGCAAATATCTTGCGTCATCAACAGGAAAAGTATACCGCGAAATGTTTGCGGTTTCTGGGCGGTTGTGTGAATAATATGTGAAAGTTGAGGCCATGAAAAGGAAAAATAACCCTCAATAAATAAGTAAAAAAATATCGAAAAAAGGGAAAAAACCTGCAAACAGAGTATCGAAAATGGACTTTTGGATAAAAAGGTTGGAAAAACATTAAAATATTCTTGTCATTTATCGGAAAAAAGCATATAATTGATATACTGCATTTGGGTCTGTGGTTGCAAGCCGAAGCCAGACGCGGGCAAAACGGTCCACGTAAGCCGGGCAAAAGTCCTGGTGAGCATGGCGCGTTCTAGATGTAAGTCCGACCGCTGCACGCAGCGAGAGAAGGGGCGTAGGGCGACGAAACGATGAGCAAGCCTTCCAGTCGGCGAGTGTGGGGTCAAAGACCAGGTCAGCCAGATGCACAAACAAATCAACAAATCGGAGGGTACCCACTATGTATGAAGACAAGACCTTGAAGTGCCGTGACTGTGGCGCTGAGTTCGTATTCACTGCTGGCGAGCAGGAATTCTATGCCGAGAAGGGCTTCCAGAATGAGCCTACCCGCTGCAAGGAATGCCGCGCTGCCCGTAAGGCCAACCGCGCTGCCGCTCCCCGTGAGTCTTTCGAGACCACCTGCGCTATCTGCGGAGCCACCACTGTGGTGCCCTTCGTTCCCAAGACCGATCGTCCCATCTATTGCAGCGAGTGCTTCGCCAAGAACCGCAACCAGGAATAATTCCTTCCCGGCAATGGATGACTGTGGTTGATTCCTCCGATTCCTGCACCGGATCGCAATTTTTTTCGCAATCCATTAACCGTCGAAAGCAGTTTCGGCGGTTTTTCATTTTATACAGTTTTGTTACAAAATTCCTCTTTTTTGTCCGAAAAATTGTGACAAATAGTTCAAAATAAAATTTGGAGAAAAATGCAGGGATTGGACATGGCTTTTCGTTTCAATATAGGTACTGGAAACTTACCGGTTTTTGAAGGCATGACCGGAAAGCACTGCGGAGGTCGCGGATGACGAACTACGAGGAACTTTACGAAAAATATGCCAACGACGTTTTAAGGGTCAGCTACTTTTACCTGGGGGACAGGCAACGGGCGGAGGACGTATGTCAGGACGTGTTTGTGCGCCTGATTACCAACGCGCCGGACCTGCAGGAGGGCCGGGAAAAAGCCTGGCTTCTCAAGGTGGCCCTGAACCGCTGCAGGGACTTGTGGCGGGGCGCGTGGCTGAAGCGGGTGGTGCTTGGAAGTCCCACCTTTGAACTGATTCCCGCCCCGGACGACCACGAACGCCGGGAGGACGAGGAAGCGGTGATGACCGCCATTCATCAGCTGCCCGCAAGTTTCCGGGAAACCATCATGCTCTACTACTACCAGGGATATGGCATCAACGAAATTGCCGAGATGCTGGATCTTCCCGAAGGCACCATCTCCAGCCGCCTTTCCCGGGCGCGCAAAAAGCTGGAGGAGATATTGAAAGAAAGCGAGGTCAATCCATGAAACGGCTTGAAAGATTGGGTGAAATTGCAAATCGACAGTTGAGCGGTTTGGAGGCAAAGCCGGAGCTGCTGGCCCGGATCCGCCAGGAGGCAGCCCAGCGGAAAACCGTGCAGAAAACCTACTGGAAACCCGTTCTGGCCTGCGCCATGGCACTGGTTTTGCTGGTGGGCGGGCTGATGATCCTGCCCAAGGAACCGGTCGTCACGGATAGCCTCATTACCAGCCATTCCGCGGGCGTGCAGAACACCGAGGTTCCCGCCATTGGCGATCTGCCTCCCGGAAGCCTGAACATGACCGCCGGCGTCAGCTCCCGGAGCGACAGCCTCTTTGCCCCTGCCACCGGCAGCACCTTCCCGCTGATCATCGTGGATGGCGCCACCTACCGGCTGCTCACGTCGCCCAACGGCATTTCTTCCGGCCTTCTGGGCGATGAACTTGGCACCGTCAGCGAGTTCAACATGGAGCCCGCTCTCGGTTCCGGCGATATCATCAGCAACGTTGTGGGGCAGGGTGAAACGGTTTGCGCCGTCCGCCACATGAACGGTGGCATGGTGGCAGCCCCTGTGGACGGCAATATGCGCGTGTTCCAGCGCATCAGCTACGCGGGCAAGGCCACTCTGGGCAGCGAAACCCTGGCCGACACCCTTTGCTCTGCGGACGACGTGAGCTGGATCTTTATCTCCGGCCTGGGCACCGTCAGCGGCGGCGATGCCGTGGAACTGATGAGCATCCTCTTTGACTGCGCCGAGTACCAGTCCACCGGCATGAGCGGCAACACCTCCATGCAGATCGGCCTGAACAGCGGCCTGGTTTTGCAGCTGACGGCGGACAACGACTGTGTCAGCGCATGCGGCACCTGGAGCTGCCCCGAGTTCTTCGAGGGCTTCCACGAGGCCGTGGGATATTGACAATTGAAATGTTTGCCTCCGGCGGCTCTGCTGGGCGACGGAGGGGAGCGTGTGTCCAGTGGACACAACGCCGAAGGCGTTAGCGACGCGCAGTCGTCAACCGAAGCAAGTACAGCCCGCGGTTAGCGGGCTGTACGCCGACTGAGGTTGCGGGCGCGTTCTTTTCTTTGGAAAGAAAAGAACCAAAAGAACCACTTTATGTCGTATCTTAAACACGGATAATAACAACTGAAAAGAACTTCTTTTGCTACTTTTCTTCTTAGAAGAAAAGTAGGCCCCCGGCAGGGCCGCCGGAGGCAAAAAAATACGCCCCCGGAAAAATCCGGAGGCGTTTTGTTATGCTACTTCTCAGGCAGCGGGCTCCAGGGCGGGTTCTTCCGCAGGAGTCTCTTCGGTGGTTTCGACGGTTTCTTCAACGGTCTCTTCCACGGCTTCCTCTTCAGCGGGTTCTTCTTCCACAACGGGAGCTTCCACAGCCACGATGCGGCCCTGGCCGTAGGGGTTGGAGTACTCAGCGCCAACAACGCCGCCCAGGTAATCGGTGATGTAGGTGATCAGCACCTGGTTGTCCAGCATGACGCTGTCCTGCAGGAAGGTGTTGTCAGCAAACATGGTGTAGCCGTCGCCCATGTTCTTAAGCTTGTAGTCGTGGCAGGCCAGAGTGTAGGTCTTGTTCAGATCCAGGGGCTCTTCACCGATCATGACGTTCTGCACGCGGTAGTCGCCTTCCACCTTGACGAACATGGAGTTTTCATCCAGCACCACGGAGGAGGGGATGTAGGTGTGCACTTCGAAGGTCATGCCGGAAACCTGCAGGAAGCCGCCGTATTCGCCGGGCATGGAGTGCACGCTCAGCTCCAGGGCGTCCAGGATTTCCTGGCCGGTCACTTCCACAACGCACATGCTGTTGCCGAAGGGATGCACCAGCAGCAGATCGTTGCGGGTGATGTCGCCGGCCTTGATGTTGTTGCGGATGCCGCCGCCGTTGATGATGGCAACGTCAGCGCCGGACACGAAGCGGTAAGCGTCAGCGCACAGGTCGCCCAGGTTGGTCTCGGCGGTGCGGATGATGCGGACGGGCTTGCCTTCTTCGGTCTTGGCTTCGGGATCGTGGATGTAGAGCTCAACGTCGGTCTTGGCGACAACTTCGCTCAGAGCGGCGTCCAGAGAAGCGGTAGCTTCGTCCACGGCCACGGAAACGGTCTCGTCATAGTTGTACAGGCCGGTCTCCATGGTGCCGTCCACGTGGATCTTCAGGTAGCCAATGCTTTCCAGCTTGGTGCCGCAGCCCTGACGGAGGACGTTGACGCCTTCCTTGTTGAGCATCTGCACCTTGTCGGTGTCATGGCTGTGGCCATCCAGGATGGCATCGATGCCGGTGGTGTTGGAGATCAGGTCAGCGTAGGTGTAAGGCACGCACTCGGCCTCGTTGCCCAGGTGGGCCAGCACGATGACGTAGGTGGCGCCTTCAGCGCGGGCATCGTCCACGCCCTTCTGGATGGCGGCGTAGAACTCAGCGCCGGTTTCGGCCTGGAAGAATCCGTACACGAATTCGCCGGCTTCGTTCTGGAAGTACTTGGGGGTGGAGGAGGTCAGGGTCTTGGGGGTGGTGGCGCCCACGAAGGCGATCTTGATACCGTCGATCTCCTTGATGACGTAAGCGGGGAACACGAGCTCGCCTTCCTTGTCGAAGTTGGCGCTCACGTAGGGGAAGTTGGCCTTGCCGGCCAGCTCCAGGAAGCGATCCATGCCGTAGTCAAACTCATGGTTGCCGATGGTGGCAACGTCGTAGCCAACAGCGTTCATCAGGTTCAGGTTGGCTTCGCCGCGGGTCATGGTGCCGATGGGCTCACCCTGGATGGAGTCGCCGTTATCGGCCAGCAGGACGTGATAGCCTTCAGACTTCAGGGTGTCACGCAGCTGGGCCAGGCCGGTGTAACCAAAGCCGGACTGCACGCCGCAGTGCACGTCGCTGGTGAACAGAACGATCAGGTCGCTCTTGAGGGCGGGTTCGGGGGTGGGAACCTCGGTGGGGACCTCAGTAGGAACCTCGGTGGGGGCCTCGGTCACATCAGCCACAACGGGTTCGGCCTTCTCGGTGCTGCAGGCGGTGCAACCCAGGATCAGGGCGCAGGCCAGGAGCAGCGCAAGGAACTTTTTCATGGTTGTTCTCCTCCTTCAATGGTAGATGGGGAAACGAGTAAATCCATACATATTATAGCATATTGCAGGGGCTTTGCAATAACCAGTCTTGTATACAAAAGGTTTGCGGGAAAAGGATTTTGGCGGTATGCTGTGAGGGTCATGATTGGGTGCAAGATTTTACCATTGTCAATCGTTTCTATATTGTACCCCGCTGACGAAAGGGAGGAAAAGGCATGAAGAAAGATAAGAAGCGTCCGGGATTTTTCCGGACGCTGGTCATATGGGTGTTGGTGCTGGCTGTGCTGACGGGCGTGCTGGTGGCAGGAACCAATCTGTATGTGGGGGCGACCACTCAGGGGAGCATTTTCAGCCTGGAAGACGCCGGCGACCTCAGGGCGGACTGCATTCTGATTCTGGGCTGCGGCCTTCGCCGGGACGGGTTTCCCAGCCAGATGCTCCGCGACCGACTGGACGTGGGCATTGCGGCATATGAAATGGGCCTGGCCGACCGCATTCTCATGAGCGGCGACCACGGCCAGGAGGACTATGACGAAGTGAACGCCATGAAGGACTATGCCATCTCCAAGGGCGTGCCCTCGGAGGACGTTTTCATGGATCACGCCGGATTTTCCACTTACGAGAGCATGTACCGTGCCAAGGCGATTTTCGGCTGTGAGAAGGTGATCATCGTGACCCAGAACTACCACATGTACCGGGCTGTATACAATGCCAAAGCCATGGGTATGGAAGCCTGGGGCATTTCGTCCAATATCCGCCACTTTGCCCCGACCCAGTGGGTCAAGTTCCGGCTCCGGGAAGTGGCCGCCCGTACCAAGGACTTTGTCTTCTGCATCCTGAAGCCGGAACCCACCTACATGGGCGAGGTCATTTCCATTTTCGGCAACGGCGATATCACCAACGACCGCTGATCACAGCACATTGTAAAGGTGGGGGAAATCGCTCTGGCCGATGTCCGTAAAGGCATCCTGAAGCAGATCCAGGGCCTTCATGCTTTCGTCCGCCCAGCCCATTTCCAGGGCGGTGGACAGCTGTAGAAAGGCGGTGGACACCGCCCGGGTGTGGTGATGGTCTATCAGGCAGTTGAGCCACCGGGAATCCTTGTCCCACCTGGCATGGATGGAGGCCTCTGCCTCCTCTGCCGCTTCCATTTCCCCGGCCTTGACCTGCTGCCGCAGGCTTTCCGTCTGGTGCAGGTAGTCCCGGGCCACGCTGCGCTGGGTCAGGTCGGCCCAGAGGCCCAGCCCCACCGCCGCCACCGTCAGCAAAATGATCAGAAGATACGCCCGGCGCATTACCAGGTCACCTCCTCGGCGGATAGGGCCTGCAAACGCTGGGGTTTGTCGCTTTGGTAGCGGTGGACGGTCATCAGGCCGTCGGTGTCAAGATAACAGAGCAAAACATCCTGAAAGCTGGAGATATCCAGCTTTTTGATTTGGCTCATCAGCCAGGTTTCGTCCTTGCCGCAAAGGGGCAGGTTGTTTTTTTCCAGCTGCCCGTCCAGGATCAGCGTCAGGGGGATGCCTTCGTAGCCGGGCTCCATGCCCATATCGGCCGGGGTCAGGCTACGCTTGCGGGAGGTGGGGAACACGCTCAGCTTGCCGCTGGTCTCCATGATGGCGGTGCCCACCTCCGTGGGGGAAAGTACGCCGCTGGTGCGCAGCTCTTCCAGCAGGTCGTTGAGGTTGAAACACAGCTTTTCCAGGGCCTTGGGGTCAATTTTCCCCTTGCGGATGACCACCGTGGGCGTGCCGCTGAAAAAGGAACGGAGTCGCTGGCTTTTCATGGACAGCAGGGAAAAGGTCTGATGGAGGATGATCAGCGCGGCGGTGGGCAGAATGCCCCGCCACAGGGGGATGTCCAGGCTTTCCATGGGCGTGGCAGCCAGGTCGGCGATCATGATGGCGATGACCAGCTCAAAGGGCTGCAGCTGGCCTATCTGCCGCTTGCCCATCATGCGCAGGGCCAGAATGGCAACGCACACCAGCACCACGCTGCGGATGAGAACCGTCAGCATGGATCAGGACTCCGCGCTTTCCAGCCACTTGTCCAGCTCCTCCGCATTCGGAAAGCCGATGCCCTCCGCAAGCTCCTCCTGCAGGGCGGCGGGCAGGGTGGATACGTCGGTTTCCAGCTCGCTGACAAGGGCCAGGGCGTCGCCGTATTTGTTCTGGAATACGCACAGCCTGCCGGTGGCGTCCGGCATCAGCACCAGGTGATCCGGACAGAAGATGTCCGGCTGCTGGGCCATGCGGATCTGGCTGGGAGAAAACTCAGTGATCTGCCATTCCGGGTAGAGGGCTTCCACGCCGGCCAGGTTTTTGCCGTACAGCTCCGTGGGCGCGGTGACCCGCCGGGCCACCTGATGCTCGCAGCGGGTGTAGGTCAGGGTCTGGAACAGGATGGCGCCCTCTTCCACCAGGTCCTCCCGGGCGGCGTTGGCTTCCTCGGCCGAGGGGATTTTCTCCGGCGCGTGGCCGGGCCTGGGCAGAAGCAGCGTCAGCCCGGTGACGATGACCACCGCCGCGGTGATCATCAGCGAAACCAGCAGCATGCGCCGGTTTTGCGGGTTTGCGGATTGTTTGTTGCTCATCATACTGTCTCCTTTTCGCTAAACGGATAGGAACAGTATGGGCAAAAATGGCTGGGATTATGAGGAAAAGAAAAAAGGCCGATGATTCGGCCTCCCGGGATAATAGAAAAAAGGTGGAGGTGCAGTGTGCGTAATGAAAAGGAAGAATTTGTCCTTCTGATACATTATGATTGCAGTTTGTTTGTGATGAATAGAAGAAGTCAACAGCAGCAGCAAGCCGTACGTACGATATGGCTTGCTGTACTTTCTTTACTGTGATAAAATGATTGAGTCAAACTTGGATTAGGAACAGAGGCTGGCAAACGATATAATCCGTCAGCCGTTGTTCATGCAGCAATTGGAAGGTGTAAACATGCAAAAGAAACAAAAAGTCACGATTGCTTTGTTTGTTGTTACCTTGATCTTCGTTTTTTCATCAAATACGGTTTTTGCCCAAGCAATATATGCAAGCATCGATGAAACAAGATATACTGAAAGACTTGAATGCCCGAAAGTTGACTTCGATTTACTGTTTGACGATCAATATCAACAACTTGCAGCCATAGCTTTGAGACAATGGTTTGTTTCAGAATATGCTATGTATGCTGATTGGTGCGACTTAATGTGGAACCACCAAGAGGTTATCTTACTTGAACCATATATCATTCGAATAGATAAACAAGGTGAGGATCGTATAAAGATATATTGTTCAAGTGCGATTGCTTCATATGGTTTGTTTGAAGCCGATGACGCTTCTCTGTATCTGGCGCAAAATCTCGATACCGTTGGATTGTTTGAAATTGATTATGAATATGAGAATGACAGTTGGTTTCCGCTTTCGGTAAAATTCTTTGATGAGATGAACGAAGAATTGTTTCCGGGCTCCGGTATTGGAACAGATGGATTTCCGGGTTTGAGCGATGAACTGGCAAAACTTATTCCTAATTGGGGATGGGGTACAAATAATATTGCCGCCAGATATTTATTCTTGTCTGATATTCCTGCTGAAGTTGTTGATTGGTAATTAATATTGCCTGTTCCGCCTGCAAAAATAACCCATGAACATACACTTACGCATCCCTTTGGGAGGGCGCAATTATACGCACAGTATCCGTGCATTGCGTTTATACAACCCCATAAGCAAATGAGCATCCGGAATATTTTGTCGGATGCTCATTGTTTCATTATGGGATAAATTCATCCTTAACAATCCTCCCACCAGGAGGCACTGCTTCCTGCCAGGGTTTGGGGCAGAGCCCCAAATATGCGCCGCAGCGCAAAAACACAAAGCACAGCCAGCCGAAGGCGCGCGCTGTGCGACTCATTCAGCCTTCTTACGATAGATCCGATACCCCTTCGTAAACAGCTCCGGGATATCCACAATCCGCTGTGAAACCTTGCCGGTGGAGCGGGTGGCATCAATGATGACGGCCTGCTGTCGGGCGTCATCCACGAACTCTTTGAACAGCATCACATGGCTGCCCACCTTGGCGAACACGTCGCCCGGGCGGATATCGGCCAGATTTTCCAGCACGTCCGCATACAGGGGGATGTCCCGGGTGGCGATCTTTTTGGGCAGCCCCCAGCAGATGGTCAGCAGGCCGGAACAGTCCACGCCCACGGTCTGATGGCTGCCGTAGCGGGATTTGTCCTCGGGTACGTTGCCGGCGAATTTGCCTTCCCGGATGCCCCGGGCAAACTGCTCCAGGGTGGAGGCATTGCCCCAGCCGTATGCCACGCCGATGTTTTCCACGCCCGGCTTCCACCAGCCGCAGGAAAGGACTTCTCCGGTCCAGGTCACATCCGGGGTGTCCACGAAACGGCCGTCGGAATCCACGCCGTGGAGGACGTTTGCTTCCGTGGGCGTCCAGCGGAAATGGGCGTATTCCAGGGCGGTGCGGATGACCTTGTCGCCCCATTCAGTGGAAGGATGATGCATGGCGTTCTCCTTACATTTTCAGAGCCAGGGCAGGATTGGCGTTCAGGGTCAGATCAGCCAGTTCGCCCTTGCGCAGGCGGTAGTAGGCCGCCGAGCCGATCATGGCGGCGTTGTCCGTGCAGAGCCACAGCTCCGGCATGCAAAGCTGGAAACCGTGCTTCTGACTCAGACGGGTCATTTCCTCCCGCAGGCGGCGGTTGGCGCTGACGCCTCCGGCCAGGCACAGGGTAGAAAGGCCGCTTTCCTGCATGGCCAGCAGGGCTTTCTCGGAAAGGGTGTCCACCACGGCCTTCTCAAAGGAGGCGGCCAGGTCGGCCCGGGGAAGGGTCTCGCCTTTCTGGTCCATCTTGTGGCAGGCATTGAGGAAGGCGGTTTTCAGGCCGCTGAAAGAAAAATCGTACCGGCCGGCGGGATGGGGCTTGGGCAGCTCCAGGTAGGTGTCGTTACCGCTTTCCGCCAGGCGGCTCAGCAACGGCCCGCCGGGATAGTTCAGGCCCAGCACGCGGGCGGCTTTGTCAAAGGCTTCGCCGGCGGCGTCGTCCACGGTCTGGCCCAGCAAAGTGTAGTCCGCATAATCGTTCACCCGGACGATGTGGCTGTGCCCGCCGCTGACGATGAGGCAGAGGAACGGCGGTTCAAGATCGGGCGTGGTGAGGAAATTGGCGCTGACGTGCCCCTCGATGTGATTGACGGGAATCAGCGGCAGGCGGCTGGTGAAGCTGAGGCCCTTCATGCAGTTGACGCCGGTGAGCAGCGCGCCCACCAGGCCGGGGCCGTAGGTCACCGCCAGGGCGTCCAGGTCGGAAAGGGCCATGCCCGCTTCCTTCAGCGCCTGGTCGATCACCCGGTCGCAGGCATCCACATGGGCGCGGCTGGCGATCTCCGGCACCACGCCGCCGTAGAGGGCGTGGGTGTCGGCCTGGGAAAAGATGACGCTGGACAGGATCTTCCGGCCGTTTTCGATGATGGCGGCGGCAGTCTCGTCGCAGCTGGACTCCATGGCCAGGATGCGGATTTGGGGCTTGGACTGGAGATTTTGCAGCTTTTCAAGCATTTCGGCATTGGTGTTCATGGTTGGGAACGCTTCCTTATCATGATTTTATGGATGACCGGCACCAGCAGGAGGAGGACCACCGCTGCGGCCAGCATCAAAAGCAGGGGGATAATATAGGAAGAAAACAGGCTGGCGGGGAACAGACGCATGATGGGCTCGTAGCCGCTGAAAATGCCGTCGGGGATGAAATGTTCATGCAGCCAGTACCAGAAGCCGTCAAAGTCAATGGCGGCGGCGATGCACACAATGGCGATCAGCAGGAACGGCAGCGACATGCCCCACAGCCAGGCTTTGGTGGAAAACCCGGTTTTCAGGCCGACGATCAGCAGGAGGATCCCCGCTGCGAAGAGCCAGCACGCGACCCCAAACGCAGTCGCCACGCCGTTTCTCACCGTTTCCATGTGGGCGGTGAAGGCGGGGGAGATGGGGAGCGGCCCGTCAGCGGTAAGGACTTCGGGCTGCCAGGCAGGAACGTCGCCCCGGAGGTAGGAGATGGTCTCGCCTGCGAATTCTGCGAGATGGTCCGGGGGAATGCCCAGCCGTTCCCATGCCACATGGCTTTGCAGCGCACGATGGAACCGGGGCGCGTTGGTCAGCTGTATCAGCACCGCGCCGGTGGTGAAACTCAGCATGAGAAGGGCGGCGGCCACAAGGCAGCACAGCCGGGCAAGGAGCGTTTTTTTGGCCATGATTCATCCCTCCCTGCATTTGCTGCCGCCGGTATTGTACCATGTTCCCGGGGTGGGCGCAAGCAAGGGCGGAAACCCGGCAAAATTCTTCCAAAAAATGCGAAAAACCTTGCGGAAACTATTGCACAATCGTTTTCCTTGTGTTATACTCTAACACGATTACGCACCTTTGCGGATGGCGTCCTTGTGCCGTGAAAACGGTTAAGTATCCCCGTACCGCAAAGGGTGGAAAAAACAAGGAGGAAGACCCAATGGCAGTTATCTCTATGAAACAGCTCCTGGAAGCTGGCGTACACTTCGGTCATCAGACCCGCCGCTGGAACCCCAAAATGGCTACCTACATCTACACCGAGCGTAACGGT
>JAGBDE010000015.1 GCA_017937655.1 Clostridia bacterium | reverse complement strand
GGCGACCAAGAAGGGGCTCGAACCCTCGACCTCCAGCGTGACAGGCTGGCATTCTAACCAACTGAACTACTTGGCCATACTGCTGGTGGGCCTTCAGGGACTTGAACCCCGGACCAACCGGTTATGAGCCGGCCGCTCTAACCAACTGAGCTAAAGGCCCTAACTGATTGGGGGGAAATGGTGACTCCTAGGGGATTCGAACCCCTGTAGCCGCCGTGAAAGGGCGGTGTCTTAACCACTTGACCAAGGAGCCACGAAAGTGAGGAATCTGGTCGGGGTGAAGGGATTCGAACCCCCGGCCCCATGCTCCCAAAGCACGTGCGCTACCAGACTGCGCTACACCCCGTCTTGAAGTGCCCACACAGGCGACGAAGATTATTCTACTCACATCCGGTATTTTTGTCAAGGGTTTTTTTGAAAAAAAGTTTGGTTTTTTGCAAGCAGTTGAAAAACGCAGAAAACACAAGGGTTTCAGCCCCAAAACCGGAGGCTTTTGTTGGATGTGCAGACTGGCAATGTGCTGTGGGAAACGATGTGGATTGTGGTAGGAAAAGAAAATTTTTCTGTGGATAGGCTGTGGAAAATGTTACAGAAACGTTACGGCATAGGAACTATGCGGAGTTTTCCCCAAGTGCAGAACCGCTACATTTGGTATTGACTTGTGGACTTATACACAATATAATGGTGCATGGTCACCCCAAGGTGACGAATCTTGTCAAATTATCTGCGCATCATTATATAGATAAAAGGAGCCATCAGTCATGATCACTTCCATCAAAAAAAGGGACGGTCGCGTCCTGCCCTTCGACCAGCAGAAAATCGAACAGGCCATCGCCCACTGCTTTATGGCTACCGGAAGCCAAAAGAGTGAGGATACCGCCAAAGAACTGGCCCAGGTCGTAGTCGCTCACCTGGAAAACGACGAGTCCATCCCCACTGTGCCTACCGTGGAGCAGGTGCAGGACGTGGTGGAAAAGGTGCTGATTGAGCGCGGCTTTGTGCGATCCGCCAAGGCCTACATTCTCTACCGTGCCGAGCGCAGCCGCGTCCGCGAAATGAGCACCCGGCTGATGAAGACCTTCGAGGACATCGCCAGCAAGGATGCCATCGACAGCGATATCAAGCGCGAGAATGCCAACATCAACGGTGATACCGCCATGGGCGCCATGCTGAAGTTCGGCAGCGAAGGCTCCAAGCAGTATTATGAAATGAACGTGCTGGATCCCCGCTTCTCTCAGGCCCACCGGGAAGGCGAGATCCACATCCACGACCTGGATTTCTACACCCTGACCACCACCTGCTGCCAGATCGACCTGCTGGACCTGTTCAAGAACGGCTTCTCCACCGGTCACGGCGTGCTTCGTGAGCCCAACGATATCTACAGCTACTCCGCTTTGGCCTGCATCGCCATCCAGGCCAACCAGAACGACCAGCACGGCGGCCAGAGCATTGTCAACTTTGACTATGGCATGGCCCCCGGCGTCAAGAAGACCTATCGCAAGCGTTTCCGCGACAACCTGGCCCGGGCCCTGGAGCTGCTGGGCGACGTGGAGGACGCCCTGGACAAGGCTGCTGCCATCACCGAGGAAATGGGCGAGGACGTAAACCTCAGCGCCACTCCCGAGGCCGACCAGCTGCTGAAGGAAAAAGTGGCTGCCCTGCTGCCCCGCTTTGCCGAGAGCGAGCTGACCCGCATTGTGGACTTTGTGCGGGAGCATGCTGAGAAGGAGACCGAAAAGGCCACCTACCAGGCCATGGAAGCTTTGATCCACAACCTGAACACCATGAACAGCCGCGCCGGCGCACAGGTGCCCTTCTCCTCCATCAACTATGGTATGGACACCTCTCCCGAAGGCCGTATGGTCATGCGCAATGTGCTGCTGGCCACCGAAGCCGGTCTGGGCAACGGCGAGACCCCCATCTTCCCCATCCAGATTTTCCGCGTCAAGGAAGGCATCAGCTTCAACCCCGGCGATCCCAACTACGACCTGTACCGCCTGGCCATCCGCACCAGCGCCAAGCGCCTCTTCCCCAATTTCAGCTTCGTGGACGCCCCCTTCAACAAGCGTTACTACAAGGAAGGCCACCCCGAAACCGAAATTGCTTACATGGGCTGCCGTACCCGCGTCATCGGCAACGTGCATGATCCGGAGCGGGAAGTGTGCCCCCGCCGCGGCAACCTGAGCTTCACCTCCATCAACCTGCCCCGCATTGCCATCAAGGCCAAGGGCGATATCGGCTGGTTCTTTGAGGAACTGGAACGCCTGCTGAACCTGGTGCATGACCAGCTGCTGGAACGTCTGGAGATCATCTCCCGCAAGAAGGTCTACAACTTCCCCTTCCTCATGGGCGAGGGCGTGTGGATCGACTCCGAGAAGCTGGACTGGAACGATGACGTGCGTGAAGTGCTGAAGCACGGCACCCTGTCCATCGGCTTCATCGGCCTGGCCGAGGCTCTGGTGGCCCTCCGCGGCGCACACCACGGCAAGGACGCCAACAGCCAGAACCTGGGCCTGGAAATCGTGGGCTTCATCCGCAAGTTCTGCGATGACTGCAGCCAGCGCGAAAAGTTGAACTTCACCTGCCTGGGCACCCCCGCCGAAGGCCTCAGCGGCCGCTTTGTCCGCATCGACAAGGAAAAGTACGGCATCATCCCCGGCGTTACCGACCGCGATTACTACACCAACTCCTTCCATGTGCCGGTTTACTATCCCATCAGCGCCTTTGAGAAGATCGCCCTGGAGGCTCCCTATCATGCGCTGACCAACGCCGGTCACATCAGCTACATCGAGATGGACGGCGATCCCACCAAGAACCTGGACGCCTTCGAAAAGGTGGTCCGCTACATGCATGACATGGGCATCGGCTACGGTTCCATCAACCATCCCCTGGACCGCGACCCCATCTGCGGCTACAACGGCATCATCGGCGACAGCTGCCCCAAGTGCGGCCGCACCGAAGAAGGCCACGCCTTTGAGCGCATCCGCCGCATCACCGGCTACCTGGTGGGCAGCCTGAACCGCTTTAACAACGCCAAGCGGGCCGAGGAAGCCGACCGCGTCAAGCACGGCATCTGATAATCATTTCCACAACTGAAACTGCCTCTTTCTGTGCAGAATGCCTCTGAAAGCATCCACAGAAAGAGGCGTTTTTTATGGGAATGATGAGAAAAAACACCGGCAGATGGCATCGGGCGCTGGGCTGGGCCATCAGTCTGCTGCTGGTTCTTGGGTTTTATTCGCCCCAGGCAGAGGCCCTGCGGCAGATGCCCCGCCAAATGGTGGTGGCCGCCGGGCAGTCGCCCCGGGTGGAGCTGCCCTTTCCGCTGACCGCGACCCTCCGGCAGGCAGACGCCCAGGTGCTGTCCGCCACGGACGAGACCCTCTCCGGCGGCCAGGAAGCCGAGTCCACCCTGACCGTCAGCCTGTTTGGCATCCTGCCCCTGAAAAAGGTGGAGGTGGATATCCGGGAAAACCTGCGGCTGTACCCGGGCGGCCAGGCCGTGGGCGTGGCCCTGCAGACCCAGGGCGTGCTGGTGGTGGGCACCAGCGATCTGACCAATGCCTACAGTCCGGCCCGTCTGGCAGGCATCAAGGCAGGCGACCTGATCACCGAGGTGGACGGCCGGCCCATCACCCGCACCGACGAGCTGACGGAATACGTCCGCAAGTTTGGCAGCAGATCCCTGCCGCTGACCGTCCTCCGGGGCGACAACCAGCTGCAGCTGACCCTGGAGCCCAAGAAAGACGGCGCGACCGGTTCCTGGCGCATCGGGGCCTGGGTGCGGGATTCCACCGCCGGCGTGGGCACCATGTCCTTTTACGGCGAGGTCACCCCCGGCGGAGGCATCCGCTACGGCGCTCTGGGCCACGCCATCACCGACGCGGACACCCAGCAAATCCTGACCGTTTCGGACGGCGAGATTATGAAGGCCCAGGTGGTGGACATCCGCAAGGGCCAGGTGGGCATGCCGGGCGAGCTGAAGGGCAGCTTCCTGCAGGAACACGCCGTGCTGGGCAACATCCGCCGCAACAATCAGTACGGCATCTACGGCATTCTGGACGGCGTCCAGCCCCATCCCCTTTACCCGGACGGCCTGCCCATCGGCCGGCGGGATGCGGTCCACCCGGGCATGGCCACCATCCTTTGCACCATCGACCCCTCCGGTATGAAGGAGTACAACATCGAAATTGTGGAAGTGGCCCGCCAGAGCGAGCCCGCCCAGCGCAGCATGATCCTCCGGGTGACCGATCCGCGCCTGCTGGACAAAACCGGCGGCATCGTCCAGGGCATGAGCGGCAGCCCCATCTTGCAGGACGGGCGGATCGTGGGGGCGGTGACCCATGTGTTCGTCAACGACCCCACCATGGGCTACGGGCTGTTTATTGAATGGATGCTGCAGGAGGCGGGAGCAATCTGAGCAGAGGTGCAGGCTCTCTTGCTTTTCCATATTGGCGTGTGATACAATTGCTCATAGAATACGGGCAAGGAGTATCCCATATGCCAACATACTTGTCGTTGAGTTTCCAATACAGCAAGAAGAAGATATCCGCCCACACTGTTCGTGCATTTTGCGACACGCTTCTTCGCTGCGGGGTAGCCTTCGTTGGAGGGTACTGGACCAGTGAAGGCGATTCGTATGATGAAATTGTTAGCTGGAATCAGCAAAAACTGGAGCAGAATTTTGAGTTGGGTGACGCAGAACATGTTTCGCACGGCTATAAACAAATGCTGCTCCAGTATATGGAGTTCTCCGAAGTCAGATTGTTTATCCACAATGAGCGAAAGCAGGCATACTTTTCCTTTGAACTCATTTTCCCGGAGAACGACTTGCTCATTCCTGATCCTGTCCATGAATGGGCTTTGCGGATGAATCAGCTTGTAAAAATCGAGAACCTGGCGGTACAACTATGGGAGAATGAAACAATGGATTGCATACAGGCAGGCTGGGAATTGGCTGAGACACCTGTTTCGTATACAGACATTGCCGCTGGTGACATTCCGTTAATTGAGCCTTTTTGTGTCGTTCCGAAAAGCGTGGTTCGGCGCAGATGGCATGTGCAGTATCGGGAAGTTGGACGAGATGGCGTATATATCCGTGATGTTGAGCGTTTCCACACAGTGGAGTAACTTTGGGGTTGGTATCATCGACACATTCATGTGTTCGTCAACGACCCCACCATGGGCTACGGTCTGTTTATTGAGTGGATGCTGGGGGAGAGCGGAAAGTTTTAACCGGGCGAGGGTTGCCAAATACGCAAAAGCGGCAGGGCGTTTTGCCTTGCCGCTTTTTTGCATATGGTGCTGTTTTCAGAAGCCCAGCTTACGGATGGCATTCACCAGATTCCTGCCGTACAGCTCCATACCCAGACAGTTGGGATGCAGATTGTCCAGGAAATATTCCGGCAGATGGGGCACCAGCGTAAAGCCGTCCACTACCGTCACGTTGGGGTACTGCCCGGCGATCTTCTTCACGTTTTCACAGAAACGCACCAGCACGTCGTGGCCTTCGGGGCGGTCGCCGCGCCAGAGGGGAGTGACGCACAAAACCGGCGTATCACCGTAGACCTTTTGCAGGCACTGGTAGTATTCTTCCACATCCGTCATGGTTTCACAGTCAAACTGGTTGGTGCCCATGGCGATGATGATCTTGTCCGGCTGATAGCCCTCCATGGGGGTCATGGTGTTTTTGTCGTACACATAGCCGCCGATGCCCTGGTTGAGGATATCGTAGTTGAGCAGCCGGTTGGCAACGCTCACATAGGTGTGAGAGGAGCGAAGCGCGCCGTTTGTAAGAATTGGTGACAATCTGGTTCAGTTGTGTCATATACCCATCAGGTTCGTTGACATAGTATTCATCATGAAATCTGACGGTGGTAACTTCATTTTTCATTTCAGCAGCAATCATACGGTGTTCCTTTCCACAATTGTTTTGCCTTGGTAGTATGATCCAACGATTGCAATGTATTCAGTGCTGTTGTAGGCTGCGGCTGGCTTAAACCGCATCATAGCCCCAAGGATACCGTCGTCCCCCGGACAAACGTATACCACAGGAACTCCCCCTCAATCAGTGGGAGGCCGTAGAAGAAGTATCATTATCCCCATGGGGTATTATCGCGCCCAGCTTGCCAAGGCTGGGTCTATGGTTCACGTTGATCGCTCGGGCAAAGCCGTCCTCGCGCCGCACCATAAGCCGCTCCGCCGCATGGGAGTTGTACCTGCAACAGCAAATGTTATGTTGTCAAGTTTCGGCGGTAACTTCCAACCGGAAAAGTCATGCGCTGAATTGGCTGATAATACTGCTCATAATGATGAGGTCATTTCCTTGCAGGTTGGCCTGCAGCCTGATGAGAAGATCCAGTTGCGCCGGACTGTAAACATTCGGATTGGGAGTGTACCAGTCAGGAATTTTGATTCCGCCATGGTAGCGACCACGGACGGATTCAATGGGATAGATCAGAGAGAGGATTTCCACGTCGTAGTAGATGGTTCTTTGGCATACGTTGTACTCAGCTGCCAGATGAGCGGCTGTATCCTGGCGGCGATGGCACAACGAATGCCAAATTGCCTGTCTTCGCTCATGGCTCCTCATCCTGATCCCTCCTTTCCTTGAAGTTGATTGTAGAGGCTAAATATGCAGGAACCATGCAAACCTAAATATTTTTTTGAGATTCTTTTTTCGAATTTTTTCAAAGAAAATCGGGAGAGTATTTTTCTTTTTGATTTAAGTAAATGCATTCTCTATATTGTTCGTTTGCTTTAATTCGCGTCGACATTTGCGCAATTAAGACCAAATCTTCACGGGAGTGTGGAAACAATTACCTGGCGCATGCTGCCAAAAAGAAAAGGAGAGAAACAAAATGTGCCCCCGTTTTTGCCTTCGGGAGCAGATCCTGCTTTATGGGCATGGCAAGACACTACCGCCAATACCGCAAATGGCTCCTTTGATTTGCCGACAGAAAATATGGCGGATGGCGTTCATGCTATCTATATTCGTGGTATGGATGCTTCTGGAAATTATGGCCAACCCAAGGGAACGGAAATCAAAGTTGACAAAGCGCCGCCTACGGCTCCGGAATTAACCCTGCTTCCGGCAGATTGGACCATCGAAAGTACGGCCAGCTTAACCTGGTCTGGAATAACGGATGTAAACGATCTGCTCAGAGTAGAATACTCTTTGGACGGCAGCGCCTTTGTCTCTACAAATATCGCAGAAAAGACATATGTGGGCTTCCCGCTTGATATTTCATCCCTCTCTGACGGCGAGCATACCTTGTCAGTCAGGGGTGTTGACGTGGCGGGAAATATTGGTATCGCTGCGAGCGTATCCATCAAAATTGACAGAAGTATCCCCGTACTTTCCACTTCTGGTTTGAATCCTTCGGGCTGGACGGATTCGGAGACCGTGGAGCTTTTCTGGCAGGGAGCAGAAGATCTTTATAGCGGTTTGGCTGCTATCGAATACGCCGTAAATGACGATCCGTTTTGCGCTACTGAACTGCAGACGGACGGTACACAAACCATCGATATTTCTTCTCTTTCCGACGGGCAGCACACCATTACCCTTCGGTTGACGGATGCTTTGGGCAATAGCTGCTCCTTTGATCATACTCTCTATCTGGATGCTACCGCCCCCATTACGGAGCTTGTTTCTCCTCAAAACGGCGATGTGGTGACTGGCGTTCAGGATGTTTGGGGAAGCGTACAAGATCGTGCTCTTGCCGAATGGACATTGATCGCTACGGGCTCCAGCGGTAAAATCGTCGAAATCTCTTCGGGCAATTCGGATCAGGTCAATGCTCAGCTCGGTGTACTCAATACAGATGAGTTCGCCGATGGTGAAACAATCGAAATTGTTTTGAAGGCATCTGATGCTGCAGGACATGAAAGTGTTTGCCAAGGGCTCTGCATTGTTGCAGAGCATAATGCAACCCCCATTTCTGCAAGCGTAAATATTCAAACTCCCACTCCGGGCGAAGTGATCACGACTGTGGATGCACAAGCATCATACGACGTTGATTGCAAAGAACCAGAAATCGAAAACTGTTATATCATCGACGGTTTCCCTTCCGGAACTGCGATCGAAAACCGTTTTCCGCTGCACCCCATCCTTTTCCCGGAAAACTCTCTGCACTCCCTATCCATTATCTCTAGATCTAAAAATGGAGAACTGCATTATTCAAAAGGCATGGCTTCGAGCTTGATTCTTAGTGAGAGCTGGCGCGATGCATCTAAGTTGGAGAGCGCTGAAAACATCAGCACATCCCAAGAGGGGGCTGTTCTTACTGGCGATACTGGAAGCTTTGTTTCTGTGAATTGCCCGTCTGACCGTCCTGTATTGGCAATCAGACTCCACACCTTGGAGAAGTTATCTCAAGGCGGGAGGATTGTGTACCACTACAGCGTTGATGGCGGCAATACATGGCAGTCCATTGCTCCGGGTTATGATGTGTATCTTGATGCACCCCAGAAAAACATCAAGCTTCGTGTAAGCATGCAGGGCACAGGGACAATGCTTCAGGGCCTGGATTTAACCGGTGTTTATGAGAGCAATCCCCTGCGTTATAGCGTGAAGCTGCTAAGACCAGTAAACTCCTTTAAGATTACCAATCAAACCGAGAATACAACGGCACTCCTGCCCATCGCCACTGATTCCAGCGCGCAATTCGCCACCACACGCCTGTATGCAGACGGTGTGTGGAACAACGATGGCCTCACCGCTGATTTGCTTCCTTTTGCGGACGGTACCCTTCACCGTTTCGCTGCCTTTGGCGTAGAAGAAAACGGCTCTCTCCACGGCAGTGGAGCTGCTTCCAGCATTCTTCTGCGAACCGCTCTGGATGTAAAGGATGAGTATCTTTCTGGCAAGCTTGCTCTGCCCGAAGAAGTATATGCTCTTCGGCTGGAAGCCCTTTGCATGACGGAAACCGGCAAGGTATCCACCAAAGGACGCTTTGCCTATTCCTTTGACGGGAACACCTGGACAGACTTTGCACCCGGCGGCTACGTTTTCCTGCCCAAAGCTACCGACAGCCTCTATTTCCGTGCAACACTGCCCAGTGGCGTAAGCCTCCGCGCCGTTCATTTGGAAGGAGTCACTGCTGACACAACGTCCCTTTCCACGACGCTGGTAAAGGCTCCTTACCATGTGCAGGTAGCTGATTACGGCGACTATTATGAGAATGAAAAACTGCGCCGCTACGTTCTTACCTGGTCCGACCCTAACCGGGATGATGAAACCTGCGAGAACGAAGTCTGGTTTGATATCTACCGCAACGGCGAGCATCTTGGCAGCACTCGCTCTACCCGCTACGAGGATTACGACTATCAGGAAAACGCTTCCTACCACGTAGCCGCCCGCAGGGTATACGAAAATCCCAACGAAACACTGCAGCGAACACTTACCCGCCGGAGTAATAAGGTCTCTGCCGAATATGTCTATATCCCCGCAGAACAGCGGCTGGAAGGCGTTCAGCACAATGTGGTGGACTTTACCCAGTCCGAATATCTGAACCATCTTTACGGCGGAAATTACACCTTCTCCACTACTCCTAACCCTCCAAGTGTTGAATTTGCGCTGGATCAAAGCTTGCTTGGCCCCAATCGTTTTTGTTCCCTTGGCTTTGAACCCATCAATTTCAACACCGGCAATTTCTTCCTGCAAACTCGGGACTATTCCCTTGCCGATTTGGGCAACGGCGGTTTCGACATCGTACGCACCTACAATACCCAGTCCAGCGAGACCGACGGACCCTTCGGCGCAAAGTGGGCTACCGAGTATAGCATGCATTTGCGCTTGTTTAGCGACGGTTCCGTGGCGCTGCGCCGGGGCGATGGCAGCGAAATCATCTTTTACCGCCAACCGGACGGCAACTTCACCAGCAACACAACGGAATACGAAACCCTCTCCTACGACGACGCAGGCACCGAGTACCGCATCACCCTTACAGACGGTACCGTGTACGTGTTTGCCTCCGGCGGCCTTTTGAGCCGCATCGAAAAGGACGGCGGCCAGCACATCCTCCAAATTCTGCGCAACGAGGACGGCTTCATCACCTCCATTCTGTCCCCCAGCCATGAGGAGCTGAAGGTGCAGATGGACGAAAACGGTCACATCACCAGCATCGTCACCCCCGGCGGTGCTGAGCTTACCTATGCCTACAAAAACAACCAGCTGGTTTCCTTCACCGATGCCGAGGGCAACACCACCAAGTACAAGTATGACCGGCAGGGCCGTATGACCGAGTGGACGGATGCTTCCGGCAAATGCCAGGTGCGCAATAAGTATGATGACCAGAGCCGCGTTATCTATCAGGAGGATGCGCTGCGAGGCAAGTACCAGCTGAAGTACGCAGAAGACCACACCATTACCACCGACGCGGAAGGCAATCAGGTAACCTATTACTTTGACCAGTGGAAGCATACCACCCACATCATCGATGCCCGTGGCGGCGAAACCACCTTCACCTACGGCGAAAACGGCGAGATTGTCTCCGAGACCGACCCCATGGGCAATGTGACCACCTACGCCTATAACCCCGCCGGCGATCTGACCGCCACCGTGCTGCCCAGCGGCGGCAGCATCCTGCGGGAATACGACGATCGCCATAATCTCACCCGCCTTACGGATCTCAGCGGCGGCGTGACAATCTATGAGTACGATGAAAACTCCAACCTCATCGCAGAAACCGCCCCCAACGGTGCACTCACCCGCTATGAGCACGACCAGAAAGGCCGCCTTATCGCCCAGACCGATGCGCTGGGTAACGTGACCCGCTACGAATATGTAAACGGCCTTCTGACCAAAACGGTGGATCCTCTGAGCAATGAGACCACCTACCAATACGATGCCCACGGCTTCCTTGCCTCTGCCACCGATGCGCTGGGCAATACCACCCTTTACACCCACGACGCAAAGGGCAACCTGCTGTGCCTCACCTTTGCGGATGGCAGCAGCATTACCTACACTTACGATGCCATGGGCCGCCAGACTTCCATGACCGACCCCATGGGCAACACCACCACCTACCAGTACGATGCGCTGGGCAACCTCATTAAAACCCGCCTGCCCGATGGCACCGTGCAAACCGCCACCTATACCAAAAACTACCAGCTGGACTCTGTCCGGGACGGCATGGGCAACGAAACCCGCTACACCTACGACCCCAGCGGCAACCAAATCACCTTGACCGACCCCATGGGTAATGTCACCGCCAGCGAGTACAATCTGGCGGGCAATCTGGTGCGGGAAACCAGCCCCACCGGCGGCGTAACCACCTACACCTACGATGCCCTCGGCTTCCCCCTCAGCGTGACGGATGCCGCCGGTCTCACCCAGACCATGACCTACGATCTGGCCGGCAATATGCTCACCCGCACGCTGCCCGGCGGCGGGGTGATTTCCGCTGAGTATGACGAAATGGGCAATGTGATCCGCCAGACCAATGCACTGGGAGGCGTGACCACCATCCAGTACGACCTGCTGGGGCGCCTCACCTCCATTACCGACCCCACAGGTGCAGTGACCGCCTACACCTACGATGTCAACGGAAACTTGCTCACCGTCACCGACGGGCTGGGCAATATGACCATCTACCGCTACGATGCGCAGAACCGCCTCGTCAGCGAAACCGACCCCAACGGCGCAACCACCCACTATACCTACGATTCCGTGGGCAACCTCGTCGCCACCACCGATGCCCTCGGCAACGTGACCACCTATAGCTACGATCTGAACGGCAACCTCGTCTCCATGACGGATGCGCTGGGGCAGACCGTCTCCTTGGAGTACGACAAAAACGGCAACGCCACCGCCGCCATCCAGAAAAACGGCGGCGTGATCGCTACCGGCTACGATAAGTCTGGGCGAATCATCAGCGAGACTGATGCCAACCAAAATACCACTAAGTACCGTTACGATAAGAACGGTCAGGTAACCCAGATTACCGACGCCATGGGCCAGAAGGCCACCTTTGAGTACGATGCCCTTGGCAACATCACCAAGATTACCGCGCCGGGCAAAGCGATTACCCTCTACGAGTACGATGCTGCTGGCCGTGCCCTGTCCTCCACCGATGCGGAGGGCTGCGTGACCTTGTACGGCTATAACGAAAACGGCCAAATTGCCACCCTTACGGTGAATGGCAACGCTACCGCCTACGAGTACGATCTGGCGGGCAACGTCACCGTCGTGACCGATGCAGAAGGCCGACGGGTGGAATTCGGCTACGATCTAAACGGCAATCTGGTACAGATTACCTACCCCGACGGCACAGCAGAAACTACGGAATACGACCTGCTGGGCCGTGTGGTTCGCATCACCCCCCGCACCGGGCTGACCACCGCCTATACCTACGACAGCCTCGGCAACGTGACCTCCGTTGCGCAGGGTCAGCAGGTAACCCGCTATGAATACGACCTTCTGGGCAGGCTTACCAAAGTCATCACCCCGGACGGCGCAGAAACCGCCTACGCCTACGATGCGCTGGGCAACATCATCGGTGAAACCGACCCGCTGGGCAATACCACTCGGTTTGTCTACACCCCCGAAAACCTGCTGGCGCAGGTGACATACGCCAACGGCGCAACCCAGAGCCTCAGTTACGACCTTGCCGGCAACGTAACCGCCGAAACCGACGGCGAAGGCTATACCAAGCATTACAAGTACGATAAGGTGAACCGCCTCACCGCCGTGGTGGATGAAGCGGGCAATACCACCAGCTACAAGTACGATGCGCTGGATAACATCGCTCAGGTGACGGACGCCATGAAGCACGTTACCAAGTACACCTACGATAAGAACGGCAACCTGCTCACGGAAACCGACGCGCTGGGCAACACCGTAACCTACGCCTACACCCCCGAAGGCTGGCTCAGCTCTGTCACTAAGGCGGACGGCACAGTCATGACCTTTGAGTATGACAAAACTGGCAATCTCACCGCCCAGAATACCGGCGAAAACCAGGGCATAGAAAACAGCTACAACGAAGTCGGACAGGTAACAACTGTAAAAAACAGCGAAGGAACAATCACATACCAGTATAATCAGCAGGGATATCTTGTCTCCGTGACGAATGTGAACGGTGACGTAGTTTCCTATACCTATGATGAATACGGCAATAAGACCTCCATGACCTACCCGGATGGGCATGCGGTGCGCTATACCTACGACAGCATGAACCGCATGACCAGCGTAACCGGTTTGGACGGCGAGGTGACCACCTACGCCTACAATGCCGCCGGTCGCCGGGTGGAGACTGCGTCCCGCAATTTGACAACAGAATATCGATATGACGTTGTGGGTAGCTTGGTGGAGCAGTCCACCACCGGAAGCAGCGATATC
>JAGBDE010000014.1 GCA_017937655.1 Clostridia bacterium | reverse complement strand
CATACTGAACCAGTGTGATCTCATAGGGCGGATAGTTCCATTAAAGGCCCCAGCTGTCGTGATAGTCGGTCACGTACCATTTCCCGCGGATGCTGTCGTCCGTCACCCGGAAATCCCGGTAATCCTCATCATCATTCCCGGTGTAGGTCCCGTCCGCCTGCAGAGTGACGGTCCAGCAGCCAACGGTTGCACCGCCAGCCCAGAAAGAATATTTCCCGGCCATCTGCTCCATCACGTCATGGCGGATGTTGCCCCGCACGTCCGGATTCAAATCCAGATGCTTCAGCGGCACAAATCCCCAAACGATCTGCCCGCCTGCCACGAATTCGTCGCCGTCTACCTCGGCGCCCACGTAGGCGTAGTCGCCGTACAGGCCCATGCAGTCAAACCAGGTCCCCTCCGGCACCTGGAACTGCGGGTACTGGGACACCAGCGGGTCGTCGGTGAGGTAGGTGTCCTGTCGGGCCTGAACCCGCATCTGGGTGGAGAAGCTATCATATACACGGTATCCATCCACCACCGCTTCCGCGACGCCCAGGCTTTCTGCTTCCACATAGCCAAAACGCTGGGTACGCTGGCTGACGTCATAGCGGATGAGGGCGTATTTCTGGCCATCGGCGTTGGTGTAGTAGTGCATGACCCACAAATCGTCCGACAAATCCACGGCGGCCTTGCCTTTTGCCGCGCGCCAGGCCGACTTCCCAAACGGCGCAGAGTACACCGGGGCCGTCTCCTCCCTCACGCCGCTCAGCTTTGCGCCTTCGTTGCTGCGGAACGCAGAAAGACCGGCATCCCGCATCAGGTTCAGGTGCACAACCTCGTCCAGCGTGCGTGGAAACAGGTTGATATTGAAGGTGTCCAAAGTCTCGCGCCCCACCAGCCAAAGGGCCTTTTCCCCATCCGATACAGCGTATTGCCACTCATTTTCCGGATCTTGACGGAAGTGCAGGCCATTGACCTCTGCCTCCTCCAGAACGTAGTACGGGCCAAGCGCGCTGTCCATATCCATCCGGAAACAATACCACTCGTCGTTCCCATAGGAAATGACCAGGTAACCGTCCCGATTGCTGAGAGAAACCTTCTCGGCCCGTTCATCCCCCGGCTGATACACCGCGGTGGTGAAATTCTGCACCCGGCCGTTTAGCACCATCAGCAGGACGTTGTGGTAGCGGCTGTGCATCACCGCCGCTTCCCCAGCCTGACCACCGATGCAGTAATAATCGTTCCAGGTGTCCACATCCGCCACCTGAGAAAGCAGCTCCCCCACAAGCCCCCAGCTGTTGGCCAGAGCAGCGGGCACGGTGCAGCACAGAAGGATGACCGTCAAAAGCACAAACAAGCGTTTCATGGCAAAAACTCCTTTGGTTGATCTGTGAATATAACGCACGCAATATGGATTTTCTTCCAGAAACTTGTTAATATGGACCGTCACCTGTCCAGATCCCATCCTCTATCTCGCTTTCGGGAACGCGGTAGTAACCTCCGCCGCCCTCATACAAGGTGACGGAAAAGCCTTCCTCGTGCAGCGTCAATCCCTGGATGTTGACCCTGCCGTCATCCTGAACCAGGGTGATCTCGTAGAGCGGATCGTCCCAGTAAAGGCCCCAGCTGTCGTGATAATCCGTCACGTACCATTTGCCGCGGATGCTGTCATCCTTCACGCGGAAATCCCGGTCGTCCTGGTTGCCGGTGTAGGTGCCGTCCGCATGGAGGATCACGGAATCGCAGCCAACGGTTGCACCGCCGGCCCAGAAAGAATACTTCCCGGCCATCTGCTCCATCACGTCGTAGCGGATATTGCCCCGCACGTCCGGATTCACGTCCAGATGCTTCAGCGGCACAAATCCCCAAACGATCTGCCCGCCTGCCACGAATTCATCGCCGTCGACCTCAGCACTCACATAGGCGTAATCGCCGTACATGCCCATGCAGTCAAACCAAGTGCCCTCCGGCACCTGGAACTGCGGGTACTGGGATACCAGCGGGTCATCGGTGAGGTAGGTGTCCTGCCGGGCCTGGACGCGCATCTGGGTGGGGAATGTATCGCCACTCCAAACCCCTTGCACCTTGCCCACGCGCTCCATCTCCACATAGCCAAAGCGCTGGGTGCGCCGACTGACGTCATAGCGGATGAGGGCGTATTCCTGACCGTCGGCATTTGTGTAGTAGCGCATGACCCACAAATCGTCCGACAAATCCACGGCGGCCTTGCCTTTTGCCGCGCGCCAGGCCGACTTCCCAAACGGCGCAGAGTACACCGGGGCCGTCTCCTCCCCCACGCCGCTCAGCTTCACACCTTCCCTGCTGTGGAGCGCAGAAAGACCAATGGCATCCCGTACCAGGTTCAGGTGCACAACCTCGTCCATCGTGCGGGGAAACAGGTTGATGTTGAAGGTCTCCAGGATCTTGCGGCCTTGCAGCACCAGGGTTTGGTCGCCGTCCTGGACGGAGTAACTCCAGCCGCTATCCTGATCCAGGCAGAAGTGCAGGCCATTCACCCACGCTTCCTCCAGAACATAATCGTAATTTGACGAATACCTTATGTCTGCATGGAAGATATACTTCTCGTCGTCCCCATAGGAAATGATCAGGTAACCGTCCCGGTTGTTGAGGGAAACCTTGTCCGCCTTTTCATGCCCCGGCTGATACACCGCGGTGGTGTAGGCCTGCAGATCTCCGTCCCAAATCATCAGCAGCGTGTTGTGGTAACGGCTGTGCATGACGGCCGCTTCCCCAGCCTGACCACCGATGCAGTAATAACCATTCCAGGTGTCCACATCCGCCACCTGAGAAAGCAGCTCTCCCACAAGCCCCCAGCGGTTGGCCAGAGCAGCGGGCGCGGCGCAGCACAGAAGGATGACCGTCAAAAGCACAAGCAAGCGTTTCATGGCAAAAACTCCTTTGGTTGATCTGTGAATATAACGCACGCAATATGGATTTTCTTCCAGAAAGCGGAAATTGTTTTGCATAACGCTTGCATTTCATACCTGATTTGCTATAATGGCTGCAAGAAAATCCGCTGACAGGAGGGTTTCCCCATGGATATGACCAACTGGAAATGGCTCAACGAAAGCCAGATCATTCAGGAAGGCAACGAGGTTGTAATCTACGCCCCCGGCCACACGGACTGGTTCAACAACCCCGTGCCGGAGGATGGCAAGCTGAGCGCCCCCGTGGCCAACGCGCCCTTTTTCTACACCGACGTCACCGGCGACTTTGTGTTCCGTGCCAAGGTACGGCCCAACTTCCGCTCCGTGTACGACGCCTGCGCGCTGATGGTCATCCAGGACGAGAAGCTGTGGACCAAGGCCGCCTTTGAGAAGAGCGACTTCGGCACCACCGCCGCCGTATGCGTTGTGACCAACGGCATCAGCGACGATGCCAACGGCTGCAACATCTCCCAGGAGGAGGTCTGGCTGCAGATTGTCCGCGTGGGCGACGTTTTCTGCACCCACTACTCCCTGGACGGCGAGACCTTCTACATGGTGCGGCTGTTCCACCTGCCGGTGGACAAGACCGTGAAGGTGGGCATCGAGGCCCAGAGCCCTGCCGGCGACGGCGGCATGCGTTTCTACAGCGACATTTCCCTGGAAAGCCGCACGGTGAAAAACCTGCGGGCCGGCGTATAACAATCATTCATTTACAAAGAGCCTGGCTACGAAAGCCAGGCTCTTTTGGATGGTGGAGGTGAGGGGAATCGAACCCCCGTCCGAAAGCTTGCTGACATGGTCTTCTCCGAGCGCAGTCGCGATTTTAGGATTCCCCTCGCCAGCCGCCTCACGACAGGCTGCTGACTACGGTAGCTTCATAATTACGGGTTACACCGCAAAGCTTAGGCGAACTCGTTCCCCACAAATCTGACGCCGGGAACCGGGCCTGTGGGCTGCCCGGGCCGACGCACGGCCATTAGGCCGCGAAAGACAATTCGGTATTGTCAGTTATTTTTTGTCCCCGTTGTTATGCGGTTCAGGGGCCGCAGCTCGCTTACCATACCCTCAAACACTCCCGTCGAAACCAGAACACCCCCATGCAAAATTGTCGGCCCCGGGCCGATGGATCATCCGTCCTGCCGGTGACTGAAGGCGCGCTCCATCTCGCGCTGGGCGTCCTTCTTGGCGGCCACGTCCCGCTTGTCGTGCAGGTGCTTGCCCCGGCAAAGGCCAAGCTCCAGCTTCATCCGCCCGTCCTTGAGGTAAACCTTCAGGGGGATGAGCGTGTAACCCTGCCGGCTGACCAGCCCGGCCAGCTTGCGGATCTCGGATTTGTGCATCAATAGCTTCTTGGGCCGCAGCGGATCCGTGTTGAATACGCTGCCATGCTCGTAAGGGCTGATGTGCATGCCCTCGGCGAAGATCTCACCGTTTCGGATCATGCAGAAGCTTTCCTTCAGGTTCACCTTGCCCTGACGCATGCTTTTGACTTCCGTGCCCATGAGGCTCAGGCCACATTCGTAGGTTTCCTCCACGAAATACTCGTGGTATGCCTTTTTGTTCTGGGCCACCAGCTTGATGCCCTTTTGGTGCGGCATATGGGAAACCTCCTTTGCGTTTAGATGCAAAAAGTATTATAGCACACATGCAGAGGGCCGCGCAAGTCGATTCATCCTCGAATCCAGCAAAGAGAACATATCATGTTCGTGGAAAACGAACGCTAACAAAAAACCGAACAAATCATCACGCCTTTTGATTTTCCTCACCCATTCTTTTTTTCTACAATTAGGTTGGATTTATTCTTCAAACGCCCCATTTGTCTGCATTTGCAGAAAAATGAAAAAAACTTCATTTTACCCCTTGACATCCATCCCAATCTGTAATATACTAAATCTCGTTCCGCAAGGGACAGCAAACCGAATATCTGGGTGTGGCGCAGTTTGGTAGCGTGCTTGAATGGGGTTCAAGAGGCCGGAGGTTCAAATCCTCTCACCCAGACCAAAAAGCCTTGATTTTCAAGGCTTTTTTTCTATATATTTCGGTAATTCCCCATTCGCGATTGGTATCCCGTTTCATTTTTCATCAAGGAGGTTGTCGCGTGATTGCAAACAAACTGAACCCCGGCGATGAAATCAGAGTCATTGCACCATCAAGAAATCTAACGGAAGTATGGAGTGTTGCGCATCATCATGCGGTCAACTTCTGGCAAAGCGAGGGCTTTCGTCTCACCTTTTCCAAGCATAGTTCTGAAACAAATCAATTCCATTCTTCCAGCATTTCCTCCCGCGTAGAGGATCTCCACGAAGCGTTTTCTGACCCCAATGTAAAGATGGTCATCACTTGTCTTGGCGGCTTCAATGCCAATCAGCTTCTGCGTCACCTTGATTATGAGCTGATCGCAAACAATCCCAAGATTCTTTGTGGCTATTCCGACATCACAGCGCTGCTCAATGCCATTTATGCCAAGACGGGCCTTGTCACATACCACGGCCCGCATTTCAGCACTTTTGGCTTTGACACAGAAACCGATTACACCAGGCAAGCGTTCATGGATTGTCTCCTCAAGGACGGCCCTGTTACCGTCGTTCCCTCCAAAGCCGCCACGTACCACACCATTCAGGAAGGCGCTTGTGAGGGAACCATCATCGGCGGTAATCTCTGCACTCTGAACCTGCTGCAAGGTACGCCCTATATGCCCGACCTTAGAGACAAGGTCTTGTTTCTGGAGGATGACAACATTATGGGCGACTACTTCTGTTACGAATTCGACCGGAATTTGGAATCACTCTTGCAGGTAGAGGGTGCGGATACCATCAAGGGCATTGTCTTTGGCCGCTTTGGTGATAGCTGCGGCTTGCATGCAGACACCATCAAAGCCATTATCCAGGACAAGGTTCCGTCGCACATTCCTGTCGTCTTTGGCGCAGATTTTGGCCATGTTTTCCCGATGATTACCTTTCCCATCGGAGGCAGCGTGCGCATTCAAGCAAATCAGCACAAAGCAGACATTTCCATCCTTACTCACTGAATCAAGCCAAAAGCAAGTTTCAAATGAAACTTGCTTTTTTCATCTCCAACCGGCCTGCATTCTCCCCTCCTTTTTCCGGCCATACTACCCAAAAAGGAGGTTACGCCCATGTGCACCGCCCTCACCTTGACCACCCGCCACCACTATTTCGGCCGCAATCTTGACCTGGAATGCTCCTACGGCGAGGCCGTGATCATCACCCCCCGGAACTGTCCGCTCCCTTTCCGCTGTCAGCCTGCCCAGCCCACCCATCACGCCATCATCGGCGCGGGCATCGTGGCCGACGGCTATCCCCTCTATTACGACGCCACCAACGAGCACGGTCTGAGTATGGCGGGGCTGAATTTCCCTGGCAACGCCACTTATTTCCCGCCCGACCCCGCCAAAACCAACGTCGCCCCCTTCGAGCTGATCCCCTGGCTTTTGGGCCAATGCTCCACCCTGGCAGAAGCGCGTCCCTTGCTCAGCCATCTCAATCTGGCCGATATCCCTTTCAGCGACCGTTTTCCCCTATCGCCGCTACACTGGCTTCTGGCCGACCAGACTGCCAGCATCGTCTTGGAATCCACCGCCGATGGTCTGCACATCTACGACAACCCCATCGGCGTCCTGACCAACAATCCTCCATTCCCCTACCACATGCAAAACCTGGCCAACTACATGCATCTCACCAACGCCGACCCGCAAAACCGCCTCGTCCCCTTGGCCGGGCTCCGTCCTTACAGCCGGGGCATGGGTGCGCTGGGCCTTCCGGGCGATCTTTCCTCCGCCTCCCGCTTTGTACGCGCAACATTCCACCGGATGCATTCCCACTGCGACCCTTCGGAAGAAACCAGCGTCAGCCAGTTTTTCCACCTGCTGGGCGCAGTAACCATGCCCGAGGGCAGCGTTCTTGTGGGCGACAAATTCGAGAGAACCGTCTACTCCAGCTGCTGCAATATGGACACCGGCACATATTATTACACCACCTATTCCAATCCCCAGATCACAGCCGTCCGCCTTAACCACGAGGATCTTTCCTCCTCGGACCTCATCATCCATCCCTTCATCACCCAGCCCCAGTTTCACTCCCAGAACTGACCCTTATCCCGCCGGGCGCAAACAGCGTCCGGCTTTTTATTTGAAATCAGTAAAAAAACATTAAAAGTACAGTTTGATATATTTTTAACAATTTCTCTTCCATTCTTATCCACCCCGTGCTATAATATCCTCCGGTCGGAAAAATCCGACTCAAAAGGAGTGAACGTCATGGAAGAAAAGCACCTTGAAATCGTTGACAGCGTGGAAAAGCTGGAATCTGCTATCGCCTCTGTGCGCGCTGCTCAGAAGCAGTTCTCCACCTACACGCAGGAGCAGGTAGACCGCATTTTCCTTGCCGCCGCCACCGCCGCCAACCGGCAGCGCATCACCCTGGCAAAGCTGGCCGTAGAAGAAACCGGCATGGGCGTTGTGGAAGATAAGGTCATCAAGAACCATTACGCCGCCGAATATATCTATAATGCCTACAAGGACACCAAAACCTGCGGCATCGTGGAGGAGGACAAGGCCTTTGGCATCAAGAAAATCGCTGAGCCCATCGGTGTGATCGCCGCCGTCATCCCCACCACTAACCCCACCTCTACCGCCATTTTCAAGACCCTCATCTCCCTCAAGACCCGCAACGGCATTATCATCAGCCCCCATCCCCGGGCCAAGAAATCCACCATCGCCGCCGCCAAGGTGGTACTGGATGCAGCCGTAGCAGCCGGTGCTCCCGAGGGCATCATCCGCTGGATCGATATCCCCTCTCTGGACATGACCAATCTACTGATGAAGGAAGCGGATATCATCCTGGCCACCGGCGGCGCCGGCATGGTCAAGGCAGCCTACTCCAGCGGCAAACCCGCTCTGGGCGTGGGCGCTGGCAACGTGCCCGCCATCATTGACGACAGCGCCAATATCACTCTGGCGGTCAACTCCATCATCCATTCCAAGACCTTTGACAACGGCATGATCTGTGCCTCTGAGCAGAGCGTCATCGCCCTGGATCCCATCTACGACCAGGCCCGTGCCGAGTTCGCCGCCCGCGGCTGCTATTTCCTCAAGCCCGACGAACTGGAAAAGGTTCGCAAGACCATCATCATCAACGGCGCCCTCAACGCCAAGATCGTCGGCCAAAAGGCTGCCACCATCGCCGCTCTGGCCGGGGTGGATGTGCCTGCCAACACCAAGATCCTCATCGGCGAAGTGGAAAGTGTCGATATTTCCGAAGAGTTCGCCCACGAGAAGCTTTCCCCCGTGCTGGCCATGTACCGCGCCTCCACCCTGGACGAAGCCTTTGACAAGGCCGAGCGCATGATTATCGACGGCGGCTACGGCCACACCGCGTCCATTTACCTGGATCCCATCAAGGCCCAGGATGACCTGAACCGCTTTGCGAACCGCATGAAGACCTGCCGCATCGTGGTCAACACCCCCTCCTCCCAGGGCGGCATCGGCGATTTGTACAACTTCAAGCTGGCCCCCTCTCTCACGCTGGGCTGCGGCTCCTGGGGCGGCAACAGCGTTTCTGAGAACGTTGGCGTCAAGCACCTACTGAACATCAAAACTGTGGCTGAACGGAGGGAGAACATGCTGTGGTTCCGCGCACCTGAGAAGGTATATATGAAGAAAGGCTGCCTGCCCGTGGCTCTGGACGAGCTGAAAAACGTGCTGGGCCGCAAGAAGGTCTTCATCGTCACCGATAATTTCCTGTTTGAGAACAACTACACCCGTCCCATCACCGATAAGCTGGACGAAATGGGCATCCCCCACGCCTGCTTCTTCAACGTGGAGCCCGACCCCACCCTGGCCTGCGCCAAGGCTGGCGCCGAGCAGATGCGCGCCTTCCAGCCCGACTGCATCATCGCCCTGGGCGGCGGCAGCGCCATGGACGCCGCCAAGATCATGTGGGTGATGTATGAACACCCCGAGGCCGATTTCATGGACATGGCCATGCGTTTCATCGATATCCGCAAGCGCGTATACACCTTCCCCAAGATGGGCGAAAAGGCCTACTTCATCGCCATTCCCACCTCCGCCGGCACCGGCAGCGAGGTCACTCCCTTCGCCGTCATCACGGACGAGCAGACCGGCGTCAAGTATCCCTTGGCCGATTACCAGCTCCTGCCCAACATGGCCATCATCGACGCCGACTTCCACATGACCGCCCCCAAGGGTTTGACTGCCGCCTCCGGCATCGACGCCGTAACCCACGCCCTGGAAGCCTACGCCTCCATGCTGGCCACGGACTACACCGACGGCCTAGCCCTCAAGGCTCTGAAGCTGATCTTCGAATATCTGCCCCGTGCATACGACAACGGCCCCAATGATCCCGTGGCCCGCGAAAAGATGGCCAACGCCGCCACCATCGCTGGCATGGCCTTCGCCAACGCCTTCCTGGGCGTGTGCCACTCCATGGCCCATAAGCTGGGTGCCTTCCACCACCTGGCCCACGGCGTTGCCAACGCCCTCATGATCGAAGAAGTGCTCCGCTTCAACTCCGCCGAGGTTCCCGCCAAGATGGGCACCTTCTCCCAGTACGATCATCCCCACACTCTGGCCCGCTACGCCGAGATCGCCGATTACCTGGGTCTCAAGGGCAATACCGACCAGGAGAAACTAGAAGCCCTCATCGCCGCCATCAACGCCCTGAAGGAACGCGTCGGCATCAAGAAGACCATCGCCGACTACGGCGTGGACGAAAAGGCCTTCCTGGACCAGCTGGACGACATGACCGAGCAGGCCTTTGACGACCAGTGCACCGGCGCCAACCCCCGTTATCCCCTCATGAGCGAGATCCGTCAGATGTACCTCAACGCCTACTACGGCAACCACTGGACGGAATCCGAGAACTGATTTCCACCCCTTTTCCTACTATATAAAGTGAGGTAGTAACATGAAACTGGATCAGGTGATTGCAACCCGCGAGCATAAAAAAATCTACCGCGACGGCAATAAATGCATCAAGGTTTTCGACCAGGACTACTCCAAGGCGGACGTTCTCCACGAGGCCCTCAACCAGGCCCGTATTGAGGAAACCGGCCTTTGCATCCCCCGGGTGCACGAGGTCTGCACCGTCAACGGCCAGTGGGCCATCGTGCAGGACTTCATTGAGGGCACCACGCTCTCCCGCCTGGTGGTGGATCATCCGGAAAAGTTCGATGAATACATGGAGCTGTTCGTGAACCTGCAAATGGAAGTGCAGTCCAAGACCTGCCCCATGCTCACTAAGCTCAAGGACAAAATGCAGCGCAAGATCAGCCAGGCCGACCTGGACTACGCCACCCGCTACGATCTGCATACCCGCCTGGAGGGTATGCCCAAGCACAACAAGGTCTGCCATGGCGACTTCCGTCCCTCCAACATCATCATCACCAACAATGGCACTCCCTGCGTGCTGGACTGGAACCACGCCACCCAGGGCAACGCCTCTGCAGACGTAGCCCGCACCTATCTGCTTTTCTGCCTCCGGGGCGACAAAGAAAGCGCCGACAAGTACCTGGATCTTTTCTGCCAGAAATCGGGCACCCAGAAGCGCTATGTCCAAAAGTGGATGCCCATCGTGGCGGCCTCCCAGTCCGTCAAGTCCATCCCCGAGGAGCGGGAGTTCCTGCTCAGCTGGGCCAACGTGGTGGACTACGAATAACCCTTTCCAATACCCGGTCATCGTGGGGGGAGGGTTCTTAAGGAACCATTTATCCAACAACAAACAAACGGGCATCCGACATTCGGATGCCCGTTTGCTTATGTGGTCCCCAAACGCAATGCACCGGAATGGTGCGTATAATTGCGCCCTCCTAAGAGGGAGAAAATCTGCTTTGGTTTGCTCAACAAATTGGAATTTGACAACATCAAAGCAGCTTGATTTCGTTGGCAATCATAGCCACGGTCTTTTCGTTGGTGTCAATTTTAATCGTGTTGAGTGTGTCATACATCGGTATTCTTGTT
>JAGBDE010000013.1 GCA_017937655.1 Clostridia bacterium | reverse complement strand
CCGAGGTCGGGGGACGGGGGGCCCGCAGGCCCCCAGCGCGGGAAGGGGGTTAGGGGTTCCCAGGGGTAGAGGGGGACCGGTGCGGGGTCCCCCGTATCCCTGGGCCATAGCGGAGCGGGCTGCTCCGCTGGCCTGCGGCGGTAAACATAAAGTGCCCCGGCAAACAAACCATTCCCACTCCCCCGTCAGCCTCCGGCTGACTGTTCTCTTTACACACATACCCCCAACCAAAAGGAGAAACCACATGAAACAAACCCATCTTCTCGTGGGCGAGATCGTCCGCCCGCAGGGCATCCGCGGCGAGGTCAAGCTCAAGCATTACACCGATGACCCCTACCGCTTCGAGCTGCTGGAGGAAATCCTCCGCAAAACCCCCAGCGGTTATGAGACCATGACCATCGAAAACAGCCGCGTTCAGGGCGACGACGTGTTCCTGAAGCTGGAAGGCATTGACGACCGGAACGCCGCAGAGGCCCTCCGCGGTTCCATGCTGTACGTGGATCGGGATAACGCGCTGGAACTGGAGGATAACCAGTTCTTCATTGCGGATTTCCTGGGCGCAAAGGCGGTGGATAGCCAGGGCAATATGATCGGCACGCTGAAAGAGGTGCTGACCCCCGGCGGCACGGACGTGTTTGTGTTCAAGACCCCCCGGGGCGAGATGATGATCCCCGCCATTCAGGCCGTTATCCTGAATATGGACGCGGACAAGGGCGAGATCGTCCTGAACGAAAGCAAACTGGACGAGGTAGCAGTATATGAAGATAGCCATTCTGACTATATTCCCCGAGATGTTTGACAGCGTGCTTGGTTCCAGCATCCTGGGCCGGGCCCGGAAGGAGGGCCTGGTGGACATCCAGCCGGTGGACATTCGCCCCTTCAGCAACCTGAAGCATAAGAATACGGACGATTATCCCTTCGGCGGCGGCGCAGGCATGGTGATGCTGACCCAGCCCATCTGCGATGCGGTGCGGCACCTTCGCAATGAGGGCTACCACGGCAAATGCCTGTACATGAGCCCCCGGGGCAAGGCCCTGACCCAGCAAAAGGTGCGGGAACTGAGCCAGGAGGACGGTCTCATTTTGCTCTGCGGCCACTACGAGGGCGTGGATCAGCGGGCCATCGACGCGGTGGTGGACGAGGAAGTCTCCCTGGGGGATTTTGTCCTGACCGGCGGCGAGCTGGCGGCCATGGCCATCTGCGACGCGGTGTCCCGGTACGTGCCCGGGGTGCTGGGCAGCCAGGAAAGCGCCGAGGAGGAAAGCTTCTCCGACGGGCTGCTGGAGTATCCCCAGTACACCCGCCCCCGGGAGTTTGAGGGGGTGGAGGTGCCGGAGGTGCTGCTGAACGGCAACCATGCCCACATCAAAGCCTGGCGCAGGCAGCAGAGCCTGCTGGTGACCGCGGCCATGCGGCCCGACCTGTTTGAGAAGGCCTCCATGACGGACAAGGAGCGCCGGGAGACCCTGGCCCTGCTTCACAAGGAGGCCGACGATGCTGCTCCGTAAGCTGACGGCGGCCTTTGCGCCGCTTCTGATGTGCCTTGCCATGCTGGCCATCTACCGGTGGCTGGACGGCCTGATGGGCGCGCAGATGTTTCTCTCCCTGCTGCTCAAGGGCCTGCTGCTGGGCATTCTGCTGGCGGTGGCGCTGCCTGCCGCCGGGCTGAAAAGCTACCACAACGGCCTGACCGGCTGGCTGTACATTGGCGCAGGGTTGTTTTTTGTTCTGCTGACCCTGCAGGGCCTGCGGTTTTACGGCGTCATCCGGCTGGATATTTCCCTCCTGCTGCTTGACACCAACCCCATGGTCACTTTGGTGGAGGCCGCAGTCATGAGCTTCATGGCCCTGACCGCCTTCCTGAACCGGAAAAGAAAGATTTCCTGATAAAATCTTACTGTCACTTGATATCACACAAAGAACCCTCCGCTTTTGTGGTTGAACAGAAGCGGAGGGTTCTTTATTTTTTCCTCAATTCTCACATGTTGCCAGTGCCAGGGATGAACGGTTCAGTGATCACTCAGCGGGAAAATACACAATCTGGACGGAATCCTCCAGGATCTGGCTGAGAATCGGTTCGTCGTCCTGAAGAAGGGTTCCGTCCAAATGGCCGTAGGAGAAGGCGTACACAAGGCCGTTGTCCGCCAGCACATAAAAGCCGGTCAGAGTGCCGTCAAGATACTCATATCGCACTACCTGGGTACCGTGCTTGTTTTCCACCAGCTCCACATTGGCGTAGCTCTGGAATTCGTCCATCAGGGCCTGGGTGGTCACGTCCCGATAGGGGCCATGGAAGCTCAGCGTAAGCATCAGGTTTTTTTCCCTGTCCGCGCCGACGATCAGCATGCCTTGCTCCTGTTCTTCTTCATTCAGCAGCGGGTATTCCCAGTCCGAAGGTAGGGCGAAGCCGATGAAGCCTTCGATTTCTACCACTTCCATTTTTACCGCTTCTTCTGCCAAAACAGCGGACAGGCAAGCGGTTACGGAAAAAAGCAACACCAACGCAAGAGCAGCCAGATTCTTTTTCATGAGGATTCCTCTCCTATATAAATGTCTTTTGTTATTTTCATTATAACAGAAGCCCGAGGGAAAGGCAAAAAATGACATCACCCCTGACTCACTCTGCCTCCACAAGGTACACTGCCTGAAGGGAGTCCTCCATCAACTGTGCGAAGACGGGGTCGTCCATATGGATGGGTGTGTGATCTGAGCTAAAATAGGTAAAAATGTACATGATGCCATAGGTGCCGGGCACATAGAAGCCTGCCAGGCTTTGATCCGCAAACCCAAAACGGATGATTTTTGTGCCATGTTGGTTTTCAATTAGCTCCACCTGGGAATAGGTTTCGTCCTCCTGGAAGGCAGCAGCATAGTCCTCCACGGTCATGGAATCGTCCATCAGTTGAAAATGCAGCACAAACTGGAAGTTCAGCTCTTTGCTCCGGGCGGCAACCATCACACCCTTTTCAATTTGCTCATCGGTAAGCTGAGCGGCTTCCCATCCGACGGGCACCGCAAACCCAATGAATCCCTCAATCTCTACCTGCTCCAGCGCCACCGGTTCCTCTGCCAGGGCGCGACCCAAGAACAGGCACAAGCAAAGCACCAGTCCCAACAAACGCTTCATTTTGGCTCCTCCTCTTTGAGGCGATTTTCTCACAACACAAAAAACCTCCCGAAGGCGGTTATAGGGTCAGTCCTTCATGTCCTCCAGCTCCTGCAGAGCCTTGTCCTCAAAGTAAACGTTCAGGAAGCTCTCGCTTGCCAGCTTGGACAGAACGTCGTCCCCGATGATAGAAGAGCCGTCGGTGTGGACAAACATGAAGGTATACATATAGCCCTCGCCGTCCAGCACGCAGAAGCCGCCGAAAGACTGGTCAGCCGACTCAAACAGAATGCCTTCCTGGCCGAAGTGGTTCTCCATCAGAATGGCGGACGCAAAGCTGGCGGTGTCCTGCTGCATGGCCAGGGCCAGCATGGCGGGCTCCACGTCGTTCTCCACGGTGCCCAGCATGACCATCATGCCGATGCCCTGCTCTGGATCCTCGCCGATCATGATGTAGCCCATGGCGGCCTCCACGTCGCTGAGCTCAGCGTAGGTGAAGGGAATGGGGGCGACAAAGGAGAAGCCGTCCGGCAGGTGGATGCGCTCCATGGGATAGGTCAGGATGCCATCCTCGGCCACATGGGCGATCTCAGCAAAGGCGGGGGTCAGGCTCAGGAAAAGCATCAGGGCCAGAGCCAGAGAAACAATCTTTTTCATAGCTATACCTCCTTGGGTAGGGTAATTTATTATAGCATGATTCTTTGGGATGTGAATATGTACATTTTGTAAAGCCGAAGGGAAAATTTTTGATCCATACGGAATGTTTGCCATGCTGTAAACCACGACTATATTCAATACAGTATTTTCAGGTTGCCGTATACCCCGCCCCCTCCAGCGCGCGAAGGGCCCGGTCAAAGTTTTCCTGTTTGACCAGCACATAGTCCGTGTTATAGGTGGACACCGCAAAAATGCCGATGCCCTCCCCTGCCAGCACGCCGGTGATCCGGGCCAGGATGCCCACCAGAGAAAAGTCCAGCACCCCCTGGATGCGGAAGGCCTTCCAGCCGTCCTCCCGGGCCAAAGTACCGTCCGGCGCGGCGGATGTTTCGCACACCAGGGACAGTTCCTCATCGGTGCGGGCCAGGCAGAAAAAGCCGTCTGGCAGATGCAGCGGCGCGTCGGGGGACAGCTTGCATACAGTCAGGTCGTAGTCCAGCTTCTTGATGGTCATCGCTTACCTCCTGCCCTTCCTGGCGGGCTTCTTTTCCTCCGGCTGCACCTTCGCGCCCTTGATGCGCTTCATCTTCTGGCGGATGTAGCTTTCGGCCTCGGGCATGTCGTCCGGGGGTGTGGGCATGGCCAGGGCCTGCCACCAGCCGGGCCGATAAAACAGGATGGTCTGCCCTTCCTGCCAGACGCGCACCCGGCGGATTTTCTCCCAAGGGAGGATGACCCGCCTGACCAAAGTGAGGCCGGGCAGGGCGTGCTCGGTCTGGGCAAGGGCGTCGGCCTGTTCCGCGGTCACAAACCGGGCGATTCTGGGCAGCTTCTTGCCCTGATCCACATAGGTGCAGGCGGTGACGCCGTCCTTGTCCAGGATGTAATGCACCTTCTCCGGGCCCTGCAAAATCAGCAGGATCAAAATCAGCAGCAGCATCACGCCCAGCAGGGCCATCATGGTGAACACGAAGCCCCGGGCCAGCAGCGCCATCAGGCCCTGGGCGCCGCCCATCAGCCCCTCAGACAGGAGGATCATCAGGGCGATCATCCCCAGCATGGGCAGCGCGATGCGCAAAAGTTCATTCCAGGAAAACCAGTCCTTCCAGGGGGTGCGCACCACTCCGAAGGACAGCCGCCTTCCGGTTTTGGTCAGGGCTTTGCCGCAGTAGGGGCAGGCATCGGTATCCGGCACCTCGGCCTTGCATTTGCGGCAGTAATTGGCGTAGGGCATAGGGTTGCCTCCTTTTGTCACATGAAGTATAAAGCCCGCTTTGCCGTGGAAAAATGGAAAGCGGAGGTGAGAAACATGGAATACTATCCCACATTGCAGGAGCTTTTGCGCCACAGCGAGCAAAGCCGCAAAATGTTTGAGGCCCTGCACATGGACCAGCAGGTGGCCCTGCAGGAGCAGCGGCAAAACATCCACACCTTTGCGGATCTGCAAAAGGCGGCGCAAAGTTTTGTGCACCGGGAGCATCCCTGAAAGGCAAAAAACCGGCTTCCCGGTCATAGGGTATAGGGAGCAACACCGAAAGGAGCATCCCTATGACCCAGAACCATCCCAACGGAAGCATCTGTGCAGAAGAGTACGTGGTAAAGCGGGGCGACAGCTTCTACCTCATTGCCCACAAGCTGGGCGTGCCCCTGCGCGACCTGCTGGCCGCCAACCGGAACATCCACCCGGCGCGGCTCATGGTGGGCGATGTACTGTGCATCCCCCGTGAAGAGGACGACAGTCCGGACTGCGGCGGCCTGGGCGGCAGCACCGGCGGCAATGGCAGCGGCGGCACCGTCGCGCCCGACGCTTCTCTGCCCGGCGAGAACACCCGCCCTGTGCCCGCCTGTCCCATTGACCAGCAGTACAGCGTGGAAAACGGTCAGACCGTGGAGGACATCCAGCTGCGGAATCTCCTGAGCCGCCACACCTTGCAGCAGGCCAATCCCGGCGTGAACCTGGACCAGCTGCAAACTGGCCAGGTGCTGTGCGTCCCCACAGAAAACGTCTCCTGCGACGTGCCCAACTCCTACACCCTCACCCAGGGCGAGACCCTGGACACCCTGGCCGTGAAGTTCAACCTGCCCGTGGGCAGCCTACTCCGGGCCAACCCCTGCCTGGCGCCCCAGGACTTCGAGGAAGGAACGTCCGTGGTGCTTCCGTAAGTTCTCTTCTTTTCTTTTTAGTAAAAAGAAAAGAAGCAAAAGAAAACCGGCTTCTACCCAGGTTGGGTGGGAGTATGGGTTACGTATTGTGGGCTTCGGCTGCCGCCGGGGCCTACTTTTCTTTTTCAGTGAAAAAGAAAAGTAGCAAAAGAAAAACCAACTTCTACCCAGGTTGGGTGGAAAAACAAAATGGCGGTTACTGTTGCTCCCGGCTGCGGCTGGGAATTTTTCTTTTTGCTCAGCCCATTTCACTCAGCAGCCGACTGACCAGCTTTTCTGCGTATTGCCGGGCTTCCTGGGCGGACAGGAACGCGTCCTCGCCGCTTTGGGGCGTATCGCCCATGAGGCCCACAAACTGGCTTACCTTCAGGCCCAGGGCGTCCTGCATCTCCTGGTCGCTGCCGCCGCCGGACACCAGGTAGTAGCACAGGATGGAGTCGGTCTGGCCCATGCGATGGGCACGGTCTTCCGCCTGGGAATGCACCGCCGGCGACCAGTCCAGCTCGCCGAACACCACGCAGCTGGCCCGCTGCAAATTCAGGCCGCTGGCGGCCCTGAGGCTGATGCAGCAAAGGTTGGTCTTGCCCACCATGAACCGCTCCACCCCCCGCTCCTTCATGGCGGTGGTCTCCCGGCCGGTGATGAACGCCGGGCTGTAGTTTTTCAGTTCCCGCTTGTAAATGTCCATCACCTCGTGGTGGTGAGCAAACAGCAGCACCTTTTCCCCCGCGTCCAGCAGCGCCCGGACAAACTGGGTCACATACGGGGCCTTGGCGATGCCGGTGGCCTGCCGCTCGCCCCGCTCAATTTCCATCTCCCACAAGGCCCGCTGGGAGCCGCTGACCTCCCCGGAGGATTTGAGCAGCTGCAAAGTCTTTTGCAAAGGCTGCATCAGCTTGCGGTAGACGCCCTCGTCGCTGTCGATGGTCATGACCAGCCGCCGCTTGGGGGGCAGCTCGGAGAGCACTTCCTGCTTGGTGCGGCGCAGCATCAGGCCTTCGTTGCGTAGATGCTCGCCCAGCAGTTCCGGCTTGGCCACAATCCGGTTGCCGTAGCCGTAGCACCACTCCCGGGTGAAGCTCTCGTAATCGCCCAGGACGTGAAAATCCAGGATGTTGATCACGTTCCAGATCTCCGCCCCCTGGTTATAGATGGGCGTTCCGCTCAGGCCGATGACCCTCTCGGCGGCCTCGGCCAGGAGGCTGGCGGCGGAGTATTTTTCCGTGCCTGCGTGGCGCAGTTCCTGCACCTCGTCAAAGATGACCGTGGGCAGGCCCAGGTCGGGCAGCACTTCCTTCCAGCCGCGAAGCAGCAGGTAATGCATCAGGTAGATATCGGCCGGGGGCAGCGGGTACGGCTTCAGGCCCTTGAGCACATGCACCCGGAGGGGGCTGCCGTCGGGGCAATGCACAAACCGGGCGATCTCCTTCTGCCAGTTGCTGATCAGATGGGTGGGGGCCACGATCATGGCGGGGTATGCGCCGGTCTCCGACAGATACGCCAACGCCTGCACCGTCTTACCCAGGCCCATTTCGTCTGCCAGAAGGCAGCGGTCAGACCGGAGCAGATAGGCCAGACCCTCCTGCTGGAAGTCCGTCAGGGTGCCGGTGAACACGCTCGGGTTGGGGGTCACCTTCTCCGGCATACGGCGGGCCATCTCCCGCTTCACCGCATGCTCCCGGGCCTCGGTCAGGGCCTTCTGCCAGCGCTCCCGGTCCTGGGGCTTCACCAGCAGGGGGTAGCGAAGCATCAGCCAGTTCAGGTCGCCCACCACCCGGCGGTGGTTGGTGAACCGGGCCTCGCCCCGGCGGGCGGTGGCGCTGCCGGGAAACAGCCGCTTGCAAAGCTCCGTGACCATGGGGTCGCCCTTCACCGTCCAGCATTTGCGCCGGGCGTTATAGCTGAGGGTGCCGTAGGTGCGCTGGTTCTGGCTGTCCGCATATTGTGCGCCGTCCGCGCTGAGCAAGTACGGCGGCAGCAGGGACAGTTCCTGATCGTCCTGCATGGGGCGACCTCCTTTCATCAAAATCAATCAGGGCAAGGCAATGCCCCATAGCTGGCTGAGGGGGATGACCCTGACGGGCACGCCCAGCACCGTATCCGGCAGGCGGATGCTCCTTTGGCTGAGCACCACCAGGCCCCGGATATCCGGGCAGGCGGCGTACCGGCGCAGCTGGGCAAGCACCACGGAGGGGCTGGGTTTGCCCTTCTTGACCTCAATGCCGATGCCCTCCACCAGAAAGTCGATGCGGCAGCCCTTGCCGATGACCGCTTCATGGCGGCAGTCAAGGCCGGAGGCATTGAGCTGTGCGGCCACCCAGCCGTGGATGTCGCTTTCATAAAGCGCAAAGGGAGACCGCAGCTCTCGCAGGGCGGAAAGTACCGCCTCAAGAGTTGCCCGGTCTCCCTCTGAAAATATCTTTGCGCCGCTCACAGCTCAATTTTGGGGTGGTTGGAACGGCGGTACATCACAAACCGGCGGCCGATGCACTGCACAGGCTCGGCGTGGACGCGGCTGCAAAGCTCGTCCAGAGCTTCCCGGGCGGTAAGGTCGCAGTTCTGCTGCACGGCGCACTTGATCAGCTCCCGGGCTTCCAGGGCGTCGTAGGCTTCCTTAACGGTGGCGTCGGTCACGCCGTCCTTGCCCACGTAGAGAATGGTATCCATGGTATTGGCCATGCTGCGGAGCATGGCGCGCTGTTTGCTGGTCAGCATAATGTATCTCCCTTATTCAATAAAGTCAAATTCCATATCGCCCAGAAGCACGGGGCTGCCTTCCTTGGCGCCCTTCTTGCGCAATTCGTCGATAATGCCGCGGTCACGCAGCTGGCGATGGAACCAGTTCATGCTTTCTTCGTCGCCGAAGTTGACGCTGTCGATCAGGTGCTGGATGCCGGGGCCGTCCACCACGAACACGCCGCCCTTTTCCTGGGTGACGGTGAAGCTCATGTCCTTCACGGGGGCCGCTTCGATCTCCTCCTCCAGGAACACGCGGGGCGGGGGGAGTTCCGGCAGCAGCTGGATCACCCGGTCCAGCAGCTTGTCAAAGCCCTGGCGGGTGGCTGCGCTGACGATGAAGGCTTCATAGCCCAACAGCTCAAACCGGTGGACAAGCTCCTTCTTTTCGTCCTCGTCGTACATCAGGTCGCATTTGTTGAGCACCACCAGCTGGGGCCGGTCGGCGGGCTCGCCATAGGCTTCCAGTTCGCCCAGGATGATGTCAAAATCGTTGACCGGGTCGCGGCCCTCGCTGCCGGCGGCGTCCACCACGTGCAGAAGCAGCCGGGTGCGCTCCACATGGCGCAGGAAGTCATGGCCCAGGCCGATGCCCTCGCTGGCGCCCTCCACCAGGCCGGGGATATCCGCCAGGACGAAGTCGCTTTCCCGCCACTTGACAATGCCCAGGTTGGGGGTCAGGGTGGTGAAATGATAGTTGGCAATCTTGGGCTTGGCGGCGGTAAGGGTGGCCAGGATGGTGCTCTTGCCCACGTTGGGGAAGCCCACCAGGCCCACGTCCGCAATGGTTTTCAGCTCCAGGCGGAAGGTGTGGATCTCGGTTTTGATGCCGGGCTTGGCAAAGTTGGGCGCCTGGCGGGTGGGGGTGGCAAAATGCTGGTTGCCGTAGCCGCCGATGCCGCCCTTGAGCAGCACCTTAGACTGACCGGCCTCGTTCATGTCCGCGGCCACGGTGCCGTCCTCCCGGAGGAACACGGTACCCACCGGCACCTTGATGACCAGATCCTGGCCCCGCTTGCCGTGGCAGCGGTTGGCGCTGCCGTCGCCGCCGTTTTCAGCGGCGTACTTGGTGTGGAAGCGGAAGTCCAGAAGGGTGTGCATGTTGGGATCGGCGTAAAGGATCACGTTGCCGCCGTTGCCGCCGTCGCCGCCGTCCGGGCCGCCGTTCTGGACGAACTTCTCCCGGTGGAAGGACACGCAGCCGTTGCCGCCGTTGCCGGCCTTGGCGGTGATTTTGACTCTGTCAACAAAGGTTGCCATTCGGGTTGTACCTCCTAAAACTTACAGGGAAAGGGATTTCTTGCTTTCGCCGGGCTTCATTTCCGGGTTGCCGCTTTGGTAGGCCCGGCACAATTCCCGGCAGGGGCAGATATCGCAGGCAGGCTTCCGTGCGTGACACACCCGGCGTCCGTGGAAAATGAGCCAGTGGTGGGCCGCCACCCAGTCTTTCTTGGGGATGGCCTTTTCCAGCTGCTCTTCGGTCAGTTTCACATTGTCCGCGGTGGCCAGGCCCAGCCGGTTGCTGACACGGAACACATGGGTATCCACCGCAATGGTGGGCACGCCGAATGCATTGGCCAAAACCACATTGGCGGTCTTCTGGCCCACGCCGGGCAAGGCTTTCAGCTCCTCCATGGTGGAGGGAACATTTCCTCCGTGCAAAGCCATGATCTGGCGGCAGGCCTCCACGATATTTGAGGCCTTGCTCTTGAAGCCGCAGCTTTTTACCATGGGGTACACGTCCTCCACGGAGGCGGCGGCCATGGCGGCTGCATCCGGGTAGCGGTCAAACAGGGCGGGGGTCACCTTGTTGACCTGCTTGTCCGTGCACTGGGCGGAGAGCATCACCGCCACCAGGGTCTCGTAGGGATTCGTGAAGTTCAGCTCCGGCTTGGCGTCCGGATAGGCCGTCTTCAGGCTTTCAAGAATCAGCTTCTTCTGCACTCTCATTCTTCGGTTCCTCTTGGATGTTGGCCTTGCCCGTGGGCAGGCGCAGGTCGGCGGGCAGGGGCATGCGGGACAGGGCAAACAGGGTCAGCATGACCACCACCATCTGCAGGGGAATCTCCACCAGGTAGCTGGGGGCGCGGACGGTCAGCCAGCCCATGTATCCCTTGCTGGTGTACAGAATGCTGAGCCAGAAGGAATTGAGCAGCATGTTCACAATGCCGGCGGCCAGCACGGAGATAATCACCCGCAGCACGTTGGGCTTCCGCTTGTGCAGCATGAAGCCGTGGATCAGGCCCACCAGGATGTTGGTCAAAGTGAAGCCGGGGAAATACGCTCCCTGGGGGAAGAGGATGGAGCCGATGATATCGCCCAGAGCGCCGACGATCGCGGCGGGGATGGGGCCCAGCAGCGCGCCGGCCACAGCGATGGGCAGGAAGCCCAGGTTATACTGCTTTTCCAAAAGCGGCACCTGGACGATGTTTCCCAGCACCACCTGAAGGGCCACCAGCAGCGCGGTGAAGGTAATGGTTTCCACCCGGAAGATACTCTTGGATTTCTGCATGACAAAACGCCTCCTATAACGGAAATTTACGGATTCGCAGGAGGCAGCACTTGGCAGCGGGATGCGCCGCATACACCGCACCGGCCGGGGCCGGTTTCGTTTCATGACAACTCCCCGTTCATGAACACTTAACGCGTGTGCAGCTACTCTGCCTGATACGAATCGCGCAGCGTGGCTATTATACCCCGCAAAGCAGGAAAAAGCAAGGGCGATACAGGCTTTGGCCCGCCCCGTGCAGGGAAAAAACAGCCCCATTGGCCGGAGGGGCCGGCAATGGGGCCGATGGGGTTGTTATGCCAGGTAGAGATCGCCTTCGGAATCTGCGTCCACGGTGGCGGTATCGCCGGGGTTCAGCTGTCCGGACACGATGGCCCGGGCCAGCATGGTTTCCAGGTGGCTCTGCATGAAGCGCTTCAGGGGACGTGCGCCGTAGATGGGGTCAAAACCCGCCTCGGCAATGGCGTCCACTGCGGCGTCCGTCAGGGTAATGCTTACATCCTTCTGGCTGAGGCGGCGGCGCAGGCCCTCCGCCAGCAAGAGCACGATGCTGTGCAGCTCGGTCTTTTCCAGGGGCTTGTAGAACACAATCTCGTCGATGCGGTTGAGGAACTCGGGCCGGAACTGGCTGCGGAGCAGGGACATGACGCCATTTCGGGCCTCGTCCGTGATCTGGCCGTTTTCCATGCCCTCCAGCAGGTACTGGCTGCCCAGGTTGCTGGTCATGATGATGATGGTGTTCTTGAAATCCACGGTGCGGCCCTGGCTGTCCGTGATGCGGCCGTCGTCCAGTACCTGGAGCAGAATGTTGAACACGTCCGGGTGAGCCTTTTCCACCTCGTCCAGCAGCACCACGCAGTAGGGCTTGCGGCGGACGGCCTCTGTCAGCTGGCCGCCCTCGTCGTAGCCCACGTAGCCGGGAGGCGCGCCGATGAGGCGGCTGACGGAAAACTTCTCCATGTATTCGCTCATGTCGATGCGGATCATGTTCTTTTCATCGTCGAAAAGGGCCTGGGCCAAAGCTTTGGCCAGCTCCGTCTTGCCCACGCCGGTGGGGCCCAGGAACAGGAAGGAGCCGATGGGCCGGTTCTCGTCGGCGATGCCGGCCCGGCTGCGGAGGATGGCCTCGGACACCTTGGTCACGGCCTCGTCCTGTCCGATGACCCGCCGATGGAGCAGCTCCGGAAGATGAAGCAGCTTCTCCCGCTCGCTTTCCTTGAGCCGGGTCACAGGCACACCCGTCCACCGGCTGATAATCTGGGCGATCTCTTCGTCGGTCACCTTGTTGCGCAGAAGCCCCTGCTGGGTGCGTACCTGCTCCGCGGCGTCCTCTTCCTTCAAAAGCTGGCCCTGCAAATCGGGCAGGCGGCCGTATTTCAGCTCGGCGGCACGGCCCAGGTCGTAGCTGCGCTCGGCGGTCTGGATGTCCGCCTTCACCTGCTCAATCTCCTCCCGCAGGGACTGGATCTTGGCAAAGACCGCCTTCTCGTTGGACAGGCAGGCGTTCATCTCGTTCATTTGCTCCTTGAGGCGGCTCAGTTCCTCGTCCAGGGCGTTGAGCCGGGGCTCGTTGCGGTCGTCCTCTTCCCGGATGAGGGCGTTGCGCTCAATTTCCAGCTGCATGATCCGGCGGCTGACCTCGTCCATTTCCTGGGGCATGGAGTCCATCTCCGTGCGGATCATGGCGCAGGCTTCGTCCACCAGGTCGATG
>JAGBDE010000012.1 GCA_017937655.1 Clostridia bacterium | reverse complement strand
GTTGCGCCTGCCGCTTTTCCAAAGCACTAACAGGAACACCCAAGGAGCAGGGAGGCATGTCAGAAGCCGCAGGGACCGGTGCGGGGTCCCCCGTATCCCTGGGCCATAGCGGAGCGGGCTGCTCCGCTGGCCAGCGGCGGTAAACATAAACCGCCCCGGTAAACATTAACAAACTCAACCTGTTTCGCGTTGCGCCTGTCGCTTTTCCAAAGCACTAACAGGAACACCCAACCCAGCCATCAGCCGGTTTTCTTTTGGTTCTTTTCTTTTGACTCAAAAGAAAAGAACTCACACCTGCTCTACAGCAGCTTCCTCCCCCACAATACGAACCTCCGGCTCCAGCATGACGCCGGTCAGCTCATGCACCCGGCCCTGCACAGCGCCGATCAAAGCAAGGTAATCGGCGGCGGTGCCGTTTTCATCGTTGACCAAAAAACCTGCATGCATGGTGGACACGCTGGCGCCGCCTACCCGGAAGCCCTTCAGGCCGCACTGGTCGATGAGGGTGCCGGCAAACTGGCCCACGGGCCGCTTGAAGGTGCTGCCGCAGCTGGGCACGGTCAGGGGCTGCTTCTCCCGGCGGCGTGCGGAAAACTCCCGCATGGTGGCCCGGATGGTCTCTTCGTCGTTGGGGGTGAGGAGCACCGTCACCGAGGTGATGATCTCCCCTGCGCCCTCGTTGGTAAAGTAGGTCTGGCGGTAGCCCATGGAAAGCTCGTCGTTGGAATAGGCCACGGTGGCGCCGTCCGGCTTCATGGCCGTGACCACGGACACCACGTCCTTCATCTCCCCGCCGTATGCGCCCGCGTTCATGCACACCGCGCCGCCCACCGTGCCGGGAATGCCATAGGCAAACTCCAGGCCGGAAAGGCCGTTGTCCGCGGCTACGTTGCACAGCTTCTGCACCGTTGCGCCGGACTGGGCCGTCAGGGCAAACCGTCCGTCGGGCAGGGGCACGGGATCGCTGATTTCGGAAAACTGATCGCCCAGGTGAATGATCAGGCCCCGGATGCCGCCGTCCCGCACCAGCATGTTGCTGCCGTTGCCCAGAATGGTCACCGGCACGGAAAGCTCGCTGGCGGACGCAAGGGCATGACTCAGCTGCTCCACCGTGGCAGGCTCGCAAAGCATCTGGGCAGGGCCGCCCAGGTGCAGGGTGGTGTATCGGCTCATGGGAACATTTTCAAACAGCTGCTTTTTTGTAAATCTTTCCTGCAGCTTTTCCAGTAAATGGGTCATGACTTCCTGTTCCATGGTGAACCTCCCGGGGAAAAATTGAAATACACCTTTATTTTATCGCAGTTTTGGCCGTATGTCAAAACGAATCCGTAAAAAGTGTATGCATCCTGCTGGAAGGCTATACCGGCCTTGACGCGCCAAGACCGGGAAGGGTACAATAGAAGCAGCAAAGAATGCAAGGAGGGAGAAGAATGAAGCGCATCCTGTCGGTTTTATTGGCGGCAATGCTGCTGGTTTCTCCCCTGACCTCCCTGGCCGCCTTCACGGAGGATCAGGCCGCGGAGCTGGACAAGGTTCTCGCCCGGGACTTCAAGGCCTACTCCACTTTGGGCGGCTGCGTGGTGCTGATTGAGAACGGCGAAATCACCTACACCTTCTCCTACGGCATGCGCACTTTGGGGGGCGATCCCGTCACCCCGGAGACTGCTTTCCGGGTGGGCAGCATCTCCAAGATGGTGTCCGCGGTGGGCCTGATGAAGCTGGTGGAAGAAGGCAAGGCCAGCCTGGACGACGACCTGTCCGACCTGCTGGGCTTCCCTGTCCGCAGCCCCTATGCGCCGGACGTGCCCATCACCCTGCGCCAACTGATGACCCATACTGCCGGCCTGGGCGAACCCTTTCTGTACACCCGGGCCACCCGGTTCGACGCGGTGCCCCTCTCCCGGCTGTTTGACGAGGATCAGTGGCTGAACACCTTCCTGGAAAAGGCGGTGCCCGGCAAGGTCTGCGAATACTCCAACCTGGGCGGTGGCATCATGGGCTCCATCATCGAGCAGCTTTCCGGCGAGGAGCTGGACAGCTACATGCGCCGCATCCTGTTCGATCCCCTGGACATCCACGCGGCGGCCTATCAGACGCCCCTGATCCCGGAGGATGTGCTCATGTGCAACATCTACCGGATGCCGGAAAAGGAGCTGGGCCGGGAGCTGACCCGGGACGAGCCCTGCGATACCAGCTACGCCCCCATGCTCCACTATAACCGGACGGCGGGGTCGCTGACCATCACCCCCATGGGCCTTGCCAAAATTGTGCTGATGCTTTGCGAAGGCGGCATTTATGAGGATCAGCGGATCCTGAACAACAGCACCGTGCGGGAGATGTGTACCCTGCAGGATTTCCGGGGCAGCGTCCAGTGCGAGACCGGCCGGGGCCTGTTCATGAACATCATCACCGACTACCAGGTGGAGGGCCGCACCCTCTACGGCCACGGCGGCAAGGCTTACGGCATGCTGTGCGCGGCGTATTTTGACCCGGAGGACCGCACCGGCGTGGTGATGCTGACCAACGGCTGCCTGGCGGACAGCATGTACCACGGCGTGGGTAAGCTGGGCCGCTTTGTGCTCACCCACGTGTACGACGCCCTGGAAGCCAGCGGTTATGAGGCGGAAAGCCCGTATCTGGTGGAAGATTGACAGCGGCCCTAAGTCACGCTTGAACGAAAGAAAAGCAGCACCATAGCTGCGCCTTATCATACCGCAAAAACCCGGACGCCTTCTGAGAAATGCTCCTGATACTCTCTGACGCGCTGGAAAAATAAAACTCTACAAATATTTACAAAAAAGTTTGTTATCCAACAAATTCTGTGGTATACTGAGTACACGGTCTATGAACGGTTTTCCACAATCGCTATATTCTTGGCTCAATGCATCCGCTTTGTTGAATCGGTTGCTTTTGCACAATACATTTAAGAAAAGGGGACCTCGCCATGAAAAAACTGATCGCCCTCGTCCTGACCCTTGTGATGACCCTGAGCCTCTGCTCCGTTGCTTTTGCCGAGGATGGCTACACCAACGTCCAGTTTGACCCCAAGCTGACCGTCAGCATGCAGAAAGAACTCAATCTGAACACCTCCTCTGATTGGCTGTCCAGCGATCTGTACATCGCCCTGATCGCCACCACCCTGCCCCTGGACGTGATCCTGGACGAAGATATCGACCTGGAAATGAACGAGTACAAAATTGCTGACGCTTATGTGGGCGAAAACGAAGACGGCATCATGACCGTGCTGTTCCGCGGCACCGTGACCACCACCGCCCTGATCCTGACCTACAACCCCGTAGGCGAAATCGCCCTGATGACCGTGGTTGAGCTGGGCACCATCCCCACCGACGCTGACCTGAAGGCCGCCATGGAGCAGACCAACGTGAACTACTTCAAGGTTGACGAAGAGAGCGCCAACACCATCAACCAGATCTTCCAGGATGTGCTGAGCAACCAGGAATAATTTGATCTTTTCATCGGACCATTGCCGGGGTTTGACTTCCTTTCGATTTTCATCCCCATGGCACAGTCCATAAAAGCAACATGAAAGAAGACCAGCTTCTTCCCATCATCCGGGTAGAAGCTGGTCTTCTTTTGCTTTTTTCTGTCCGCTCGACAAGAAAAGAAGGAAGAATGTTTATTCACTTTCCTTGCATGGAGATGCATCCTCCTGCAAAAACACGCTTTCCCGCCCCTCCCTGGCGTCTTCCAGGGCCAGCTTCAATAGGTCCACCTCCACCCGCAGGCGATCCGCTTCCTGACGGGCGTCCATCCAGCGGTCGTACCACATGTCGCCGCATTCCACGGAGGGGGGCATGGCGGGCCGCTGGGCGTTTTGCAAAAGCTGGTTCAGGCCGGTGAGCAGCTGCTCCAGGCCCGGCGCTTCCATGTGGCGGGAGATGGCCATGAGGCTGTCCGCCGTGTTGGCGCAGGCGCCGTACTGCCGGTACTCCACCACATTGTCCGGGCAGGGCAGTCCCTCCTGCCGCAGTTCCTCGGCCACGGAAAGAAGCATCTCCGGACGGTTTTTCAGAATGGAACGGTATTTGTTCTGATAGCGGAGCATCAGCGAACGGTCGCCGCCGGCAAGACGGGTCACGCAGGCCCGGACGCTCTCGCCGCTGCCCCGGCCCATCAGCACCTGGCGCAGAAGCTGGTGTACCTCCTCCGGGGAAAAAGCCCGGAAGGGCGTCTGCCGGGGGGCCAGCTCCGGGGTCTCCCGCACGCGGGCGTAGTAATAATTGCGGATGCTGTTGGGCTTGCGCTGAAGCTGGCTGCCCACATCGGTAAATACCTCCCGCAGGGACCGCCCGTCCTCGTTGGCTGCCCGCACCGCCTCAAATAATAGATCGATCTCATCCTTCTGCCAGCCGCTGCGCGGGTGATGGGTGGTTTGCTCTGTCATGTTCATCGCCTCCGACGGAATTTGTTCACGCTTAGTATGGAATCCCCGGCGGGGTTTATACCTTTATCTGAGCTGGAGAAGCGCGGCCACCGGGTCGGCGGCGCGGCGAAATGCGTCGGCGCAGAGGGCGTGCAGCGCCTGCCGGGTGTGGGCGTAAGCGTTGGGGAAATACAGCCCCGGAGCCGACATCTCCACCGCCTGGGCCAGCAAGGCGTCTCCGGGCGGATTTTTCCGGCAGACGGACAGCCAGCCCGCTTCCTCCAGCCGGGGAAAGTGTTCCCCGCCGGTCAGAAACCGCAGCAGATACGCCGCATCCTCGCTTTCCCGGCAGAGGGAGAAAAGCCGCACATGGTCGCTGACGGCGGGGGCAAGCAGCACCGGCGCCAGAGCCTCCTTCTTGCTCTGGCTGATGTGCCGCGGATAGCTCCACACCCGGGCGCATTCCCTGCCGGGGGATGTATCTGCCAGGCTGGCCAGGTCGGCCCGTCGGGCGATAGGGCAAAGGTGCATCAGCTGCTGATGGGTCACCCCGGGCTGGATGGTCAGCTGGCCTGGGGTCAGCAATTTGGCCCAGGGCAGGTTGGCGGGATCGGTCAGGTCCATGTCCTGCCTGGGCGGGGGCGTACTCAGGCCGAAGTAGCTGTCGCCCACGGGGGCGGCGGCGTCCGATTGAAGCCAGCTTTGGGGCAGGCTCAGCACCGATGGCGCGTACCACAGGGGCAGGCCATAAAGGACGCCTGCGCTGCGGCCGCAGGAAAGGCTTTCCGGGGGGATGCTATCCGGCGCATGGATGGGCAGCAGGCATTTTTCCGGCAGGAGGATGTCTCCCGGGCCGTAGAGCACCGCATCGGGCAGCACCGCCTCCGGGTGGGTCAGCTCCGCCGCGTCCGCCCGTCTGAGGTAGATGCGCAGCCCGGGCCGGGATTTCTCGCAAGCGGTGCACAGCTGGGTGATCAGCTTTTCATCCCCCAGGGGCGTGCCTACCAGCCAGAGGGTCAGGGTGCGGCTCTCCGCTGGACGCAGGCTTTCGCTCATGCGGTTGGTATCGCCGGTGAAAAACCCCCGAATCACCCCCGGCAGCATGCAAAACAGCAGCGCGGTAGCCACCAGCGCGCCAAGAAGCCCGGAACGCCGCATGCCCTCGCCCCCTTCAAGATTGGTCTGTGCAAGGCTATGCATCCGCCCCCCAAATGATGCGGCTTTTTTATGCAGGGAGGATCAAACGGGTCATTTTTTGAAAAATATTTTCAAAAAAAGCATTTTCCCCCTTGACAAAGGGGTGCATATTATGCATAATGTATGCATATTCATTCAAGGAGGCATGGACCATGGCTATTAAGTCCAAGAAAGATATCAAAAAGGTCGTCCTCGCCTACTCCGGCGGTCTGGACACCTCTATCATTATTCCCTGGCTGAAGGAAAACTACAATAACTGCGAAGTCATCGCCGTCAGCGGCGACGTGGGCCAGGGCACCGAGCTGGACGGCCTGGAAGAGAAGGCCATCAAGACCGGCGCCAGCAAGCTCTACATTGAAGACCTGAAGGAAGAGTTCATCACCGACTACATCTACCCCACCATGCAGGCCGGCGCCGTCTACGAGGGCGAGTACCTGCTGGGCACCAGCTTTGCCCGTCCCATCATTGCCAAGCGCATTGTGGAGATTGCCAAGGCCGAAGGCGCCGACGCCATCTGCCACGGCTGCACCGGCAAGGGCAACGACCAGGTCCGTTTCGAGCTGACCATCAAGGCCTTCGCTCCCGACCTGGCCATCATCGCCCCCTGGCGCGAGTGGGACATCAAGAGCCGTGATGAAGAAATCGACTACGCCGAGGCTCACAACATCCCCCTCAAGATCAACCGCGAAACCAACTACTCCAAGGACAAGAACCTGTGGCACCTGAGCCACGAGGGCCTGGATCTGGAAGACCCCGCCAACGAGCCCCAGTACAACAAGCCCGGCTTCCTGGAGATGGGCGTCAGCCCCGAGCAGGCCCCCGACAAGCCCACCTACGTGACCCTGCACTTTGAGCAGGGCATCCCCACCATGGTGGACGGCAAGGCCCTCAAGCCCGTGGAAATGCTGGAATACCTGAACAAAGTTGGCGGCGAAAACGGCGTCGGCCTGTGCGACCTGGTGGAAAACCGTCTGGTGGGCATGAAGAGCCGCGGCGTGTACGAGACCCCCGGCGGAACCATCCTCTACCGCGCCCATCAGGTGCTGGAGACCCTCTGCCTGGACCGCGATACCGCTCACTACAAGGAGCTGATCGCCAACCGCTACGCTGAGCTGGTGTACTTCGGCCAGTGGTTCACCCCCCTGCGCGAAGCCCTTGCCGCTTTCGTCAGCGAGACCCAGAAGACCGTCACCGGCGATGTGAAGCTCAAGCTCTACAAGGGCAACATCATCAACGCCGGCGTGACCTCTCCCTTCTCCCTCTACAGTGAGGAGATTGCCACCTTCGGCGAGGATCACGTCTACGACCAGAAGGACAGCGCCGGATTCATCAACCTGTTTGGCCTGCCCATCGCTGCCCGCACCATGCTCCTGGGCGACAAGCTGAAATAAGGATATTTTCACTTTTGCCCCCGGCGGGTGTGTGTGCCTGCCGGGGGATTCTTCTTTTCTTTTTGTAAAAAGAAAAGAAGGAAAAGAAAAATTGGGGTTTGATTCGTTTTTCTGCTTCGTGGTTTTCAAGTAGGGTTTTTGCGTTGGGAAAGTTGCGGGCGCAACGCGGAACAGGGCGATGTTTCTTTTTGTTTCCCGGGGCACGTTATGTTTTCCGCTGGTGGCGTACGGAGCGGCCCGCTCCGCTATGGCCCAGGGATACGGGGGACCCCGCACCGGTCCCCCTCTACCCCCAACACCCCCTCGGTCGTTCAATCGTCGCCAGCGGCACTGCCGTGCCACCGGCTCGTTTCACTCCCCACCTGCGGGTCGCTAACGCCTACGGCGTTGTGCCCACTGGGCACACGCTTCCCTTCGGTGCCCATTCCCGCGCTGGGGGCCTGCGGGCCCCCCGTCCCCCGACCTCGG
>JAGBDE010000011.1 GCA_017937655.1 Clostridia bacterium | reverse complement strand
GGATGCCGGCGCGGCTGCGGAGGATGGCCTCTGCTACCCGGGTGACGGCTTCGTCCTGGCCGATGACCCGCTCGTGCAGGGTTTCTTCCAGGCGCAGGAGCTTCTCCCGCTCGCCCTCCATCAGACGGGTCACGGGGATGCCCGTCCAGCGGCCGACAATGCGGGCGATCTCCTCGTCGGTGACGCGGTCGCGCAGCAGGCTGTCCTCGGATTTGGCCTGGTCGGCGATGGCTTCCTCCTCGGCCAGCTCCTTCTGGAGCTTCGGCAGCTCGCCGTATTTCAGCTCGGCGGCACGGTTGAGGTCATAGGTGCGCTCGGCCGCAGCGATCTCGCCGTTGACGCGCTCGATCTCCTCGCGGAGCTTGTTGACCTTGGCGATGGCGTTCTTTTCCGCGTCCCACTTGGCGCTCATCTGGTTGAAGACGTCCCGCTGCTCGGCCAGCTCCTTCTGGACTTCCGCCAGATGGGCCTGGGTCAAGGCATCGTCATCCTTTTTGAGGGCGGCCTCTTCAATTTCCAGCTGCATGATGCGGCGGTGGACGTCATCCAGCTCCGCAGGCATGGAGTCGATCTCCGTACGGATCATGGCGCAGGCTTCGTCCACCAAGTCGATGGCCTTATCCGGCAGAAAACGGTCGGTGATGTAGCGGTTGGACAGGGTGGCGGCAGAGATCAGCGCGTTGTCCGTGATCTTCACGCCGTGGAACACCTCGTAGCGTTCCTTCAGGCCACGGAGGATGGAGATGGTGTCCTCCACGGTGGGCTCGGCAATGACCACCGGCTGGAAGCGCCGCTCCAGGGCCGCGTCCTTTTCGATGTACTTGCGGTATTCATCCAGGGTCGTCGCGCCGATCAGGTGCAGTTCGCCCCGGGCCAGCATGGGCTTGAGCAGATTGCCCGCGTCCATGGAACCCTCGGTTTTGCCTGCGCCCACGATGGTGTGCAGCTCGTCAATGAAGAGCAGGATGCGGCCCTCGCTCTTTTTCACTTCTTCCAGAACCGCCTTGAGCCGCTCCTCAAACTCGCCCCGATATTTTGCGCCGGCGATGAGCGCGCCCATGTCCAGGCAGAACACGGTGCGATCCTTCAGGCTGGCGGGCACGTCCCCCCGGACGATGCGCTGGGCCAGTCCCTCGGCGATGGCGGTCTTGCCCACGCCAGGCTCGCCGATGAGCACCGGATTGTTCTTGGTCTTGCGGCTCAGAATGCGGATGATGCTGCGGATCTCGTTGTCCCGGCCGATGACCGGATCCAGCTTCCGGCTCTTGGCCATGGCGGTCAGATCCTGGCCGTACTTGGTCAGGACGTCGTAGGTGTCCTCCGGGGTCTCGCTGGTGACCCGGGCGTTGCCCCGGACGGTACGCAGGGCCGTGAGGAACTGGTCGGCGGAGATGGCATAGCCCCGCCACATCTCCTGCATGCCCCGGGTGGGCTTATCCAGCAAGCCCAGGAAAAGATGCTCCACGCTGATGAACTCGTCCTTCATCTGCTGGGCCCGGTCCCGGGCCGCGGCGATGGCACGCTCCACGTCGCTGTTGATGTAGATCTTGTCAGGCTCCCGGCCGGAACCGGTCACCTTGGGCATCCGGGCAATCAGGCTTTCCAGGCGGCCCCGGATCTCCCCGGGATTCTTGCCCATTTTGACCAGCAGCTGGGGGATGAGGCCCTTATCGTCCGCCAGCAAGGCGGCGGCCAGATGCTCCTGGGCCATTTCCTGGTTCTGGTATTCCACCGTCAGCTGCTGGGCAAATTGCAGGGCTTCCCGGCTTTTTTCCGTAAACTGGTTGTTGGTCATATCACGGCCTCCTTTATCAAAAAAGGGTTGAAAAGTGAGGAAAAGAAAATGTGCAAGGTCAAATTTCGCTTCTGACTTTCTTTGACCTTCGATATCAGTATAGCAGATTTACGGCGGATGTCAAGGCTTTCCAAAAAAACCGCAGTTTATGCAGCCCCCGGCCCCATTTTGTGATAAGATAGTACCCGAAACAACCTTGCTTTTCCCGGAGGAAAACCATCATGGATATGACCACGCTCCGGCGCATTGCCGGCCTTGCCAAACTGGAGATTGCCGGGCAGGAAGATGCCCTGCTCCACCAATTTGCCGCCATGGCGGAATACGGCGCGTCTCTGCCCCCGGCGGAGATCGCCCCGGGGGACGACGCGTCCGTCTGCCCCCTGCGGGAGGACGTTCCAGGCCAAAGCCTGCCCCGGGAGAAGGTGCTCATGGGCGCCGCCCGGGTGGAGGATGGGTGCATCGCCGCGCCAAGGGCATTTGATTAAGCCGAAAAGGACAGACTATTTCCATCAGCCATAAAGGAGCGTTTTCATGCCTCTTTCCACTCTTTCCATCCTTACCGCCGCCCAGCTTTCCCAGCTGCTGCGCCGGGGCGAGGTCACTTCCCGGCAGATTACCGAAAGCTGCCTTTCCGTCATCCGGGAGAAAAACCCCCGGCTGAACGCCTTTCTGGAGGTTTTCGCAGACGAGGCCCTCTCCCAGGCCGACGAGTCCGACCGCCGCCTTTTCGACGGCGCGCCCCTGTCCCCCCTGGACGGCGTGCCCGTGGCCATCAAGGACAACCTGCTTTACGAAGGGCATATCGCCTCCTGCGCCAGCCGCATGCTGGAACATTTTGTGGCGCCCTATACCGCCACGGCGGTTCAGCGGCTCCGGCAGGCGGGCATGCCCATTCTGGGCCGCCTCAATATGGACGAGTTTGCCATGGGCAGTGCCAGCGAAACCGGCGCATTCGGGCCGGTGAAAAACCCGCTGGATCCGTCCCTTGTGGCGGGTGGATCCTCCGGCGGCAGCGCCTGCGCCGTGGCTGCGGGCATGGTTCCCCTGGCCCTTGGCAGCGATACCGGCGGCAGCGTCCGTCAGCCCTCTGCCCTCTGCGGCGTGGTGGGCGTGAAGCCTGCCTACGGCGCCGTCAGCCGCTGGGGCCTGGTGGCCTACGCCAGCAGCATGGATCAGGTGGGGGTCATCGCCCGGAGCGCAGAGGACGCGGCCATGGTTATGCAGCTGATCAGCGGCGGGGATGAGAAGGACTCCACCAGTGAGGAAAATCTCCGCTTTCACCAGCTCCGCCTGCCGGACATGAAGAAAACCCGGCTGGCCCTGCCGGTGGAGTGGTTCGGCGCAGAGCTGGACTGCCCTGTTCCCGGCAGCGAAAACGCCCTTTCCTTTGCTCGGGCCATGGAGGCGGCCGGGGCCACCCTTGTGCCTGTGAGCATCCCCGCTTTGGAGGACGCGCTGGCCGCGTATTTTGTGCTGTCCTGCGCGGAAGCCAGCAGCAATCTGGCCCGGTACGACGGCCTGCGCTACGGCCATCAGACCGCCATGCCGGAGGATCTTTCCGCCCTGTACGCCAAAAGCCGGGGCGAGGGCTTCGGCCAGGAGGTGAAACGGCGCATCCTGCTGGGTACCTTCACCCTGACCAGCGGCTATCAGGACAAGTACTACCTCCGGGCCCAGGCCGCCCGGGAACGGCTGACCCGGGAATTCCGCGCCGTCATGGAATCCTGCGACGGCCTCGTTTGCCCGGTATCGCCCAGAGCCGCCTGGGAGCTGGGCCAAAAGCCGGACTCCGTCGCCCTGTACCAGAGCGACCTGTACACCGTGCCCGCCAACCTGACGGGCCTGCCCGCCCTCAGCTTCCCCTGGGGCCAGGCGGGCCACATGCCCGGCAGCGTGGGCCTGATGGGCCACAAAACCGGCCTTAACCGGATCCTGGGAATCGCCGCCATGGCGGAGACCCTGAAAGGAGGCGGCGCAAATGGCTGACCGCTGGGAAATGGTCATCGGCATTGAGACCCACGTGGAGCTGGCCACCCGCACCAAGGCCTTCTGCTCCTGCGAGAACACCTACGGCGCGGCCCCCAACACCCGGGTCTGCCCCCTGTGCATGGGCCTGCCCGGCGCGCTGCCGGTTTTGAACCGGGAGATGGTGCATTTGGCGGTAAAGGCGGGCGCGGCCCTGGGCTGTGACATCCACCTCACCAGCCGCTTTGACCGGAAAAACTACTTCTACCCCGACCTACCCAAGGCCTACCAGATCACCCAGTTTTACCACCCCCTCTGCGAGGGCGGCCAGGTGGTGATCCAGACCCCAACCGGCGACAAAGCCATCGGCATCACCCGCATCCACATGGAGGAGGACGCGGGCAAGCTGAGCCACGGCGAGGGCGCGTCCCTGCTGGACATGAACCGCTGCGGCGTGCCGTTGATCGAGATCGTGTCCGAGCCGGACATGCGCAGCCCGGAGGAAGCCTCGGCGTACCTGAAAAAGCTGCGGGCCATTCTGATTAGCGCGGGCATCAGCGACTGCCGCATGAACGAGGGCAGCTTCCGGGCCGACGTGAATCTCAGCGTCCGTCGCCCCGGGGAGGGTTTTGGCACCCGGACGGAAATGAAGAACCTGAACAGTTTCCAGAGCGTGGAGCGGGCCATCCGGGCGGAGTTTGCCCGGCAGGTGGAGCTTCTAAAGCAGGGCGAAAAAGTCATCCAGGAAACCCGCCGCTTTGACCAGCGCACCGGCGCCACCTACGCCATGCGCCGCAAGGAGGACAGCGCCGACTACCGCTATTTCCCGGAGCCGGATCTGCCCTGGCTGCACCTGTCCCAGGAGGAAGTGGAGCACATCCGCGCCAGCCTGCCCACCCTGCCCGACGAAAAGCGCTGCCAACTTAAGGAAACCTATTCCCTCAGCGACTACGCTGCCGGGCTCATCACCGCCGAGGGCTGGCTGACGGAGTATTTTGAGGAAGGGGCATCCGCCGCGAACGACCCGGTGGCGCTCTCCAACCTGCTGCTGGGCGAAGCCTTCGCCCTGATGAACCAGCGGGAGGACGGCACCCTGCCCGTCGCCCCCGCCCACCTGGCCAAGCTCAGCAACCTGATGGTGCAGGGCCGGGTGAACAGCTCCACCGGCAAAAAGATCCTGGCCGCCCTCTTTGACCAGGACGAAGACCCGGAGGCCTACGCCGCCCGCCACGATCTGTTCCTCCTCACCGACGAATCCGCCCTTTCCAACCTGGTGGAAAAGACCCTGGCTCAGTGCCCGGATCTGGTCACCAGCTACCTTAGCGGCAAGCTGACCGTAGAAAAAGCCCTCATGGGCCGGGCCATGGGCCTGTGCCGGGGCAAGGCGGAGCCGGAAGCCCTGCGCCGCCTGTTGCTCATCGCCCTGGAAAATTTGAAACAGGAAAAAAACAGCCAGTTGTGATATGATACCCCCATCCACATTTTACCGCACGGAAGGAGGCGAATCCGAAATGGAGATCATCGATACCCACGTGCACATCTATCCGGACGCCATCGCCCAGAAGGCCGCCGACGCCATCGGCCAGTTTTACGATATTGCCATCCACAAAAACGGCACCCTGTCCAGCCTGCTGGAGGCGGGTCAGGCGGGGGGCATCAGCCGATTTTTGGTGCACAGCGTGGCCACCACCCCCAAGCAGGTGGAAAGCATCAACCGCTATCTGCAGTCCGTCTGGGAGGCCAACCCCGACCGCTGCATCCCCTTTGGCACCATGCACCCTGACTATGCGGATATCCCCGCGGAGCTTCAGCGCATGAAGCAGGGCGGCCTTCGCGGCGTGAAGGTGCACCCGGACTTCCAGAAATTCCTCCTGGATTCCCCGCAGGCTCTGGCCATGTTCCGCGCCATGGAGGCCGCCGGCCTGCCCGTGCTCATCCACATGGGCGACTACCGCTACCCCTACTCCGAGCCCCAGCGCATGGCCCGCGTCCTGGAAGCCTGTCCAAACCTGCGGGTCATCGGCGCGCACCTGGGCGGATGGACCATCTGGAAAGAAGCCTGGAAAACCCTGGCCAAGTACGAAAACTTCTGGGTGGACACCTCCTCCAGCCTCATGTTCCTCACCCCGGAGGAAGGGGCCGACATCATTCGCCGCTACGCCCCTGACCACGTTTTCTTCGGCTCCGACTACCCCATGTGGGATCCCGCCGAGGAAGTGACCCGCTTCCTGGCCCTGCCCCTCACCGACGAGGAAAAGGAAAACATCCTCTCCAAGAATTTTGTGAAGTTTCTTGGTTGACTTACTTTTCTTTTTGAGTCTGTTCTTTTCTTTTGTGTCAAAAGAAAAGAACCAAAAGAAAACCGCTATTGACTGGACGGTTGTCGGGGCGTGGCCTCCCAATGATGTCCCGCCCCAGGTTACAGTCCATATAAGTAACAAAAAGGAAAACCAGCTTCTACCCGGGTTGATGGGTAGGAAGCTGGTTTTTGTTACTGTGATGGGTTGCTCCAGGAGGTTGGACAACGGTAGGCGCTTAATCCCCGGCAACCGTCCAGTCAATGGTGCTTTTCTTTGGTTCTTAAATGTTGCTGCCGGGGCGTTTGCTGTAGTCTCCTTCGAAAAGACGGTGGTAAACCACATTGGGCTCCATAATAATCCCATTGATACGGGCCAGTTCTTCTACAGTAACCATCATGAAACCGTTGTCCCGCAACCACTCAGCATAATAGGGAATAGAAGTATACATGATCTTGCCGCTGTCATGGAGCAGGATGATATCGCCGTCGATGGTGTTATTGCGGATGGAATAGAATATTTTCTTGGCACTTTTGCCGGTGTAATCGTAGCTGTCCACGCTCCACTGGATAATGGGCACGCCAATTTCCGCATCCACCCAGGGGGGATAAGTGCCGCCGGGTGCACGGAACATGGTCACCGCTTCGCCGGTGATATCACACAGAAGAGCATTGTGTTCGTCCAGCTGCTTATGCATGGCACTATTACTCATGCTGTAGCCGGACCAATGGTCATAGCTGTGGCTGGCAATGATGTGGTTCTGGTCAAACTGCCGCAGGAGAATATCGGGATTACCGGCCACCTTCTTACCCACGGTAAAGTAGGTAACCCGTGCGCCGTATTTGCGGTAGGCGGTCAGGGTGTTGTTGGTAGGGCCATAGGTGGGGCCGTCGTCGCAGGTGATGGCAACCATCTTGTAGTCGGTGTTATCGGTCTGGACGCGGGCCTCGTCGGTCATATGATCCCAGAGCTCGTCGTAGAAGAAACGCACGTGGATCAAGCCCGGCCGATCCGGGTAGACTTCATTGGCCTTGAAATGCAGGGTCAGTTCGAAGCCGCTCAGGGTGAACTCAGCATTCTCCAGCACTTCCCGGCTGGCCAGACGATCGACGGCCTCGGGATTTCGGGGATCATCGGGGAACAGTCCGGCAATGTGGGCAGACGTCCGCTCAGACAGCAAATCCCACGCTGCGCTATCCTCGGCAAAGATATCCGTCAGCAGTACACGTTCACCAGTGAGCAGGTCGTAGGTGCGGGTGGTCACATCGCAGGAGACCTGGGCGCGCTTATAGGAATAGCGGGCCTGCACCATGGTGCTGATCCAGCTGTCGCCGGTCTCATAATGGTAGGCCTCAATGTCCAGGCGGCTGTTGCGCTTGGCGTTCTTGGCGCCATCGGGCTGCATAGTGGGAAAAAGTTGCTCGTCATATGCATCCACGATCGCCGCAAATTCCTCGTTCACCTGCTCGTTCGTGGTGATCAGGTATTCTTTATAAACATAGTAGCGGTTGTCGTCTTCCTTGCGGTCCTTGATCTTATATTCCACCTTGAAAAGCTCCGGCCAGGAGTCGTGCTTTTCCGTTGCCAGCGCGGCGGCAGGCAGCGCAAACAGCATAGCCAACATGAAACAAACGATTCGACGCATCAACATAGGAATCCCTCATTTCTGATCCGTATTCAAGCAATAACAATCCATTCAAAAGATATCACAACAAAAGCCAGAATGTCAAACTGTACTGCTGCGTTCTCTGGCAAAAACCGCCAAGAAAAACGTTCTTGGCGGCAAAAAAACTTGATTTGTTTTTCCCGGACAATGCTCCACATTTAATACGCCACAATCATGCCCTGGCGCTCGGCGTAGTAGCTGCAAAGGCCGCCGGTGGGCAGGATCTTGACCTTGGTGTTTTCCCACAGCTCGTGGATGCGCTCCTTGAGCTTGGTGGCAAGTTCCAGGTTCTGGCAGTGGCTGATGATGACGTAGCCGCCCCGGAAGCCGTTTTCCTTCATATCGGTAATGAAGGCGGACAGCACCCGGCCGATGCCCCGGGTCTTGGCCTTGACGATAATGGTGCCGATCTCGCTGGCCACGCCGATGCCCCAGATGCCCAGCTTGCCGGCAATGAAGCCGGACAGCTTGCTGACGCGGCCGTTCTTGACCAGGTTGCTGAAGGAAGCCAAAGCGAAGACGGTGTTGCGCTCCTTGGCGAAGGCTTCCACATCGGCCACGATCTGATCAAACTCCTTGCCCTCGGCGATCATATCCAGGCAAAGCTCTGCGTACATGGCCAGGACGGAGCCTGCGCTGCGGGAGTTGAGCACGTAGATGTTCTTCTCGGGGTGCTTCTGCAGGATCATCTCCCGGGCGGTGATGGCGCTGTTGTAGCTGCCGGAAAGGTTGGCAGAAATGGTGATGGCGATGATGTTATCCGCCTCTTTGAAAATCTGGTACCAGGTGTCCGGCGAGGGGCAGGAGGTGCGGCTGGCCTCGGCACAGTCCTCCATGGCCTGGAGCATTTCCGGCACGTCCAGGTCGGGCGTGTCCACAAAATCCCGGTCACCCACGGAAATAATAAACGGCACTTCCCGGACAATCACGTCCTCCGGAAGCTGACGGTCAACAACCAAGTCACAGCTGGAATCCGTTACAATACACCACTTCATAAATATCCTCCCTGTTTCCTGTCCTGGCAGCGCGGAATGTTGCCGCGGCAACATCGGAAGCATTATATCAGTTTTCTGAAAGAATCTCAATGTTTTTTCTGGGAACAAAATCGGCGGAATTGGGCGCAGGCAAAGGGCTTGACTCGTTTGTAAACAATGTGTGAATCCTCAGAACACCAGCTGGATCAGCAGCATGTATACAACAGTTCCCCCGGCGATGGACAGAAGCATCTGCCGCTTCCACAGGTGCAAAAGCACCGTGACCACAATGCCGATTGCCTCGGGGACGCCGTGGGGCGCGGCGATGAGGTTCACGTTTTTCAGGCAATAAACCACCAGCATGGCAAACACCGCTGAGGGCAGCGCCTTGCCCAGGTACTGCACAAAGGCCGGCGTGGGGCGATTTTCCCTGAAAAGCACAAAGGGCAAAAACCGGGTCAGCACGGTGGCCAGCACGCACATGGCAATGGTGATGATCTGCTGCTGGATGGTCATGCGAAGCCACCTGCCTTTTCAATGGGCTTGCGCAGGAAGGTGAGCAGGGCCAGGATGCAAACCATGGTGGGCACCAGGAAGCTATCCGCGCCGAAGATGAGCAGGCAGGCAATTCCCGCCGCCAGACCGATATAGGCGGTATAGTGCCGCTTTTCCTTGAGCCACTGTTCCAGGAAAATGACCACGAACATGGCGGTCATCACGAACTCGATGCCCTGGGTATCAAAGGTAATAAGGGAGCCCACCAGGCCACCGATGGTGGAGCCGGTGACCCAGTACAGCTGGTTGAGCAGCGTCACAAAGAACATGAACCAGCCCCGATCCACGTCCTGGGGGATTTTTGCGGTGTAGTTGATGGAGAAGCTCTCGTCGCACATGCCAAAGATCAGGTAGAACCGTTTCCAGCCCATGCCCTTGAACTTATCCAGCATGGAGATGCCATAAAACAGGTGCCGGGCCTGGATCATCAGCGCCATGACGAAGGTCTGCACCGGGGCGAAGCGGCTGAGCAGCATGCTGACCGCCACAAATTCCAGCGATCCGCCAAAAATGGTGATGCTCATGGCCAGGGGATACCAGAAGCTGAAGCCGGATGCGTTCATATAAATGCCATAGGTCATGCCCAGGAACCAGAATCCGGCAAAAATGGGGATAGTATGGGGAAATGCTGCTTTCAGGGCCTTCAGGCGCAGGCCGTTGTGTTGCATGGGGCGTCCCTCCGTTTCGGGGATGAGTATAGCACAGATTTGGATTGCTGCACAAGATAGCTGGTGTTATTGATTGTAGGGTGAGGGGATGGTTTGCGGGAGGAAGCTGGGGGGAGGAAGTAGGTTTTAGGGGAAAGGTGTGCAAGGAGAGATGAAGCTTTTTGGGTGCGCTGGGATTTGAGCTGGCGTTTCGTGCAGTACGAAACGGGGAAAGACTTCTTCTTTTTCTTTAGGGAAAAAGAAGCAAAAACCAGAGCGACACGCTCGTTTCGGCAAATCCCCTCTTTCGCCCGTGTTTCGGAGCGGCCGCGCACGATCACGTGATGTTGGCTGTGATTGGAACTGGTCACGGCCGGCGTGCGCTTCCCCGCCCCGAAAACGGGCTTCGGGATTTGCCTGCACTCCGCTACGTCGCCGGTCTGCGCTTGCCGGTTCTTGGCTGCGGGGAAGGGATGATCGCCACTTGGCTGTGGAAAGAAAGATACATACCACCGGGACAGGCTGAAAGTTGTCCGGTGGTGGCTACTTCCAACTCCGTGGTCGCCGTCTACTGGAACTATTATCATAGTTACTTTCTGCTGCGGAAAGGCGCACCGATGGAAGTACAGCCCAAGCCTCGGGGATGGGCGGAGTCCACCCCCGCCGAGGTCGGGGGACGGGGGGCCCGCAGGCCCCCAGCGCGGGAAGGGGGTTAGGGGGTGTTGGGGGTAGAGGGGGACCGGTGCGGGGTCCCCCATACCCCTAACCCATAGCGGAGCGGGCTGCTCCTCTCGCCTTCGGCGGCAAACATAACGTGCCCCGGTAAACATAAACAAACTCAACCTGTTCCGCGTTGCGTCCGCCACTTTTACATACCCCCCTTGAAAACCCAAGAAGCAGGCCCAACGCATGCCCCCTCCCCTTCTTCCGCACACAAAAACCAGCCCTGCCCATCGGCAAAAGCTGGTTTTCCTGCTTCCACAGCATCTTTTTCCCAAAAGTCTCTCACATATCCCCGCGCACGGATATGCCCTTGCTTTCCAGAAACTGCACCAAACCCTCCATATCGCCCTGGGTGAAGCCAGTCTTGGAGAAGGCCACCACCTGGCGGGCTTTGCTGCGGAGGAACAGGTAGTTTTTGCTGAAAGAGGCGCTCTTGAAAACGTCCAGGGAGAATTCGGTCTCGCCGCGGGGGGAGAGGATTTTCAGCTTGTCCTCAAAGACCTGGGTGCGGGATTCCTCGGGAGTGCCGCCGTTGACCTCCTTCATGCGGCTGATGGTGACGGAGATAGCGCGGCGGTAGCGGATGTAGGTCAGCAGCAGGGACAGGGGAACGTAGAGGTAAATGAACAGGGTGAGGTTGGTCAGGCCCTGGAGGGCGTACAGTGCGACACCCATGGCAAGGGCCAGCGCCAGCAGAATGTAGTAGATGATCATCATGGGCCGCTTCAGGTAGGAGTTGCGGGTAAATTCCTTGATGAAGGCTTCGTCGAAGAGGTGGGTGTTTTCAAACAGGATGTCCATGGTTCATTCTCCTTTCGGGGGATGTAGCGGGGAAGAGCTGCCGTCCAGCTCTTCCTCCATCAGGCGGCGCAGGGTGCCCTTGTAGCGGCCAAGGATGCGCTGCTCCTCTTTCAGGGTGAGGCAGCCGCTTCTTTTCAGGCTGCGGATGCGCTCCGCGTCCCGGCGCATGCGTTTCAGTTCGCGGTCGAAGTTGCCCAGCGCGGCGCTGGAGGTGGGATCGGTGAAGAAGTTTCTCATGGGCGTTTCCCTCCTGTGATGTTTTTTCACATCCGCAGGAAAACGTCGAAAGACGTTTATTTCTGCAAATGGACAGACTCCACCCGGGAATCTGCACTTACAAAAATAAACGTCTTATGGGTTCCGATCCCGGAACCATTTGATCATAGCAGGGTTCGGGCCTGCTGTCAATACCTGTTTCAGTCCAAGTACGGCGCAAACAGGGGATCCAGCACCTGCCGGTTATGCTCAAGGAACAGGTTGCCCTTCATCTGGGCAAAGTCCGTGGAGCCATCCGCCGGGGATTTGCCCAGCAGGTGCACGTCGCAGTAGTCCAGGATCTGCTGCATGTCGCTGTCCAGAATGGCGTGGCCGTTCAGGTGGACGATCATGTTGTTCTGGTCTCCCGCGCCCAGCAAGTCCCAGGCGGGCTGAGAGGCCGCGTAGGCCAGGCATTGGCCCTCGGTGTTGTTCCAGCCCTCGGACTCGATGCCGGTGACGATGATCATATGCCGGTCGGGGGCAGCCACCAGGGCCGCCAGCATGTGCTGATCCACCGGCAGGCACTTGACGCCGGGGATCTTGGCAAAATTGCCGCAGAACCAGTAGCCCTCGCCGCCCTGCAGGTTGGAGAAGGGCTCGTTGCGGGACTCGTTGACCCAGGCGGAGCCGCCGCCCAGGCTGGTCAGGTCGTAGGTTTTGCCGGAATTACCCGTGCGATAGGTAGCGATGCCTCCCGCGCCGGAGCAGGAGGGGATAACCACCCGGATGCGCTCGTCGAAGGCGCCGGCCACCGCCGCGCCCTTGCCGAACCGGGACACGCCGCCCACCAGGGATAGCGCCGGGTTGATGTGCAGCTCGTCGCCCGCGCCCGCCTCCATGGCGTCGATGATCTTGCTCACGCCCCAGGCCCAGGCCAGGAGGGTGCCGTTCTGCTGGGCGGGATCGGCCCGGTCATAGGGGTAGAGGGTGTAAAACGCCCCGAAGAAGGTGGCGTTGTCCTTGGCCACTTTGGAGGGATCGTAGTTGATGCCTGCGTAGCCCCGATTGGCGGCCATGCGGCAGTTGGGAGACACGGCGGTCACCCACTCCTTGGTGAACCAGTCCTGATAATGATGGGGCATGTATTCCACAAAGAAAGGATAGCCGCCCGCCGGGGCCTCGGTGTCCGGCAAAGTGACCAGCACCGGGAAGGAAGCGGTCTTCTCCCCGGCAGACACGGTAATGGTCAGCAGCTTGCTGCCGGTGTCCGGGTCGTCCTGGATGGTGTAGCTGAGGGTTTCCCGGGCCTTGTCCGGCATATGGCCGTACATGTAATAAGCATACAGTTCCTTCAGTTCCTGCCGCCGCAGGGCCCAGTCCTCTGCCGTCAGCACCGGGTCGCCATTCTGAAAGCGCATCAGTTCCGGGAATGCTTCCGTCTCCGGCAGGTCTTCCGGGGGAGGAAGGGTCGCCCCGGCCGCCCACGCGCCGCTGTGGCATACCATCAGGCCCATCATCAGCAGAAGAATCCATTTGCACATACAGGTCATCCTTTCCCGTAAAACAAATCATATTTGTATGGATATTATAGCACATCCTCCCCCCTGCGGAAATGGGCTTTTCGTTGACAGCCATGGGCCGCCATGCTATAATTTTTCAGTATATTTCGTTCAAAAATTGACCTGCGGAAGGGAGCTGGATCCATGCGGCGCGCGGCCATCGTGCTGATTTTTCTTTGCCTTTGCCCCATCTTTGCCCTGGCCGATGTTCCCGTCCTCAGCGACGTGGAGGCCATCATCCAGCAGGAGCATCCCGCGGAGATGGACATCCGGGGCATGGAGTTTGCGGACGTGAAGTACCTGGTGGACACGTATCCGGACATCCGTTTCCACTACACCGTCCGCCTGGCCAATGTGGACGTGGACAGCGAGGCCACCGAGGCCAGCCTGGACACGGACCGGCCCAAGCGGCCGAACATCCAGGAGCTTCATGAGCGGCTGCAATATCTGCCCAACCTGACCAAGCTGGACATGTTCAAATACATGCATTCCAAGGCGGATATGGCCCTGCTGTTTGACAGTTATCCGGGCATTCGTTTCGGATTCACGGTACAGGTGGCCCACAAAAAGATCCGCACCGACCTGACCGCCTTCTCCACCCTCAGCCCGCCCCAGCGCTACAAGAACAAGGACTTCGAGAACCTGCGCTTCTGCTACCAGCTGCTGGCGCTGGACATCGGCCACAATGCGGTGGACGACCTGAGCTTCCTGGAATATCTGCCCAACCTCAAGGTGCTGATTGTGGCGGACAACCGGCTGACGGATATCAGCCCCATCAGCCAGCTGAAGGATTTGGAGTACCTGGAAATTTTCCAGAACAAGATCACCGACCTGAGCCCCCTGAAACAGAACCAGAAGCTGATCGACCTGAACGTGAGCTGGAACAAAACCCTTTGCGACTACGAAAGCATCCTGGAGCTGCCCAATCTCCAGCGGCTGTGGTACGTGAACACCGCCCTCACCGAGGAGGGCAGGCAGGCCCTGACGGAGCGCTTCCCGGAGGCGCAGATCGTGTTTGAAGCTGACTACAGCACCGCCGGCGGCTGGCGCAAGCATCCCCGGTACGACGTGCTCAGGGAGATGTTCTTCCACTGGACCTACAGTCCCTTCCCGGCTCTGACGGAAACGCCGGAAAATGATTAACAGAGGAATCGAAACATGAAAAAGTTTTTGCTTACCACCCTTTGCCTGCTGCTTGCCCTTCTCATGACGCCCCTCGCCGCCCTGGCGGAATACCCCGCCTTTGAGCCGGTGGAGCTTACCCGCGGTGCAGACTATGTCATTCCCGAAGACGGTAACTTTGTTCCTCTGGAAAGCAACTTTGGCGATCTGTGCTACCATGACGATTCCATAGATGTTAAGATGCACCGTACCCGGGTTTATGACACCAACATCGTCATTTGCTATGTGCAAATTGCAAGCCCCTTGCAGCTGCGCACGGAACAGGCCCGTCGCTATCCCTCCCAGTCCACACTCAGACCCAGCAAGATGGCCCAGCGGGTCAACGCGGTCACCTGCATCAACGCGGATTGGTTCGTGTTCCATACCGCTGGTATCGTTTACCGCAACGGCACGCTGCTCCGTGATCGCCCCAAAACAGAATACGATGGCCTGTTCATCGACTATAACGGCGATTTCCACATCGTCTCCCCCCTGACCCGGGAAGGCGTGGACGCCATTGGCCAGCCCATCTGGCAGTCCTTCTGCTTCGGCCCTGCGCTGATCATCAACGGCGAAATGACAAACAACTACGTGCCCGGCTGGCCTGCCAGCATTGAACCCGACCACTACAAGCAGCGTAGCGCCATCGGCCAGATTGGCCCGCTGCAGTACGTCATGGTGGTCACCGACGGCATCGAGCAGGACGACAGCCGCGGCTTCACCATCGAGGACATGGCCAACGTTATGCGGGACCTGGGCGCGTATAACGCCTACAACCTGGACGGCGGCGCATCCTCCGCCCTGTTGCTTGGCACCTCCAAAGTTAGTGGAAAACACGCCAACGCCATGCGCGATGTGGGCGACATCATTTATTTCACCACTGCCATCGGGGAGTGATCTTCTTTTCTTTTCAGTGAAAAGAAAAGAAGCAAAAGAAAACCAGCTTCTACCCAGGGTTATGGGTTGGAAGCTGGTTTTCCTTTTTTGTTGCTATTATGGACTGTTCCATGTGGCTGGACACCATTGGGAGGTCAACCCCCATCAACCGTCCAGCAAATAGCGGTTTTCTTTTGGTTCTTTTCTTTTGACACAAAAGAAAAGAACAACCTCAGCAAGAAACGGAAATGCTGCGGATCAGCCGCTCGTAGAAGCAGGCGGCCTTGGCTACCTTCTCCGCGGGGATCATCTCGTCCACGCCGTGGATGGTGGCCCTCTCCTCCTTGCTCAGCTTCATGGGCGCAAAGCGGTACACATTGCGGCAGATGGAAGTGTATACAGAGGAATCGCTGCGGGCGGTCATCAGGTAGGGGGAGACCAAAGCATCGGGCCAGGTGTGGCGGATGGCCTGGCTGACCGCCTGCCATTCCCGGCAGTCCGTGGGCGACACCGGCGACGGCTCCACCGCGAACAGGGGCTCGATCTGCACGTTGTCGTTGCCGATGACCTTGCGGAAGTGCGCCAGCACGTCCTCCGATGTGGAGCCGTTCAGGATGCGCACGTCGCAGGTGGCCCATGCTTCCGAGGGCAGCACGTTGGAGGCCTCGCTGCCGCCGGCCATGGTGAACACGCAGGTGGTGCGCAGCAAAGCGTTGACGTCGTTGCCCAAAGCCCGGGCCAGCTTGCAAAGCAAGGGAGTAAACAGTTTCAGGTTTCCGAACACCACCCGGAGGCCAAAGCCGGCATGCCGTCCCAGCGTGCGGAACAACTGGGCGGAGGTTTCCGTCATGCGGGCCTTGAAGGGACTCTTTTCCAGCGCGGCGATGGCCCGTGCCAGCTGGCTGAAGGCATCGTTCTTGGGCGGAGCGCTGGCGTGGCCTGCGCCGGATTTCACGGATAAGCGGATGGCCATCTGGCCCTTTTCGCTGATGCCCACCACGGCGCAGGGTTCCTTGACCCCGGGGAACGCCCCGGTGACGATGGCGCCGCCCTCATCCACGGTCAGGCAGGGCTTCACGCCGTCCTTTTGCAGCTTGTCCACGATGGCGTACGCGCCCTCGCCGGCAATTTCTTCCGTGCCGGAGAAGCACAGGTAGAAGTCCCGCTGGGGCTGGTAGTTTTCCCGGCACAGCTTGTCCACCGCCTCAAAAATGGCGCAGAGGGTGGACTTGGTGTCCAGGGCGCCCCGGCCCAGCACCACGCCGTCCCGCACTTCGCCGGAGAAGGGATCAAAGCTCCATTCCTCGGCCTTGGCGGGAACCACGTCGTAATGGGCCATCAGCACCACCGGGTCGTCCCGGGTGGCGCCTTCCCAGCGGTAGATCAGCCCGGTTTTGCCCGCCCGCTCAAAATGCAGCTTCTCCATGGCAGCGGGATACAGCTCGCTGAGCAGCGCCACAAACCGGTCGTACTCCGCCCAGTCCATCAGGCTTTCGTCCCGGTTGGATACCGTCCGGCAGCGGAGCATGGCCCCCAGATGGGCTCCGGCGGCCTCAGCGTCGTATTCCAAAGGCTCGGCGGGGATGTCGGCCTGCTTTTCCGGCCGGAACCGGGCGGCGTTGACCAGCAGATAAATCACAAACAGGGCAATGAGTGCGCAAAGGACGATCAGCACAGTATCCATCACTTGCCCTCCGCCGTTTCTTTACCGCCCAGCCAGCCCAGGTTGTACATGATGCGGGCCGCAGCGATGGCCACAAGCGCGGCCACAGGCACCAGCATGCTGCCTGCAAAGGCCACGATGTTGGGGGCAAAGATGATCAGCGCGGCCACGAATACCAAAGGCGTCACGGCCACTTTCCAGGCCTTGGAGATGTACACCACGCCCAGGCCGCCGAAGAGGGCGGGCAGGATCATGTTGAAGGCGGGGCGCAGCTCAGGCGCGTTCAGGAAGGGCTTGAGCTGGGTGAACAAAAGCACGCCCACCACCACAATCAGCGTGGTCACAATGGAAGAGGTGGCAATGGAAATGGTGGAGATGATCTCGCCTTCCTTGGTGCCGGGCTTGACCTTGGCGCCTTCCATGGCGTTCAGGGCGGCGGGGATCTTGATGCCGGTCAGGTTGCCGGTTACAAAGCCGATGTAGGTTCCGCCCGCGCCGATCATGGGCGCGAAGGTGAACACCTCAATGGCGCACACCGTCCAGTAAATAGGGGCCACAGCCAGCAGGCCCCGGAGCACCACCATCCAGTCAGGGGCAGCCTGGTTTTCCAGGCCGATGACCACCGGCACAGCCAGCATCACCAGCAGGGCCGCCACGATCCACATGCGGCCGGAAACGTGCACGCTCTTGTCGTAATAACCAGGATTGATGACCTTCTTATCCATCAGTGAACGCCTCCTTCCACCACGTCGGCCACGCCGCCTGCCAGCTGGAAGATGTCAGCGGGCAGCAGATCGGCCGGCAGAATATGCACGTACAGCAGCGTCAGCGCCATGGCGCCCAGCATGCTGATGGGCAGCGCAAAATGCTCCAGCCACTTCCAGCCGGTCAGCTTCATCACCAGGCCGCACAGGGCCATCAGAATGGCCGACGAACCCAGCACCATCCAGGAAAGCAGCGGCTTCTCGCCGGAGACGCCCATGCTCAAAAACGCGGCGATCATGCCCAGGAACAGGGCGTTCATGAAGATATCGCCCCACTTGCTGTCCCGCTCTTTGATCTTGTCCACGCCGCTCAGAATTTTCTTCAGGAACAGGGGGATGATGATCAGCGGCGTAATGCAGCCCAGGGTCATGACCCAGGCCACGGAGGTAAACACCTGGCCGGACAGGGGCGCGCCGAAGGTCATGCCCGCAGCCTCTACCGCCGAGGTCGCCGCAGGAACCTCGTAGGTCACCGCGCCCAGCACGCTCAGGCGGATCCAGGGCAGCACCATGCCCAGAGTGCCCTGCATGGCCAAAAATGCAAACAGAATGGACAGCGAGGGCACGATGGTGAACACGCCGCCGCTCACCGCGGCCTTCCGCATTACCTTCGTGTCCATGCCCATGCGCTTGCCCTCGCGCCAGGCCTTCACCAGAAAAAACACCGACTGCGCAATCACAAACAGCGCCACGCATCCGCCCAGCACATACAATACCGGGCTTTCCATAATTGCCTGTGTCATACTTCTCCTCCGTATCCGGCGGCCCCGGGCCGCCTGTTGCTATGGGTATAGTATACGGCGCGGGACGGGTGAGTGTAAAGAGTGTGTACTTTTCTTTTTCCTAAGAAAAAGAAAAGGTACCAAAAGAAAAACCAGCTGATACCCGGGTATAAGGGTAAAAAGCTGGTTCTTCTTTTGCTGCTGCATCAGATTGCCACATGCGGCAGGACAATGGTTGGCATTCAACTGCCGACAACCGTCCGGCAATATATTGATACAAGCACACGAGAAGGTGAAATGCCTATTCTCTACGTATATTTCAATCAGTATGCTCAGGGGATTCTTGAATTTCTAAAGTTGATAGAATAGAGATGGCCTCTGCCGGTATTTCGTTTTGAATGGTATCGTACGGGAGAATGTACTGGAAATGATAGCTATATCCATTCCCTTCCCGAATAAGAAATCCATAATCAAAAGAAGCTTGTTCTATTGTATGAACAATGTATGTATGTGCACCAATCGCAACATCCTCAAAAATAATGTTCTTGTTGCTCTTGTCGTAGAGTTTCCTCAACCTAATATCTTGGTTCTTTTCGTTATCTAGTGTACTGTACACAATGAATTGCGAGTTTGCACTTTCATTTATGAATACATAGCTGAAAGGATATTCCTCAATATCTGAAAGCTCATATTCCTGGAGTTGATATTCAATGGGAATATGAAGCTGCAGATAGCCACCGTCAACTTCCAAAGTCACAATTTTCAGATTATTGACTCCTTGAGATATGTTCCATTCCTCTGGAGTTTGGGCAAAAGCAACAACTGGCAACATTGTCATCACCAGCAGGATGCTAACGATGCAAAACAGTTTCTTCATGGGATTCCCTCCTTATCATTGGTCGATTTGAGCGATGCATGCAAACGAAAATGCAATGATTGCTAATCCTGCATTTCGCAAGTACATAAATCCCGACATTTACTAAACGATACTCTGAACCACCCTATTCCACATTTGACTACATTTAACAATTTTGTAACATTTAAGGGGGCTGATATTCCTCTCTCAATACTAGCACCATTAATAGCGAGCATCAATCGCTAAATCATTGCCGTGTGTCTTTTTTTGTGAGCATTTTTGTCTGACTGTGAGTGCCTTTGAGTTACTGTTATTTCCCGTATAGGGGCAGGGGTAAACCCCAAAGTGAGCAAATTCGTCATTGCGGCGGCAAAACGAACTTGCCAGGCATCGATTTTTTCTCCTTACAGAAACAGAAGAAGCCCGGAGACCTTGATTTCTAAAGACTTCCGGGCTTCTTTTTGCAAAAAGAAAGACCACGCAGATTGTCTCAAATTCTGCGTGGTCATATGGCGGAGATGGTGGGATTCGAACCCACGAGCCGGTGAAGGCTAACGCATTTCGAGTCATTAACCTTTCACCGCACCTCACGGAAGTTAGTGGAAGTTGGAAGAAGATAAACGGATTTCCAGACCCCTTGGATTTACCGTTGTTCCGGTCTCAAAAGTGGTTGAAACCATTGAGATTACAGGCAATTCGAACCGTGCGAAAATCGGTCCAAAAACCTGTGATTTGGAGAGCAAATGGAGAGCAAAATGCGATTTGGAGAGCAAATTGGAGAGCAAAATGAGTTCATGTAGCATGGTCATCCACCTGCTGTTACCGATTACTTCAAGATGGGTGATAGCATGCAATACAGTGAACACGACTTCCAGATGATCCTTGAAGCCTACCCTGAAACCATAACAAAAGAACAACTGTACAAGATCTGTGGCGTCTCAAAGAAAACTGCCCAGCATTACCTGATGAACGGTGTGATCCCATGCGTTGATACTGGCAAGAAGACACGGCGGTATACCATACGCACTGTGGATGTGATCGAATTTCTGAGAAAGCGTCAAAGTGACCCTCACGCATACTTGGCTCCCCTCGGCTGGTACAAACCTAATGGCATCAGAGATAACAAACCGCGCAACCACACTCCTGTCATGTGTGCAAGGCTGGTTAAGGCTCTGCGCTGTCTGATTGAACAGTACCCCGACGTCATGACGGTTCCTGATGTGGCAAATCTGACAGGTTATCATCGTGAAACCATCGTCAGGTGGTGCAGCAAGAACAAGATTGAGCATTTTCTGATCAGACGGGCATACCTGATCCCCAAGGAAATCCTGCTCCAATACCTTACTGCCGACCGCTGCTTCGCCATCAACGAAACAGCCAAGCAGCACATTCTCATTACGTTCAAGCAGATGGATACTTCTTTGCAAGATAACTGAACATTTCCATTCCAGTCCCCCGTTATGCGTACTGCATAGCGGGGGCTGCTTTTGCTGCTCAAAATCCGTAACAGAAAGGAATGATTCCCATGGCAATCCGAGGCGGTTTTGACGCAATGCGGCTCCTGATGGAGGAACCGGAAAACGATCAATATGACAGCGGCGCAGACGGCATTCTTCCTGAGTGCCGGTCATGTCGGCTGCATCGACCGTTTGACCCCGTTCAGACCTGCGTGTATCGCTACTGCCCCTACTCCGTCGATGAGGTATCGACCCTGCGCACCCAGCCGTTG